>NZ_JBELOI010000001.1:0-667479 GCF_040276065.1 Castellaniella sp. GW247-6E4 | reverse complement strand
GCATTGGAAGCCCTGGAACAGGAGCATGCAATGACATACATCACGACACCCGAGCGGGTTGGTTTGCGGCGGGGACGCGTTGAAGGGCAGGCCGAACTGCTGCTGCGGCAATTGGGCCGCCGGTTCGGCGCCATCCCCGGCACTGCGACCGAACGCGTCCGCGCGGCGACCGCCGAGCAGCTCGAGACCTGGTCGCTGAACTTCGTAGACGCCACGACCCTAGACGAGGTGTTCGGGGATTGACCCCGCGCCCGACTACCCCAGCGCCGTATCCAAAAACATCATCACGGCGAACCCCGCCATGAGGCCCACCGTGGCCGCCGTCTGGTGGCCGTTGCGATGGGTTTCGGGAATCACCTCGTGCGACACCACGAAAATCATCGCGCCCGCCGCCAACCCCAGGCTGATCGGATAGGCGATGGGCAGACCGCTGGCGATGCCCACGCCCACGAGCGCACCCAGGGGCTCCATCAGGCCCGAGCCGATGGCAACGAGAATGGAAACCGCCGGCGACAGGCCGATCGCGCGCAAGGCCATGGCGACCGCCAGACCCTCGGGAATGTCCTGAATGGCGATGGCCGTAGTCAGCGGCAGCCCCACGCTCATGTCCCCCTGGGCGAAGCTGACCCCGATGGCCATGCCCTCGGGCAGGTTGTGCAAAATGATGGCCAGCACGAACAGCCATACGCCGCTGATGCGCTGGTCGGCCGGGCCGTGCGGCCCCGAGGTTTCGTGGGCGTGCGGCGTGAAATAGTCCAGTCCCAGCATCAGCAGCACGCCCAGTGCCAGGCCGGCCACGACGGCCAGGGCCGCGCCCACCCCGCTGCCGAGCAGCACCTCGGCCGCCTCGAGGCCGGGCAATATCAGCGAAAATGAGCTGGCTGCCAGCATCATGCCCGCGGCGAACCCCAGCATGCAGTCGCGCGTGCGGACGCCGATGGCACGCAGGCCCACCGCCAGCAGCGCGCCCAGCGCCGTCGCCCCGAACCCAGCCATGCCGCCCAGGGCGGCATAGCCCAGGTAGACCCGGTTGCTAGGGGAAAACGCCTCGATGCCGCTGGCGAGCAGCAGCCATAGCACCGCCAGCAGCGCCACTAGCAGGCCCCAGGCAATGGGCCGGTGTGCGCGGAGCTGATCGTGCCACGCGCTGATGAGCCCCGCGGAAACCGCCGGCGTGTCATTGGACGCCATGCATACTCCTGAAAAAACCGCGCCTCGAGCGCTGCGGATGATAGGCATCATACCGCCACGGAGCCCGCCTTCCCGCGACGGAGAGATTGCGCTTGGGGCGATCATTTATTATTGACATGTCGAACGGACACCGGCCCACACCTTGAACATCATTGAAACCGCCTTGCCCGGCGTGCTGGTCATCGAACCCCGTGTGATCGGCGACGCACGCGGCTTTTTCATGGAAACCTTTAGCGCCCGCCGTTATCGCGACGAGGCGGGCATCACCCTGCCCTTCGTCCAGGACAATGTCTCGCGCTCGCGGCACGGCGTGCTGCGCGGCCTGCATTTCCAGCGCCGCCATCCGCAGGGCAAGCTCATCCAGGTGATCGAGGGCTCGGTATTCGATGTGGCGGTCGACGTGGATCCCGCCTCGCCGACCTTCGGCCAACACGCGGCGGTAGCCTTGTCGGCCGTCGATCATCGGCAGGTGTGGATTCCGCCGGGCTACGCTCACGGATTTTGCGTCACCAGCGAGACCGCGATCCTGTACTACAAGTGCACCGACTACTACGATCCCGCCGACGAGCGGGGCCTGGCCTGGAATTGCCCCGAACTGGCCATTTCATGGCCGATCGACGGCCCCATCCTATCGGATAGGGACCACCGCCACCCCGGCCTGACGGAACTGGCCCGCCGATTGAAATAGCGCAGACCCTCTGCGGACTACAACGCCTCGATCGCCGGATAGAACTCGCGGTTCTCGCGCACCATGCGCGCATGCACGTCGCGCAGGACGGTATTGGCCTCGTCGCGGAATTTCTCGGGGTCGCGCGACAGTTGGGTGGCATTGCTCCAGCGGCGCGCGAAATTGATGAAGGCATTGGCGATGCCCTTCATATCGTCCTGGTAGTCCTGCGCCATCAGGGCCATGGATGCGTTGCCGCTGCGACGCAGCGACGGGTACAGGATGCGGTCCTCGATGGCCAGATGCGTGGTGATGATCGTGGACAGCGCCTTGAGCTCGTGGGCGATGTCCACCGCATGCTCGCTGATGCCCTGGTGGGCGAGCTTGCGTAGTGCGGCGATGCCGCTGAGGATGTCTACATGCTGGTGCTTGAAGCGGTTGATGTCCATGATGGGTTTCCCTCGTCGATGTCGCGGCCGGTGGTCTCCGCCGGCGTTAAGATTCATAATATATACATCTTATATCCGATACAAGCAGACACTCACACAGGGTCCGGGTATTGTTTGCGAGGCGGCGGCGGCCCCCCCCCGCCATCGGCCGCAGGCGCTCAGATCAGCTTGCTAAAGGAGGCGTCGTCCCCGGGAGTGTGCTCCCAGGAATGATGGGCCAGCCAGGCGCGGATTCGCGCGATGGCCTGGGACCGCAACTGCGAGATGCGCCCCTCGGTGACGTCCATCACGGCGGCGATTTCTTTCTGGTTCAGGTCCTGCTCGAATTGCAGGGACAACAGGAGCTGCTCGCGCTCGGGCAGGTGTCGAATCGCCTCGATCAGCGCCTTGCGCAGGCCCTCGTGCACCAGCCAGTCCAGCGGGGTGCCGCCCTCGGCATGGGCCTCGCCGTCGATGGGCAGGCCATCGTCTATCCCCTCGCGGCGGCGCGCCAAGTCCTCGTACATCAGGATTTGCACGCCGCGCGCCTCCTCGAGGAGGGTCTGGTATTCCGTGAGGCCCAAGCCCATTTCCTCGGCGATCTCGCTTTCGGTGGCCGGGCGCAGCAGCCGCTGGCTCAGGGCGTGGACGGCATCCTCGATGCTGCGCGCCTTGCTGCGCACGCTGCGCGGCAACCAGTCCTGGGCGCGCAGCTCGTCCAGCATGGCGCCCCGGATGCGGGTGACCGCATAGGTCTCGAACTGGGCGTCGGGCTGCTCTTGGTAGCGTCGAATCGCATCGAGCAGGCCTATCATGCCGGCCTGCATCAGGTCGTCGAGCTCGACGCTGGCGGGCAGCTTGCCGATCAGGATCAGCGCCTGACGCCGCACGAGCGGCGCATATTGCCCGACCAGCAGGTCTTCGGAACTGGGCATCGTGGAATCGGGGGGCCTGTATATTGAGAATGGAACGCCGTCCAGTATGCCCGAAAAAAAATGCGTCGTTACCCCGAGGAATCGCCAATTCACCAAGGTATCCGGGTTTCCCCTCTGAACTTGGGGGAGCTCGCCCCTAAATTTTCCGCGATATCCTCCGTTACAGGGTCCACGCGAGGGTCTTTCCGCCGCCCTGGGCGAGGGATGGACGACGAACACGGAATACGCGAGGACTCTATGATCCCACCGATCGGCCACCCATTGGCGGCCATCACGACCGGCCCATCCCCGACGGCCGTCGACCTGCCCGACGTCTCACCGAGACCGGTGCCCCACCTGGCCGGCGCCCGGGAAATGTCGTCCGATGCGTCGACGGCGGGCCACGACAGCCCGCGGGACGCTATGACCGGGGCACCGCCCCCGATGGAAAAGGCCCTGGATTCGGTCAACCGCAGCCTCGAGGCCTGGTCCACCGGCATGCGCTTCGAAATGGACGAGGATGCCCAGCGCCTGGTCGTCTCGATCATCGACAGCGCGACCGGCGAGGTGCTGCGCACGGTGCCGTCCGACGCGGTGCTGCGGGTCGCGAAAATGATTGTCCAGTTGCAAGGCGCGGGCGTCGACACGCGCGCCTGAGGCGGCGGCTCGACACCCTGGCCGTTGAACTATGTTTGAATCCCCCCGCTTACGTCAGGATTGCCTGGATTGGAACACGGCGATAATGGCGACACGGAGTTAAATCATGGCCACTATTTCTTCGATCGGCGTCGGGTCCAACCTGCCCCTCAATGATCTCCTCACCAGCCTGCGCAACAACGAAAACCACGCACTGGCGCTGATCCAGAGCCGCCAGGTCGCCGTCCAGACCAAGGTTTCCGCGTACAGCAAGCTGCAAGGCGCGGTCTCGACGCTGCAGACCGCCGCCAAGGCGGTCGGCAAGCCCGAGGCATTCGGTGCCCTCAAGGCCACGACCGCCGCCGACGCGTTTTCCGCCACCGCGGACAAGACCGCGATCGCCGGGCAGTATTCCATCCAGGTCGACACCCTGGCCTCGGCCCAGACCCTGGTCGCCGATGGCCGCGCCGAACGCGATGCGGCCATCGGCGCGGGCGGCTCGGTCACGATCACCCTGGCCAACGGCGAGTCTCATACGGTGGACCTCACCGGCAAGGACACGTCGCTGAACGGACTGGTGGCCGCCCTCAACGGCGACCCCGACTCGGGCGTGAACGCGACCCTGGTGAACGACGGCTCGGGGGCGGCCCACCGCCTGCTCCTGACCAGTCGCGCGACGGGAACGGAATCGGCCGTGGCCTCGATCACGGTGGCCGACAACGCCGAGCTCGAGGCCTTCCTCGCGTACGACAAGGCGGTCGGCACGGGGGGGTTCACCGAGCAGGCCGCGACCAACGCCCAGTTGTCGATCAACGGCATCTCGATCACCAGCCAGACCAACACGATCGAGGACGCCATCGACGGCGTCGCGCTGACGCTGAAACAAACCACCGACAAGGCGGCCACGCTGTCGGTCACGCGCGACGATACCGCCGCGACCAAGGCGATCAACGATTTCGTCAAGGCCTACAACGGCCTGCTGGGCACGATCAAGTCCCTGACCTCATACAACGTCGACACGCAGGCATCCAGCGCCCTGACCGGCGATTCGCTGGCCCGCCGCGTCCAGACGGAAATGCGCGGGGCCCTCAACGGCGCACTGGACGACATCGACGGCCTGTCGCTGTCGCGCATCGGCATCACCACCGACCCCAAGTCCGGCGAACTCAAGGTCGACGACGCCAAACTCGCCAAGGCCCTGTCCAGCAACCTCGAGGGGGTCACCTCCCTATTCACCGGCACCAATGGGGCGGGCACGCGAGTGGCCAACGCGGCCGAGGCCTTCACCCGCAGCGACGGTCTGTTCAGTGCCACCACGGACAGCCTGAACGAGACGGCCAAGCAGATGCAAAGGCAGTACGACGCGACGGCCGACCGGATTGACCAGCGCATGGAGACCTACCGCCAGCAGTTCACCCAACTGGACGCCATGGTCGCCCAAATGAACTCCCTCAGCAGCTACCTGACCCAGCAGCTCAGCATGCTCAGCAATCTCAGCAAGTCCGATAAATAAACGGCTTCCATCATGACTTACGCCCCCCGTTCACGTGCCGCCCGCACCGCCGGCGCCTATGCCAGCGTCGGACTCGAATCCGAGGTTCTCGGCGCGACGCCCGAGCGCCTGATCTCGCTGCTGTTTCGCGGGGCGCTGACCGCGACCGCGCAGGCGCGGCTGCACATGGGAGGCGGGCGCACCGCCGAGCGCGGCCAGTCGATCTCCAAGGCGATCGACATCGTCGAGACCGGGCTCAAGGCCAGTGTCGACACCGAGCGCGGCGGCGACGTCGCGCGCCACCTGGTCGCCGCCTACGAGCTGATCGTGCGCAACCTGCTGCAAGCCAACCTCAACAACGATCCGTCCAAGCTCGAATCGGCCGAGAAACTCCTCAACGACCTGGCCGATGCCTGGCACGTCGCCGCAGATCCACACTTCGAACGCCCCCTATCATCCTGACACGGCGACGTATTCCCCTATGGCCTCCCGCTCCTCCGTCCTGCATCAATACCAGCTCATCGCCTCCCTGAGCAGCCAGATGCGCGCCAAGGCCGAGGCGCAACAATGGGACGACGTCGTCCAGCTCGGCGCTCAATACAACCAGGCTGTCGAGGACCTGCGCCGCTTCAGCCCCCTGGACGACGCGGACCGCAACGCGCGGCGCGAGCTGCTGACCCGCATCCTGGACGATGATGCGCGCATCCGACACCTCGCCGCGCCCGAGCTGCTGCGCCTGGGCCACCTGATGGGCGCCATCAAGCGCCAGCGCACGGTGCTGCGGGCCTACCACGCGTCCTCGGAATGAGCATTGGCGGCTCGTCCACGCTAGGCACGCTGCTGATCCAGCGCTTGGACGCGGTACTGGGCACGACGCTCGGCCAGCAGGCCAATCTCGTCTCGGGCGCCCGGCCCGCGGCGGTCACCCAGCCCGGCAATCCCGAAAACCCCGATGCGCTACGGAATTCCGCCCAACGCCACCCCCGCGAGGCGGTGGATGCGGCTGGCGCCCAGGGCCGCGGCCAGGCCGCGGTCGGCAAGGCTGCCGGCGCAACCGCGCTGGACGACCGGATCGGCCGCGCCGCGACCTACAGCTCCACCACCGCATCGGCGCCCACGACTCTGGGGTTCGCCGCGCGCATCATCCTCGCCCTGCTCGCCCAATACCCGCAGGCCGACCCCGCGGTGCAGGGCCGCCAACCTCTGCTGAACGGGCCGGCGGCGCGCGCAGGCGCCATGCCGCCCCTCCCCGCGGGCATGGCGGACGCCGCCACGGCTGCCGCCCGGGGTCCGGCCGCCATGCCCGTCCCCGGGGCCGCTGGCCCGCAGGCCCCAGCCGGCCCCTTTGCGGCTTGGGCCGCGCTCGCGACCGCGCTGGACCAGCCCGGCGCGCTGGCCGCGCGCCTGTCTCAAGCACTGTCCCAGGCGGTGCAAGGCAGCGGCCTGTTTTACGAATCCCATCTGGCGGCGCTGGCCTTCGGCAAGGCCGACGCCCGTGACCTTGCCCGCGAGCCTCAGGCCCGCCTGGGTGCACAGACGGCCGAAGGCCGCGTACCAGGCGGCCAGGCGCCACACACCCAGACAGGTGGCCGCGCCCCGGACAGCCAGGCCACGAATACCCCGAGCGCGGGCTCGCAGGGCGCCCCTCCTCTACCCGCCCAGGCGCCGGGCCCGCAAGGCGTGCCGCAGGGGTTGCCGGCCGCCGCCGAGGCCTCCGGCGCGCCGGCGCAAACCGGCCAGGCGGGGGGCTCGGCCGCCGCCCCGGCGGTGCAAGCCCCTCCCATTCCCGGCATCGATCCCCAGGCACAATTCCTGGTGCGCCAGCAACTCGAGGTCCTGGCCCATCAGGGATTTGCCTGGCAGGGCGAGGCCTGGCCCGGGGCGGACATGCGCTGGGAGGTCCGCCGGCATGCGGGCGACGAGGGGGATGGCGGTGGCTCCCGGGCCGAACACTGGTCCACGCGCCTGAACCTCTCCTTGCCGGCGTTGGGCGCCATCCAGGCCCGGCTGACCCTGGCGGGCGATCAATTGGTCATGCGGCTGGCCGCGCCGGACAGCGCCGAGCGACTGGACGGCGCCATCGAAACACTGCGGGCGCGCCTGCTGGCCCACGGGCTGCGGGCGAGCCAGATCGCTGTCGTCGACCGCGACGACTCGGACGAGGACGCGCCACCCGCCGGGCCGGCGCCGGCGTCCCGGGGCACCCATGACGACATCCACCCGGCCTGACCCCGATCGGCCCAGCGCTGTCGCGGTGTCGTACGACACCGGCGACAGCGCGCCGCGCGTGGTCGCAAAAGGCTACGGCACCCTGGCCGAGACCATCATCCGCACCGCCCGCGAGCACAACCTGTACGTGCACGAATCCCCCGAGTTGGTGGGTCTGCTGATGCAGGTGGATCTGGATGCGCACATTCCGCCGCAGCTTTATGTGGCGATCGCCGAGCTGCTGGCTTGGCTGTATGCGCTGGACGCCGAAGGCGGCGCCCACAAGCTGGACACGCCGCGTCCGCCGCCGGGCGAGCCCGTGAACACGCCAGGCGGGGCCTGAAAGGACCTCGAATCGTTTGCGTTATCAGATCGCCATATTGGCGATTTCCTTGTAGGCATCGACCAGGCGGTTGCGCACCTGCACGGTCGCCTGGAACGCGAGGCTGGCCTTTTGCAGGTCGATCATGACGTCGTTCAGGGCGACGTCGGGTTCGCCCGCCTGAAAAGCGCGCGCCTGGGTATTGGCGGCGTTCTGGGCCTGGGACACCCGCTCGAGCGAGCGCGCGAGTTCGGCCGCGAACCCGCCCTGGCTCGAGACCTCGGCCGGGCCGGACTGGGCCGGCAGGCCCTGGGCCGCACGCGTCACTGCGCGCATCTGGGCGAGCATGTTTTCAACGTTGGCGAGGGCCTGGGATGTCATCATGGGGGGTTCCGTCATCCGCGATTGCCGCCTCGACAACCGCCATGCGGACACTATATGGCAGCCCGCACGCGCGCAAGGCGCACAATAACGAGAGGTTCGGGCCGCAGTTCCCCGCTTTGGCGAAGCGGGGGCGAATGTGCCGGGGGTAACACTACAACTAAGCCCCAAAACACAGGTTTTTCGGCGCTTGGCCCCCTCGCGTTCACGGCGATAATGGCCGCCATCGTCCGCCAATTCTTGCTGCACCCCGTATGCACACCATTCAGTACCTCGAGTCCAAGCCCCTGGATTTCCAGGCGTCTTCGCGCCCGCGCCAGGCATGAGCCCCATGACGGACTGGATGAACCGCTACCCCGCCCTGGCGCGCCTGGCCGTCCTTCCGCGACCCGTCCTGCTGGGTTTGGGCGCGAGCCTGATCGCCGTGGCCGTCGTCATGGCGCTCTGGCTGCGCGAGGCCGATTACCGCAGCCTGTTCACCAACCTCGAGGGCCGCGACGGCGGGGCAATCGTCTCGGTGCTGAACCAGCGTAACATCCCCTACAAGTTCGCCGACAACGGCACCACCATCCTGGTGCCCGCCGACCAGGTCTATGCCTTGCGCCTGCAACTGGCCGAACAGGGCCTGCCACGCGGCGGCAGCGTAGGCTTCGAGCTGCTCGACCAGCCGCGCTTCGGCGCGAGCCAGTTCACCGAGCAGGTAACCTACCAACGCGCCCTCGAGGGCGAACTCGCCCGCTCGATCGAAGGCATGCAACCCGTCAAGGCGGCCCGGGTGCACCTGGCCATCCCGCGCCAATCGCTATTCGTGCGCGACCGCGAGGCACCCACCGCTTCGGTGCTGTTGACCCTGTACCCGGGCCGTTCCCTGAGCGAGTCCCAGGTCTCGGCCATCGCCTGGCTGGTGTCCTCGAGCGTCCCCAAGCTGAATGCCGACGCCGTCTCGATCGTCGACCAGGACGGCCACCTGCTCTCGGCCCTGAGCGGCGAGGCCGGCGCGGACGGCACGCGGCGCAACCTGGTCGCCGACATCGAACAACGCACCGTGCAGCGCATCCTCACACTGCTCAACCCCATCGTGGGCGCCGGCAATGTGCGCGCCCAGGTCAGCGCCACCGTCGATTTCTCGCAGCGCGAGCAGACCTCAGAGGTCTACCGCCCGAACGAGACCCCGGGCGAGGCTGCCGTGCGCAGCAAACAAACCAGCGCCTCCCTGCAAAACGGCGCGCAACCGCCCCACGGTGTGCCCGGTGCGCTCTCCAACGAGCCTCCGCCCAATGCGACCGCCCCGATTCAGTCCGCGCCCGCGAACCCGGGCCAGACGCAAAACCCCGCCCCGGGCGCTGCGCAGGCGGGCAATCCGCCCCCGGCGCCGACGGCCGGGACAGCCGTCGGCGCACAAGCCGGCGCCGAGCGCGTGTCCTCGCGCAGCGATGCAACGATCAACTACGAGGTGGACCGCACCATCAGTCACATCAAGCACGAGCTCGGCATCTTGCAGCGCCTGTCGGTGGCGGTGGTGGTCAACTATCGGGAAAAGGATGGCGAGCCCGCGCCGCTCGAGTCCGCCGACATGGAAAACATTGATGCGCTGGTGCGACAGGCGATGGGCTTCTCGGCTGAACGCGGCGACACACTGAGCGTGGTCAACAGCGCCTTCACCGAAACCAAGGTGCAGACCCCGGTCTGGGAGAACCCCGCCTACCAAGGATACGCCATGCAGTTGCTCAAGGTCCTGCTCTACCTGGCGCTGGCGTTCTTTCTGTGGCGCTCGGTACTCAAGCCCATCATCCATGGGTTTGCCAACGCGCAGGTCGAGCGCGCCAAGCAGGACGCCCGTCAGCAGGCGGTCCGCGACCACCAACGCATGGCCGAGCAGCGCGCCTCCGAGATCAGCCGCTATGAGGACAACCTCGACACTGCGCGCACCATGGCACAAAAGGACCCGCGCGCCGTCGCCATGGTGTTGCGTTCCTGGATGAGCAAGAATGAAAAACCCTGATAACGACATGACCCGCTGTGCGGTCCTCATGATGTCGATCGGCGAGGATGCCGCCGCCGAGGTTTTCAGGTACCTGTCCGCGCGCGAGGTGCAGCAGATCGGCGCGGCGATGGCCAATCTCAGGCAGGTCACGCGCGCGGATGTCGATGGCATCCTCGAGGAATTCCGGCGCGAGGCCGACCAGTTCATGGCCGTCACCCTGGGCTCGGACGAGTACATCCGTTCAGTGCTGACCAAGGCGCTGGGCACGGACCGGGCCGCCGGCCTGATCGAGGACATTCTCGAGGCCGGCGAAGGCGCGGGCTCGGGCATCGACGCCCTGAACTGGCTCGAGCCGACGAACGTGGCCGAGCTGATCATGGACGAGCATCCCCAGATCATCGCCACCATCCTGGTGCACCTCGAGCGCGACCGCGCTTCGGCCGTCCTCAACCTGCTGCCCGAGCGCCTGCGCCACGATGTGATGATGCGCATCGCCACCTTTGGCGGCGTCCAGCCCTCGGCCCTGCACGAACTCACCGACGTCTTGAACTCGGTGCTCTCGGGCCAGGGGGCCAAGCGCTCCAAGATGGGCGGGGTGCGCACCGCTGCCGAGATCCTCAACTTCATGTCCTCCGCCGAGGAAGAGGCCGTCGTCGGCAACCTGCGCGAGATCGACCCGGACCTGGCCCAGCGTATCGTCGACGAGATGTTCGTCTTCGACAACCTGGCCGACGTCGAGGATGTCGCCATCCAGGTCATCCTCAAGGAAATCGACACCGCCGCACTCACGATCGCCCTCAAGGGCGCAACCGACGAGCTGCGGGCCAAGTTCTTCAAAAACATGTCCAACCGCGCGGCCGAGATTCTGCGCGACGACCTCGAGGCCCAGGGTCCCGTGCGCATGTCGCGGGTCGAGACCGAACAAAAGGCCATCCTCATGGTGGCCCGCAAGCTGGCCGAATCCGGTCAGATCAACCTGACCACGGGCAATGACGAGTATGTCTAAATCCAGGCCTGATCTGGCCGCCCGGGCGGCCTGGCAACGCTGGGAGATGGACTCGCTCGAGACCCTCAAGCCGCGCGCCGCCAAGGCATCCGAGGCCGACGGCGCCACGGGCGACTGGCTGCGCCAGCGCGCCGAGGCCCTGGCGCAAGCCCGCGAGCGGGGCCTATCCAAGGGTTACGAGGCGGGATTCGAACAAGGGCGCCGCGAGGGACACGCTGAAGGACTGGCGCGCGGGCTGGAGGAAGGCCGCCGCGAGGGGCTCGAGACCGGCGAGCGCGACGGCCGGGCGCTGGGCCTGCGCACCGGGCACGACGAGGGCGCCGAGGCGGCACGCGAGCAGGCGCGCCGGCTCCTCTCGCTGACTGAATCCTGCGCCCGCTCGCTGGACACGCTCGAGGGCGAGGTGGGCCAGGCCCTGGTGTCACTGTCCGTGCGCATCGCCGAACAGGTCCTGCGCGCCAGCCTGCGCGACCACCCCAACCGGATCCTGGATCTCGTCGGCGAGGTCCTGCAGGCGCGATCCGCGCAGGACGCGGCCGTGCAATTGCGCTTGCATCCCGAGGATGTGAGCCTGCTGCGGGGATACTTCGACCAGGATCCGCAGGCCACCCCCCCACGCCTGATCGCCGACGAGCGCATCACGCGCGGCGGCTGCATCCTCGAGACCGCCCAGGGCGCGATCGACGCCACCCTCGAGACGCGCTGGCGGCGCGTGATCGCGGCGCTGGGGCAACCGCCGGGCGAGCCATGAGCGAATCCCCCGGCCTCCTGCTGCAAACCGCCGGCGCCCGCTGGCGCGCCCTGCTGCAAGCGGGCGAGCGGCGGGTCGGCGCACGGCAGCCCTGGCGCGCCAACGGACGGATCACGCGCGCCACCGGCCTGGTGCTCGAGGCTACCGGACTGCAACTGGCCGTCGGGGCCGCCTGCCGGATCCAGATCTCGCCGGGCGGCGACCAATGGGCCGACGCCGAGGTCGTGGGCTTTCATGCACAAACGCTTTATCTCATGCCGCAAAGCGACATCACCGGCCTGCCGCCCGGCGCCCGGGTGGTGCCGGCCGAAACCCTGCTGCTCGACCCGCCGGCGCTACCCACGCACGCCTGGCAGGATGCCCCGGTGGCGCCGACCGATCAGTCCCGCCGGCTGCCGGTCGGCAGCGCCCTCCTGGGACGGGTGCTGGACGGCGCCGGCCGACCGCTGGATGGCCACCCCCTGCCCCCGGGCCTGGACATGGCGCCGCTGACGGCGCGGCTCATCAACCCCCTGACGCGGGCACCGGTCGATACGGTCCTGGATGTGGGCGTGCGCGCGATCAACGGCCTGTTGACCGTCGGCCGCGGCCAGCGCATGGGCCTGTTCGCCGGGTCGGGCGTGGGCAAGAGCGTGCTGTTGGGGATGATGGCGCGCTATACACAGGCCGACGTGATCGTGGTGGGCCTGATCGGCGAACGTGGCCGCGAGGTCAAGGAATTCATCGAACACAACCTGGGCGCCGACGGCCTGGCGCGGTCCGTGGTGGTGGCCGCACCCGCCGACGTCTCGCCGCTGCTGCGCATGCAGGGCGCGGTCTACGCGACGCGCCTGGCGGAATATTTTCGCGACCAGGGCCGGCACGTGCTGTTGATCATGGACTCCCTGACGCGCTACGCCATGGCACAACGCGAGATCGCCCTGGCGATCGGCGAGCCCCCGGCCACCAAGGGCTACCCGCCCTCGGTGTTCGCGAAACTGCCGGCCCTGGTCGAGCGCGCGGGCAATGGCGCGCCCTCGGCCGCGCACGCCGCGGGCTCGATCACCGCGTTCTACACGGTACTGACCGAGGGCGACGACCAGCAGGATCCGATCGCCGATTCGGCGCGCGCCATCCTGGACGGCCACATCGTGCTGTCGCGCAGCCTGGCAGAGGCGGGCCACTATCCCGCCATCGACATCGAAGCCTCGATCTCGCGCGTCATGTCGGCCATCGTGCCGCCCGAGCAATTCCGCCTGGTCCATCAGTTCAAGCGCATGCTGTCGCGCTATCAGCGCAACCACGACCTGATCGCCGTCGGCGCGTACACCCCCGGCAATGATCCGGAAATCGATCGGGCGATCGAGCGCTATCCCTGGCTCGAGGGATACCTGCAGCAAGGCATCGAGGCCCGCGTCGATTACGCCGGCGCCGCCGGAGCACTGGCAAGCGTCATGGACCAGGAGGCGGGCCATGGCCAATGAGCGCGCGCCGCTGGCGATGCTGATCGAGCTGTCCCGCAACAAAGTCGAGGACGCGGGCCGGCTGCTCGCCGAGCTCAGCACCCAGCGCCGCCAGGCCCAGGGACAGCTCGATACGCTGGACGGCTATCGCGGCGATTATGCCAAACGCCTGCAAGCCAGCACCCACGACGGGGTATCGGCCTCGAATTACCACAACTTTAGGCGGTTTATCGCCACTTTGGACGAGGCCATTAGCCAGCAAAATAAGATCATCGCCCAGATCGACACCCGTCTCGATGCCGGGCGCCAGCAATGGACCGCCGAAAAGCGTCGGCTCAGTTCCTACGAGGCCCTCAAGGCCCGCCAGGACCGCCAGGCCCAGTCCCGCGAGCAACGCCTCGAGCAGCGCATCAGCGACGAACTGTCGGCCGGCCTGCACCGACGCGCGCGGCGTCCCCATTGATTCGGAAACCAGCGATGAACGTGCCCCTGATCCCTGCCGCCCCATCCGGCACCCCGTCCCCCGGCCCCGCCGGGCGCGGGGCGGATGCCGCCGGTCTCGCCCCATTCTCCGACACTCTCTCGCACCGCCGCGAGGCGCTCCACGGTGCCGACCGTGCGGCGCGGGCCGCCGGCGCCCCCTCCCGCCGGGACGCGGCCCCGTCTGGCCGAGGGGACCAGCATCCCCCGACGCCCGAGGAAACCCTCGCCTTGCTGGCAGCGGGCGCCGGCCTGCCGCTGATGGCCACGGCGACGACGCCAGGCGAGGGCACGCCTGGCCCGGACAAGGATTCCGGCCCCCTGGTCGCGTCGTCCGTCGGCGCGGCAACGCAAGCCGTGCGCGCGTGGCCGGCCGGCGAGCGTGTCGACACGCACGCGACCATCACCGATCCGATGGCCGCCGCCGCGGACGCTCCCGATGAAACCGCGGTGCGTGCCGCCGCGCGCGCGCAACCGACGGGCCCCGCGGGCGCCACCCGCGACGCGCGCGCAATCATCGCCGACGCGGCGACCAGCCCCGTCCCGGCGCGGCGCGACGGTGCGCAAGCGCCCGATCCCGCCGCGGCCAGCAGCCCGCAAGCCACGGTGCGCGGCGGCGCCCCTTCCGCGACCGTGGCCACCGAGGGCCTTGTCGGCACGACGCCGGCAACGGCCGCGTCCGCCGCCCGCATCCTCCAGGAACCCTCCGCCCACGCGCCGGGCGGAGGACTCGAGCCCACGATGCCGTTCGCGGCGAATCCGCCCCTGGCGGCCCTTTCCGGCGCGCAGGCGGCCAATGCGGGCGCCATCGCGCCCGCCTCGCCCGCGGTGGCGACGCCCCTGGGCGACCCGGCCTGGCCCATGGACTTCAGCCGCCAGATCCTCACGCTGGTCCATGACGGCCGCGGCGGCGCGCAAACGGCCGAGCTGCGCCTCAACCCGCCCGATCTGGGGCCGGTGCGCATCGTGCTGCACCTCAGCGACTCAGTGGCGCAGGCTCTGTTCGTCTCGCCGCATGCACCCGTGCGCCACGCCCTGGAAAACGCGCTGCCCCAGCTCCAGCAACAACTGGCCCAGGCCGGCCTGTCGCTGGGCCAGGCAGACGTGAGCGACCAGCAGCCCGGCCAGCAGGCCTTCGCCCAGGCCGACGCGCAGGGTCGTGGCGAGCCGGGCGCCATGACTTTCACGCTGGGCGGCGCGTCCCCGCTGCCGGCCACGCCCGCGCCACCGGAGGCCGCCACCCAGCGCCGCGCCGGCCGCGTGCCAGACGCTCTGGTGGATACCTTTGCCTAATACCCGTCCCTCCACATCCATGCGGGACGGCCATGCTTTTCCTGCCGTTCGGTATCCAGCGCGCGCTCCCGCCCATTATTCACTCGCTCGCCCGGAATCATGCTCAGGCTCTTGAAACTCGTTCTCATGCTGGTCATCGTCGTGGGTGCCACCATCGGCGCCACGATGCTGTTCATATCCAGGCAGGGCGGCGAGTCATCGGCCGCGGCCGGCGCCGTGACGACCGAGCCGCCGCCGGCACCGATCTTCGCCGAGCTCGCGCCCTTCACCGTCACGCTGTACGGCGAATCACGCAACCGCATCCTGTATGCGGGCGTCACACTGCGCCTGGCCGACCAGGCCTCGCGCAAGATCATCGAGGACTACATGCCCGAGGTGCGTGACCGCGCCCTCAAGGTGCTGTCCAGCCAGGACATCGCGCGCGTCCAATCGCCCGAAGGCCAGCAGGTCCTGGCCGACGCGCTGCGGGCCGCCCTCACGCGGCCGTTCACGCCACAACCGGCGGGGCCGCGGATCGACGATGTCCTGTTCACCGCCTTCGTGGTGCAGTAATGCCATACCAAAGCCTGCTATCACAGGACGAAGTCGATGCCCTACTCGCCGGAGTCACCGGCGAGGAATCGGCATCCACCGAATCGCCTGCCGACGAGCAGGGCGGGGTGCGAGCCTACGACCTGACCTCGCCGGACCGCATCGTGCGCCACCGGATGCAGACGCTGGAATTGATCAACGAGCGTTTCGCGCGCCGGCTGCGCGCGATGTTCTTCAGCTTCATGCGGCGCAACGCGGACATCACCGTCAATGCGATCCGCATCCAGAAATACTCCGAATTCGAGCGCAATCTGCCGGTCCCCAGCAACCTGAACATGGTGGCCATGAAGCCCCTGCGCGGCGCCTCGCTGTTCACTTTTGATCCCAACCTGGTGTTTCTGGTGATCGACAGCCTGTTCGGCGGCCATGGACGCTACAGCACCCGCGTCGAGGGGCGCGACTTCACCGTCACCGAACAGCGCATCATCCAGCGCCTGCTCGGCCTGACCCTCGAGTGCTATGGCCAGGCCTGGAGCAACGTCTATCCGATCGAGTTCGAGTACATCCGCTCTGAAATGCACACCAAGTTCGCCAGCATCAGCAGCGGCAACGACATCGTGGTGGTCTCGTCATTCAACATCGAGCTGGGTAGCGCCGGCGGCAAACTCAATATCTGCCTGCCGTACTCGATGATCGAGCCCGTGCGCGACCTGCTCACCCGTCCGCTGCAGCAAGCCGCCTCGGACTCGATCGACCGGCGCTGGACGCAGCAGCTCTCGCGCGAGGTGCGCAGCGCCGAGGTCCAGTTGACGGCCGAATTCGCCCGGCTCGAGACCTCCATCGGCGAGTTGCTGCGGCTACGCGTCGGCGACGTGCTGCCGATCGACGTCTCGCCCAGGATCACCGCCAGCGCCGGCGGGGTGCCGGTGCTGGAATGCGGCTACGGCACCTTCAACGACCGCTACGCCTTGCGGGTGAACAAGGTCCTGGCGCCCCTTCCCGAACAATTCCCGCCATCAGACACAAGACAATGACCGAACCCAGCGATAAGGACACGCAGGACCCGATCCTGCCCGCCTCTCAAAGCACCACCGACGACGACTGGGCCGCGGCCTTGGCCGAGCAGCAATCCGCCCACGACCAGCCCACCCAGGCTGCCGGCCTGTCGCACGACGACGACTGGGCCGCGGCTCTGGCCGAGCAGACCGCGGCCTCTGCGCCCCGTCCGGCGGCCGCCCAGGTGTTCCAGCCCCTGACAAACCAGGGCGCGGGCGCCGACAGCGACATCGACATGATCATGGACATCCCGGTTCAGCTCTCGGTCGAGCTGGGCCGCACGCGCCTGACAATCAAGAACATCCTGCAACTGGGCCAAGGCTCGGTGGTCGAGCTCGATGGACTGGCCGGCGAGCCCATGGACATCTACGTCAATGGCTATCTGATCGCCCAGGGCGAAGTCGTGGCCGTCGAGGACAAGTACGGGATCCGCATCACTGACATCATCACCCCGTCGGACCGCATCGCGCGGCTCAACAACCGCCGTTAGGCCGGACGCATGAACCAGCCCGATCTCCTGCGCGTCACGGTCAGCCTGCTGCTGATCGTCGGACTATTGCTCGCGCTCGCCTGGGCGGCACGGCGCGGGGGCTGGCTGCGCACGGTCGCCGGCCGCGGCGGCCTCAAAGTCTCGGCCACGCAGCGTCTGGGCGCGCGCGCCTCGCTGGCCATCGTCGAGGTCGAGGACGCCCGCCTGGTCCTAGGCGTCACCGCCCAGCAGATCACCCTCCTGCACACTCTGCCACCCGCCGGCGCGGACGCCGCGGCCGGCCCGGCCCGGGCGTTCTCCGACACGCTCGGCCAGGCGATCTCGAGGCATTGATGGTCATCCCGGCGGGTTCATCGCGGCGCTTCGCGGCGGGGCGACCCCTGCCGATGCCCTGGTGGCCGTGGCTGCTGACCGGCACCCTGCTGGCCGTCCTCTGGCCGGGCGCGGCCTTTGCACAAGCCACCCTGCCCGCCCTCACCATCACCCCCGGCGCCGACGGCACCCAGACCTGGTCGCTGAGCATCCAGACGCTGGTCATGCTGACCATGCTGTCATTCCTGCCGGCCGCCCTGCTGATGATGACGGGCTTCACCCGCATCATCATCGTGCTCGGGCTGCTGCGCAACGCGCTGGGCACCGGCGTGTCCCCGCCCAACTCGGTGTTGGTGGGGTTGGCGCTATTCCTGACCTTTTTCACCATGTCGCCGGTGTTCGATCAGATCTACGACCAGGCCTACCAGCCCCTGAGCCACGACGAGATCACGTTCGAACAGGCGATCGACCGTGGCGCCGGGCCGCTGCGCGCCTTCATGCTGCGCCAGACTCGCGAGGCCGACCTGGCCATGTTCGCCGAGATGGCCGACGCGGGCTCGCTCGAGTCCGCGCAGGCGGTGCCCATGCGCGTGCTGGTCCCCGCCTTTGTCACCAGTGAACTCAAGACCGCATTCCAGATCGGCTTCACGATCTTTATCCCCTTCCTGATCATCGATCTGGTGGTCGCCAGCCTCCTGATGGCGTTGGGGATGATGATGGTTCCCCCGGTCACGATCTCGCTGCCTTTCAAGCTCATGTTGTTCGTGCTGGCCGATGGCTGGCACCTGCTGCTGGGCTCGCTCGCCCGCAGCTTCTATCAATAAGAGGCCACCCATGACGCCGGAAACCGTGATGTCCATGACCTACCAGGCGCTACGGGTGGCCCTGTCCATGGCTGGGCCGCTGCTGCTCGTGACCCTGCTGGTCGGTCTGGTGATCAGCATCTTCCAGGCCGCGACGCAGATCAACGAGATGACGCTGTCGTTCATCCCCAAGCTGCTGGCGGTGGGCGCCACCCTTGTGCTGCTGGGCCCGTGGCTGATCAGCACGATGGTCGACTATATTCGCACGTTGCTCGACTCGATCCCGGGCCTGGCCGGCTGACGCCGGCCCCCGCGAACGACGCCGGCAGGCCATGATCCAGTTCACCGCCGACCAGCTCTACGCCTGGATCAACGGTTTTCTGTGGCCGCTGTTCCGGATCGCGGGCCTGGTGGCGATGGCGCCGATCTTTGGCGAATCCTCGATTCCGGTCCGGCTCAAGATCGGATTGTCGATCCTCTGCACCCTGGTGGCCGCGCCGCTGCTGGGCCCCATACCCGAGATTCCCGCCGGATCCTTCCAGGGCCTGCTGATCGCCGCCCAGCAAGTCCTGATCGGCGTCGCACTGGGCCTGTGCATGCGGCTGATTTTCACCGCCACCATGATGGCGGGCGAATTCGTGGGCCTGCAGATGGGCCTGGCCTTCGCCTCGTTCTTCGATCCCGCCACGGGCGCCAATACCGCGGTCCTTTCGCGCCTGCTCAACCTGCTGGCCATGTTGGTGTTCCTCGCCTTCGACGGCCATCTGCTGATGCTCGATGGCTTGGTGCGCACCTTCGAGATTCTGCCCGTGGGCGCCGCGCTCCATCCCAATGGCTGGGGCGCGCTGCTGGAATGGAGCGGGCAGCTCTGGATATCGGGCATGCTGCTCGCCCTGCCGCTGATCATCGTGCTGCTGACCATCAACCTCGCGCTGGGCATTCTCAACCGCACGGCGCAGCAACTATCGGTGTTCGCGGTGGGCTTTCCCATCACGCTGACGACCGGCCTCGTGGTGCTGGCGGTGGTCCTGCCGCAAACCTCGGGGTTCCTGTCACGGTTGTTCGAGGATGGCTACCAGGCCATGGCACGGATCGCGCGCGGCCTCGCCGGCCTGTAGGCCCCCGGACTCAGGCCCCCGAACGGCCGATGGGATAGCTCACGCCGGGCGTATAGCGTGTGCCCTCGGGCAGCAGCGGCTGCGGCGCGTCGACGGCTTGCGGCACAGCCCGACCCTCAGACGCGCCGAGCCCGGCAGCGACGGAATCCGCGCTCGCCGGATCGGCGGCCTGCCCATTCGCGGCGGGCGCCGCCGCCCGCTGCCGCGTCGCGGCCTCGGCTGCCTCCTGATCGGCCTGAGCCTGTGTCCGCGGCCGGAAAGTGCTGGGGATGTTGACGGTATTTTCCATGCGCTGAAAGGTGCCGTCCGGCCCGAAGCGCAGCCAGGCCTCCTGGCGAAAATACACGGCGTCCGTGGCCGCGCTGCCCTTGTAGCCCCAGCGCGCCAACACCGTGTCGCCCTGCTGCCAGGTCTGATCGGGCAACGCCCCCAAGGCATCGGCGGCCTGCGCCAGCGTGGTGCGCCCGATCACGATGCGCTCGAGCCCGCCGACGTTGAACGTCTGTCCGGTAAAGGTGCAGGCGGCCAACAGCAGCGGCGCCAGCAGCACCAAGGCCGCGCGGCGGGCGCGGTGGCCCATGGAATGCGATGGAAGGGCTGTTCTCAGAATTCTTGCCATGCTTTCTCGCAAACGATGATCGGCTCGACGCGCCGCGCGCGCCGTTGGGCAGAATAGGCTCGCCCACTGATGACGCAGGGTCCCGGCAGCGATCGAATGACGTGGAGCCGCCACGGGGAACCGCCTGTCGGCCGGATCACTTGCCCCCGATATTGAACAGGCTCAGTCCCTGGATAGTCTGGAACGCGAGCGACGCCCCCTCGAGCGCCATCTTGCGCAGATTGAGCTTCATCGTGGCGTCGTAATAGTCCAAGTCCTCGAGGCGCTGCAAATCCTTGGCGTAGCCCAGCTTACGCTGCTCGCCGACATCGTTCATGGCCTCCAGCTCGTTCATGCGCGCGCCGATCGAGGAGCGTACCGTGAGGACGTTGTCGTAGCCCGAGGACAATTGCTGCATGGCGGTGTTGAGCATATTGCCCAGGCCGGCCTGGACGCTGGCATCGCCCGCCGTAGGGGCTTCGAGGGCGGCGACCAGCTTGTCCAGGGTGTCGAAGAGATTGAAGGCCTGGTCGTGCCGCATGGGGGTGACGGTAAAAACGTCACCCGCCGCGGGTACGCCCGAGATCTGGACCTGGGTGCCGCTGGATGTCGGCGCCGCCGGGCTATTGCCATCGCCGCGAGGCAGGTCAAGCACGGTGGCGCCGGGCGTGAAGGGTTGGTCTGTGAACGTTTCCGTCACCGGCCCCGTCGCAGGCGAATGGTCGGTCACCACGATGTCGTAGGTCGTCGCGCTGGTGAAGGTGATCTTGAATTCCAGGCGCGAATCGGCATTGCCCAGCGTATGGTCGACGACCGTGGGCGCGCCGAGTATCGCAGTGCCATCGCCGCCCGCGGCCAATTGCCGGGTGGAATAGGCCAGCGTGCCGGGCTGGGCACGTTCGAATACATCGCTGCCGACGTCGCCCCCCGCGATCCGTCGGGTCTGGTCGGCCTGGATCTGCCGCTGCAGGGTGTCGCCCAGATAGGTGCCGTCCTCGGCATAGGCCCGCGTCAGCCCCTGGGATCCCGAGAACACATATTGCCCATTGCCGTCGGTGGTGTTGGCGATGGCGAGCATGGCGTCGCGCGCGCCGCGCAAGGCCGTCGCCAGAGTGCCGCGGTCGGCATCGGACAAGGCGCCGCCGCCCGCCTCGACGACGCGCGTACGCACGTCCTGCAGCAACAGGGTCAGCGAGCCCAGCGCGTCCTCCTCGGTGCCCAGGTTGCGCAAGGCCACGGCGCGGTTTTCCGCGAAACGCTGGTTCAGGGATTGCGACTGGGCGATGTTGATCGACTGCGTGGCCGCCAGCGGATCATCGGCCGGCGTCACCATGCGCTGTCCCGAGCCGATCTGCTGGTACAAGTGCATCAAGTCGGCCTGCTGGGTGCCGATGGTCTTGAGGCCGGTGTTGAATAATAGGTTGGTGCTGATGCGCATGCCCTTAATCCTCGAGTCGTGTTGCCGGCGCCTAGCTGCGCAGGCTCAGGAGCGTGTCGAACAGCGTCGAGCTGACGTCGATCAAGCGCGAGGCCGCGCGGAATTGTTCCTGGTATTGGTTCAGGTTCATGTATTCCTCGTTCAGGTTCACGCCCGAGAGCGCCTGCTGGGCGGAGTAATTCTGCTGGATCAGCGTCTCCTGCGCCTTTTGCGCCGTGGAATTCTGCTGGGTCAGCACGCCGACCTTGTTCACGATCTGGGCATAGGCCTCGTTCAGGCTCATGGCCCCGTTGCCCAGGACCTTGCGGGTCTGCAACGCCGCCCATTCGAGGGCGATATCGCCATTGGCCGAGCCGGCGCCCACGTTCGGCGTCGCGGGCACGCCGTCGTGATCCACCCCGCCGGCCGCCGCGATCCGCGCCGGGTCATCGAGCGCGACCGCCAGGCTGGCGGCCGCATCCCGCGTGGGCTGGATCAGCCAACCGTCGCCGGGCGCAGCCCCCGCCATACCCGAGACATCCACCTCAAGGCCGTCAAAGGACAAAATCCCGTTCCCCACCGCAAGCACGGCGCCGTCCGACACCCGGGTCACGACGTAGCTCGCGCCGTCATACGACACCCGATAGTCCTGCGCCGTCAATTGGTCGGGATTCACGAAGCGGACGGCGGGATCCATGTCCACGGCATTGCCCTCGCCGCGGATCACCTTGGGAGCGGCGAGCGCGAAGAAATCGCCGCCCTGCGCCCCCGTCAGATCGTAGCCCCGTCCGTGAATCTCGTTGACGGCCATCGCCAGGCCCACCGCCAGCCGGCCAAGGTCGTTCTGGACGGTGTCGAGGGCCTCGCGCCGGAAGCTCAGCAGCCCACCGAGCGTGCCGCCTGTGATCAGGCTATCGCTCAGTTCGACGGCAGTGCTGCCGCCCACGCCGTTCGGAATGGAATAGTTGACGGCAAGGCGCGAAGGATCGGAGGCGGACGGCCGCACATCCAGATGAAACACCGAATCGCCGCCCAACAGGACCTGGCCGTTGGCCACCGTGATGTTGACCCGATCGTCCTGCTCGAAAATCTGGACATCGACGATTTGGCTCAGCTCGGCCACGAGTTGGTCGCGCTGGTCGAACAGGTCGTTGGGCGGCTGGCCGGGCGCGACGGCCTTGGCGGTCGAGATCTGGCGGTTCAGGTCCTGGATGCGGTCCAGGATGCTGTTGACCTGAGTCACTGTGGTGCGGACCTGGGTGTTGATATTCGAGCGCTGCTCGTCCAGGAAGGCGTTGGCGTTCTTGATCTGGGTGACCAGGCTGTTGGCCCGCCCGAGCAGCTCCTGGCGCGCCGCGCTGTCGGCCGGCGCAGTCGCCACCGCCTGCACGCCGTCGAAGAAGGCCTGGATGGCCGGCGTGATGCCGACGGTGCGATCGGCCAGCAGATTATTGACCTGGCTGATCTGATCGCCATAAGTGGCGAGTGCCGCACCCCTGGTGCGGGACTCGGCGAGTTGGGAATACAGGAAGCTGTCATAGGCGCGCTGCACGCTGACGGCCTGCACGCCCCGACCCACCCAGCCGGCCGCCGTCTGCCCGGCGCCCGCGGAC
Organism: Castellaniella sp. GW247-6E4; assembly: GCF_040276065.1. Lineage (NCBI taxonomy): Bacteria > Pseudomonadati > Pseudomonadota > Betaproteobacteria > Burkholderiales > Alcaligenaceae > Castellaniella > Castellaniella sp. GW247-6E4. The sequence goes on along the minus strand of NZ_JBELOI010000001.1, from coordinate 644,346 downwards.
TGGACCATGACGCGTTGGCGGTTGTAGCCCTCGGTCGCGCTGTTGTTGATGTTGTGGCCAGCGGTCTGGAGACGGCTTTGCGCCACCAGAATGCCTGCCTTTCCTAAATTCGCCAGATTCATAGCAATCCCACGTGTAGCGCGCGCCGCACGGACGCACGCATGGTCTATCGACCCCTTGGGCCGATTAACGGCCGGCGCGGCCCGGTGTTTAGACCGCCGCATCCCTACCCCCTCGCCCGCCGCGCCGAACCCGGGCCGCGCCCCAATGAGACGCGACGCTAGCGCGCGTTGAAATACCCCATGATCGAGATCAGCTTGTCGGCATACGAGGGGTCGGTGGCGTAGCCCGCCGCCTGGACCCGCCGCGCCGCCTCCTCGGCCGAGGGCGCGCTCAGCACCTCGCTGTAGCGCGCGCTGCCCCCGATCAGCCGGGCATAATCGGCAAAGGATTCGGCATAGGAGCCATAGGCCCGGAAGGGTTCGCTGACCTTGCGGGCCACACCGTCCTCATATTCGGTGGTCGTCGCGTACACCACGTCGCCCTTCCAGCCACCCGTCGCCTTGATGCCGAACAGGTTGTGGCTGCTGGAGCCATCGGGGCGCGCAATTTCGCGCTGGCCCCATCCGGACTCCAGGGCGGCCTGGCTGAGGATGAGTTTCGCGGGCACCCCGCTCTGGGCGGCGGCGTAATCGGCCGCGGCGGCCATCTTGTCGACGAATTCGCGGATGTGGCCCGGAGCGCCGCGGATGGCGCCGGACACTTTTTCCCCGACGTGGCCGCGGCTGAGCAAGTCGATCAGGGCCGTAATGGAATCGGCCACCTCGCGACGGCCCTCGCCGATGCGCGAACGCAGGCCCGGCAGGCGCGAGGCCGCGGCCTCGGGCGCGCGGGACGAGGGCTCCAGCCGGCCGGCCTCGGCCCCTCCGCGCATCTGCGTCAGCAGCGCCTGCGCCAGGCCCAGGCCGGGATCGGCCATGCCCAGGGCGGCCTGCTCGTCGCCCAGGCTTTGCGCCATGCGCACGCCGGGGGAATCCAGCAGGCCGGGGGTCATTTCAGAGGTCTGGCGCGCCTGCTTGAGCAGCATCTGGATGAACATGGCCTCGAATTGGCGAGCCACGGCCTCCTGCTGTCCGGCCGGTGCCTCGGCGCCTGCGGCCACTCCCCGCCGAAGGCGGTTCAAGCCGCTGAAGTCCAGGGCCGAGGGCTGGGCGGCGTCGCCGGGGCGCGGGGTATGAGTGACGAATCCCATGGCCGCCCTCAAATGACCTCGAGGTCGGCGCGCAGGGCGCCGGCGCTCTTGAGATTCTGCAAGATGGACAGCAGGTCCTGCGGTGTCGCACCCAGGGCGTTAAGCGCGCGCACCACATCGGCCAGATTGGCGCTGGTGGTGACACGCTGAACCGTCCCCGCCTCACTGCGCATCTCGATCTGCGTGTTCTCGGTGACCACGGTCTCGCCGCCGCCAAACGGCGTGGTCGGCTGGCTGACCTGCTGCTGCGGACTGATCACGATCGACAGGTTGCCATAGGCGATAGCGGCCTCCTCGATGGTCACCGTGCGATTCATGACGACCGAGCCCGTGCGCGCATTGATGACCACGCGCGCGCGTGCCGGCGGCAAGGCCACCTGCAGATTTTCCACCTGGGACAGGAACGCAGTCTGACGCTGCGGATCGACGGGAGCGATCAGCTCGATGGTGCGCGCGTTCAAGGCCTGGGCCGTCTGGCCCCCGAACTTGCGGTTCAAGGCGGCGACCACGCTTTGGGCGATGCCGAAATCGCTGGAATTGAGCTCGAGGCGGACCCTGCCGTCTTGAGCGTAGGTGGTGGGCACGCCGCGCTCGACGATGGCGCCGTCGGGGATGATGCCGCCATTGAGTTGATTGACCTGCACGCTGGCGCCGCCTTGCGAGACGCCCGCCCCGCCCACCAGCAGGTTGCCCTGCGCCAGGGCGTAGACCTGACCGTTGGCCCCCTTGAGCGGTGTCATGAGCAGGGTGCCGCCGCGCAGGCTCTTGGCATTGCCCATGGAGGACACCACGACATCCAGAGTCTGGCCCGGCTGGGTGAACGCAGGCATGCGCGTCGTGACGATGACCGCGGCGACGTTCTTGACCTGCATATTGGTGCCTTGAGGCACGGTCACCCCGAGCTGCGAGAGCATATTGGTCAGACTCTGCTGGGTGAAAGGCGTCTGGCGCACCTGGTCGCCGCTGCCGTCCAGGCCGACCACCAAGCCGTAGCCGATGAGCTGGTTTTCGCGCACGCCCTGAAAGGACGCCAGATCCTTGACGCGGTCAGCCCACGCGGCGCCCGAAGCCAGCAGCGCGCCCAGGCACAGGGTGGCGAAACCGCGCGCGATGCGGCGTGCCGAAGCGTCGAGAAAGGTCGTGAACTCGGCCATGGCGTCAGAACGGGGCAATGTTGAGGAAGAAGCGCTGCAACCAGCCCATGGTCTGGACCTCGTCCATCACGCCCTTGCTGCGATATTCGATGCGCGCATCGGCCACTTGGGTGGAAGACACGGTATTGCTGCCGGTGATCGAGCGCGGATCGACGACACCCGAAAAACGCACGTACTCGCTGCCGCGGTTGATGGCAATCTGTTTTTCGCCGGCGATTTGCAGGTTGCCGTTGGGCAGCACGCCGATGACGGTGGTGGTCAAGGTCCCGGAAAATACATTGGTGGCGCTGCTGGAGCCCTTGCCCTGGGACTGGTTGCCGCTGCCCACCTCGAAATTCTGCTTGGGGCCGAGGTCGGTGGGCAGGATCGCGGGGGCCAGGGCAATATCCATGGAGGCGCTGCCTTTGCGATTGGTGCTGGTATCCACGCTCTTGGCGGCATTGGTCTTTTCCTGGATCATCACGGTGACAATATCACCCACGTTGCGCGGCCGCCGATCCTCGAACAGGGGATAGTTGCCATAGGCCGTGGGCTGATAGATCGAGCCGTTGGCCTGGGCCGCGGGCGGGATGGGCGGCGGGGGCGGCGCCGTGAGCGGGCCGGTGACAACGGGCTCGGGCGGCACCAGCGCACAACCGGACAGGGCGAGGGCCCACACGGCCACCCACGCCCCCACCCCACGACGCAATCCCTTCATCGGCATCCCGCTTACAACTGCGTCAGGCGCGCCAGCATCTGGTCGGACGTCTGCACCGCCTTGCTGTTCATTTCGAAGGCGCGCTGGGTGGTGATCATCTTGACCAGTTCCTCGGCCACGTTCACGTTCGACGTCTCGACGAAGTTCTGCAACAGCACGCCGGCCCCGTCCAGGCCGGGCTGCAGCAGGTTCGCCGGGCCCGAGGCGTCGGTCTCGAGGTAAAGATTTTCGCCCTGGCTTTGCAGGCCGGTGTTGTTGATGAAGGTGGCCAATTGCAATTGGCCCACCTGCACGTTCGTACCGGTCGCACCCGGCTGGGTGACCGACACCGTGCCGTCGCGCGCGATGGAGACCGTCAAGGCATTGTCCGGGATGTTGATGCCGGGCTGCACGGGATAGCCCCCGGCGGTCACCAGCATGCCGTTCTGATCGACCTGCAGGCTGCCATCGCGGGTATAGGCGAACGTCCCGTCGGGCAGCTCGACCTGCAGGAAGCCGCTGCCCTGGATGGCGACATCCAGGCTGTTGCCGGTTTCCTGGAGATTGCCCTGCGTATGGATGCGCTCGGTGGCCACGGTGCGCGCACCCGTGCCGATCTGCAGGCCGGAGGGCAACTGATTGGCCGCCCCGACCTGGGCGCCGGGCTGGCGCAGAGTCTGGTACATCAGGTCCTCGAACACGGCGCGGCTGCGCTTGAAGCCCGTGGTGTTGACGTTGGCCAGATTGTTGGAAATCACGTCCATGCTGGTCTGCTGGGTTTCCAGACCGGTCTTGGCGATCCACAGTGAACGAATCATGATGGTCTTGCCTGTCGAAGGGCAGCGGGATCAGCCCGCCGCCGAGAGTATTGAATTGCCGCGTTCTTCGTCGGTGTTGGCGCTCTGGATAACCTTCATCTGCATCTCGAACTGGCGTGCGTTGGCGATCATGGCCACCATGGCGAGGGCCGGATTGACATTGCTCTGTTCGACGAAGCCGGGGGTGATCTTCACCCCGGGATCGGCTGGGGCCGCCTGCCCTTGAGCCAGGCGAAACAGGCCGTCCCCGCCCCGCTGCAACTGGTCCGCGGGCGGATTGACGAGCTTCAATTGAGCGATCAACTGGATGTCGCGCGGGTTGTCGCCCGCGCCCAGGGCGCTGATCTGCCCATCGGTGGCGAAGGTGATGCTGCCGCGCTCGGGCACCTCGATGGCCTGCCCATCGACCGACAGCACCGGCAGGCCGGACTGGGTGACGAGCTGGTTTTGCGCATTGACGGCGAACTCGCCGGCCCGGGTATAGGCCTCGCCCTGGGGCGTGCGCACCGCGAACCAGCCCTCGCCGGCGATGGCCGCATCCAGCGCGTGGCCGGTCTCGGCCAGGGTGCCCTGGCGGAAATGACTGCCGGGCGTCGAGGCCACGGTGGCGACGCGCGTGGGCAGCTCGCCGGCCTGCGGCACCACCGGGACCGAACGGTAGATCGCGAGCTGCTCGCGAAACCCTGTCGTCGAGACATTGGCCATATTGTTGGAAATGACCGATTGTTGCTCGAGGATGCGGGCTGCGCCGTTGGCCGCGGTGTAGAGGATGCGATCCATGGTCCGCGACCGCCTAGCGCATGGTGATCAGCGTCTGCTGGATCTGATCTTGTGTCTTGATCGTCTGCGCGTTGGCCTGGTAGGTGCGCTGGGCGATGATCATATTGACCAGTTCCTGGCTGAGATCCACATTGGATTCCTCGATGGCCTGCCCTTTGATGGTGGCCAGGCCGTTGCTGCCCGGGCGCCCCATGATGGGCTGGCCGGAGGTGGCGGTCTCGGCCCAGGCGACCCCGCCCACCGACCGCAAACCTTGCAGGTTGTAGAAGTCGGCCAGCGCCAGCGTGCCGATCACCAGCTTTTTGCCATTGGTGTAGTTGGCCACGACCTCGCCATTCTCGCTGACCGAGGTGCTGGCGTATTCACCGGTGAATGAGCCATCGGCGATGAAATTCTGGGTATGGCTGCCGCCGAACTGCGTCGAGCCGGCGAAATCGACGTTGATGCTCAGCGGACCGGCCGGCGAGGCCGCGCCCCCCGGCGTGGCAAGCGTCACCGTGCTGCTGGACGGCACGCTGATCAGACGGCCGGCCGAATCGAAAGTCAGGATCGTCGAGCCGCCGCTGGTGGGTGCCTGGCCGTCGATGAGGAAGTTGACCTCCCAGACGCTGTTGCCGCCGGCGGCGGGGCGCTTGGTGTAGTACTGGGTCAGGCGATGCTCATTGCCCAGCGAGTCATACACCGTGATCGGCGTGGAGTTCGAGAACGAATCGGTGTTATTGGGATCGAAGGCAACCGCCGTCACCGGGGCGACGTAGGCCACGTTGTCGGTACCCGCCGGCAGCGTGCTAACGGGGGTGCCCGGCGACGAGAACGACACGCTCGCGCTCGCCTCGGCACCCGACTGATACTGGCCATTCGCCGGATACCCGGGATCGCCGGTATTGGCGACGGTCGTGCCGGCCGCGTCCTGGTACCACACGTAGCCGCCGGCACCATCATCCCGATAATAATGGGCGACGCCGTTCAGGTACACCGTACCCACCGCACCGGCAGGCACCACGCCGCCTGCCACGTTGCCGCCCGTCACCGGCAGCGGCACGTCGGGCACACCGCCCGTGAACGTGACGGGGGTGGCCGCCACGCTGGTGTCGGTCATGTATGTCCCTGCGGGGGGAATCGGGCCCGCCGTCGTGCCCGTGCTGTCGACCCAGGAATAGACGCCGCCGGTGATGCGATAGTGATAGGCCGTCGTCATCCCGTCGCGGGTCAGATCGATCCTACCGACGGTTTCGGGATTGGACGCATTGGGCACCACGGCATCGTTGGCGTCGAGGTTGACCTTGTTGGCGATGCTGCCGGTGGCCTCAGGCGCGAGGTTGCCCACCGGCACGGTCATGCCGATCAGGTTGGAGGTGCCTGCCGCATAGCCCATGAGCTGCTGCCCCTGGACGTTGACGATGCGGTTTTCCTTGTCGGCGAAAAACTCGCCGTTGCGGGTGTAGAACTGTTCACCGTTGGGGTTTTGCACGACAAAGAAACCTCGCGCGCCGTCGATCGCCATGTCGAACTGATTGCCGGTGGAGGTCACCGTCCCGGTGGTGAAGCGCTGGTTGACCGATGCGAGCTGCACACCCAGACCGACGCGCGAGTTGGCGAACACGTCGGCAAACGACGCGCTGCCGGCCTTGAAGCCCGCGGTGGCCGAGTTCGCGATGTTGTTGCCGATGACGTCCAGATTTTGCGCCGCGGCGTTCAAGCCGCTGAGACCTTGTCCGAAACCCATGTTCTACCTCGTCAGTGCGTGATTCGTTGAGCGATGACGGCGGCGGGCCGGATGGCCGCCACCGATACGGATTACATGATCTGCCGGATATCCAGCAGGGAAATCTTGCCCGCCAGGCCGAGATCCAGCCGCAGGCCCTCGGAGGTGTAGGCGACGCTGCCGACCGTGCCCGAGGTCAGCGCCTGCGCGGTCACAGGCTGGCCGTCGGCGTCCGCGGCCGCCACCTGGACACTGTAGGCGCCGTCGGCCACCGGGGCGCCGGCACTGTCCTTGCCATCCCACGTGAGGGGATAGACGCCGGCGTCCAAGGCGCCGAGATCGAGCTTGCGTATCAGGGCGCCGCTGGCGTCCACGATGGACACGGTGGTTTTGGACGAGCCCGAGATGAGGTCGATGCCGAACGGCGTGGCGGCCTTGATCGAGGGGTCGCCGGGATCGCTGCCCAGGGACACCTTCTGGCCAGGCACCAGGACCTGCTTGCCGATCAGGGCGGCGGCCTGCAGGGACTGGGACATGTCCATCTGGCCCGAGACCGCCAACAGGGTATTGTTCAACTGCTGGATGCCGTTGACCGTGGACAGTTGCGCGATCTGCGAGGTGACCTGGGCATTGTCCATGGGGTTGAGGGGATCCTGGTTCTGCAACTGCGTCACCAGCAGCGTCAGGAACCGGTCCTGCGTGTCGCCCATGAGGCTCTTGGTCTGGGCATTGGCCAGCGCGGCGGTATTCGAGGCGCTGGTGCCGGCGACAGTCGTCATGGTGCCTCCTTATTGGCCCAGGGTCAGGGTCTTGGCCATCAGGGTCTTGGCCGTGTTGATCACCTCGACATTCGCCTGGTACGAGCGCGAGGCCGAAATCATGTTCACCGTTTCGGCGACCACGTCGACATTGGGCAGGGTGACGTAGCCCTCGGCATTGGCCAGGGGGTTGCCCGGGTCGTAGCGCATGCGCGGCGGCGCGGCGCTTTCGATGACGCCAGAGACCCTGACGCCGCCAACGGCCTCCGAGCCCCCCTGCGGCGCCATCTGAAACACCACCTGGCGGGCGCGGTAGGGCTGGCCGTCGGGACCCACCGCGCTGTCGGCGTTGGCGATATTGCTGGCCGATACATTCATGCGCTGGGACTGGGCCGTGAGGGCCGATCCCGCGATCTGGAAGATACTGGTCGATGACATGACGAAATCCGGAATCCGTTTATTGCTGCATGGCCGCCAGCAGCGACTTGATGCGCCGGTCGATCAGCGTCAGGTCGGTCTGGTAGCGCATGGTGTTGTCGGCGAACTGGACGCGCTCTACATTCATGTCCACGGTGTTGCCGTCGATGCTGGGCTGGGTGGGCACGCGGTACAGTTCCTCGGCCGGCCCCGCGGTGTGCGCCTGGGCCGGGATGTGGCGCGCCGAGGTCAGCGTCAACCGGGTGTCGGGCAGCCGCATGCGCTCGTCCAGCGCGCCTCGCAACGACGCCGCGAAGTCGATGTCGCGTGCCTTGTAATGGGGGGTATCGGCATTGGCGATATTGGACGCCAGGACCTCTTGGCGCTGCTGTCGCAGCGAGAGGGCTGTTTGCTGGAATTCGAATTCCTTGCCGATGCGATCGATCATGGCGGTCCGGTTGAAGTATCCATTCGCGTGTGCCCGGCCCGGCCGCGACGCCACGCGCCCCGAAGGCCTTTTCACACGACACCATAATAAGTCGAGGGCGCGCCGCACAAACATCAAAACAAGCCGCTGTTTGTCGGCCAATTCGCCCGATGCCCGCGCCGCCCCGGGACACTACAATGCCTCAATGCCAGGACGTCGCCTCTTTTCGCTGCTGCTGCTCATCGGCGCGGCATTGCCCGCGATGGCGCGGGACACCCCGCCGCAGGGCACCCAGGACCCCGCCGCCGTGGCCGCCCAGGCCGACGACCTGCTGCGCGAACTCGCGGCCAGCCATCCCGGGACACCCGACATCATGGTGGACGAGCCGCGCATCACCCAGCAGCCCGCCTGCGCCCAGCTCGAGGCCTTCCTGCCCGGCGGCGCCGAGTTGCGCCCGCGCACCTCGGTGGGCATCCGCTGCCTGGCCCCCCAGCCATGGACCGTGTATGTGCAGGCGAATGTGCGCATCATGGGGCATTATTTCGTCGCCAACCGCACGATCAACCGAGGCGAAATCCTGTCGCTGGACGAGTTGGACACCCGCGAGGGCGACCTGCTGCGCAACCATCGTCTGATCGGCGATCCATCGCACATCGTGGGCTGGGTGGCGACGCGCCGCATCGCCAAGGGATCAGCCATCCAGGGCAACGCCCTGCGCGACCCGCAATCGATCGAGCGTGGCCACATCGTCCGCACGGTGGCGCGCGGTCTGGGTTTCGTCGCCACGGGCGAAGGCCAGGCCCTGCAATCGGGGGGGCCGGGCGCCCAGATCCAGGTCCGCACCAGCTCCGGGCAAATGATCACCGGCACAGTGATCGACGCCCACACTGTTCAGGTTATGATGTAAAGGGTATGGGGAACACCCTAAATTTCGCGGCCCCAGCGCCGTTACATTGAAGGCACCAGCAACACCCCAGACCAGACCTCCCCGGAGACGACCTTGAAAATCAGTTCCACTTCGTCCAATTCCCTGCTGAACGGGGTCACCGGAGGATCACGCACCGAGCCGGGTGGCGGCTCGCCGTCCCAGAAATCCGGCGGTGCCCGCTCGCCTGTCGACCTCAGCCCCGCGGCGCGCCACCTCTCGGCCCTGCAGGACGGCGGCGCTGACATCCAGGCCCAGCGCATCCAGCAGATTCGCGACGCCCTCGCCTCGGGCGAGCTGCAAATCAACCCGGGCCGCATCGCCGACGGCCTGCTGGCCAGCGTCCGCGACCTGCTGAAATGAGCACCGAGGTCGAGGCCCTGCTGCACTGCATCGACCAGCAATCCGCGCTGGTTCGCGAATTCATCCAGACCCTCGACGAGGAATCCGCCCTGCTGCTGGATTCAACGCCCAACGAAACCCTCGAGGCCCTGACCCAGCGCAAAAACGACTATGCCCAGCGTCTGGGCGATCTGGACCGTGAACGCGCCCAGCGCCTCGGGCGGCTGGGCTTTGGCGCCGACCGTGACGGGGTCGAGGCGGCGGTCTTCGCCCATCCGCCCCTGCGCGACGCCTTTGACACCCTGCTCGAGCTGGCGGGACGGGCGAGCGAACTCAACCGGCGCAATGGACAGATCCTCGATGTTTTTCTCGCCAGCAACCGCCGTGCGCTCGACACCCTGCGCGGGCTGATGGGCGAAAACCTCTACGACGCCAAAGGCCGCCTGTCGCGGCCGTAGCTGGAATCCGCTATCGAGGCGCGGCGCGCGGATGCGCGAGGCCAGTCCGGCCCGGTCCGAGTCAGCCCAGGACTTCTTTCAAGGTATAGAGCTTGTCCAGCGCGGCCGGCGCCAAGACTGGCCGCAACACATCCTGGCCCAGCATCCGCGCACAAACCGCAGCCGCTTGGGCGAGGCGCGGATCGCGCCACAGGCGCCAGGCGGCCAGCCCGAGCTGCGCCGCTCGCAGGCTGCGGGTCAGCATGGCCTCGCCCGGCCCGTCCGTATCCCCGAGCATCGCCGCCGCCAGGCGCCACGCCGCATGGCAATCGACGCGCGCCGCCAAAGCCTGCGCCAGGATGATGGGGTCCTCGGGGCCCTGAGGCGTGGCCAGGGCATACCAGCACCGCAGCTCGCGGCCATCCTGGCGATCGATCGCCCGCAGGCAGACCGCGCGGGCCTCCAGCGGCTCAAAACCACGCGTCCGGACACCGACCCGGCCCGTACCGACCCAAAAGGCCACCCGCGCATCGTCCAGGCCGACAAAAGCCGGTCGATGCGCAAACGCCTTGGGATCCAGGGGCTGGACGGTCAGGCGCCTGCACACGGCCGATAGGGTGGCCGGCCCGCCGCCCAGCTCGTGGACCCGGGTGCGGGCGCCGCATTGTGCCAGCCAATGCACGCCCCGGGATTCCAGCGTGCGCCACAGCGTCGGCGCCCCGCCCTCGAACACGTGCAGCAAAGGGCTCGCGGCCGCGGCGGATTCGGCGGTGATCTGCGCCAGCAGGGCATCGGCCTGCGTGGGCGCGACCGGCCGGTGCGCCTCGATGGGGGAATACCAGCCCTCGGCCAGCACCAACTGCTGTGAAGTCGCAGCCAGGGCGCGACCATCCAGTCCGCACCAGGCGCTGGCGAGCCAGGCGCCGCGGCGCGAGCCCAGATGCAAGGCGATGCGGCCATGCACGGCCAGCGTGAGGCCGCCGGCAGCGCCGAGCTCACGCCGGGCGACGCTGCGCAGGCGCTCGACCCCTTCGGCCACAGCGGACTCGTCGCCCCTGCCCTGCGCGCGCCACAGCTCATATCCCTCGGCCAGGACGGGATCCTCGTCCAAGGCGGCGACCGCCGCTCGGAGATCCTCGGCGGCCAAGGCCTCGCCGTCCTGCGCCGACAGAGTGAGCAGGCGCGGCAGCAAGTCCCGCTGGCGTTGGGCCGCCGCCGCGTCCCCGCCCTCGGCGGGGCGCGTCATGGACAGCAGGGCCGCCAGATCGGCTTCGGTGGGCGCGTATAGGGTGCGCCCGCCCTGGGCGGGCGCCAGGGCGTGGTCGACCAAGGCCTCGGTCGGCAGGAACAGCAGATGCTCGGGCACTTTCTGGCCGTTCGAGACATAATGAATGGGCAGTTGGTAGCGAATCGCCGTATCCAGCGCCGCGCCCAGGCGGCTCGCCTCGTCGATCTTGGTGATGATGCAGCCACGCAGCGGCGTGCCGCCGTCCCCGGCGTACGAGCGGGCAACCTCGTCGAGGGTATCGCCATGGCTCGAGGCGTTGAGCACCAGCAAGCGCGAGACCGGGCGTTCGGCGCTGGCCAGCAGCGCCGCCTGCTCTGAAATATACTGGTCGCGCTGGCTGATCCCCACATTGTCCACCAGGATCGTCTGGTCCGGCCGCGCGCTCTGAACGACGCGCCGCATCTCGTGAATATCCTGCACCACATGCACTGGCACGCGCAGCATCTGCCCGTAGATCTTGAGCTGCTCGTGCGCCCCGATCCGATAGGTGTCGGTGGTGAGCAGGATCAAGCCGTCGGGGCCGGCGCGCCGCACGCAGCGCGCGGCCAGCTTGGCAATGGTGGTGGTCTTGCCCACGCCCGTGGGGCCGACCAGCGCCAAGGCCAGCCCGGGCTGCCACAAGGTATCCTCGGACGCCAGCACCGGCAGATGCTTGACGAGTTCCGCGCGTGCCCACTGGAATGCGGCGCGCTCGCCCATGTGCTCGGGCAGTCGCTTGAGCATGGCCCGCAGCAAGGCCGTGCTGAACCCGAAGCGCAACAGCGTCTGGAACAAGCTCACCGCGCCCGGCGCACGCCGCAACTGGCTACCCCACAGCAGCTCGTCGATGCGGCTCTCGAGCGAGCCGCGCAACTCGCCGATGGCGCCGATCAAATCCTGGCCCGGGGCGCTCGGCGCCACCGGACGCGCCGCCGGGCGCGCCGGGGGTGTGGGCGGCGGCGCCTGATCGGCGGCATGCGCGGGCGCGGGCGTCTGGTCCGTCGCCAGGATCTCGACGCCGCCATTGACCCGTTTATTCGAGACGATCAGCGCATCGGGCCCCAGCGCCAGGCGGACCTGGCGCATGGCTTCCCGGTTGGTAATGCCGAAGAAACGGCTGATGTTCATGCGGAGCTCCCGCCGATGACCGCGGTGATGCGCATCATACGCTCATCGGGAATCTCGGCGCTGGAGAGCACGCCCATCTGCGGAACGTGATGCCGCAGAAAGCGCGCCAGCGAGGCCCGCAGGGGTGGCGGCACGACGAGCACAGGGGCCTCGGCCTTGTCCTCTTGTTCTTGGACGACGCGCAGCGTGTCGGCAAGCAAGCTGTCGGCCAGGCCGGGCTCGAGGCCCCCGTTGCCGCCCATGGCCTGCATGAGGACGCGCTCGAGGCGCGCATCCAGGCCGATGGCCCGCAACTCGCCCTCGCCCGGGAACCAGTGCTGGGTGATCGCCCGGCCCAGGGCCACACGCACCAACGCCAGCAGCTCACCCTGGTCGGGGCCGCCGCCCGAGGTATTGAGCGCGGCCAGACGCGGCGCATGCTCGGTGACAGTCTCGAGAATGGAGCGGGCATCGCGGATGGGGACCTCCTCGTCCAGCAGGCCGCGCAGCAGGTTCTGCAACAGCGACAGGGAAATGGTCTTGGGCACCAGATCCTCGACGAGCTTGGGCAGGTCGCGCCCGACATGGTCGAGCAGTTGCTGAGCCTCCTGGCGGCCCAGCAAGCGCGCGCCGTGGCGATGCATCAGGTGATTCAGGTGGGTGGCGACCACAGTCGCGGCATCCACCACGGTGTAGCCGGCGATCTGGGCCTGCTCGCGCATGGACACATCGATCCAGACCGCCGGCAGGCCGAAGGCGGGATCGGTGGTCTGCGTGCCTTGCAGCTTCATGGTGACCTCGCCCGGATCGATCGCCAGCCATTGGCCCACCAGGGCGACACCACGGCCGATCTCGACGCCGAACAGCAAGATGCGATAGTCGGTGGGCTTGATCTCGAGGTTGTCGCGGATGTGCACGACCGGCGGCAGAAAGCCCATTTCCTGGGCGAACTTCTTGCGCAGACTGCGGATGCGGTGCAGGAGCTCGCCGTTTTGTTCGTGATCGACCAGAGAGATGAGGCGGTAGCCGACCTCCAGGCCCAGCGGGTCCACCACGGAGACATCGTCCCAGCTCGCCTCGGCCGCGGCGGCGGCCACGGCGGCCTCGGCACGGGCGGGCTCCTCGGCGGCGTTGGCCTGCTCGCGCTGCTGACGCTGGTGCAGCGCCCAGCCCATGCCGCCGATAATCGCGGCCAGCAACAGGAACGCAACGTGCGGCATATTGGGGATCAGGCCCATCAGGGTCAGGATGCCCGCGGTGATGAACATGACATTGGGGTTGGAGAAGAGCTGCCCCATCATCTGCTGGCCGATGTCCTGGTCGGTCGCCACGCGCGACACCACCACCCCAGCCGCGGTCGAGATCACCAGCGCCGGAATCTGGGCCACTAGGCCGTCGCCGATCGTCAGCAACGTATACACCCGGCCAGCCTCGCCCACCGGCAGATCGTGCTGGGCCACGCCGACGATCAGTCCCCCCACTACGTTGATGATCATGATCAACAGGCCCGCCACCGCATCGCCGCGCACGAATTTGCTGGCGCCGTCCATGGCGCCGTAGAACTCGGCCTCTTGCGAGACCTCCGCCCGGCGGCGGCGCGCCTCGTCCTCACCGATCAGACCGGCGTTCAGATCGGCGTCGATGGCCATTTGCTTGCCGGGCATGGCATCCAGCGTGAAGCGCGCGCCCACCTCGGCAATCCGGCCTGCACCCTTGGTGATCACGACGAAGTTGATGATCACGAGGATGACGAACACCACGATCCCGACCGCGAAATTGCCGCCCACCAAAAAATGGCCAAAGGCCTCGATCACCTGGCCGGCGGCGGCCGGCCCCTTGTGGCCGTTGAGCAGCACGACCCGCGTCGAGGCCACGTTCAGCGACAAGCGCAGCAGCGTGGCGAATAGCAGTACCGACGGAAAGGCGGCGAAATCCAGCGGCTTGCGAGTAAACATCGCCACCAGCAGAATCATCACCGACAAAGAGATGTTGAACGTGAAGAGCAGATCGAGAATGAACGGCGGCAGCGGCAGGATCATCATGGCGAGCACCATGAGGATCAGCACTGGGCCGGCCATCAGGCGAGCCTGCCCCGAGCCCTGGGATTTGAGAAAGGCGAGAAAGGCGTTCATGTCGCAGCCGCGGCGGCAAGCGGTGCCGCGCCGCCCGGGCGCGGATCCAGTTCAGAGGGCACGTACAGCGCGCGGGGCGCGGTCGGCGGCACGCCCGCCCCCTGCCGCCAGCGACGCAGTTGATAGACCCAGGCCAGGACCTCGGCCACGGCGGAATAGAGCGCGGCTGGGATCTCTTGGCCAAGGGGAACGTGGTGATGGAGGGCGCGCGCGAGCGGCGGCGCCTCGAGCGTGGCGATGTGGTGCTCGGCGGCCAGCTCGCGGATGCGCGCGGCGATCAGGCCGGTGCCCTTGGCGACCACCGTGGGCGCCCCGCCCTGCCCCTCGCGGTAGCTCAGGGCCACTGCGTAGTGCGTGGGATTGGTGACGACCACGTCGGCGCTGGGCACCGCCGACATCATGCGGCGGCGCGCCATGTCGCGTTGCTGTTGGCGGATGCGCCCTTTGACGTACGGGTCGCCGTCGCTTTCCTTGTGTTCTTGCTTGACGTCCTCGCGCGACATGCGCAACTGCTTGTAGTGGTTCCACAACTGCCAGGGAACATCGATCAGGACGACCACGATCAGCGAGGCGGCGATCAGCAGGCAGCACCAGGCCACCAGGCCCAGCCCGCGCGTCAGCGCCTCGGTGGGCGCCATGTGCGTCAAAGACAGCATGTCGTCCCGGTAATGCCAGATGACCATGACCCCGACGGTGCCGATCAGCAGCGCCTTGGCGATGGTCTTGACCAACTCGACCAGGGTCTGCATGGCGAACATGCGCTTGAACCCCTTGAGGGGACTCATGCGCTCGAACTTGGGCTCGAGCGCCTTGGCCGAAAGCAGGAAGCCGCCCAGCGCGACCGACGAGAACACCCCCACCAGCGCGAGCAGGCCAAAAATCGGCAGCACCAGCAGCAGAGCCTGCCAGGCGGAATCGCCCGCCTGCTCGACCATCACGCGCGTATCGCGCGCGATGCGCGGATCGAACCACAGGCCGCCGCGCAGCACGCCGTTCAGGACCCGGTACATATGGCCGGCCCCGAACCACAGGCCCGCGGCGCCGGCCACAATCGCGAGGAACGTACCCAACTCGCGCGAACGCGCGACCTGCCCCTCCTCGCGCGCCTTTTCCAGGCGCCGAGGGGAGGCGGGTTCGGTTTTTTCTAGATCGCTATCCTCGGCCATGCGAGCGGGAGGCGGGAAATGGGGACAGCCTGGATTCTAGCTCCCGGGCGCCCCCCGCGATCCGCCAAGCAAGGCCGCTTAAGCGAGGCTGTTCAGGCACTTAGCCGGGGCTGGCTGCTGGCCCGGCCAGTGAGCTCTTCGTAGCGCAGATAATCCAGGCCTATGCGCACCGCGCCCCAGCGCGTGCCATCCAGATCCAAGGGGATCGACACATCGGTGATGATCTCGCCAGTGTCGCGCATATAGGTCTGGCACATGACGCCGCCCTTGTTGCCGATGGCGTTCTTGCTGATCTGGTCGTCGAACAGGCGTTTGTCGCGCACATGCAGAGTATCGTGCGCCACGTCGCCGGTCGGCTGCCGCGCATAGCGCGCGTTGTGGGTGGGCGCATAGCCCTTGCCGTCGATCAGGATCGCATAGTAGCCGGCCGGCAACTGCTCCAGAACGAAGTCGAGGATCCGCTGCAGGGGCTGGTCAATGGTCCTGTCGTAGCCGACGTGATAACGCGGCGGATTGCTGCCCGGAATCTGGCGGTACGAGCGGTCGAAGATGTCGAGCCCCTGTCGCTGCGCCTGGTGCAGCAGGCGCACGCAGGCCTCGCGCATGGATTCCAGAATGTTGACCAGCGCATCGAAGGGGGTGCGGCCCGTGCGCAGGGCCGCCAGCATTTCCTGCAGGCTCTCGGCCTGCCGGCGCACATCCTGCACCTGTCCGCGCATCGTGCCCACCCGGTCGAGCACCTGGGCGCTTTGCGAGGCGATGCGCGAGACGGCGGCACTCATGTCGTGGTTGGTCTGGTTGACCTGCGAGACGTTGTCGGCGACCTGGTCCATCTGCCCGCCCATGCCCTCGAGCTCGTGCACCAGCGCGGTGAATTGCTGTGAGAAATCGCCCACCATGGTGTTCGAGGCCGTCATGTCGGCGTGAATGTGATCGGTCTGGCGACGCGTGCTGGTGACCAGCCCAAGGATCTCTCCGGTGTGCCGGACGATGTCGCCGGTGGCCGCGTTGACACGCTCGGCGAGCTTGCCGACCTCGCTGGCAACCACGGCGAATCCCCTGCCCGCCTCACCCGCGCGCGCCGCCTCGACCCCGGCGTTCAATGCCAGCAGGTGGGTCTGCAAGGCGATGTCCTTGATCAGGCGGCTGGTGTCCTCGACCGAGCGGGCGCGCTCGTTCAGTTGCACCACCATCTCGGAGAAAGCCTGCATCTGCGCGGCGACGCGCCCCACCCGATCATGCAGTTCGTCGAGCCGCGAGCGCGTCTCCTGCAGGGATTGCAGTTGGGTCCGGAAGGACTCGGCCATGCCGATGACGGTCTCGTTGGTCTGCTCGGACAGGCCGGCGATCTGATTGCCCTGGACCGACAAACCGTCGGCATCGAGCGCCTGCCCTTGTGCCAGGATTTCGCATTCCTCGGTATAAGCCTGCAGGCGGGCGGCGTTGATGGAAATCTGGATGCTGGAATGACGCATCACCACGAAGCGCGCCCTCAAGGAATCCAGGAAGCGGCCCACCGGCCAAGCCGCCGGACTCAGGGTCCAGGATCGGTCGGCGAGCGTCGCGTGTCCATGGCTCAGGCGATTGAGCAACCGTCCCAGGCCAAGGGTCCTGCCGTGATCTCTTTTCATGCTGTCTCCTTTTGACCGGTCGCCCATTCCGTCATGGGCCGTATCTAGACATCAATTCATGATTCGCCCGGACCGCTCGTTTGCACCCGCAACGGCACGTCACCGCCCCGCGTGCCGCTCAGAAACCGAGGCTCGCGAGCAGATCGTCGACCTGGTCCTGATTGGCCACGACATCCGCCTTGCCGTCGGGTTTGACCGCCGGCCCGTTGAGCAGCGACCGGGTTTCCTCGCGCCGGTCCTGGGGCACGTTGTCGATCAACACCTGCACGAGCTCGGTCTCGATGGCGGTGACGACGCCCAGCATCTTCATGATCACCTGGCCGGTCAGATCCTGGAAATCCTGGGCCATGATGATCTCCATGACGTTTTGCTGGGTGGCCTGGGTCTTTTCCGGGATGTCCTTGAGCAGGGCCCGCGTCGCATCCACCAGCTCGCGCGCCTGGCCCAGCTCGACCGGATGGTCGAACCACGCCTGCCAGCGCGTATCCAGATCCTGCGCCTGGCCCTGCAGGGCGTCCTGCCAGGGCTGGATCTGCTCGGCGGCGTTGAGGACGCGGTTGGCGGCCTGCTCGGTCATCTGGGCGACGTAGTGCAGGCGGTCGCGCGCATCGGGGATCGCGTGCGCCGCATCCTTGATCGCCTGGTCCAGGCCCAGTTCGCGCATGCTCTCGCGCAACATCCGGGTTAACTGCGCGATCCGGTGGATCAGGTCTATGGGTTCCTCGGGGAACGCACCGAGGCTCATGCTGTTGTCCGTTGTCATGCCGTCCTCCACTCAGA
This sequence comes from Castellaniella sp. GW247-6E4, assembly GCF_040276065.1. NCBI lineage: Bacteria > Pseudomonadati > Pseudomonadota > Betaproteobacteria > Burkholderiales > Alcaligenaceae > Castellaniella > Castellaniella sp. GW247-6E4. The sequence goes on along the minus strand of NZ_JBELOI010000001.1, from coordinate 626,572 downwards.
GTTTCTCGAAGATCTTGTTGAGTTTTTCCTCGAGGGTGGCGGCGGTAAAGGGCTTGACCACATAGCCGCTCGCCCCCGCCTGGGCCGCCGCAATGATGTTTTCCTTTTTTGCCTCTGCGGTCACCATCAGGACGGGCACAGACGCCAGGTTGGGATCGGCCCGGATCTGCTGCAGCATCGTCAGCCCATCCATATTGGGCATGTTCCAGTCCGACACCACGAAATCGAAGTTGCCGTTACGCAGCTTCTCGAGGCCGATGGCGCCGTCCTCGGCCTCATCGACATTCTCGAACCCCAGGTCCTTGAGCAGGTTCTTGATGATCCTGCGCATCGTCGGGAAATCGTCGACGATCAGGATTTTCATGGTTTTCTGTACCACCGGTCACTCTCCAATATCAAAGGTGTCAGTACGCATCCATTTGGGGCGGGGCCGTGCGGGCCTCAAACCCGGTGCCCATAGGCGCCCACGCTCTTGAGTATTCTCTCGCTCATGTCCGCCAGCGGGACGGCCTCCTCGGCCGCCCCGATCAGCAGGGCTTCACGCGGCATGCCGAAGACGACGCAGCTCGCCTCGTCCTGGGCGAAGGTGCGCGCGCCGGCCTCGCGCATGGCCAGCAAGCCCTGCGCGCCGTCCTTGCCCATGCCGGTGAGGATCACGCCGATGGCGTTCCGGCCCGCGACCTGCGCGGCCGAGTGGAACAGCACATCCACCGATGGCCGGTGGCGGTTGACCGGCTCGGAGTACTCGAGCTTGACGACGTAATTGGCCCCCGAGCGCGCGAGCTTCATGTGCGCGACGCCGCCCGGCGCGAGATAAACGTGGCCCGGCAGCACGCGCTGTCCGTCCTCGGCCTCGTGGACGCTCATCGCGCACAGGCCGTCGAGACGCTGGACGAAGGATTTCGTGAAACCTGCGGGCATGTGCTGCGTGATCATGATGGCCGGACTATTGGCCGGCAGGGGTTCGAGGACATGACGGATGGCCTCGGTGCCGCCCGTCGAGGCGCCGATCACGACGAGTTTTTCGGTGGTCGCAAACGCCACCGCCAGGCGCTTGCGGGCGCCCCCGTCCACCATCTGGCGCTGGCGCGGCCGGGCGAGCGCGGCGGCGCGGATCTTGTCGGCGATCATGTCGCTGTACTCGAGCAGCCCGTCGCGCAAGCCCAGCCTGGGCTTGGTCACGAAATCGACCGCGCCGAGTTCGAGCGCACGCAAGGTCACCTCGGAATTTCGCTCGGTCAACGAGGACACCATCACCACCGGCATGGGCCGCAGGCGCATCAAGCGTTCGAGAAAATCCAGCCCATCCATGCGTGGCATCTCGACGTCCAGCGTCAGCACGTCGGGGTTGTGCTGTTTGATGAGCTCGCGGGCGACCAGCGGGTCGGGCGCCGTGGCCACCACTTCCATATCGGACTGCCCGCCGATGATCTCGCTCATGAGGCTGCGGACCAGCGCCGAATCGTCCACACACAAAACGCGGATTTTCTTCATGGGTGCCATGTCTGATTGCGCCCGACCTGTCAGGCCAGGGTATAAACGGTCTGCCCCTTCAGGCGCAAGGCCTTGGTCAGGTACGTGAAATTCTCGGAGTGCCCGGCAAACAGCAGGCCGCCGGGCTTGAGCAAGGGTACGAAGCGCTCGAGGATCCGAGTCTGGGTTTGCTTGTCGAAGTAGATCATCGTGTTGCGACAAAAGATGGCGTCGAATTGCTGGGTGAGCGGCCACTGGGGCGCCACCAGGTTCAGCACATCGAAGGACACCATCTCGTACAGCACGGGCTTAACCTTGGCCATCCCCGCCTGCCGGCCCGATCCACGCAGGAAATAACGTTTGAGAAAATCGGGCGGCACGGGCTTGATCCGGTCCAGCGTATAGATCCCCGCGCGCGCCTGCTCGATCGCCTGGGCGTCGATGTCGGTGGCGATGACCGACAAGCCCGCCTCGGACTGCCCGCAGGCGTCGTGCAGGGTCATGGCGATGGTATAGGGCTCCTCGCCAGTGGAGGCGGCGCAGCACCAGACCGTGACCGGCCGCTTGCGCGACTTGACCCACTCGGCCAAGATCTTGAAATGATGCCGCTCGCGAAAAAACGCGGTGTGATTGATCGTGAATGCGCTGATGAAGCGCTCCCATTCGGGAGCCGCCGCATCGAGCTCGAGCATGGACAGGTAGTCGCGCACGGACTCCAGGCCCAGATGGCGCGTGCGCAGGCCCAGGGTGCGCGCAGCCATGTCCATCTTGTGTTCGCCCAGGACGATGCCCGTGCGCCGCCGCAGAATCTGGACAGCACGCGAGAGCTCGTCCGGCTCGGCCCTGGGCAGGATCGGTTGGGAAAAAAACGAGGTCGCCAGCGTTTCGCTGCTCATGCCGCGCGCCTGTGCATCACACGGCTCACGTATTCAGTGCCAGGGTGGGCAGCACAGGCTGAGACCGGTATCCCAGCGCACCGCCCGATACGTCGATCACCTCGCCGCCCTCGCGGATCTTGAAGACCGAAACCGCCTCGGCGAGGCGCTCGGCCTGCTCCTGCAGGGAGCCCGCCGCCGCCGCCGCCTGCTGGACGAGCGCGGCATTCCGCTGAACCACCCCATCCATTTCGGTCACCGCCTGATTGATCTGCACGATGCCGTCGGACTGTTCGCGCGATGCCGACGAAATCTCGTGCATGATGGCGGTCACGCCCTGCACGGACTTGACGATCTCGTCCATGATGCGCGCCGCGTCGCCGACGCGCTCGGAGCCTTCCTTGACCCGCCCGATGGATTCGTCGATCAGGCCCTTGATTTCCTTGGCGGCCTGGGCGCTGCGCTGCGCCAGGGACCGCACCTCGCCCGCGACCACGGCAAAGCCCTTGCCCTGCTCGCCCGCTCGCGCGGCCTCGACGGCGGCATTGAGCGCTAGAATGTTGGTCTGGAAGGCGATGCCGTCGATCACGCTGACGATCTCGGACATCTTGCCCGAGCTCGCGGTGATCCCGGTCATGGTCTCGGCCACGACGGCCACCGCCGCGCCGCCGCGCTGCGCCACCTCGGCCGCGCTCTTGGCCAGGCGATCGGCCTGCTCGGCATTGTCCGAGTTCTGGCGCACGGTGCTGGCGAGCTCCTCCATGCTGGCGGCCGTCTGCTGCAGAGAGGCCGCCTGCTGCTCGGTCCGGCTGCTGAGATCTGTGTTGCCGGCAAAGATTTCCTGCGACCCGTTGCGAATCTCGCCCACGCCGCCGCGCACCGATGCGACGGTCCGGGACAGGCCGTCCTGCATGCGGCGCATGGCCTCGTACAGCACGCCGATCTCGTTGCGCGCCGTGGCGGCGATGGGCCTGGTCAGATCACCGGCGGCAATTCCGTCGAAGTGGGCGCCGGCATTGGCCAGGGGCCGCAACACGACCCGCTGCAGGAATACATAGGCCGAGAAGGCGAACAGCAAGGCCACCAGCATCGAGACGCCGACGATCGCCACGACGCGCTCGAACAGGGTTTCCTCGCGGGTCACGGCCTCGGCGATGTGCAGCCGCTGATACTCCTTGAGGGTCTCGTAGGACTGCTGCAGGTTGGCCTCCATGGGCACGACGAGATTGGTGAGAACATCGTTGTAGGTCTCCATCTGGCCGCTCTTCAGGGCGTCGAGGAGCTTGGTCAGGCCGCTGCTGGTCAACTCGTCATAGGCGTTGATCACGCGGTCGTAGCCGCTCTCGGGCGCCATGGTCGCCTCGGCCTGAGTCTTGAACACGGAAAAAGCCTCTCGGGAACGGGCGATCTGGCGTTCGGCCTCTTTGAGCAGGGCCTGGCTGGCATCGCTCAGGCCGCTGGCCTGCTCATCGCCGCTCCAGCTCGAGACGATGCTGTTGTTGAGCAGATCGCTGTTCACGGTGAAGCTGGCCATCGTGCGGCCCATCATCACCTGGACATCCTGATACTGGTTGATCGCCGCGTCCATGCTGGAGGCGGTGTGCTGGTCTCGAACGATGCTCTTGAGGGCATCATTGTTGAACCTGAGCGACAGCACGCCGAGCGCCGCCCCCGCGACCAGCATGACAAAGAAAAAGGTCAACACCAGGATCAGGCTGGTGCGAACCTTGAGGGCGCCGAATAAGACTTTTTTGCCTATTTGCATGAAGAGTCCCGCCTCTGGATGTCAGGGAATGCGCGGAGGGCCGATCAGGCCGCCGCGCTCTCGACCAGCGCCATTTCGTCGCTGGTCATGAGCTTTTCGATGTCTACCAGGATCAGCATGCGCTCGCCCACAGTGCCGATGCCCATCAAGTGCTCGGTCGAGAAGGCGGACCCGAATTGCGGTGCCGGGCTGATCTGGGAGGACTGCAGCATCAACACGTCGGACACGCCATCGACCACGACCCCCATCACCCGCGAATGGACGTTCAGGATCACCACCACGGTCTGGTGGTTGTATTCGATCTTGTCCAGGTTGAACTTCATGCGTAGATCAACGATGGGGACAATGACCCCGCGCAGATTGGTCACCCCCTTGATGAAGGACGGCACGTTCGCGATCCGGGTGACCGACTGGTTGTCGTAGCCTCGGATTTCCTGGACTTTGAGGATATCGATGCCGTATTCTTGCTCGGCCAGCGTGAAGACCAGGAACTCCTTGCCCTGGCCCTCGGCCTGGTCCCGTTTTTGATTGAGATTCATGATGGTCTCCGAACGTGAAGAGGATCAAGCCACGGCGCGCAGAGCGGACGCGCGCCGCAGCGCAAAGACGTCCACGATCAGCGCGACGCTGCCATCGCCCAGGATGGTGGCCGCCGAAATACCCGGCACCTTGCGATAATTTGCCTCGAGATTCTTGACCACGACCTGGTGCTGGCCGATCAAGTGATCGACCATCAAGGCGAAACGCACATCCTCGGCCTGCAAGATGACCGCGATGGCACGCGTCAGGTTGGCCTCGGCGCCCTCGACGCCGAACACCTCGTGCAGCGCGACGACCGGCAGGTACTCGCCGCGCACGTGCAGCATCCGCTCGGTGTCCGAGATGTTGTGGATCTGGTCGGCGGTGGCCTGCATGGATTCGGTGACGTGGGACAGCGGCAGGATGAAGGTTTCCGCACCGACTCGAACGGACATCCCGTCGAGGATCGCGAGCGTGAGGGGCAGCACGATCCGCGTGGTGGTCCCCTCGCCGGCCCTGGACGAAAGCTGGACGTGCCCGCCCATGCCCTGGATATTGCGCCGCACCACATCCATGCCCACGCCTCGCCCGGAAATGTCGGTGACTTTCTCGGCCGTCGAGAACCCGGGCGCGAAAATCAACTGCCAGAGCTCCTCGTCGGGCGTGGACTCGGAGACCGGAAAGCCCTGGGTGATCGCCTTTTTGAGGATGCGCGCGCGGTCGAGGCCCGCGCCGTCGTCGATGACGTCGATGACGATCTGGCCGCCGTTGTGCTGCGCCGACAGGATCAAGGTGCCCTCGGGATCCTTGCCTTGGGCCTGGCGGACCTCGGGCATCTCGAAGCCATGGTCCAGGCTGTTGCGCACGAGGTGCGTCAGCGGGTCGATGATACGCTCGATCAGACTCTTGTCGAGTTCGGTCGCCTGGCCCTTGGTGACCAGGCGGATGCGTTTTCCCATGCGGGTGGCGTTCTCACGCACCACGCGCGGGAAGCGGCTGAAGACGTAGTCCATCGGCATCATGCGGATGGACATGACGGCCTCTTGCAAGTCGCGCGCGTTGCGCTCGAGCTGCTCGATACCGTTGAGCAGACGGTCATGTAGCACCGGATCCAGGGATTGCGAGGTCTGGACCAGCATGGCCTGGGTGATGACGAGTTCGCCCACCAAATTGATGATCTGGTCGACCTTTTCCACGCCGACGCGGATGGTGCCGGTTTCTTTGGGCTTGCCGGCCTTGCCGAGCCTGCCCGCCTTGTCGTCGCGAGCGGCCGGTGGCTCGGATGCGTCATCGGCGGCCCCGGCCGGCGCGGGTTCGGCCAGGGTGGCGGCTGCGGGACTGGCTGGGGGCCCCGCATCGAGGGCGGTCTCGATGGCGTGCGCGGCCTCGGCAAAGAGCGCGGCGGTCGCCTCGGGCCGCGACGCGGCGGCGCTGGGCAAGGCCTCGGGCCGCACCGAGACCTGATCGGCATCGACGACGAAGCAGCACACGGCCTCGAGGTCGCTGGCCGTCGCGGTGGTCTCGAGCCAGATCGACAAGGCCCCGTCCCGATGCTCCTCGTGCAGCACCTCGCCCATCAGCGCCATTTCGGCCGCGAGCGGCCCGATGTCCTTGTCCCGGATCCGGGCGACGTGGACCCGCAGTGGCAGGTCGGTACCGGACTCGGCGGCAGGCGGATCGGCGAGGGCCGGGTCCGGGGAGGTCGGACGGTCGGCAGGCGAGGACGGCGCCTGGATCGTGGCGGCCTCGCCCTGCTGCTCCAGCGCAAGCTGGCGCAGTTGCGCACAAATTCGCTCGTACGCGTCCTGGTCGGGTTTCCCGGATTCGCGATAGGCGGCAACTTGTTCGGTCAGCACGTCTTTGGTTTCCAGAAAGAGGTCGATCATGTCCTGACGCAGCGGCATCTCGCCGTGGCGGATCAGGTCCAATTGGTTCTCGAGCAGATGGGTGGTCTTGGCCAATTCCTCAAAACAGCCAAACGTGGCCGCTCCACCCTTGATCGAGTGCGCTGCTCGGAAAATGGCGTTGAGCTCGTCCACATCCGGCGCGCTCGGGTCCAGGCCGAGCAGGAGTTGCTCCATTTCGGCGAGCAATTCGTCGGCCTCGTCGAAGAACGTATCGAAGAACTCACTCAGATCCACACCAGCGCTCATGCTTTCGTCCTTAGCCGTGATTGGTGCGCGCCCTGGGCGCGGACGCCGGACCGCGAACCACGCCAGCGTCCACGGCCGCCCCCTGGGTGGGCCCTGTCGGACCGCCCAGGGGAGCCGACGGCCCTGGGGGCGCCGCCGGGACCGCCGGCGCCTCACCCGTCGCCCCGGCGGGAAACGGGGGTGGCGCGGAGTCCGTGGGCGCCTGCGGAGCTGCGTCCGCAGGCGCCGCCGGATCAGCCCCGGGGTCCGCCATGGGCGCGTCCGGCTCGAATGGCGTGCCCAGGCGCTCGCGAAGCTGAGTGGCGTCTCGCCCTGCGGCGTTCTGCTCGTCGATACGGCGTTCCGCCTGGCGATTCAACACCAATATACTGATACGCCGGTTAACGGCTGCGAATGGATTTTCTTTAATGAGATTGACGGTATCGGCTAGGCCGAGAATGCGCTTGATCTTGTTCTCGACGAGGCCGCCGGCCACAAGCTCGCGGCGCGCGGCGTTCGCGCGATCGGCGGAAAGCTCCCAATTGCTGTACTGCCGGTCGCCGGCCGCGTAGCGCATGGCGTCCGTATGCCCCGAAACCGTGATCGAATTGGGCAACCGGCTCACCGCAGGGGCGAGTTCGCGCAAAATGTCGCGCATATAAGTCTGCACGATGGCGCTGCCGGTGGCGAACATCGGCCGGTTCTGCTGATCCAGGATCTGGATGCGCAGGCCGTCCGGAGTCATGTCCAGCAGGAGCTGAGGCCGGAACTGCTGCAGGACCGGATTGTGCTCGATCAGGTTCTCGAGCTCGCGCTGCAGGTTCTCGAGGCGCATGGCGTCCTCCTGGTCCTCGTCGCCATCGCTCTGGTGCGAGGCCGGCAGCGGAAAGGTGTTGGGCACGATGCTGGGCTGGCCCCCGGGAATCACCGACTCGCTGGTGTCGATGTTGGGGCCACCCGAGATCGCCGTCATGAGCGGCATGCGGAAATACTCGGCGATGATCTTGAGATCGCGCGTCGGCACCAGCATCAACAGCCACATGACCAGAAAGAAAGCCATCATCGCCGTCATGAAGTCGGCGTAGGCGATCTTCCAGCTGCCGCCATGGCTGGACTCGCCGTACACGCGCTTGCGTCTGACGACGATCCGGCCCGAGTCGAGCTTGGCCATTCCGCGGCCCTAGCGAGCCGCCTGGCTCTTGGCCTGGCGCACGTGTGACTCGAGTTCGGTGAACGAGGGCCGCACCGACGAGAACAGGACCTTGCGCCCGAACTCGATCGCCAGGGGCGGTGGATAGCCGTTCATGCTGGCCAGCAATGTGACCTTGATGCACTCGAGCACCTTGATCGAAGCCACCGACTGGCGTTCGACCGCGGAGGCGAACGGCGCGACGAATCCATAGGACAGCAGGATGCCGAGGAACGTGCCCACCATCGCCTTGGAAATCAAGTCGGCCAGAACGACCGGGGGCTGATCGACCGCCGCCAGCGCCTTGACCACCCCGAGCACGGCGGCGACGATACCGAAGGCCGGCAAGGCGTCGGCCACGGCGCGCACGGCATTGACCGGGTTGTGATGCTCGCTGTGCAGGGCCTCGATCTCCTGGTCCATCAAGGTTTCGATCTCAAAGGAGTTCATGTTGCCGCTGATCATGATGCGCAGGTAGTCCGTGAGGAACTCCATGAGCTTGGCATCGCGCAGCACGCGGGGGTATTGGGAAAAGATGGGGCTGGAGCCCGGATCCTCGATGTCGGACTCGATCGCCATGAGGCCATCGCGCCGCGCCTTGTTCAGCAGGGTGTACAGCAGCGCCATGAGCTCCATATACAGGGATTTCCCGTAGGGATTGCGGCGCACGGCCCTGGGGATGGCATGCAGCAGCAGCCTCACCGAGGCGCCGTTGCTGGCGGCAATGTAGGCGCCCAGGGCGGAGCCGCCGATCAGGACGAACTCGAACGGCTGATACAAGGCGCCGAGATGTCCGCCCATGGCGATGTAGCTGATGAGCACCGCGCCAAGAACGATCGCATAGCCAAAGATGATAAACACTTGCGCGCCCTGAAATCCAAATACCGACAATCATCGCCCGAGCGACGCCCATCAAAAGCGTCATTCAATAGGGGTTTTTGTCGTCAAATCCCTGCACCGCGATGCGCGCCGCCCCCGCGGCCGGTCACATGGCCTCGGCAGCCTTGCGGCGCGCCCGGGTCTTGCCGGCGCGCGGCGGCGGCTTGCAGATCGCGCAGATGAACCCGTTTTGAGGATCGTGTGCATGCGCCACGAAAGTGCCCGTGCACTGTCCGCAGGGTGTCAGTTGCAGCAGGCCGCTGTCGAAGAACCGCACCAACATCCAGGCGCGGGTGAAGCTGAGCACGGGTTCGCCGGACGCGTCCCCGGGCAGGACGCCAGCGTGGGCTTGCTCGAGGTAGAGCCTATAGGCCTCGACCAGGGCGTGGGATTTCTTGGCCGGCGTATACCGATCCATGAACTGGTAGATGCCATAGAACATGCTGGAGTGGATGTTTGGCAGCCAGGTCGTGAACCAGTCGACGGAGAACGGCAGCATGCCTTTGGGCGGGGAGGCTTTTTTGACCTCGCGATAGAGTCTTGCCAGACGATCGTAGCTCAGCGAGGTCTCGGCCTGGAGCACCTGCAGACGCGCGCCAAGACGGATCATCTCGGTGGCGAGGCGTATTTCGCTCGCCTCCCGGGCGACGCTTTTCGTGGACATGAGGAATATGGTCGAAGGGTCAGTGGTCAGGCGGGCGAGGTATCCCGCTGCGACAGCAGAATGGTGGAATGCGCCTGCTGCAGCACCCCGCCCAGCACCTCATGCGTCAGCGACGAGAGCAGTTGACCATCGTTCAGGCGGAACCCGCAGATCACCGAATTGGAGCCCGCCAGCCGCACGAGTTGGGCCGGCGAGAGCTTAAGGATGGTTTCCGCCACATCGGCGTCGAAGCCCAGGCGGAACATGCCGGCGGCCAGGTTTTCCCTCAACAGGCGCTGGGCCAGCATCAGATATGAAAGATTGACTTCCCGGATGTCGTTCAAGAGCGCGGAATCTAGGTTTGGCATGGATTTCCTTCGGGGATCATGGCCTGCGGAGAAGGCTCGGACGATGACTATGAAATACCGGACAGCCTGTGTTTACAGATTCAAAATGTCATATTTAAATTAATCTATTAATTTGGAAATGACATCTAAAAGACACTTTCATGCATTTTTTACATAACATTGCCAAGTATAGTGCCAAATTACCCAAAAATCACAGATACTTTCCTCGCGCCCATGGTCTTTGTGTAACAAATAATTATTAAAGCAACAAAAACATGTTGCAAATACATTCCGCAATCAGAGGCTTAGCGGCCATGCGAGCCGCGCACCAGGCCCCTGCTCCCTGGGGAAAACGTAAATCGGCATAGAATGGGCCTTCCGGCATCCCGGCCGCTTCGGCCACGCCAGACGCCCCGCGGAAACCGCCATGCTCAAGAACATCATCCTGGTCCTCGCGATCTTCGTCGTCATCCTGCTGGCCCTGAGCTTCGGTGAAACGGCATTCCACGAGGTCTTTGCCTGGATCTCCGCCCTGACGGGCGTCCTGGTGCGCAATTTCGGCGAGCTGTTCGATGCCGTCGCCTACTATCTGCATCTGCACACCGGCAAGGTCCTGCTGGCCCTGCTGCTGACGATTCCGATCAGTTTCTGGGTGCTGCGCTCGCGCCGGGATGTCCTGGCCGTGTCGTCCACGCAGCGCAAGATCGCCATCGTCCTGGCCCTGTTCCTGGGCTGGCTGGGCGCACACCGCTTCTACCTCGGGCAAGTCGGCTGGGGACTGGGCTATCTGCTCATCTGGTACTGGTTCACCCCGCTGGCCGTGGTCCTGGGCCTGATCGACGCGATCCGCTACCTGTTCATGGACGAGGAGGCCTTCGCAGCCTCGCGCCAGCCCTGAGGCGCGCATGACACGCGCCCGCGAGCCATCCGCCGCATGCGGTTCCTGATTCTGCCCGCCGCCTCGTCCAGCGACGGTCGCGCCGACGAGGACTTGATTCCACAGGCGGCGGCGCTGGGGCCCGTGGCCAGGATCTGGGAAGCGCCCCGGGGGCTGGTCGTGCCGCGCACCTATGCGTCCCTACCCGGCTTCGACCACGTCCGCGAGGCCTTTGCCCGCGAAGGCTGGCCAATCGCGGTCCGGCAATCGGGCGGCGGGGTGGTGCCGCAGGGCCCCGGAATCCTGAACCTCAGCCTCGCGTTGCCCCTCCGGGGCCGGCCTCTCGACCACTCAGAGGCGCTGTATCGCTTGATCTGCGCCATCATCCAAGCCGCCCTGACCCCACTGGGCATCGACGCACGCGCCCAGGCCGTCGAGGGTTCATTCTGCGATGGGCGATTCAATCTGGCCGTCGGCGAGCCGGCCCGCAAGATCGCGGGCACGGCCCAGGTCTGGCGCCGCATCCCCGACGGGCCGCGCGACCTGCATGCGGGACTGGTGCACGGGCTGATCCTCGCCCGAATCGATCCAACCGCGCTGACCGGCCAAGCCAACCGGCTCGAGTCGGCGCTCGGCTCGAGCCGGCGCTATCTGCCGGAACGCATTGCCTCCTTGGACACGCTGGGGCCCAGCCCGCGATCCGGCCTGTTCAAAGCCTTGAAATCGGGGCTGGCGGATGCACTGCGCTCGGCCTGGCCCGACCTCACCACGGATCGCTGAGCAGCCCGGGCTGCGGCGCATCGCCGCGCAAGTACACCAGCGCACGCGGCAGGTCGGGCTGTGTGCCGTCCTCGCCGAGGCGATCGAGCACCCCCATGCGCCGCAGCTTGCCGGCTACGCGCGCGTTCGCGCCACACAACACCAGGCGCACGCCGCGCTCCGCGAGTTCGGTGGCCAACTCGTCCAGCGCCTGCAGGGCCGTGGCGTCGGCAAAGGGGACGCGCTCGAGCCGCAGCACCAGCGCCTCGGCGCGCGAACCCTCCAGGGCAAGGCGCAGACGCTCGACCGCGGCAAAGAACAACGGGCCACTGACCTCGCGCACCTCGACGCCGGGCGGCAAACCCTCGAAGCCTCCGGCGCCCAGTTCACGGCGCAGGAGGTCCTCGCCTTGCGCCACGACATCGACGCTATCAGCCATGCGGCGCAGAAAATGCAACACCGCCAGCACAATGCCGATATTCACCGCCACCACTAGGTCGGCGAACACCGTCAGGAAAAATGTCACCAACAGGATGACGACATCGGCGCGCGGCGCGCGACGCGCGAGCCGGATGAAGCGCGGCGCCTCGCTCATGTTCCAGGCGACGACGAACAACACCGCCGACAAGGTCGCCAGCGGGATGTGGCGGGCCAGCGGCGCCAGCAACAGCAAAACGAGCACCAGCGTCACCGCATGGACAATGCCCGCCAGCGGACTATTGCCGCCGCTGCGGATGTTGGTGGCGGTCCGGGCGATCGCGCCCGTGGCGGCGATGCCGCCGAACAGCGGTGAGAGAATGTTGGCCAGCCCCTGCCCCATGAGCTCGGCATTGGAATCGTGACGCGTGCCCGCCATGCTGTCGGCAACCACAGCCGACAGCAGGGATTCGATGGCACCGAGCATGGCGATCGCAAAGGCCGGCCCGATCAGGCTGAGCAGCCGGTCGAGCGACCATTGCGGCCAGGTGAACTCCGGCAGGCCGCGCGGAATGTCGCCAAAGGCGCTGCCGATGGTGGCGACCTGGGGAAACTGGAAAACCCCCTGAATCAGAGTGGCGGCCACCAAAGCGAGCAGCGGCCCGGGGATGCGGCGCAGAGCGCGGACCCGCAGCGGCAGGATCACCAGGGCGAGCGAGCCGATCCCGAACAAGGTCGTGAGCGGGTCGAACTGCGGAAAGGCCTGGACGAGGTGCCAGATTTTTTCATGAAAGTAGCGCCCGGGCGCGGCGGGCAGGCCGAAGAAATCCTGCCACTGTCCCACCCAGATAATGACGCCGATGCCCGCGGTGAAGCCGATGATCACCGGCATCGGAATGTAGCGAATCACCGCACCCATCCGGGCCAGCCCGAAGCCGCAGAGCATCAGGCCCGCCATCAGAGTGGCAAGCTGCAGGCCATCGACGCCGTGATCGGCCACGATGCCCGAGAGGATGACGATGAACGCCCCGGTGGGCCCGGCAATCTGGATGCGGCTACCGCCGCACACGGATACCACCAGCCCCGCGATGATGGCCGTGTACAGGCCCTGCTCGGGCTTGACTCCCGAGGCAATGGCGAAGGCCATCGCCAGCGGCAGGGCAACCACGCCGACGATGACCCCGGCCACGATATTGGGCAGCCAGTAACGCGGGGCCAACAGGCCGGCCCGCCGAGCCTCAAGCAAAGCGAACATAAATCACCCATGAAAGGCCGCCTATTATATCGTTGAACCCTGGGCCAAGGCGGGCGCGGAGCCGGGCTTGCGGGCCGTCTTGGCGGCGCCCTACAATCGCTACGTTACACGAGCGTCGCTAGGGGTGCCGCACACGCGGCTGAGACAGTCCCTTCGAACCTGATTGAGATCATCCTCGCGCAGGAAAGCGGCTAGCCTCGGCCGCCCTGCGGTCAGCGCCTTTTTCCTGTGCTCACGACCAAAGGCGCAGCATGGCTTCTTCCTCCCCATCCCCCTCCCCCGCCAACCAGGCCTTGGCCCCGCTGCCCGACGCACAGCGCGTCTTCGGCTGGCGGGACCACACGGCTTTGTGGTTCAGCCTGGGCGTGGGCCTGCTCGTCATGCAGGTCGGCGCCTATCTCGTCCCCGCCCTGGGCGTGCGCGACGCGCTCGCGGCGGTGATCATCGGCTCGATCCTGGGCGCGGGGCTACTGGCCTGGGTGGCCCGCCTGGGCTGCGACAGCGGCCTGTCCAGCGCCGGCCTGATACATGCCGTCTATGGCAGCCGCTTCGCGCGCCTGCCGGTATTCCTGAACATCATCCAACTGCTCGGCTGGGCTACGTTCGAGCTGGTCGTCATGCGCGACGGCACGATCGCGATCGGCCGCCAAGCCTTCGGCCTGGAGCTCGGCCTCGTGCTCCCGACCCTGTTCTGGGGCTTGGTGGTCACGGCCCTGCTGTGCGGCTCCATGATCACGCTGGTGCGCCGCTTCGTCAGCCGCTACGGGCTGCCGCTGGTGATCGCCTCGCTGGTCTGGCTGACCTTCCAATTCCTGATGAAGCTCGACGCCGAGGGCTTGCGCGCCGCCTGGCTGCGGCCCGGCGCCGGCGGCCTGGGGGTGTTCGGCGCCCTGGACCTGGTGATCGCCATGCCCGTCTCGTGGCTACCGTTGGTGGCCGACTACGCCCGCCACGGACGCAGCGGCCGCGCCGCGTTCGCCGGCACCTGGCTGGGCTACACCGTGGCGAACATCTGGTGCTATGCGCTGGGCGTGCTGGTGATCACGGCGGCCGGCACCGACACCGACATGATCGGCGCCCTGCTGCTGGCGCAGGGCGGGCTCATGGCCCTGGGCCTGATCCTGGTGGACGAACTGGACAACACCTACGGCGACCTGTATTCGGGTTCGATCTCCGCCCACAGCATCACGCCGCGCCTGAGCGTGCGCGGCTGGGGCGTGGCGCTCGCAGCCCTCTCGATCGTCCTGGCCATGGTCTTGCCGATGCACAGCCTGGAGCCCTTCCTACTGACGCTGAGCTCGGTTTTCGTGCCACTGTTCGGCACCATCCTGGGACGCCTGGGGCTGACGACGGGGCCCATCGCCGTATCGGGCCGCGGCCTGCACGTGGGCCCGGCCCTGATCTGGGTGCTGGGCATCCTGTGCTATCACGCCCTGGCGCAATGGGCGCCGCAGTACGGCAGCGCCCTGCCAACGCTGGCGCTGACGTTCATCCTGGGCGCCCTGAGCGTGCGCGGTGCCGGACGACGCCCCCTGGCGGCCTGAGATTCCATCGGACGGTCCGAAGCCCTTATCATGCAGGCATCCACAATCCCCACGGAGACCAGGCCATGAGCAATCCTTTCATGCGGGCAGCCATCGAGGAGGCGCGCAAGGGCCTGGCCGAGGGCGGTATTCCCATCGGCTCGGTGATCGAGCACCGCGGACGCATCATCGGCCGGGGCCACAACCGGCGGGTGCAGAAAAACAGCGCCATTCTGCACGGCGAGATGGACGCGCTCGAAAACGCCGGCCGCCAGCCGGCCAGCGTCTACCGCGAGGCGGTGCTCTACACCACGCTGTCGCCCTGCGCCATGTGCAGCGGCACAATCCTGCTGTACGGCATTCCCCGGGTCATCATCGGCGAGAACCAGACCTTCATGGGCGAGGAAGACCTGCTGCGCTCGCGCGGGGTTGAGCTCGAGGTCCTGCAGGATCCGGAATGCCTCGAGCTGATGCGCCGCTTCATCGCCGAGAACCCCAGTCTCTGGAACGAGGACATCGGGGTCTGAAGGCCGCGGAACGCACAGCACGCGCTGTCGGGCGCGTGCTGTGCTGGAAAGTGTTGGCCGGCGCTGAACGTCCGTGCCGGACGCTCAGCGCGGCGGGACGGACCGCCTAGGCCCGTTGCGGTGCCAGCTCGGTGCCGGGGGCCGACGGCGCGGCCTCGCGGTCGAGCAGTGCGGTCACGACCTGCCACATCACGCCCAACCCCCCGACGATGAACACCACGTCGCCGAAGGTCCGCGCCCAGCGCAGGGTCTGCAGGATGTCCTGCTGCATGAAGGTCTCGCCGCGAGCCCACCAGGTGCCGACGCTGTAGCTGGCGTGGAACTGCATCAGGCCGATGGGCAGCAGGCTCATGACGATCATCAGGACCAGGCCAACGTTCATGCCCCAGAACGCGGTCTTCATGAGGCTTTCGTTGAACTGCATGTTCGGCCGCAGGTAACGCAGCACGAACAGGGTGAAGCCCAGGGCCAGGAAGCCATACACGCCGAACAGGGCCGCGTGCGCATGCACCGCCGTGGTGTTCAGACCCTGGATGTAGTAGAGCGCGATCGGCGGGTTGACCATGAAGCCGAAGACTCCGGCACCCAGCATGTTCCAGAAGGCCACCGCGACGAAGAAGGTCAGCGGCCAGCGCAGGCTTTCCATCCATGGCGCGCGCTCCTTCAGGCGCCAGTTTTCCCAGGCTTCGTAGCCCAGCACGACCAGGGGCACGACCTCCAGGGCGCTGAACGAGGCGGCAATGGCCATGATCGGGGTGGTGGTACCCGAGAAGTACATGTGGTGCAGGGTGCCCGGTGTGCCGCCCAGCATGAACAGCACGGCCGCGGTCAGGCTGGCGATGGTGGCGCCGCGCTTGGACACCAGGCCCATGGTCGAGAAGATGAACGCCAGCGCCGTGGTGGCGAACACCTCGAAAAAGCCCTCGACCCACAGGTGGACCACCCACCAGCGCCAGTATTCCATGACGGAGATGTGGGTCTTCTCGCCATAGGCCAGGCCGGCGCCGTAGAACAGGCCGATGCAGATGACTGACGCACTGAACAGCGCCAGCAGGTTCTTGTCGCCCTTTTGTTTAAAGGCGGGCACGATGCCGCGCAGCATCAGGAACAGCCAGAACAGGATGCCCAGGAACTTGCCGATCTGCCACAGGCGGCCGAGCTCGACATACTCATAGCCCTGATGGCCAAGCCAGAAATTCCATTCGGCCGGGATCAGGTGGGCAATGGCGGCGAAGTTGCCGGTGAATGACCCCACCACCACCAGAATCAGCGCCCAGAACAGGACGTCCACGCCGAGCTTCTGGTGCTTGGGGTCTTTGCCACCGTTGAGAATCGGCACCACGAACAATCCCACCGCCAGAAAGCCGGTGGCGATCCAGAACAGGGCCGCCTGGATGTGCCAGGTGCGCACCAGGGAATACGGCAGCCATTCGGATACGTTGATGCCGTAGAAGGTCTGGCCCTCGACCGTATAGTGTGCGGTAAAGCCGCCGATGAAGATCTGCGAGACGAACAGCGCCACCACCAGGAACAGGTACTTGCCCAGAGCGCGCTGCGAGGCCGTCAATGGAATCTGCAGCACCGGATCGCGGGCCGGCGCAGGTCCGTCATCGTGCTCCCCACGCGTGAATGCCCAGCCCCAGACCAGCAGACCCACGCCCGCAATCAGGATGACCACGCTCATGAGAGACCAGATGATGTTCTCGGCCGTGGGCACGTTGTCGATCAAGGGCTCATGCGGCCAATTGTTGGTGTAGCTGGCCTCGGTCCCCGGCCGGTCGGTCGAGGCCGCCCAGGCGGTCCAGAAGAAAAAGTTCGCAAGGCGGGCGCGGGCTTCTGGCGACGGCAGCGTGCCTTCCTTCATGGCGAAGCTTTTGCGCGACTTGCGCAGGGAGGCGTCGTCACCGAACAGCTTGTCGTAATACACGGCCGTCTGGGCGATGGCCTGGGCGCGCCGATCGGACACCGTGACGGCGCCCGTGGCGGCATCATAGGTGTTCTTGCGGTATTCGTCCTTGAGACGGTGCTGCAGCACCGCCTGGGCATCGCCGTTCAGTTGGGCAAAGTTCACCCCGAACTGGTCCTGCGCGGCCAGATCCAGCCAGGCCAGCAATTCGCGGTGCAGCCAGTCGGCGGTCCAGTCCGGAGCCTGGTAGGCGCCGTGTCCCCAGATCGAGCCGACCGTCATCCCGCCCGCCGACTGCCAGGCGCTCTGGCCGTCCAGAATCTGCCCCTCGGTCATCACGACATGGCCGGAGGCCGTCGCAACCTGGGTCGGGATGGGAGGCGCCTGATTGTAGACTTCCTTGCCCATCCATCCCAGGATGCCGAATGTCACCAAAAGAACGCCGATCAGCGTCCACCACAACTTTTTATACTCACCCATTCTGCGCTCCTTCTGCAGCTATCAGGCATTCTCGACATGGCGCCGGATGACGCCACCTGATCACTTCGATAAAGTATTAAGCAATCGATGTGCCAAGTGTTAACCCTTAGACAGACACTGATCTATATCAAATTGGGTATTTACAACCCTTTCTAAAATGGTATAAATAACCATTTAAGTGTCTTTTATACCTTCATGGAAAATCAACTGCTGACCGATCTGGCCGAGGACCTGCCCGACGGCGTGCGGCTGCAGCGCGCGGCGCAGACCATCCGCAATGCCTTCTCTTGCGACGCCGTGGGCCTGCTGGCACTGGACGGCGGGGACACGCTGCGCCTGGTCGCAGCCGCGGGCCTGGCGCACGAGGCCCTGGGGCGGCGCTTTCTGGTGGCCCAGCACCCCCGCTTCGCCACCATCCTGTCGCGGCGCGACCCAACCTGGTTCGACTTGGACAGCGTGTTGCCGGACCCCTACGACGGCCTGCTGGATGACCGCAAGGGATCTCCGCTGCCGGTGCACGACTGCATGGGCATGACGCTCTACGAGGAAGAGCGGCCATGGGGAATCATGACGCTGGATGCGCTGACCACGGGCGCCTTCGACGAGACGGCGCGTGCGCGGTTGCGGCGCCTGGGCCTGATCCTGCAGGCCGCTGTGCGCCTGACCGGCCTCGAACGCGAAAACCGCCGGCTACGCCAACTGGGCAGCAGCCAGCACGGCATCGAACGCATCGGCGAGGACACCGAGATTCTCGGGCATAGCGAGGCCATCCAGTCCCTGCTGCGCGAACTGGACCTCGTGGCCGATTCCGACCTGCCCATCCTTCTGCTGGGCGAAACGGGCGTGGGCAAGGAACTGTTCGCGCGCCGGCTGCACCGCCGGTCACGCCGCAGCCAAAAGCCCATGATTCACGTCAATTGCGCCGCGCTGCCCGAATCGCTGGCCGAGAGCGAGCTCTTCGGCCACGTGAAAGGCGCATTCTCCGGCGCGACCAGCGACCGCCCAGGGCGTTTCGAGGCCGCCCAGGGCGGCACCCTGTTTCTCGATGAGGTGGGCGAGTTGCCCCTGGGCCTGCAGGCCAAGCTGCTGCGGGCGCTGCAGAATGGCGAAATCCAGCGCCTGGGCACCGACGACGTGATCAAGACCGACGTGCGCATCATCGCCGCCACCAATCGAGACCTGAAGGCCAACACCCTCGCAGGGAACTTCCGCGCCGACCTGTATCATCGCCTGTCCGTCTACCCGGTGCCCATCCCGCCCCTGCGCGAGCGTGAACGCGACACCCTCATCCTGGCGGGCCATTTCCTTGAATTCAACCGGGCGCGCCTGGGCCTGCGCGGGGTGCGCCTGTCCTACGGCGCCGAGCGCGCGCTGCTGCACTACCCATGGCCCGGCAATGTGCGCGAACTCGAGCACGTCATCAGCCGCGCCGCCCTCAAGATGCTCAGCCGCGGCGCCTCACGCGATCAGGTGATGACGATCGGCCCCGAACTGCTGGACCTCGACGCGCCCGAGGTGCCGGCGGCCGAGGACCACTACGAAGGCCTGCACCGCACCCAGGCGGGAGCCTCCCGCCCCTCGGAGGCATCGTCCGAAGGCGAGGATCTCTATGACACCGAGCCATTCTACGGCCCCGGCATGCAGACCGCGCCCGATCTCGCCAGCCCCTCGGGCACGCGGCAAGAGGCGCAGGCGATCCGCGCCCTGCGCGAGAGCGTCGAGTCTTGCCAGCGGACAGCCATCCAGCATGCCCTGGCTGCGACCAACTACAACTGGGCCCAGGCGGCGCGCGCGCTGCAGCTCGATCCCAGCAACCTGCACAAGCTCGCCCACCGGCTGGGCCTCAAGGCTCGGCGCGCGCGCGCATGAAACCATCCGGCGTTTTGTCCATCCAACCCAAAGGCCGTCAACGCCGCGAAAAAGCCGCACGTTCTCACCCTCCGGCACCGGCAGGCCCTAAAATGCCGACGATCCATTACGGCACGCCAACTCTCAATAAGGACAAAGACTCGCCATGGACTGGAACAAGGTCTTGATCGAAAGCGGCTTGTGGCTGCTCAAAGCCTACGTCATCACCCTCTTCGCAACGGCCACCGCCGCCTGGTGCGTGATCCGGCTCACGCGCTGGGGGCGGCAGTTCTGGCTGCTGAGCAAGGACTATTTCTCGCCGCGCCGAAGCTGGCGGCCGCTCGCCGGCCTCGCGCTGATCCTGCTGCTGACGCTCGCGGCCGTGCGCCTGGATGTGCTGTTCTCGAACTGGTACAACACCATGTACACGGCCCTGCAGCAGCTCGACGAATCGGGATTCTGGCTCGCAATGCTGTTGTTCGCGCTGTTGGCGGCCGTGCACGTCGTCCGTTCGCTGTTCGATTTCTACGTGCAGCAGGCCTTTGTCATCCACTGGCGCACCTGGTTGAACGAAACCCTGCTCGCGCGCTGGATGGACCGCCAGGCCTACTACCGGGGCCAGCCGCTCAGCCACTTGGCCGACAACCCCGATCAGCGTATCCAGCAAGACATCACGACCTTTGCGCAGGATTCGATGACCCTGGCCGTCGGGGTGATCAACGCCGTCGTCTCGACCATCGCCTTCACCCTGATCCTGTGGACGCTGTCGGGCCCCATGACCGTGCTCGGCATCGAGGTCCCGCGCGGCATGGTGTTCCTGGTGTTCATCTACGTCTTTCTCGCCACGCTGCTGGCGATCCGCATCGGCCGTCCGCTGATCCGCCTGAACTTCCTGAACGAAAAATTCAACGCCGACTACCGCTATGCGCTGGTGCGCGTGCGCGAATACGCCGAGAGCATCGCCTTCTATCGCGGCGAGCGCGTCGAGGGCAGCGCGCTGCGGCGCTGGTTCGCCCAGGTGATCGCCAATGCCTGGGCCATCATCTATCGGTCCCTGAAGTTCCTGGGCTTTAACTTCGTCGTGACCCAGACGGCCGTCGTGTTTCCCTTCATCATCCAGGCGGCACGCTTCTTTTCCAAACAGATCAGCCTGGGCGACCTGATCCAGACGGCCCAGGCCTTCGGACGCCTGCAGGACAATCTGTCGTTCTTCCGGAACGCGTACGACAATTTCGCCACCTACCGCGCCACCCTGGACCGTCTGACCGGTTTCAACGACGTGATCGACGCGGCGCACGCGCTGTCGCTGCCGCCCGCCCGAGAGGACGGGGAGCGCCTGGCCCTGCACGGCGTCACCCTGCGCACGCCGGATGGCCGCCTGCTGCTCAAGGACCTCGACCTCGAGGTTGCGCCGGCCCAGCCCCTGCTGATCCGCGGCCCCTCGGGATCGGGCAAGACCACGCTGCTGCGCATGATCGCCGGCATCTGGCCCTACGGCGAGGGCGAGGTCGTGCGTCCGGCGGAATCGGCGCTGTTCCTGGCCCAGAAGCCCTACTTGCCCCTGGGCTCGCTGCGCGACGCCCTGCACTACCCCAACCCCGTCCTCGAACAGGCCGACGAGGCAACCCGCGCGCGCGATCGCGAGGTCCTGCGCCGGGTGCAGCTCGGCCATCTCGAGGCACGCCTCGACGATGTCGACGACTGGGGCCGCATTCTGTCGCTGGGCGAACAGCAGCGGCTCGCCTTCGGACGCCTGCTGCTCGCCCGGCCCAGCGCCGCCTTCCTCGACGAAGCCACCTCGGCCATGGACGAGGGCCTGGAGGACGCCATGTACCGGCTGGTGCGCGAGGAACTGCCGGGCACGCGACTGGTCAGCGTCGGCCACCGCAGCACGCTGCAGCGCCACCACGGCGCCCAGCTCACGTTGGCGGGCGGCGCCGAGGGGGGCTGGGCGCTGGCGCCGATCGCCTGAGCCTCGGTCCCGGGCGGCGCGGGCCGCCGCCCGAGCCTGTTAAGATCGCCCCAACAGGCTCGCCGAGCCGCCCCAACGCATCCTCAAAGAAACCGCCATGGATTATTACTACCTCATCAAACACCTGCACGTGACGGCCGTCGGCCTGAGCATCACGCTGTTCCTGATCCGCGCCTACTGGTCGATCGTCGAGTCGAGCCTGCTGCAGGCGCGCCTCGTGCGCATCCTGCCGCACATCGTGGACACCGTGCTGCTGGTCTGTGGCGTCATCCTGGCAGCCATGATCGGGCCCAACCAGCCCTGGATCCTGACCAAGATCGTGCTGCTGCTCGTCTACATCGGCGTGGGCACCATCGCCATCAAACGCGGCAAGACCCGCCGCACGCGCGCCATCGCCGCGCTCATCTCGGTCGCCGTGTTCGTCTACATCGTGGGTGTGGCGATCCACCACGACTCGGCCTCGTGGTTCGCCTAGCGTCGCGCCCCGCTCGACGGCACACGCCACGGGTCGGCCGGTACGGGCCTACAGCATGCCCATCAGGGCCTGCATCCCGAGACTGCTGAGCGCCACCGCGACCCACGTTCCCAAGCCCAGCAGCAAGGGCCGCAACCCCGCGGCGGCCATGCGGCGCAGATCCGAGGACAGCCCGATCGCGGTCAGGGCCATGACGATCAGGAACTGCGAGGCGTGGTGCAGGGGCTCCTGCAGCACCGCGGGCACCCAGCCCAGCGTGTGCACCGCCGAGGCGGCCAAGAACCATACAATGAACCAGGGGAAGATCCGCCGCAGCGACACGCGCGCCGCGCCACGCCGTGCGTGCCAAGCCATCCAGCCCGCGATGACCAGGCAGACCGGAATGATCAGGGTTGCGCGGGTGAGCTTCACGATGGTCGCGACATCGCCGGCCGCCACGCTATAGCTGTAGCCGGCCGCCACCACCGACGAGGTGTCGTTGATGGCCGTTCCCGCCCAGAGCCCGAAACCCGCATCGCTCAGCCCCAGGACATGGCCCAGAAAAGGGAACAGCAGCACCGCGACGACGTTGAACAGAAAGATCGTGGACACCGCCAGCGCCGTGTCATGCCCATCGGACTGAATGATGGGCGCCGTGGCTGCGATCGCAGACCCGCCGCAGATCGCGGTGCCCACGCCGATCAGCGTGCACAGGCGCCCCGTCAAGCCCAGCCAGCGGCCCAGCACCCAGGCGGCGAGAAAGGCCGTCGACAGCGTGACCAGGGTGACCGCGAGCGAGGCGCCGCCCGTATCGACCACCTGGCCCAGGCTGAGGCTGAAACCCAGGCCGATGATGGACCATTGCAGGACCTGGCGCGAGCCGTAGGCGACACCCGGCGCGTACACCGGCGAGACGCCGATCACGTTGCGCCACGCCATCCCCAGCAAAATGCCCAGGACCGGACCGCCGATCAGCGGCAGCCACACACCGAGGCGCCAGGCCAACAGCCCCAGGGCCGCCGACAGGGCCAGACCATGCAGGCGCGAAGGCGAGCGGCCATGCCCATCGGCGCCAATCTCCCGGGTCTGCATGGCGGAGGGCACGGCTTGCGGAACAGCGGAAATAGGAGGCATGCGGGAACGGACTCGAAATGTGTTTATGATTTCCCGTTATTTTAGAAAGAGACGCCCCATCAATAAATTCAACAATTATTAATCATCATATAAAATACATTGATGTCTAAACCCGAGGACTGAACCCCATGCTCGGCATCAGCCTGCGCCAGATCGAGGTCTTTGCCACCATCGCCGCCACCGGCAGCGTGCGCGGCGCGGCCGAGCAACTGCACCTGACACAGCCAGCCATCAGCATGGCCCTGGCCGAGCTCGAGCGTCAGCTCGGCGCCCCCGTGTTCGACCGCGAACGAGGCCGCCTCAGGCTCAATGCCCGCGGCCGCGAGCAACTGCCCCAGGCGCGGGAAATCCTCGAGCGCCTGCGCGACATGCAGCGCCGCAACCCCGCGCAAGCGGGCGAGCTCAACGGCGAGCTGCGGATCGGCGCCAGTAATACCGTCGGCAATTACCTGGTCGGGGAACTTTTGGGGCCATTCGTTGCCCGATATCCCATGGTTTCCCTGCTGCTCGACGTGGGCAATACCCGCAGCATCACCCAAAAGCTGCTCGATCACGAGGCCGACCTGGCCTGTGTCGAGGGCCCAGTCAATCATCCCCGCCTCGAAACCCTGCCCTGGCGCTCGGATGCGCTGGTGGTCTGCGCCGCGCCCTCGCACCCGCTGGCCGCCCGGGTCAGGCTGCGCCCCGAGGATTTCGCGGGCGCGCGCTGGATACTGCGCGAGCGCGGATCGGCCACCCGCAACCAGACCGAGCAGGCCCTGAGCCGGCTACCGCCCGGCCGGATCCTGCTCGAACTGGGCCAGATCGAGGCCATCAAACAGGCCGTCATGGCCGGACTGGGGATTGCCTGCCTGCCGTACGCGGCGACACTGGACGCCGTGGCCACTGGACGCCTGCGTGTGCTGCGCACCCCATTCCTCGCGCTCGAGCGCCGCCTGTCCATCGTGCTGCACCGCGGCCGTTACCGAGGCGCGCTAATCGACGCTTTTCTACAAACCCTCACGGAGCCCCCCGATGCCCAGCCGCAGATCCGCCCCAGCCCCCCAGCAGGCCAGCCTGCTATGCAAGGCCTGCAAAGCCTATGAAACGACCGCACTCGTGCTGCAGGGCGGTGGCGCACTGGGCGCGTACCAGGCGGGCGTCTACGAGGGCCTGCACGAAGCCGGCATCGAGCTCACCTACCTCGCCGGCATTTCGATCGGCGCGCTGAACCTCGCAATCCTGGCGGGCAATCCGCCCGAGCGGCGCATCGAGCGGCTGCGGGAATTCTGGGGCACGATCTGCCAGCCTTATGGTGGCCTGCCCACCAATCCCCTGCTCGAAGCCAGCCTGTTCCAGATCAATGACATGGCGCGCCAGGTCATGGGCAATCTGCACGCCGGCAGCGCACTGCTGGTCGGGCAGAAAGGATTTTTCCGGCCCCGTTTTCCGCCCGCCGTGTTGACGCCGCTGACAGACCCCGGCAACGTGGGCTATTACGACACCCGCCCCCTGAGGGACACGCTCGAGCGCCTGTGCGACTTCGACCGCATCAACGACGGCGGAATCCACGTCTCGGTGGGCGCGGTGAACGTGCGCACAGGCAACTTCGCGTATTTCGACAACCAGCGCACGCGCCTGCGGCCCGAACACTTCATGGCCTCGGGGGCGCTGCCACCGGCCTTCCCGGCCATCGAGATCGATGGGGAATACTATTGGGACGGCGGGCTGGTTTCGAATACGCCTCTGACCGAGGTGCTGACCGAAAGGCCCGAGCGCGACACCCTCGTGTTCCAGGTTGATCTATGGAGCGCGCGCGGCTCGGCGCCGCGCAACATCGGGGACGTCGGCGACCGCATCCAGGACATCCGCTATTCCAGCCGCACGCGCGCGGTCACCGAACAAATGCGCGCATACCGCAAGATGCAGCGGGCGCTGCGCGACGTGCTCGACAAGGTGCCCGCCAAAATCCGCGACCAGGACGCCGCCTGCCGCCGGGCCGAATCGCTTGCCGGCCACAAACGCTACAACATCATCCACCTGATCTATCGGGACAAGGACTACGAGCAGCACCACCGGGACTACCAGTTCGGCCTGGCCACGATGCGCGAGCACTGGGAAACGGGCCTGCAGGACATCCGCAACACCCTGGCCCACGACGAGTACCTGGCCATGCCGGACAATACGGCCGGCTTCGTCACGCACGACGTGCACCGTGACGAGATCGAGCAGGCCATGCGCAGCTCCCACACCACGAGCACCAACGGCGACCGGCCCTGACGGCGAACCGTTCGACGCGGCGCAGCGGCTAGCGCCGGCCGAGCACGACCGCGCTGACGGCCACGAACACCGTGCCGCCGACCTGTATGGTGGTGATCGGCTCGCCCAGGAACACATAGGCCAGGAACAGTATCGAGACCGGGCCGATCAGGCCGAGCTGGGCCGCCAGAGGTGCGCCGATGCGCGCCACCGCCCACATGACCATGAAGGTCGGCAGGACAGTGTGGAACACCGCATGAATCAGCGAGAGCCGATAGACCGGCCAGGGCACCATCAGGCCGTCCCACCCCCTGACGAGAAAAAAATGCGCCATGGTCACCACCGCGGAAACCGACATGGCATAGGCCGTCAGGCGCGTGGCGGTGACGCGCTCGACCATTTCCCCCGAGCCGATCAGATACAAGGCATAGGAGATCGCGGCACCCAGCACGCACAGGGACCCGATCACGACACCATCGCCGCTGATTGACAGATCCCCCCAGAACACCAGGGCCACGCCGAAATAGGCCAGACCCATGGCGACCCATTGGCGCCGCGCGATCGGACGCTTGAGGAAGCAGGCGGAAATCAGCAGGACGAAGGTGGGCGCAAGGAACAGGATCAGGCGCTCGAGTCCGGCCGAAATGTATTCCAGGCCAATGAAATCCAGGAAACTCGACAGGTAGTACCCGATGACTCCCAGAAAGACGATCCGCAAGCCGTCGCGCCGATCCAGCCGGGCGATGCGGCCCAGGCGCGCGCGCCGTGCCTGGGCCCAGGCGATCGCAAGAAAGAACGGCAGCGACAACATCATGCGAAAGCCGATGACATCCAGGGCCTGGACGCCGTACCGATAGGTCAGCTTGGCCACAATCGCCTTTGCGGAGAACAGGACCGAGCCTAATGCCGCCAGCGCAAAGCCCGTCCAGAACATCCGCGCCGTCGGAGGTTTCAAGATATACTTGCCTAGTCAGATACTGATCGTTTAATATTCTAGCATGTCATCCAAACGCGATACGCCTCCGTTCGTTCCGGCCGAGCGCGCGTCGGGCGCCTGCCAATACTACCAGGCTTGCCCCAGCGCCCTCAGCCGGGACAACAATCTCGGCCTGCTGATCAAGCAGGTCCACAGCCTGCTGCATCGCGTGATCGACCACAAGGCGGCGCCTCTGGGCCTGACCGCCATTCAGTGGCGCCCCTTGATGCTGATCCACCACCAGGGCATCGACACCCCGGCGGGCCTTGCCCGCGCCATGCAGGCGGACACCGGAGCCATCACGCGCACGCTCGATCGCCTTGAATCCAAAGGGTTTCTCAGGCGAGAGCCCTATCCCGAGGATCGGCGCGTCGTCAAAATCGTGCTCACCGAAGAAGGCCGAACGGTCGTCGACCAGATCCTGCCGGCTATCGCGGACACTCTGAACCTGCACCTCGAAGGATTTTCCAACGACGAGATTCAGATGCTGTTCGGCCTGCTGCGTCGCATGATCGACAACGGCGAGCGCTACCTGCGCCACGCCTCGGCCCCCGCCACGCCGCCCGGAGCCTGAGCGCACAAAATCCCCCACTGAAAAACACCATCGGTCTTTCGCTCGCTATATAATTGCCTAGTCAGATACAGACCAATCAACAATATTCAGCTTATTGTCAGCATGAAGCCCCTTGCCCCCCTCTTCCTCGCCCTGGCCCTATCGGCCTGCGCCCCCATGGACCCGGGCGCGCCGGCGGTCCAGCCCCTGGATGGCGCCGGCATCGGCCTGCGGGACAGCACCGCGGTCCAATGGCCCACCCACCAATGGTGGCAACGCTATCAGGACCCGCAACTCGACGGCCTGATCGAACGCGCCCTGGCCGACAGCCCGACGCTGGACAGCGCCGCCGCCCGCGTGCGCATGGCCAATGCGGCGGTGCGCAATGCCCGCGCCCTGCAATGGCCGCAGGCCGACGCCCGCTACCGCATGACGCGCCAGCACTACAGCGAGAACTATATCTACCCTCCGCCATTGGGCGGATCGATGGACACGGACAATAGCCTGACGCTGCAGGTCGATTTCGATCTTGATCTGTGGGGCCGGCAACGTGCCCTGACTGCTGCGGCCCAGTCCAACGCGCTCGCCGCGCAGGCCGAGCAGCAACAATCGCGCACCCTGCTGGTTTCGACGGTCGCCCAGAGCTATTTCCAATTGCAGGACGCCCTCGCACAGTCGACCGCGCTCGAGGCCATCGTCGGCAAGCAGCAGACTGCGCTCGACATCACGCGCGACCGTTATACCCATGGGCTCAGCACCCAGGTGGATGTGGACCAGGCCCGTTCGGCCGTCTCTGCCGCCCACGTGCAACTGGCGCAGGCACGCAACAATGCCGAGCTCCTGCGCCACCAGCTCGCGGCGCTCACGGGCACGGGGCCGGATCGATTGCCCGCCCTCGCGCCACGCGAAGGCGCAGCCCTGCCCCAGGGCGTACCCGAGAGCATGCCGATGGCCCTGCTCGGCCGGCGCGCCGACGTGGTCGCCGCGCGCCTGCAGGCCGAGGCGGCCGGCGCCGAGATCTCGGCGGCAAAGGCTGAATTCTTTCCCGACATCAATCTGTCGGCATTCGCCGGATTCATGTCCCTGGGCATGGACCAGCTCCTGCGCGGCGATAGCCGCAGCTACGGCGCCGGCCCCGCCATCACGCTGCCGATCTTCCACGCTGGCGCGCTGAACGCCCGACTGGAAGGCCGCCGCGCCGCCCGCGACCTGGCGATTGCGCAATACAACCAAACCGTGCTCGGCGCGGTGCGCGAGGTCGCCGACGCCAGCGCCTCGATCCGCTCCCTGCGCGAACAGATCCGCTATCAGGAGGCCAGCCTCGCAGCCAGCACCTCCGCCTATGACATTGCGCTCAAGCGCTACCAGGCGGGCCTGGGCGATTTCGTGCAAGTCCTGCTCGCGCAAAGCGACGCTCTCACGCAATCGGTCCACACCGCCGACCTGCGCGCGCGCGCCTACATCCTGGACGCCCAGCTCGCCACCGCCCTGGGCGGCGGCTACCAGGCCGAGCCACCCTCCCCCGCCCACTGATCCTCGACACCCTTCCCACCATGACTTCCGCAACTCAAGCCCCCAAAAGCCCACGCAAGCGCCTGCTGTGGCTCACCACCCTGGTCTTCATTGCCATCGGCATCGCCTACGCCTTCTGGTGGTTCCTGTTCGCCGCCCACTACGAAACGACGGACGACGCCTACGTGCATGGCAACCTGGTGCAAGTCACCTCGCAGATTCCGGGCACCATCATCGCCATCGACGCCGAGGACACACAGCGCATCAAGCAGGGCGCATCCCTGCTGACGCTGGATCCGAGCGACACGCGCATCGCGCTTGCGCAAGCCAAGGCCGCACTCGCGCAGGCCGTGCGACGCACCCGAACCCTGTTCGTCCAGAACGATGCCCTGGCAGCCGACGTGGCAATGCGCAAGGCCAATATCGAGCAGGCCCAGGCCGCGCTCGACAAGGCGCAAAGCGACTTGCAAAGGCGCAGCGCCTTGGGGGGTTCGGGCGGGGTCAGCGGCGAGGAGCTACTGCACGCCCGCATCGCCGTCAAATCCGCACAAGCCGGCATCGCCCAGGCGCAAGCCTCCTATGCCGCCTCCAAGGCCAAGCTCGAAACGAACCAGGCGCTCACCCAGGGCAGTACCGTCGCCACCCACCCCGATGTCCTGCACGCCGCCGACCAAGTGCGCAACGCCTGGCTCGCCGAGGCCCGCACGCGCATCGTCGCCCCGGTGGACGGGATGGTCGCCCAGCGCACGGCCCAACTCGGCCAGCATATCCTGCCCGGCACCCCGCTCATGACCATCGTGCCCCTCGAACAACTCTGGGTCGAGGCGAACTTCAAGGAAAACCAGATCCACGAGATGAAGCCGGGGCAAAAGGCCACCATTACCTCGGACCTGTACGGCGGCACCGTGATCTACCACGGCACCTTGATCGGCGTCTCGGCAGGCTCGGGCGGCGCGTTCTCGCTGCTGCCCGCGCAAAACGCCAGCGGCAACTGGATCAAGGTCATCCAGCGCATCCCTGTGCGCATCCAGCTCGATCCCGAGGAACTGCGCGCCCATCCGCTGCGCGTGGGCCTGTCCATGCAGGTCGAGGTCGCCCTATCGGCACCCGCGGCCGACGCCGTGCCCGCCGATCCGGCGCCGCAGCGCACTGCCGCCTACACGCATGACAGCCGTGAGGTCGATGCCCTGATCCAGTCCATCATCCAGGACAACCTCGGATCATGAGCGAACCCACTCCCGCGTCCCCCTCGGAGGGTGGCGAGGCGCCGCGCGCCGCTCCGGCTCAAGCCGCGCAGGAATACGCGCCGCTGGAAGGCAGCGCGCGCACCTTCGGCACCATCGCGCTATCAGCCGCGGTATTCATGAATGTGCTCGATTCCTCGATCGCCAATGTGTCGATCCCGACGATCGCGGGCGACCTGGGCGTGAGTGCGACCCAAGGCACCTGGGTGATCACCTCGTTCGCCGTGGCCAATGCCATCACCGTACCGCTGACCGGTTGGCTGACGCAGCGCTTCGGCCAGGTGCGGCTGTTCGTCCTGTCGGTGCTGCTGTTCGTGCTCAGCTCCTGGCTGTGCGGCTTTGCGTGGTCCCTGGAATCGCTGGTGTTCTTCCGCGTCCTGCAAGGCGCGGTGGCCGGCCCCATGATCCCGCTGTCGCAATCCCTGATGCTGGCCACCTATCCCAAGGCCAAGGCTGGAATGGCGCTGGCGATGTGGTCCATGACCATCCTGATCGGCCCGATCGCCGGCCCCCTGCTGGGCGGCTGGATCTCGGACAACTACTCCTGGTCGTGGATCTTCTACATCAATGTGCCAGTCGGCCTGGTGGCGGGCTGGGGATCGTGGCAGGTCTACAAGGCGCGCGACTCGCGCCGCGTGCACCTGCCCATCGACCGCATGGGCCTCGTCCTGCTGGTGGTTTGGGTCGGTGCGCTGCAGGTGCTGCTCGACAAGGGCAAGGAGCTGGAATGGTTCGCCAGCCCGATCATCTGTGCGCTGGCCGTGACGTCCGTCGTCGCCTTCGTCTATTTCGTCATCTGGGAGCTGACCGCTCGTCACCCCATCGTGGACCTCACCTTGTTCGCGGGTCGCAACTTCACCGCCGGCGTGATCTCTCTATCGGTCGCCTACGGGGTGTTCTTCGGGACCGTCGTGCTGCTGCCCCTGTGGCTGCAGAGCACCATGGGCTACACGGCCACCTGGGCCGGCATCGCGTCGGCGCCCGTCGGGATCCTGGCCATCATCCTGTCGCCCGTCGTCGGCAAGCTGCTCGCCAAGCACGACCCCCGCGTCATCGCCACCGTGGCCTTTCTGATTTTTTCCCTGATCAGCTACATGCGGGCACAGTTCAACACCCAGGTCGATCTGTACGCCGTCATGCTGCCGACCTTCATCCAGGGCGCGGCGATGGCCACGTTCTTCATCCCGCTGACGACGCTGACCTTGTCCGGACTGAGCGCCGACCGCATCCCGGCGGCGGCGGGCCTGTCGAACTTCGCCCGCCTGGTCTGCGGCGCCTTCGGCACCTCGATCACCACCACGCTGTGGGATAACCGCGCCACCCTGCACCACAGCCGCATGACCGAGGTGGCCCGCCCCGGCGAGCCGGCCTTCGACCACATCATGAATGGCCTGCATCAACTGGGCCTGAGCACTCAGCAGGGTGCCGCCCTGATCGACCGCACCATCGGTCAGCAGGCCTACACCATGTCGGCCACGGACATTTTCTACGCCTCGGCGCTAGTGTTCCTGCTGTTGATCGGCCTGATCTGGACCGCTAAGCCAAAGTCCGCGCGCCAGGCCCTGTCCAGCGGCGGCGCAGGGGTGCACTAGAGAGACGGCCTGAAAAAAACTATGCTATAGTTTCGCTTCTTCGCAATTCCCCGATAGCTCAGTCGGTAGAGCGACGGACTGTTAATCCGCAGGTCCCAGGTTCGAGCCCTGGTCGGGGAGCCAGGAAACTCAAGGACTTAGGTGAAAATCTAGGTCCTTTTTGTTTTGGTGTACGAAAACTCGGAATGTGAAACGTACGGAGCCTGCCCCTCACCCGCCTAGCTCTATTTGCGGATATATCCTGATAAGGCAGGCTTTGCTTCAGGCTTTGCGAATTGCATGAATTTCCTGCAAAACCGGCCATAGGTAGGTGCGCAACAGAGAATAATTTTCCGACATCGGAAAGTGGCCAAGATTTTCCATGCGCTGGAATTTCGCCCCGGGAATCCTCGCAGCCACCTCGGCTGTCATTTCTGGTGTTGCCGAGTAATCGTACTCGCCGGTCAACAGATACAGCGGCGTGCGCCGGGTATCGATCATCCCGAGTTCCTCCAAGGCGATATCTCCTCCTTCCCGGTAATACATCGTGTCACCGTAGAAAATACCCGGGCCGCCCTGCATGTAGTGCCATAGAGTCTCCCAGCGGCCTACCGCCGGACTGGTGGGCGCCATTATGCCGCTCAACCAGCCAGCCGTCGCTTCGCCCCCATTGACATCGGGGCGGTCGAGGTAGGCCGTTTCATGGGTTTGCGCACGCAGCCTGCTCGCAGAATGACGCGTTGTCTGCAACCCGATCGCCCCTCCGAACAACTGGGGGTGTTCCAACAGCAGGTGCAGCACGGCCCGCCCGCCAATGGAACACCCGATGACGACGGGCCGGTGCAAATCGAGCCCGCGCACCACCGCCATGATCGTGTCCATGTAGTAACGACGCGTCAACACATAGTGTTCATTCTGAAATCCCTCGGGCGGAGAAGACTTCCCATGCCATGGCATGTCGAACACGATAACCCGGTACTTTGCGGCGACTTCCGCATCATTGAGCAGCGAACGGTATTGCCGCCCATCTGTGCCTGCCGTGTGCAAGCACAGCAGGGGAATGCCGCTGCCGGCTTCTTCGATATAAACCCGGTGCGCGGCGCCACCGATTTCCAGACGCAAATAGCGCCCGACAATGGGTTCGATCTCTACGTTCACCATGATGCGTCCGCACGCCAAGCGGCGGCCATGACGCCTTTGATCAGGAAGAGGTTGCGAAAGAACAGCAGCATATCGCCCGTCACGTCAAGATGCCCGCTTTCAATCAGCGCGATGATGTCGTGGTACTGAGGCTTGCGATCAGGGCTCGCGTAAGCCTGCCAAACGGATTCAGAAGCCTGCAATTCAAAAGCGCCGCCACTCGCTCGGCCCGCGGGCCGTACCCGGATATCGCCACGGTCGACCGTCACCCGGTAGCGGCTGGCCCCTACCAGGAAATCGAAACACAAATCCAGAAAACGGGCTTTGCGCAACAGAGCCGGATTGCGCCGTATGATAGGCATCACATCGACAGTAGGTAGCACCATGGCACGTATCCAATCGTGGAGACGAGGCCATGATCGACCGGAAACCGAACGCTTGCATAGGTAATAAAATCGAATCCGCAGTTTGGTTTCAATGAAATGTCAGCCCAAGTTCAACATGCCACGTCCACCCCACCTCACCCAGCCCCTTCTTTCAACTTTATCGAAAGACTGATTCGAGCGCCCTGTATGTATCTGCCCCCTGGGCGCAGATACAGTGAAAAGGACTCGTATATCGATGCAAAACCGGCTCGAGAAGCCGCCACTTCCGCATCAAAAAATAGAGAAGACAGACATGGATCGACGTAATTTCTCGCTTTGCGCGACGGGAATATTTTCCTATGCGCCCTTGCTTGCGCATAGCGCTATCGCACCCCGCCCACCACATTCCATCACGCCCGTGATGGACCTCGCCACCGATGGCCCAATAGAGGGGTCCACACGAGCCATCGGCGTTCCTGCACAAAACGGCTAATCCGCCCGGAGACATGAAAAATGGATGTCGCGACGCTAATTGGCCAGTCCATCGTTAACGGGCTCGTCCTGGGCACGATGTACTTCCTGATGGCCATCGGCTTCACCATGGTCTTTGGCATCATGCGGGTCGTCAACTTCGCCCATGGCGAATTCTACATGCTGGGCGGCTTTGCCGTTCTCTATCTGTTCGGCAGCCTGCATTGGTACTTTCTCGCAGCACTGGTCGGGGCAGCCCTGCTGGTGGGCGTGCTGGGATTTGCCATGGAAAGGATTATTTTCCGTCCGTTTCGCGGTGATGAACTCAGTGGCATGATCGCGGCACTGGGCTTGTCGATCGTGCTGCAGAACACGGCTGCGCTGGTCTTCGGCGCCATGCCACAATCCATGCCCGACGTCATAACCGGCAGCGTTGCGCTAGGCCCGGTCATTATCCCCTTCTCGCGCCTGATGGTGATCGTTCTTTCCTTCGCGATCCTGGCGCTACTGTGGCTGTTCATCCGGTTCAGCCGCACCGGTCGCGCCATGCGGGCCATGGTGCAAGACAGCACGGCGGCCACGCTTCAGGGGATGCGGCCGCAGCGCATCTATCCAATCGCCTTTGGCATGGGTGCGGGCTTGGCCGCCCTGGCCGGCGGCATCATGGCGCCGGTCCTGACGGTAGAGCCGTTCATGGGCGCCATCCCGCTGCTCAAGGCTTTCGTGGTCGTCATCCTCGGCGGATTGGGCAGCGTCATGGGTGCAGTGCTGGCCGGCCTCGGTCTAGGCATCTTTGAAAGTTTCGTGAGCAATTTCTACGGTGCGGCAGCGGCCGACCTGCTGCAGTTCCTGCTGGTCATCACCATCCTGCTGGTACGCCCTCAAGGCCTGTTAGGAGAAAAGGAAGTATGAAAAAAGGGACGGAAATGACCATTCCTCTCGGCTCCCCCGCCCCAGCGGGCCCACCCGGACGCATGCCCGCCCGCATGGCAGGATGGCTGGTCGCCTTCGCGGCAGCGCTCTTGCTGCCGGTGGTATCCAAAGAAGCCTTTTACATTCATACAGGCGTCATTACCGCGACTTCTGCGATCGCGGTCATCGGGCTGATGCTGATCTACCGGGTCGGGCAGCTTTCCTTCTGCCACGCGGCAGTCGTCGGCCTCGGCGCCTACACCGGCGCGCTCTTCTCGACTCGCTGGGGATTTCCCGCGCCCTTGTCCATGATCACGGCAATGGCCATCGTGGGCCTCGCCACGTCCCTGCTGGGCTGGATCATCCTGCGAACCCGCGGCGTCTATTTCGTGCTGATCACGTTCGCCACCGGACAAGTTCTGGGACTGATGTTTCTCGATCTCGAGTCGATCACCGGTGGCGCCGTCGGTTTGTCCGGAGTGCCCGCCCCCTCGATGCTGGGCTTCAATTTCGATACGCCATTCAGCTACTACTACCTGGCCCTGGCGATGCTGGCGCTGGCGATCGCCTTTGCCACCCGTATCCTCGAATCGGACATCGGCCACGCGTTCGATGCCGTATCCAGCAACGTGGCCCTGGCGGAGTCCAGCGGTATCGCAACCCTTTCCTACCAGATTCTGGCCTTTGTGATCGGCAGCATGCTCGCGGCCGGCAGCGGAGTGATCGCGGCGCACTACACCCGGTTTGTCACGCCTGGATCCTATGAAATCACATTTATGGTCAACCTCATCGTTATGCTGGTCCTGGGTGGCCGCACCTCGGTCACCGGGGCCGTGGTGGGCGCCCTGTTCGTTGGGCCGCTAATGGAAATCCTGCGCGACATGAAGGAAATGGAAAACATCATCTACGGCGTAATCGTTCTGCTGGTCCTGCGCTTCGTTCCCGGCGGCATCACCAGCATCCCGGGCCGCGTTGTGGCATCTCTGCGCAACCGCTCTGGAGGCCGCCCATGACCGCTCTGCTGGAAGCCAACCGGATATCCAAATCGTTCCGCGGCCTGCGCGCCCTCTCCGAGGTCAGTCTGCGCGTCGACGAAGACGAGATCGTTGGCCTGGTCGGCCCCAATGGCGCAGGAAAAACCACGGCCTTCAATCTGATGAGCGGCGTCACGCCACCCACCGAGGGCGACATTCACATCGCCGGACAACGGATCAATGGGATGTCCCCGCACCGGATCGTGCGGCTGGGCCTGGCGCGTACCTTCCAGGCGACTACCGTATTCCATGACACAACGGTCGTCGAGAACGTGCGGCGCGGTCTGCTGGGAGCGCTGGGTATACGATTCTTCAGCACACTATTCAACACCGCGAGCTATCGGGAACAAACCCGCGCCTCCACCCGGCGCGCCTATGACGTCCTGGAAAGAGTCGGCCTGTCCGGCCATGCCCACGCCTCGGCGGCGACGCTGGCCTACGGGCATCAGCGATTGCTCGGCATCGCTATTGCGCTGGCAGCCGACCCAAAGATTCTCCTCCTCGACGAACCAGCCGCCGGCCTGAACCCGGCTGAAGCACAGATGATGGGCGAGATGATCGTGCGCCTGCATAAAGAACTGAAAATTTCAGTACTGCTTGTGGAGCACAACATGCGCATGGTGATGGGCATCTGCGATCGCCTGTTCGTCCTGCAACACGGCCAACTGATTGCACAAGGCACACCGCAGCAGATCCGCAATGATCCGCGTGTCATCAGTGCCTATCTGGGAAGCGATGATGACGAAGCTGCTTGACATACAGGGCATGTGCGTTGCCTATGGACCAATCGAAGCAGTCCGCGGCATCGACCTGGAAATCGCCCCCGGGGAAGTCGTCGCCTTGGTCGGCAGCAATGGCGCGGGGAAAAGCACCACACTCAAGGCCATCATGGGCCTACAGCAGCCCAGTGCCGGACAAATCCTTTTCGACGACAAGCAGATCGACGCGTTGTCCACGGCTGAAATCGTCGCACGCGGTATCACGCTATCCCCTGAAGGCCGGCGCGTCTTTCCCAAGATGTCGACTCACGAAAACCTGCTGGCGGGCGCGTTTCTACAGCGCGACAAATCCGATAGCCAACAAACAATCGACGGTGTTTATGCCCGCTTCCCCCGGCTGTACGAGCGGCGGACCCAACTGGCAGGATCGCTCTCGGGCGGTGAACAGCAAATGCTGGCTATCGGCCGAGCCCTCATGGCCAAGCCCCGCCTGCTGCTACTGGACGAGCCCACGCTGGGATTGGCCCCTCTTATGGTCAAGGAAATCGCTCGCACGATAGATAGCATTCGCGCCGAAGGGGTCAGCATCCTTCTGGTTGAACAGAATGCCAACATGGCACTGCGCGCCTGTAACCGAGCCGTGGTCATGGAGAACGGCAGTATCGCAATGTCCGGCACCGGGCAGGAGTTGCTGCACGACGAGCACATCCGAAAACTCTACCTGGGGCTTTAAGCATAAGCCACTGGAACAACCCATCAAACCGAGGAGATGATATGAAAATCGCACGAATCAACACTGTGGCGGCAAGCCTTTGCCTCGCCGCCGCCACACTGGGTGTCTCCGCTACCCAGGCCCAGGCCCAGGACACTCTCAAGCTCGGCGTCATCGCCATCCTCTCCGGGCCAGGCCAGCCCTGGGGTCAAGCGCTGCAACACGCGGTGGAAATGGCCGTCGAGGAAACCAATGCCGCCGGGGGGCTGGATGTCGCCGGCAAGCACTATCAGGTCAAGATCATCGCCTACGACTCCAAGTATCGCCCGGACGAAGCCATGTCGGCAGCCAATCGCCTGGTGCTGCAGGATGGCGTGAAATTCATCACTGGCCCGGTCGGCGCGTCCGAAACCATTGCCACGCAATCGGTGACGACGGCGAACAAAGTGTTGACCCTGACCCAAGGCTGGAGCCCACGCGTACTGGGCCCCTCGATGCCTTATCAGTTTCGGGTATCCGCCTCGGATCTCGAGTTCTCCGGCCCCTTGATGAACTGGGTCAGCCAGCGACTGAAGTTTAAAAAGATTGGCGGCCTGTTCCCCAACGACGAACTCGGGCAACAATCCTCCAAGCAGGTTTCCGCCGTTTATGAAAAACTCGGGATTCAAACCGAAATCGAGATGTTCGAACGCAACAGGGTTGATTTTGTACCGCTGCTCACTCGCCTCATCAACCAGGGCATAGACGCCATAGACCTGGATGGCAACGCACCAACCACGTCCGGCCTGATCGTCAAGCAGGCCCGCGGCATGGGTTTCAAGGGGCCCATCCTGCGCAGCGGCGGCCCCGCCGAACAGGAAATCCTGCAAGTCGCCGGCAAAGAAGCCGCCGAAGGCATTTACTTGTATTCGCCCATCAATCCGGCCGATCCGGCGATTGCCGAATTCATGAACAAGCACAAGGCGAAATACGGTAATGATGTCAATGGTTTTGCCCCCGGCTATTACGACGCAACCCGGATGTTGTTCGAGGCCATGCGCCGCGCGGGCACGGTGACGGATGCCGTGGCAGTCACCGCCGA
Source organism: Castellaniella sp. GW247-6E4 (assembly GCF_040276065.1). Classification (NCBI taxonomy): domain Bacteria; kingdom Pseudomonadati; phylum Pseudomonadota; class Betaproteobacteria; order Burkholderiales; family Alcaligenaceae; genus Castellaniella; species Castellaniella sp. GW247-6E4. The sequence continues at coordinate 589,070 of NZ_JBELOI010000001.1, read as the reverse complement.
GTTGGAGAAAATGCACGACTTCCCCGGCATCCAGGGCAAGCTGAAATGGACGGGCGCTGAACGTTATGGCGTGAATCGGCAGATCGATTCGGCCTTCTACATCATGCAGCTACGCGACGGCAAATCGGTGGCGGTTGCCAAGTGCAGCTATACCTCCTGCTCCGATCTCTGAGGCCACATGACGACACCACCCGTTTACGAAATCTATGCCTTGCGGTTCGCGACCTTGGCCAGCTCGGCCAAGGACAATTTTCTACTGCGAGGCGAGGTGCATGACGGACCGCTCGCGCTGGATTTCTTTCTCTGGGCTATCCGTAACGAAGAACGGGTCGTCGTCTTCGATACTGGCTTTGGGCACGAGGCCTCCACCCGTCGCAACCGCCCGCTGCTTCGCCATCCCGTCGAAGCCCTGGCTGCCCTGGGCATCGACGCCGCCACAGTAAAAAACGTCGTCTTCAGCCATCTGCACTATGACCACAGCGGCAACGCGGAATGCTTCCCCGCGGCCACTTTTCACGTACAGGACTCCGAGGTCCAGTTCGCCACGGGCCGCTGCATGTGCCACAGGGCCCTGCGCGGCGCGTTCGACGCACAAAATGTGGTCGACCTGGTGCGCAACGTCTATGCGGACAGGGTGAAATTCCACGACGGAGACGAGGAACCGTGGCCCGGCATCAGTCTGCACCGCCTCGGCGGGCATACGGGCGGCCTCCAGGTCATGCGTGTGCATACCGCACGCGGCTGGGTCGTGCTGGCCTCCGACGCGGCGCACTATTACCGAAACTTCCTGCTGGACAACCCATTTCCCATCGTACTGAATATCGCCGACGCGATCGAAGGCAACCGGAAGCTGCTGGCCCTGGCCGATTCGCCCGACCATGTCGTGCCCGGCCACGACCCCCAGGTTCTGAACCTCTACCCACGCCTCGAGTCCGATGAAATCGGCATCTCGTGCCTGCATCTCCCTCCTGTCGGCGAGGTGCAATTATGAAATTTCTTCCAAGACCCAGGAATCAATCATGCGCATGAAGAACAAAATTGGCATCATCACGGCGGCCGCCTCGGGCATGGGCCGGGCGGGCGCGCTGCGTTTCGCGCGGGAAGGCGCATCGGTTGCCGTGGTTGACCTGGATGAAGCCCGCGCCAAGGAAACGGTCCGCGAAATCACCGAAGCGGGCGGCCAAGCCATTGCGTTGTCCGGTGACCTGACCGACGAAAGTTTCTCGCGCCGCATTGCCACTGTCACGGCAAAACACTTCGGCGGTCTGGATTTCATCTGGGCGCACGCCGGCTACCCCGGCCCGGCGGCCATCGAAGATCTCGATCTGAAAGACTTCGACTTCACCATCAACCTCAACGTGCGTACCAACCTGGCCACCGTCAGTACCGCCATTCCGCTGATGCGCAAACGCGGCGGGGGCAGCGTGCTGTTCACGGCGTCCAGCTCTGGGCTGGTGGGCTCACCGTTCAGCCCCGTGTATTCGGCCGCCAAGTTCGGCGTCATCGGGCTGGCTCGGTCGCTGGCCAAGCGCTACGGTGGCGAAGGCATCCGCTTCAACGTCGTGTGCCCTGGCACAACCGATACCCCGATGCTGCGCACCTTCGTGGCCCGCCCGGACAGCGCGGCCGCCAAGGCGGGCAAGGACCCGGAAGAGTTAGTCCAGCAACGCGCCGGGGCCAATCCACTGAACCGTCCCGGCCGCCCAGAGGAAATCGCCAACGCGGCGCTGTTCCTGCTCTCTGACGAAGCCTCTTTCGTCAATGGCGCATCGTTGGCCGTCGACGGAGGCGTTACCGCATGAAAACACCCCGCAATGCGGCCATCACTGGCGGCGGTAGCGGTCTGGGCGCCGCCGCCATCCGCAAGCTGCACTCAAGCGGCGCCAAGGTTGTCATCGCCGACATCGATGAATCGCGCGCCCAGGCCCTCGCCCTCGAACTGGACCCCTCCAGCCGGACTAGTCTGGGCGTTCGCTGCGACATTACGCAGCCCGACGATTGTGAAACCCTGATCGCGCGCGCCGAAGGGTTCTTCGACGGCCCCGTTCAAGTGTTCCTGGCGAACGCGGGTGCCGGATTCGCCGGTTCACTGACACAGGCCGATCCGCTGCAAATCAAGCGCGTCATCGACACCAATCTGACCGGCAGTGTCATGTCGGCTCGCGCCGCACTGCGCAGCATGCTGAAGGGACGCGACGGCGTGCTGCTGTTCACCTCGTCGCTACAAGGCGTCATGGCCCGCTCCCAGCGCAGCATCTACACCGCCACCAAGCATGGCATCATAGGGCTGGTAAAGGCGCTCGCCCTGGAATACGGCCCGCACGGCATCCGCGTCAACTCCATCGCACCGGCATCCACGGACACGGCATTCCTGCGCGGGCAGTTCGAACGCCTCGGCCACTCGGACATCGACAGCTCCGTCGCACAAGTGGCTAAATCCATGCCCTTGGGCCACCTGCCCGACGTGAGTGATTTTGCCGAGGCGGTGCTGTTCCTGTCTTCTTCGGCGGCAAAATCGATCACTGGCCATACCCTAGTGATCGATTGCGGCGCATCGGCGGGCCGTATGTAAGGCCCCATAAGGCCCGTGGCACCACCGCAATAAGATCCCGCCGGATACCGAACGCACCCGGATGCCCATCGCAGCGGTCACGCCTTCTTCAATTAAATCGAAAAATGCTTTCGACCTGGCGGGATTCCTCTACCCCCCTGGCGGCTGCACAATCGTCTCAAGCCATGTACACCATGCCTCTCGCACGCCCGCTTTCAAAAGCCGGTATCGACCGGCCTCCCCGAAACGCCGACCATCCATCGGCCCTGGCCAGGACGGCATCACCATCACATACATCCACTCTCGATAGGAACAGCCACCATGAGTTCGAGCGATTTCGACATTGCCGTCATCGGCGGAGGCAACGCCGCCTTGTGCGCCGCATTGTCGGCCCGCGAATCGGGTGCCCGAGTGATCATTGTCGAACGCGCGCCAAAAGAGAGCCGCGGCGGCAACTCGGCCCATACCGGCGGCGCCTTTCGCATTGCCTACAATGGCAGCGATGATCTCAAGGCGCTGATCCCCGACATGACGCCCGAAGAACTGCGCGACAACGACTTTGGTTCTTACACCGAAACGCAGTTTTTCGAAGAAAGCATTTCCATGAGCGGCTACCGCGCCGACGCTGACGTGCTGGACACGGTAGTCAAAGAAAGCATGCCGACCATGCATTGGATGCGCAGGCAGGGCGTACGCTTCATCCCCATATATGGCCGCCAATCCTTCAAAATCGACGGCAAAAACAAATATTGGGGAGGCCTGACAGTAGAAGTCTCGGGCGGTGGCCTGGGCCTGATGGAATCGCTCTTTGCACGCGCGGAAAAACTGGGCATCGACATCCGCTACAACTGCCGCGCCTATGGCTTGGCCCGCGCGGGCGGCGGCTGGGACATCACCCTGCGGCAAGACGGCCAGGATACTGTGCTGCACACACGCGCCGTGGTGTTGGCCAGTGGCAGCTTTCACGCCAACCTGGAGCGCCGCGCCAAATACCTGGGCCCTCACTGGGACTTGGCCAAGGTCCGCGGCTCGCGCTACAACACCGGGGACGGCATCGATATGGCCCTGAGCGCAGGCGCCGTCGCGCACGGCAACTGGACGGGTTGCCATGCCGTGTTTTATGACCTGAACGCGCCCGCCTACGGCGACCTCAACCTACTCAACCAGCAGAAGAACTACTTCACCTTGGGCATCGTGGTCAACGCCGACGGCCGGCGCTTCGTCGACGAGGGTGCCGACTTTCGCAACTATATCTATTCCGGCATGGGCGCGCGCGTGCTGGCCCAACCCGGCGCGGTCGCCTGGCAGGTGTTCGACGCCAAGACCTCCGGCCTGCTGCCCGACGAATACCGGGTTCGCCACGCAACGCGGCTGACGGCCGACACGCTCGAAGAGCTGGCTGAAAAAATGGAAGGCATCGATCAGAAAACCTTTTTGCGGACCGTGGCGCAATTCAACAACGCCGTGGATCAGAGCATCCCTTACAACCCTGCGATCAAAGACGGGCGCGGTACGCACGGCCTGGACATCCCCAAGTCAAATTGGGCGCACCCGATCGATACCGGCCCCTATGTGGCGTACGCGGTCACCTGCGGCATCACCTTTGCCTACGCCGGCGTCAAGGTCAACCAGGACGCGCAAGTGCTGGATGACCAAGACAAGCCCATCCCCAGCTTATATGCGGCGGGCGAAATGGTCGGAGGCCTGTACTACGTCAAATACGCGGGCGGTATTGGCCTGACGGCGGGATCCGTCTTGGGCCGTCGCGCCGGCGCCCATGCCGCGGGCATCGCGCGCGCCGCAGCCTGATCTTCCATTTTCCCTATCAAACGGAATATGCATCATGAATCACAATGATATCCAGGCCGACCTGATCGTAGTCGGCGGCGGCATGGCCGCCTTTGCCTGCGCGCTGCAAGCGGCGCAAGGCGGCGCCGAGGTGGTCCTGCTGGAGAAACTCCCTGAAATCGGCGGTTCCTCGGCCATGAGCGGCGGCTGCCTGGCCTTCGCCGGCACCGATCTGCAGCAGGCCAATGGCATCGAGGACTCCAATGAACTACTGTTCAAGGACTTGCGCGAAGTCGGCCAGAACGAAAATGATGAAAGTCTGGTCCGCATCTATGTCGACAACCAGCTCGATACATACCAATGGCTGAGGCAAAGCGGCGTACAGTTCAGCAAGGTCATCGACGCCTCATCGGGCCAGTCGGTGCCGCGCGCGCATAACGTGGACCCGGCCGATGCCGTGCGCGCCCTGGCCAAGAGCGCGAAAGACACCAACCGCGTGCGCGTGTTGATGAACACCCGCGCCCTGCGTCTGCTGCGCGACGAGACGAACCGTGTCATCGGCGTCAGCGCCCGGCAGGGCAACGACACTTTCAAGGCCCTGGGCAAGCAAGGCGTGGTGCTGGCCAGTGGCGGTTTCTGCAAGAATCCCGAACTGGTGCATCGCTTTGCGCCGCAATATGATGCCGCCATTTTCATCGGCGGCGAGGGCAATGTGGGGGACGGCCTGAAGATGGCCCAGCAGATCGGCGCAGATAGTCGCGACATGATCTACATCAAAGGCACCTACGGCAAGCACCCTACCGACGAGACCAATCATCACAGTTGCCTGGCCGTATACAAGGGCGCGATCGCCATCAACCAGGAGGGCAAGCGCTATGTCGATGAATCGATCTCATACAAGCTGCTGGGCGATGCCTGCATCCGCCAGACGTACGGCGCCACTTTCCAGGTCCTCGATCAGCCCATCCTCGACAGTGGCGACTACCAGGTGCGCATTCTCGACCTCCAGCGCCGCCTCGAAGAAGGCCTGATGATCCAGGCCGACACGCTGGAAGCGCTGGCTGAGAGGATCGAAGTCCCCGCCGATGCCCTGGTCGACACCGTCAAGACCTACAACCGCTATGTCGATGCCGGGCATGACCCCGATTTCGGCCGCGAGCACCTGGTGCACCAGCACGGCAAGCTGGTCCGGATCGAAACCGCGCCTTTCTACGCCTATCCCTCCACGGTCGCCGTCTACGGCACCTACTGCGGCCTGTGCGTGGATGCGGGCATGCGTGTGCTGGATGTCTACGGCGACGTGCTGCCTGGCCTGTACGCGGCGGGCGAAATAGTGGGCGGTCTGCATGGCGCGGCCTACATGACCGGATCGGCCTTGGGCAAGGCCGCCATCTTCGGCCGCGTCGCTGCGCGCACCGCGGCCGCCGCTTGAGTACCGCCATGCATGTTGCCGTCTTGCTGGCCGGCGTGGCCGATCCGAAGAAACCTCTGCCCACGCCCGCTTCAGGTGATTGGCGCGATCTGCCCGCCGCAACCGCCCTCGCCTACAAGCTCAGCCCTTTCGATGAGGCGGCACTGGAAATCGGCCTGAAACTGCGCGACCAGGGCGCGGCCGCAAGTATTACCGTACTGGTCACGGACGGCGTCCGGGACCTCGCCCTGATGCGCGCCGTGGCCGCCCTCAAACCCGACCGCATGGTCGGCTTGTGCCCGCCGGCATCCCAACGCGGCAATCCCGCCTGGCTAGCACATCACGCAGCCGATCTGCTGCGCGAGGGAGGCCAAGAGCCAGGGCTCATCCTGATCGGCCGCGAACATGGCGATCTCGATGACGGCATGACCCCGCCGTACCTGGCCGAAGCCTGGCAACTACCCTACGCTCACCTGGCCCTGCAAGTGCAGGCCGACCCGGAAGGTGGATGGACGCTGCTGCGCAGCCGCACCGGACAGGACGAAACGCTGCATCTGCCGGCCCCAGCGCTAGCCAGCATCAGCAACGACAAGAGCAACCGCCTGCGCCATCCGCTCATGAAGAACGTGCTGCAGGCCAAGCAACAGAAATTCGATATCGTCGAGCCGGCGCCTGACGTGGCCGCCACGGCATCCGTCCTGGCCGATGCCGGCCCCGCGCAGACCAGCGCGCGCGGATCGCAGGCCTGCCGCATGCTGACCGGAACCGTCGAGGAGCAGGCCGCGGCCCTGGCGGCTTACCTGCGCGCACCCAACCACCAAACGATCCCATCCGGCGCAACTCAACATGTCTGACACACCCTCAGTCCTGGCCCTGATTCCCGCCTGTGGCCGCATGCCCGAGAACGACCTGGCGATGATGCATCAGGCGCGCCGGCTCGCCGACCAGCGTGGCGGCCATGCGCATGCCTTGCTGGCTGGCCCCGGCAGCACAGCCGCCACGGCGCAAGCCCGCGAGGCCGGCCTCGATCACGTCTGGCTGATCCCCGACGGCGGGACCGATACACAGCCGCATCAATACGCGGACCTGTACGCAGCGGCCCTGCGAACCGCAGCGCTCTCCTCGAGCCTGGAGCATGCGCTATTACTGATTCCAGCCCACCCCGACAATGACGCCTGCGCCGGCGCGCTGGCTGCCCGCATCAGCGCCGCGCCGCTAGGCCGATGCTCCGGCTTTGAATTCAACCAGGAAGGCCATTTGACCGCTCGCCGCACAGCCTATGGCGGCCGGATCAATATCGCCTTGTCCTGCGCCACCGGCCCCGCGATAGCCAGCGTGCGCCCTCAGGCGCGGGCCGCAGCCACCGGGGTGGAAAACCACGCCGCCACAGCCCCCACCGTGCACGAGCTGCCTGTCGCCGCAGCCGTCGCACGCCCTCCCCATGCCATCACCGCAGCCCCGCATCGCGAACCCCATGCGGGCCTGGACGGCGCGCGCCTGGTCATTTCAGGCGGCCGGGGCATGGGAGGCGAGGCCGCCTTCGCAGCGCTCTACGAACTGGCGGATAGACTCGACGGTGCCGTTGGAGCCAGCCTGCCCGCGGTAGACTCCGGCTGGGCGCCGGTGACTCGCCAGGTCGGCATTTCCGGCAAATACGTCAGCCCCGACATCTATCTCGCCATCGGCATCTCGGGGACTCCTCAGCATTTGGCCGGCATCGATCCCCACACCCGCATCATCGCCATCAACCGGGATGCCGACGCCGCCATTTTCGGCGTCGCGGAGGTCGGCGCGCTCGCCGAGTGGCAAGCCTTGCTGCCAGCCTTGTTACAGGCGCTGGATTGACAAAGGCACAACCATCGCCCGGCCATGTCAGCTTTTACGGGTGGCAGAACACCACAGCCTCCGTGGTGTCCGTCCTGCAAAAACGGCTGATACTGCCCATGGAGTTCGCATGCTCTTCGAGGCTATGCGCGGCGCAAGCGTCTTCGAGGACGATCACTTCGTAGTCGCGGTCGTGCGCATCGCGCACGACCGCTTGCACCACAGCCTGGGTGGACACACCCGAGCAGTAGATGCGCCGCACGTTGTTGGCACGCAACTGGGCTTCCAGCGTGGTGGAATAGAAAGGGCTGACCCGGTGCTTGACCACCTGAATGTCGCCTGCCTTCTGTTCCAGGTCGGGATGGATCTCGGTGCCCCAGGAACCCAGCTTGAACAGGCCAAGCTTGGGCGCACCCGAAAATACCTGCGAACCTTTTGGACACTCGGGGTAGCCTTCAGAGAAACCCACACGCACAAAACCCACCAGCAGGCCGCCGACGGCCCGCGCCTTGGCGATGGCCCTGGCGGTCTTGGCAAGGACTTGGCGCGCCTGGACCTGCTCACCCAGGGGGCTTTTGCCACTGGGGCCATCGGCATGTACCAGATCGTTCTGCATATCCAGTACGAGATAAATGGAACGGGGAGCGTCCATGTTCAATTCCTTATTGTGAAAAATGAGTCGTCAGCGGTTTGCCAGGCCCGCGTCAATCGCACCAGAGGCCGCCATTGACATCCAGCACTTCGCCTGTAATGAAGCCGGCTTGTGGCGAAGCCAGAAAGAGTATGGCGGCGGCGATTTCTCCTGCGCTGCCTATGCGGCCGGCAGGAATCAGGTCTTTCAAGACCTGCGGAAAGCGGGTCGTCATGGCCGAGGCGACCGGACCGGGCGCCACGGCATTGACGGTGATGCCCGAGGCGGCGAGCTCCTTGGCCAGATAGGACGTCATCGTGTGCACGCCAGCCTTGGAGACGCCATAAGCCACGTTGCCGGCGCTCGCCTGCTCTTCCGGGTTGATCCACGGCCGCGGATTGCCGCCGTTCTTGCCAAGGACCGATCCCAGGTTGATGATGCGGCCCGCCCCCTGCTGTTTCATGGGGCCGATAGCGGCTTGGCAACACAGAAAGGTGCCTTTGAGATTGATGCCGAGGACGCGGTCCCACTCGGACTCGGCCAAATCCCCAGCGCTGCCCGCGGACACCACGCCCGCCACATTCACCAGTACGTCAAGCCGGCCCAGGCGCGACACCACTTCGCGCACACAACGCAGAACATCGTCGCGGCGGGTCACGTCCAGCCGCAAGTGCTGGATACCGGCTGCTTCGGTGGCATCCAGGTGTTCCGGGCCCTGGATATCGGCGGCAACCACTCGGGCGCCATGGGCGGCAAAGGCCCCGCACACGGCGCTGCCGATGCCCCCTGCGCCACCCGTCACCAAGACCACGCAGCCGGCGAATAAATCTGCTGCATACATCATCGAATCCTCGTTGATAGCGATGCTCATGGTGCAGAGCAAGCCATTTCGAAAGCGGCCCGCACCTGCCCCTGCATCAACCTCTGCCATAACCTGTCCGCTTGCCCCTCGCGGCCGACATAGCGCAAGCAATCGTCGAACTTCAGGCGGGCTCGCTCCTCGGTCACATGGATGTCGCCCGCATCGAACACGGTATGCAGCAAGGTCCTGCCGTCTTCGAGCAAGGTCAACTCGGCCTCGGGGTGAGCGGGACCGTCCGGCAAGCTGTCCTCCAGCTCGATACGATCAGCCAGCGCCAGCACCTTGGCATCGGACAAAACTTGCGCCGATAAGCCCTCCAACGTAGGCTCGCCATGCGCCAACGCATATGCCGTCATGAAGGGGATGCTGTATTTGGCATCCTGCAAGGTCCGCGGCCGGCGACGTTGCGCCAAGGGCCGGCATAGGCGTCCCGCCGACGCGTTGACCGCAACACGCACGCGGGCGCCGGGGTGTGCCAGGCTGGTTTCGCGCGCCGCAAGCGCCACCGATATATAGGGATGCGACAGACGACAGCTTGGCCAGAGCTTGATCTCGACATCGGCGCCATGCCAGGTCGAAAAATCTAATAACACGCGACGCTGGCGCGGCGCCAGGGCGCCCGCCAGATAGATACGAAACATCCCCGCTGCGCCGTCCAGCGATCCGACTGGACCGACTACACCCGCCTGCGCCAGCAAGGCGGCCTGCAGGCCGCCTTGCGCGGCAAAGGCCGGGTAGATGCCACGGGATGTTGCTCCAGTGCCAAAGCCCGATTCTTTGCCGCCCGCAAGCTGCATATACGCCAGGCCCAAGCACGACACCAGCTCCAACACGTCCAGCTCCAGCACCAGGCCCGCCCCCAGCGCCGAACCGAGATAACCGAAAAGCTGCGTCAGGAACCACTCCGAACCTGGCCCCTCGCCTTGCGGCGCGCAAACCACACCCAAACGACACATCAGCTCATTACCCAGGGCCACAGCGTCCACCAGCGCCTCGTCGGATACTTTGCCCAAGTGCGCTGCTCCCATGATCGCCGGCAACACGCACGGCCCCGGGTGTAGACGGCCCACATCGTGGATGTCGTCGTAGTCCAGGATATGAATCAGCGCAGCATTGGTGAAAACCGCTCCCAAAGCGGAAGCCGGACCCGCGCCGATCACGCCATGTGCACCCTCCCCGCCTCCCCGGCGCTGAGCCCGCTCGACCTGGCGGGCCAGGTCTGTATCGCGCGCCGCCAGCCCGACACTCAGAGCATCGGCGATATGCAAGCGCGTCTTGGCCCGGATGGACTCGGGAACTCCGGCACGGAATACGCGTGTCACCGTCTGCGCCAGCTCGTAGGCCAGGGCTCTGGCGTCGACCTCACTGCTCATGACACCCTCTTATAATTTTGACTCTGCGATGTGCTGCGCAGACAAGCGGCCAAATACGAGGCCCTTCAGCACCGACGTGGCACCGGTATAGTTGGTGTAGTACATGCCCACCGTTTCCCCGGCCGCATAGAGGCTTCTAATGGGATTGCCATCGGTGTCCAGCACCTGGCCGGCGGAATTGATCTTCAAGCCGCCAAAGGTGAACACATTGGCCGAAATGATGGGGTAGGCCATGAAGGGGCCCTGATCGACGCGGCGCGACCAATTGGACTTCTTCGGAACCAGCCCCCGCGTGGCCAAGCCGTCGAGTTCCAGCGCCTTGAAACCAGCATCCAAGGGGCAGGCCTCGTTATAGCGCTGAACCGTGGCATCCAGCGCGCCCTCGGGCATGCCAAGCTTGGCGCCCAGCGCTTCCAGCGTGCCGGCCTCTATGGCGGGCTGGTCGGTGCGGATGGCCAGGCGATAGTTGGGCACATCTTTTATGCGTTGGTCGAGAATGACGTAGGCGATGCCCTCCCGCTGCTCGTAAATGCGGCGCGTGACGGACTCGTAGCAGGCGTCCACCGTACCCGGAGCTTCGTCTGTGAAACGTTCGCCCGCTTTGTTGACCAGTATCCCGTACGGGAAAACGAATATGGAAGGCTCGGACACACCTGAACGCGGGTCCACCGGCTCGGCGTGGTAACTGCCAAATTCACCGCAGGGCGCCGCACCGGCCTCCAGCGCCATTTCGATTCCCTCGCCCCGGTTGAAATAGCCCCCCTTGCACACAGGGCGCAGATATACTGAACGGGGGCCGAGGTACTTGGCCATCAAGGCCGGATTACCCTCGAAACCGCCGCATGCCAGCACGACCTTGCCCAGGAAATGCACGCCGCCTTCTTCGGGGCTCTGCGCCAACAAGCCTTGCACTTCGCCACGGTCATCGCGTAGCAACCCGCGCGCCGTGGTCTGGTAGAAAAATGTCACGCCCAGTGCCTCGGCCTTGGCGGCAAGCGCTTCGACCAGCGCCTCGCCACCGCCCACGGGCAACAGGCGCGGCTGGGTCTTGGTCAGAAACTGGGTCGGAAGAAAGTCGAACGTCACACCCAGGCCCTGCAGCCAAGCAATCGTGGCTGGCACGTGATCGGCAAAATTCATGATCAGTTCGGGATCGGCGACCCCCAGGGCGCGTGTCGCATGCGACCATGAATTGCGTTCTCGCCCCAGTTCGGCCACGAAATCCGGGTCCATGTAGACACCCGCGTTTTCAGCCAGGTGCGTTTCAAAGTCATCGGACACCCGATCCAATGTCTTCATGCGCAGATAGGCCTCGGTGTAGCGGCTCTGCCCCCCTCGTTCGGCCCGGCTGGCCCGCTCGAGCACCGCCACCCTCAGGCCACATTCGGCGGCGGACACCGCCGCCGACAAGCCCGCCACACCACAACCAGCAACCACGACATCGAAAGTTTTGCCCATGCTCTCTGCCTTCATAAGAATCCTCACCCGAGCGGTATAATCGTCGTTCACCTGGATAGCTTAGAGGGCTGCGTGATTGTGTGTTAGGTGTCGGAACCTAATGCGGTATTTAAAAAAATCGAAAGGGGACTCATGGACAAGCTCTGGGCGATGAAAGTGTTTGTCCGCGTCATGGAATGCGGCAGCCTATCGCGCGCAGCCGAGTCCCTTGATCTGGCAAACGCCACCGTCACATCCAGCCTGCGCAATCTCGAGAAGCACCTGGGCACGACACTAGTCCAGCGCAATTCCCGCCATTTGCATCTCACCGAAGAAGGTCGGCTATTCCTGCCCCGCTGCCAAGAGATCCTGCGCGACGTTGCGCGCGCCGAGGCCGAGATCACGAGCCACTCAGCCGGTGTGTCGGGCATGCTGCGTGTGGAGGCTCCCTTCGCCATTGGCCAAAACCTGCTGTGCCCCGCCCTCATTGAGTTGACGCGCCGGCACCCTGGCCTGTCGGTATCGGTGACCTTGACCAACTCGCCCAACAACATGATCGAGCGCGCCACGGACATCGCCATCCGCATGGACAGCATAGAGGATGCCGACCTGGTCGCCCGGCCTATCTACGAAGCCAGGTATCTTGTTTGCGGCACCCCACTCATGGCCCAATCCTTGCGCACAGGTTCGCCGCGCGACCTCGACCCCGCTCATTGCCTCGGCCTGTTCTCAGAGGGCAACCACAGCCCCAACCCCTGGGTCTTTACCCAAGGCGACGACGAGGTCGTGATTCGTCCGCGTGGGCCTCTGCTGTTCAATAATACAGAGTCCCTGATCCAGGCGGCCCTGCAGGATGTCGGCCTGATCTATGTGCTCGATCTCTTTGTCGCCGACTACATCAAACAGGGCAAGCTCGTCGAACTATTCCCTGAATGGCGGACCACCAAGCGCACTTTTCACGCCGTCACGGTAAAGTCGCGCTTCGCAGCCCCCAGGGTACGCACGTTCATCGACTTCCTGCTGGAGATCTTCGACGCGCGCCGCCGCCCGAATGTCACAATGATTGTTCCAATCGGTTCAAACCGTAAAAAGAAAAAATCTCATTGATCCGGCCTGGATCAGGCAGCCGATGATAGTAGCCCTTGCTGCAGGCCTTGATACCGCAGATATTTCGCAAGTCCCCCAACGCTTCGGCTTGCTTGACCCAGGCCGCCAGCGAATCCAGCACTGGCACGCCGTCCACTTCCGACACGCCGTTCTGCGCCAGCAGCACATTCAGCGGAGCCTCGCCCGGGATGATGACATCCGCCCCCTGAGCAATGAGCATGCGCGCCGCAATACGGAAGCGCTCGATCAGCTCGGTCGGATCCTCGAAAGCCTTGAGCACATCATTGAAGGCGAAGCCCACAGGCACCGCACCCACGAAACGCTCCGACAAACCGTGGTTGCGCGCATTCTCGGCAACGAGCTCTTTCATGTCGTCGATGAAAAGCAGCACACCAAATTTGCGGCCCAGCATGCAGGCCATCAGCATAGCTGACTCGCCATAACCCACCACGGGGATGTCCACCAGCGCACGGATTTCGCGCAGCGCCGGTTCGGGCAAGGTGCTGATGGCATACACATCGTAGCCCTGCTCTTGTGCTTTCAATGCCGCTGTCATGAACTGCACGCCATGCACATATTGGAAAGCCGCATGGCAGATGTCCGATCCTGGGTAGTTGCTGCGATAGGTGCCGGGCTGCATACCGTGCAAGTCGATCTCGGTGCCCGGTCTCGCCACAAGGGCGAAGTGTCGCTTCAAGGATTCGTGATACGCCTCGAGATCGCCAAGGACGGTAAAGCTCTGATGCCAGATTTTCATGAAACACCCTTGTGTGTGAAAGCTTGATCTTCTCAGGAATTTTGCCCGGGCATGCCTTCCCCAGGAACAGTAAAAAGTCGAAGAGGTGATTCACTAATGTTGAATGATCGCCGCGGCGTGGGGCCGCTGCCGCCGCACCCGCACGGCCCGATTCAAGGCCGCGCGGGCGGGTCAATCCTGGGCGCCGTGCACACGCGCCAGTTGGCCGCCGGTCTCATATGCACTGGGAGGCACGCAACGGGAAGGTCAGCCGCCGACACTGGCCGCCTCATGGAACCCCTCCTCGCCCTGCTTCCAGTACGAGGCGATCCGCATGCGCTGCGGGTCGACGCCGGGCACAGCCAGCACATGCTGGCGCAACCGCGCCATGGCGCGGTGCTCGCTGGCAGCCCAGATGAAACCCCCGCCCGGCGGCACTTCCAGCGACTGAACCGCGTCATCCAGGGCATCAACCCATTGCAGATCCAATGCCCTTAGTGGCCCGCGGGTGGACCTGCGCCCTTGGTCCCACTGGCCACGGCCGCCTCCTCGCTCTTGATTTCCGTGACGACCGGATCGTCCCAGGTGCCGGTGACCCGATAGCGCACCGTCATGGCGCGAGCCAGCGGGTTCTTGAACAGCCACTGGCTGAGGAACGCGCCCACGCCGATGACCGGATTGATCGCAATTCCTGCGGCGATGGTCGCGCCGCTGACATCCAGATTGGGAACGATGACGGCCTGCATGTCCAGGCTTTCGTCGATGATGTTGGAATTGCCCTCGAGCAGGATGGTCCCCACCGGCCTGATCACCTTGTAGTCGCGCGCATGGGCCACGCCCTTCGAGAGCTCCACGCTACCGCGCAACTGATCGAAAGGGAATCCTTCCTGGGTCAGGCCCGTCAAGCCCTTGTCCAGGCTGGACAGGCGGGCGACCGATTGCAGCGACAGCAGCTCGAGCAGTTTGGCCGAACGGGATCCCAGCTTGCTGAACCGTCCCTTGTCGAGTTGCACGTCCAGCGAACCGCCGAGCCTGTCCTTGCGATGCGTCCAGGGAAAATCGCGCCATTCGAAGCCGCCCTTCAGCACGCTCTGGCCACCCTCCATCACATCCGCGAAACCGGCGCCGTCCAGCCATGCGCCCAGGTCCGCGACCTCGGCATTCGCCTTGAGGCTCAGGCCGCGCTGCCGCCCCCGCAGGCGCCGGGAGCCGGTGCCCCGGACCTTGGCATGCCCATTGCCCAGGAATAGGGATTCGAGCCGCCAGTTTCCGGCGGCCACGTCCTTGACGCCCTCGAGCGACAGGGCGCCCGCCGAGTGGCCGTAGATCCGCAATTCGTCGGCCTCCAGAGTGATCGCCGGCATGTCCAGCTCGTCATCGAAGGAGATCTCTCCCGTGCCGTTCTCGGGCAGCAGGGACGGCCCATCCGCTGGGTCGTCACCCAGGCCCAGGCGGGCGAAGCGGCCCGACACCCGGCCAACCACCTTGCCCTCCGTCTGGCGCCACTTGAGCGTCCCGGTAGTCTGGTCGGAACGGACATTCATGGACCACTGGCCAGCCTCGGGGTCGCGCAGCAGCCGCAGGACGGCATGGTCCATTCGCATGCCGAGCACGCGGGCCTCGTCGGCCTGCAGATTCAGCATCGTCAGCTCGGGGAACACCGTGCCCGCAGAGCCGGCGCCTTTGCGGACATCCCCATCGACCGAAAACTCGGCCACGATATCGTTCCAGGCGTCCATGTCCATCAAGGGATAGGCGATGTCGATCGCCAGGCCGTCCGGCGGCGGCGCGGCGCGGCTCAGGCCGATCAAGGCGGCGCTGAACCTCGCAATCCTGGCGGGCAATCCGCCCGAGCGGCGCATCGAGCGGCTGCGGGAATTCTGGGGCACGATCTGCCAGCCCTATGGTGGCCTGCCCACCAATCCCCTGCTCGAAGCCAGCCTGTTCCAGATCAATGACATGGCGCGCCAGGTCATGGGCAATCTGCACGCCGGCAGCGCACTGCTGGTCGGGCAGAAAGGATTTTTCCGGCCCCGTTTTCCGCCCGCCGTGTTGACGCCGCTGACAGACCCCGGCAACGTGGGCTATTACGACACCCGCCCCCTGAGGGACACGCTCGAGCGCCTGTGCGACTTCGACCGCATCAACGACGGCGGAATCCACGTCTCGGTGGGCGCGGTGAACGTGCGCACAGGCAACTTCGCGTATTTCGACAACCAGCGCACGCGCCTGCGGCCCGAACACTTCATGGCCTCGGGGGCGCTGCCACCGGCCTTCCCGGCCATCGAGATCGATGGGGAATACTATTGGGACGGCGGACTGGTTTCGAATACGCCTCTGACCGAGGTGCTGACCGAAAGGCCCGAGCGCGACACCCTCGTGTTCCAGGTTGATCTATGGAGCGCGCGGCGCGGCGCCGCACAACATCGGAGACGTCGGCGACCGCATCCAGGACATCCGCTATTCCAGCCGCACGCGCGCGGTCACCGAACAAATGCGCGCATACCGCAAGATGCAGCGGGCGCTGGAGGAGATCGGTCTGTCGGACGTGGCCCCCGGCCAGTTGTCGGCCATCACCAAGGGAAAGCAACGGCTCATCCAATTCAAGACGATCCTGGCGGCTGCTCGCCGCGTGGAAAGTTGGGTGGGTGAGGTTGACGGCGGGGACACCGGGCCGTTTCGCCGGTTCATGTGGAACCGGGTAAAGGACGCCGCGACCGCGTACCGCACGGACAAGGCTAAACACCTCACGAAGCTGCGCGACCTGCTCAACGATATTGCGCCCACGCTCAAGCCCCTACGCATCGAAGCCCCCGAGTTGGGGTACACCTTCGGCAATGACGCAGGCAATAGCGCCACAGCGGAAATTCTGCACGCGCTGCTGCACACGGGCAACGAGAACAACAAGCGCAAGCTGCTGCTCGGACGCAATTGGGCGACCGAGCGCGAGGATGGTTCGCTCGATACCGCGCGATGGGATGCCTTCGTCAAGCGCATGATCGACGAGGGCCGGATCACCAAGGCCCACTACGATTTCGGGCAGGGTGTGTGGGACTTGCTCGAAAGCCTCAAGCCGCTGGCGCAGAAAACGCACCGGGACGTGTTCGGCAAATACTTCGACGAGATCACAGCCACGGCGTTCGCCACGCCCTTCGGCAGCTATCGAGGCGGCTACGTCCCGGCCAAGGCCGACACGCGCGTCGTGGGCGACGCCGCCATGCGCGATCTCGTCGAACGCGAAAACGCCAGCATGGCCTATGCCTTCCCTGCCACGGCTAAGGGGTTCACCAACGGCCGCATCGAATACAACCGCCCCCTCATGCTCAACCTGCGTACACTCGTGCAGCACGTCGATCAAGTGCTGCTGTTCTCGCACATGGAAATGCCGGTGCGCGACGTGACGCGCGTGCTCAAAAGCGTGCAAGGCACGCTGCACCGGCTCGACCCCACGGCCCTGTCCGGGATGCTCACGCCGTGGCTTAACCGGGCGGCTCGCCAGCAGGTCGTCACCCCCATCATTGGCGACGCCGGGATGTCCCGATTCTGGTCTACGTTGCGCACGCGGGCGGACGCGGCGGCCATGCTCGCCAACATCACCAACGCCGCGCAGCAGATCACGGGCTTCTCCCTGGCGGCGGTGAAAGTCAAGCCGAGTATGCGTCGGAACTGTACCAGCCCTGGGCGTCGTCCATCGACGGAAATTCAATCACCACCAGATCGCCCGACCACGATCCTTCCAGCGGTTTGTACGGATCGCCGTGGACTATGTACTTGCCGGAAAACGGGGTCAGCGTCTCATCAATACTGCGCAGATATTTGGCAATCTCATCGTTCAACCTGGTTTCACGGATTACCGCCACGGCGTATGCAGTCATCAATATCCCCCGGGCTCAGCCACCAAAACGGCAGCCTACTTGCCATCATAAACGAGGAGCGGGATCATGCCTATCAACTCACAGAAGCCGCATGACCGCCGGGAGCTTTGCGACAAACCCCAAGCCAACGTCGGCACGGCCACGTCTTGCGGCCCCCTGACTATTTGACGGGCTTGAACGCCGCGACAGTGAGCTGGGCGGCAACCTCATCGAGATCATCGATCTCGTGGCCGTCCGCCTCTGCTTGTTTCAGGCAGTCCCTGATTGCAAGAAACTGGCCGACAACCCGCGCCGCCCGCGCCTGATGCTTTCTGCTGATCCTGTTTTCCTTGATCTTGTCCTGTGGTCCTGACATAAGGGCCTCCATTTCAGTAGCGGTTCAAGTATGCCATAACGCACGCGCGCCAGCCGTCGGCGCCGCTTAGCCGCTGACCAACATGCGCGGCTGCCGGGCATCGTCGGGCAACAGGCTCGCGGCGGCTTCATCGAGAATGACCATGGCGCGCGGATGTCGCTTCAGCACCGTGAACGGAATCGCCTCGGTCACCCCCTGCTGATACCACCGCGCCACGATCTTGGCCTTGGACTCACCGGTAGCGACCAGCAGAATCTCGCGCGCCTCCATGATCTCGGCCATTCCCATCGTGATTGCCGACGCCGGCACGATCGAACCTTCCGCAAAGAAGCGGCTATTGTCGATGCGGGTCTGCTCAGCCAATTCGACCACGTGGCACGGGCAATCAAAGGCCGTCCCGGGCTCGTTGAAACCGATATGCCCGTTGCCACCCACGCCCAGCAACTGTAGGTCAACCCCCCCGCTCGCGCGCAGCCTGGTCGCGTATGCCTTGCAGTGGGCCGGCAGATCCGGCGCCAAGCCATCGGGCAGGTGCAGACGCGCCGCGTCGAATGCCAGATGCTGGAACAGGTGTTCCCGCATATAGGCCGCGTAGCTCTTGGGGTGATCCGGGCTCAATCCGATGTACTCGTCCAGATTGAAGGACGTCAAACGGGACACATCCAGCTTCGATTGGCGCGCCTGAGCGACAAACCGTGCATAAATCGGCTCCATCGTTCCGCCGGTGGCCAAGCCGAGCACGGTATCGGGCTTGGATTGGATTTTGGCGATGAGAATGGCGCTGACGTACTCCGCAATGGATGACGGATCGGGAAAAACTCGGAACATGGGCGGGTGCTTTTGCTTGGCGACCGGGCGCCGATCGGATGGCGCGCCGGACAAAATGCGACGATCGTAGCATGGGATCGCCGCAAGGCCAGCCCTCTCAGTCCGCTCCTTTCAAGCCCCGACCGCTCTTTCCCCGGCTCCGCCCATGCACGGCCCACGGATGCTCAAGACGAGGCGGATGCTCGGCGGCCCACCGGGTATTACTGCGAAAACGGGGCCAGACGTCCCTTTAAAAGGTCGAAGAATTGCTGCGCCAGCAGCGAGGGCTGCCGATTCTTCGGCAAGAGAATGCCGATGCCATAGCGGATTGCCGGCAGGAAGGGCCGGATCACGATATCCGCGCCCGCATGCATCCGGGCGGTCACCGGGTCCAGCACGGCCACACCAACCCCTCTCATCGCGGCTGAGCAAGCCGCCTCGAAATACTCTGTTTCGAGGATCACGCGCCATTCCTTGCCCGCGCCGGCAAAGGCCTCGGCCAGTTGCCGATAGGTGGAATGCTCGTGGAACACCGAGACAAAGGCCTGGCCATCGAGCAAGGCGGGCGTCAACACCGCCTCGCTCGCCAGGGGATGATCCGGATGCAGCGCCATCACGCACTCGAACGACAAGGGCGTCACGTCAACGACAGTGTCGTCGACCGGCAGCTCGGAGATGCCAATGTCGAACCAATTGACGGGAAACAGCTCGCGAATCTCGCGCGAGCTGCGCGACTGCAACTTGACGCGCACGGCCGGGCGGTTCTCCAGGAACTCACCCAGGACCTGCGGCAGAAACTGCATGGCGACGCCGGGGTATGACACGATCGTCAAATAGCCGAGGCGGCCATTGCGGATTTCCTGCGCCACATCCGCGGCCCTGTCCAGGGAATCCAGCGTCTGCAGCGCCACCGTATGGAAGTGATGCGCCTCCGCGGTCGGTATCAGGCGCCCTTTCTCGCGCACGAACAGATCGAAACCAAGCTGATGCTCCAGATTCGACAGCCTCGAACTGATCGAAGGTTGCGACAGATTGAGCATTTCAGCCGCAGCCGTCGTCGTGCCGCAGGCCATGATCGCCCGAAAGCATGCGAGTTGTTGCCAATTCAACCTCATACCCTGCCCCCTCGTCGCCGACGCCACGCATCGGAAACCGCTGATCATGGTCAGTTTCCCAGAGCACCCGCCGCGACGGCAACAGCCATCGCATCCCGCTGCCAGGCCCTCCGAACCTATCAAGATTCTTAATAGCCTACCCAAGATAATTCATTAGCTATGAATATGTCCACAACCCATAATGGGATCAGATCAATGTCTGGAGCACACATGAGCAGCCACAAGCGCACGAGCCCTCCCGGCCAGCAAACCCCGCAAGCGGCACCGGCGCAGAACACGGACGGCGCGCGCGAGAGGCTGCGGGCAACCACGCAACAAACCGCCGAAGAGGTCGTGTCAATCACCTCGCAGCTCGTGGCCATCCCATCGGAAAGCCCACCGGGCGACACCCGGGCAATTGCCGAGGTCATCGCCGGCATCATACGTGGCATCGATGGCGCGCAGGTCGAGCTGATCACCTCGGAACCGCACATCGTCAACGTGGTCGCCCGACTGCAAGGCCACCGCCCCGGCCGCCGGTTGATCTTCAACGGCCACCTCGACACATTCCCGGCCGGCAAGGCCGCGCAGTGGCAATCGGATCCTTTCACCGCCACGCAGCGCGAGGGATTCCTATACGGGCGCGGGGTCTCGGACATGAAAGGCGGCGTCGCCACCTCGATCTACGCCATGAAGACGCTCAGTGCATGGCGCAGCCACTGGCGCGGGGAATTGGTGCTCACACTCGCCGGAGACGAGGAGACGATGGGCAGGCTCGGAACGGACTATCTCCTGGACCATGTGGCCCACGCGACGGGCGACGCCATGATTTCCGGCGATGCCGGCTCGCCACGCGTACTGCGCTTCGGCGAGAAAGGCATGTTGTGGATGGAAGTGCACGCGCACGGCCAGGCAAGCCACGGCGCCCATGTGCACCTGGGCTGCAACGCCATCGATCGGCTCATGGCCGCCCTGCAGCGTCTGAGCAGCCTACGAGATTATCCCGTGGCCCTGCCCAAAGCGGTCGACGCCGCGATCGAGGACGCCCGCGCGGTCTCCGAGTCGATTTCCGGGCAGGGCGAGGCCGAGGTTCTGCGCAAGATCACCGTCAACATCGGCACCATCGATGGCGGCACCTCCAAGAACCTGGTGGCGGACCACGCTCACGCGGGGCTGGACATCCGCATCCCTCCAGGGGTGGACCTGGCGAAACTCGAAGCGCATATCGCGAGCTTGCTGGATCCGCTGGAAGGCATCGAATACCAATACACCAACCGCTATGAACCCAGCTATACCGATCCGGAACATGAGATCGTGGCCCTGACCGCCGCGGCCTGCGCGGAAGTCCTGGGTCAGGCCTCCGTACTGAACATGCGCGTGGGCGCGTCGGATTCACGGCTGTACCGCTACCGTGGCATCCCTTCGGTGGTGTGTGGACCGACACCCTATCGCCTGGGTGCCGCGGACGAACATGTCGAGGTCGAGGAACTCAAAGCCCTTGGGCGGATTTTCGTCCTGGCGGCCTTTGATTATCTGCAACAGGGGGCCGAGTCAGAAGCGGCGTTCCGGACTCAGTCGATAGCGGCGAGCACGCCGCGCACACAAGGTAAAGAGCAATGACCACATCATCTCAACCCGGCCTCACGCCGGCGGCACGCGCCACAGGCCTGACGTCATTCGCACAGCCCACGAGCGCGGCCAGCTTCATGGGGGTGCCGCTGGCCACCGACCCGCGCGGCGCCCGCGCTGCCATATTGGGCGTCCCTTTTGACTGTGGCTCGCACCCTACACGCATCGGCGCCCGACTGGGCCCGTCCGCGATCCGCCAGCAGTCCACGCTGGTGCGGCGCTTTTCCGTGACCGGCCCCGACACCGATCCGATCCAAGCTCTGGGCCTCGTCGACTGTGGCGACGTGATCTTGACCCCCGGCTCGGTCGAGTCCTCGTACCCGAACATCCAGAGGGCCGTGGCCTCGATCGCCGCGGCCGGGGCCATCCCGATCACATTCGGCGGCGACGGCGCGGTCACCCTGCCGCAACTGCGCGCCCTGGCCGGCGAACACGCCGACCTGGCAGTGCTGCATTTCGATGCGCACACCGATGCCTACGACATGACGGGCCATAACACGGCGACGACCTTCACTCGCGCGGCCGAGGAAGGCCTGATCGATGCCGGCGCCTCGATCCACATCGGCGCGCGCGGTCCAACGTTCATGCCCGGCGTGCTCGCCCACACCCGGTCTCTTGGCTACGAGGTGATCGAATTCAACGACTGGCGCGCACGCGGAACCGATCATCTGCTGGGCCATCTGCACCAACGCCTGAAGGGTCGGCCGGTGTACCTGTGTTTTGACATGGATTTTTTTGATCCCTCATGCGCCCCCGGAGTGTGCGCCCCTGTGTGGGGCGGAGCCTTGGCGGGCGAAGGCCTGGCCTTGCTCGAAGGCCTGCAGGGCTTGAATTTCGTCGCCTTTGACATCAACACCGTCAGTCCCCCGCACGATCCGCATGGCCAGACCGCGTACTTGGCGGCAACGGTGGCCTGGCAATGTCTATGGCTGGCTCTGGCCGCTGGCACCTCGAACGGAGATCGCAATTGAAAGATTTCATCTTCCCCACCGCAACCGCGATACTCGTGCTCGCGCTCTGGTACGCGGCCGTACTGGTCTTTGGCGTACCATCCTATCTGCTGCCCTTGCCGGGCGACGTATTCGGGAAAATCGTCAATGAGTTTCCCTTCCTGCTGTGGCACACCTGGGTGACCACCTACGAAACCGTCGGCGGGTTCCTGCTCAGCATTGTCCTCGGCATCGGCCTGGCAATCGCAATCGTGAGCTCGCGCACCGTGGACAAGGCCTTGATGCCTTGGCTGATCCTGTCGCAGACCTTTCCCAAGGTCGCCCTGGCCCCCCTGATCATCGTCTGGTTCGGCTTGGGCCTGGCGCCAAAATTGATCGTCACCTTTTTGGTCGCCTTTTTCCCGGTGGTGATCTCGACCGTGGTCGGCCTTCGCTCCATCGAGGGCGAGATGCTGGAATTGGCCTACTCCATGCGTGCCAGCCGCATGCAGCTCTTCTGGCAGTTCCGCCTGCCCATCGCATTGCCGAATATTTTCGCGGGGCTGAAGGTCTCGGTCGCCTTCGCCGTCGTAGGCGCCGTGATTGCGGAATGGGTCAGCTCGAACGAAGGGCTGGGCTACCTGCTGATCCGCGCCAACGCGGATTTGAACACCACCCTGCTTTTCGCCGTACTGATCATGCTGATGATCATCGGCGTCGTCCTGTATTACGCCGTAGCCCTGGTGGAGCGCGTGATGATCCCCTGGCACCAATCAATCCGCTTGAAGGACGTACAACCCACGATGTAACCCACCACAGATGGAGGAGATCATGCAACAACTATTCAAACCCGCCAAACGCAAGACTCTGAAATACCTGCTGTCGACAGCAAGCCTGGCTGCCGGATCGCCAGTCCTGTACAGCGCGCCCGCGTTCTCGGCCGGCAAGGCATTGATGCCCGTGAATTTCGGGCTGGACTGGTCGCTGTATGGCACGCACGCGGCGTTTTTCCTGGGCCTGAAGAACGGCCTGTACGCAAAAGAAGGCCTGGACGTCAAAATCACCGAGGGCTCGGGTTCCGCCACTCTGGCCCAGCAGATCGCCCGCGGCAACCAGGATCTGGGTTTTCAAGATTTCGCGACCATGATCCGTGGCGTCGAGCAAAAGCTGCCCATCATCGCCGTGATGCGCGTGCTCAGCGGCGCCCTGTGCGTCATTTCGCGGGCGGACAAGCCGATCAAGACTCCAAAAGAGCTCGAGGGGCACACGATGGCCTATTCCCCGGCCGAGTCGTCAGCCCAGATCCTGCCCGCATTGTTGGCCAAAAACGGGGTCGACGCCTCAAAGATCGAGGTCATCCAGCCTGCCGCAACCGCCAAGCTGGCTTTATTCCTGCAAGGACGGGTGGATGCCATCCCAGGCAACGTAAACCAGCAGGTCGCCCAAGCCGAGGAAAAAGGCATCAAGGTGCACTACTTCCGCTTCTCTGACTTTGGCGTAAACATGCTGGCCAACGGCATCGTGTCGAACACCGAGTTTGCGAAAAAAAACCCGGAAGCCGTCCGCGGCTTTGTGCGCGCCACGCGCGCGGCATTCGAGCAGGCCGCGAAAAACCCGGAAGCGGCCGTCGATGCCCTCCTGTCCTACTACCCGCAGCAGGCCGACACGCGCAGCACCCTGTTGAGGCAGTGGGAACTTTCGCTCCCCGCGTTCGAGACGCCCTACACCGCGGGCAAACCCTTGGGCTGGATGGACGAGCGTGACTGGCAGGAAACCCAGGACATTCTGCTGAAATACGGCGGATTGCCCAAGGCCACGGCGATGAACCTGTTGTATACCAACCAATACCTGCCTGAAAATGGGAATTGAATCTATGAAAAAGGCGATCGAGTTCGAGGGGATCAGTAAAAAATTCTCTACGAAACAGGGCATCGTGACTGCCTTGCAGGACGTCAGCTTCGAGGTCGCCGAACATGAATTCGTCGCCGTGGTCGGCACCTCGGGCTGCGGGAAAAGCACCTTGCTGCGGATATTGGGCGGCTTGGTGCCCGCCTCGAACGGCGCCGTGCGGATCGACGGCAAGCCCGTGCAAGGCCCGGTATCCGAGATCGGCATTGTTTTCCAGACCCCCGTCCTCCTGCCCTGGCGGTCAGTGCGGCGCAACATCGAATTGCCGCTCGACATCCGCAAGCTGGATCGTCAACAGTACGCCGACGAAATCAGCAAGCTGATCTCGCTGGTCGGCCTGGAGGGCTTCGAGGAACGCAGCCCATACGAGTTGTCGGGCGGAATGCAGCAGCGCGTGGCGTTGTGCCGCGCGCTGATTCACCAACCCTCGCTGCTATTGATGGACGAGCCGTTCGGCGCGCTGGACGCGATGACGCGCGAGGCCATGAATATGGAAGTTCAACGCATCTGGATGGAAACCAAGAAAACCATCATGCTGGTTACCCATTCGATCTCAGAAGCGGTATTTCTGGCCGACCGCGTCATCGTCATGACCTCGCGACCTGGCCAAGTGCGCGAGATCGTCCCTGTGGACCTCGAGCGGCCCCGGACCTTTGCCAGCATGAAGTCCGAGGTCTATCACAACGCCGTCGGGCGTGTCCGGAAACTATTGAACGCCCAGGCGATGACCGAATAGTATATGATTCGTAGATACATGAAATACACTTTCAAAGTGCCATCGGCCCAGGGTGCGCACAATGGAGCCGAGCCATAACAATGGGCGATCCCATCGACCTCGCAATACTCATCGTTGCTGCCTTCGGCGGCGGCCTGCTGAATGCCGCCGCCGGCGGCGGCACTTTTCTGACCCTGCCGGCGCTGATGGCCGTCGGCGTACCGCCCGTCATCGCCAATGCCACCGGCACCGTGGCGCTACTGCCCGGCTACATCGCCAGTACCCTGGGGTTTCGTGAAGACCTGCAGCGCAGGCGGGATATCAGCCTGCGCACGATCGTCGTCGCCAGCCTGGCCGGCGGGGTCTGCGGTGCCATACTGCTGCAAATAACCCCCAACGCGGCATTCCGCCAGATCGTGCCATGGTTCATGCTGGTGGCGACGCTGTGGTTCGCGCTATGGCCTCTGGTGCAAGCCCGCGGCACGCGCAAAAGCAACGCCGGCACGACGGCCACATTCCTCGGCGTCTTTGCCGTTGCCGTGTACGGCGGCTATTTCAATGGCGGCCTCGGCATCATACTGCTGGCCCTTTTTGGCGCCCTGGGGTTCTCGGACCTGAACTTCATGAACGGGCTCAAAAATGCGGCATCGGCCATCCTGACCACGATTGCAACTGTCGTCTATGCCTGGGGGGGCTTGGTGTACTGGGGCCATGCCGGCCTGATGATGGTGGCGGCCATCATCGGCGGCTACGTGGGCGCGCGCTGGGCCAGACGCATTCCGAGCCGCTGGCTGCGCGCCGGGGTGGTGTCGATCGGCACGCTGATGACCATTATTTTCTTTATCTGGTAGGGCCTCGGGCAGGCATGGTGTGATCGACGCTCATCTCTCGGCCTTGTCGGCTGTGGGGGCGTCCGCGCCGCCGACCTCGGTGACGACCGGGTCGTCCCAAGGGCCCGTGACCCGGTAGCGTACCGTCATGGCCCGAGCCAATGGATTCTTGAGCACCCATTGACTCAGAAAGGCGCCAATGCCGATGACCGGATTGATGGCGATTCCAGCAGCGATCGCCGCGCCGCTGACGTCCAAATTGGGCACGATGACCGCCTGCATGTCGAACGTCTCGTCGATGATGTTGGAGGCGCCTTCGAGCAAAATAGTGCCCACGGGCCCGATCACCTTATAGTCGCGCGCCTGGACCACCCCCCGCGACAGATCAAGCTTGCCGCGCAGTTGGTCAAAGGGGAACCCCTCTTTGGTCAGACCCGAAAGCCCCTGGTCCAGGCTCGAGAGCCGGGCGATCGACTGCAGGGACAGCAGTTCGAGCAATTTGGCCGACTGCGAGCCCAGCTTGCTGAAGCGCCCTTCATCGAGCGAGATCTCCAGCATGCTGCCAAGGTTGGCTTTATCATGCGTCCAGGGCAAGTCGCGCCACTCGAAATTACCCTTCAGCGTCCCTTTGCCACCCGTCATCACGTCCCGGAACCCCGCGCGGTCCAACCATTCGCCCAAGTTCGAAATCTCGGCGGCAGCCGTGAGGTGCAGGCCGCGACGAGGTCCCCGCAGGCGCCACAAGCCCGTGCCCCGAACCTTGGCATGCTCGTCACCCAGGGACAGGGACTCGAGCCGCCAATCGCCGGTGGCCGCGTCCTTGACCCCCTCGAGCGCGAGGCGGCCCGTCGAATGGCCATAGATCCGCAGGTCGTCGGCCTGCAGGACGATCGCCGGTATGTCCAGCTCGTCGTCGAAGGAAATCTCTTTCGTTGTGATCTCCGGCAGCAGGGATGGCCCCTCCGCGGGATCGTCGCCCAGGCTCAAGCGGGCGAAGCGGCCCGCCACGCGGCCGACCACCTGGCCGTTCTTTTCGCTCCACTTGAGCGTCCCGGAAGTCTGGCTCGAGCGTACGTTCATGGACCATTGATCCGCATCCGGGTCGTGCACGAGACGCAGAACCGCATGATCCAGCCGCATGCCAAGCAGGCGGACCTCGTCGGCCTGGAGGCTCAACGCCTCCAGTTCGGGGAATACTTCGCGCGCGGCCTCCCCCCCCTTTCGGCCATCGCTCTGCGCAGAGAACTCGCCCACAATGTCGTTCCAGACATCCATGTCCAGCAGGGGATAGGCCATGTCGATCGTCAAACCCGCCGGGGGCGGGGCCGCACGGTTCAGGCCGACCGACGCGGCCCAGAAATAGGGGCCGACCCGTTTGCCGCGGCGGTGCCGCAATCGGACCGAGAGGTCGGTGCCCAGGTCGACGCTCAGCGTGTCGTCGCGCGCCTCCTGGTTGGACCAGACGACCTGTAGCGTCCTTGCCTGCGGACCGGGCTTGGCGAGCGGCGCGGGAAAATCCAGCGCCAGGCCCCGCAGGTCGGACGCCAACGCCAGCCGGTAGCCACGGTCACCGCGTGCAAGCCGAACCTCGTAGGGCAAAGTCCCCGTGACCCTGGACATCCCGGGCACGCCGACATAGGCCGCCAGGGCTTCGGCCGTCATGCGGCCCCGCATGGCCAGCCCCTGGCCGGCGCTCAACCGCCCGGACAGGCCGGCCTCGCCGCCCAGTACCCGCAGGGTGAAGCCGGGCTCGGGCTCGATCCCCTCCTCGGTGAAATGCAGGGCGCCCTTCAGGCCCTCGAACTCGGGCATCCCCGGCATCAGACGCAGGGCCGCGTCATCGAGCACGACACGACCATCGACCCGCGCATCCTCGCTGTGCGCCAAGGGTATGGTCAATGTCAATGGCACCTGCCAAGCGCCCGAGGCCCGCGCGTCGTCGAATACCTCATCGAGCAATCCGCTCAGGGGCGTATGCGCGAGCAACGCCATATAGTCCGCGCCCGAGGCCCGGGTTTCGCCAGAGACGGTCAGAATGGCGTCATTCTCGATATCCGGGATGGCGGCGCGCAGGTCCGCGAGATCGATGACGGTATCGTCCGTGGGCCGCATTCGTGCCTGGCGGGCGGTCAGCGACAGCGCGACGCGATGCAACTCGGCCGTGCCATCCATGTCCTGCAGCATGGGCCAGGTGGGCTCGGCCGGGACATAGTCGATCACCGCACTGCGATAAGGGCCGGCGACCAGAAAATCCCCCGCCTCGGGATGGTCGCCGAACGGAAACTCGGCCAACTCGCCGCTCAGGCGCAGACGCGCGTCTGTCAGGATGCCCGCCTTCAGACCGTGGGCGAGCCAATCCCTCGCATCAGCGTCCACTTCGAGCGGCAGATAGCGATGAATCGCGGCGAGTTGCGCGCGCGCGATCACCCCTTGGACGTTGATCAGGCCGGCGCGGTCGTTTGCGCGCCACGTCCCCGACGCACTGACGTCGATGTCCGGATTGCGCCAGCGCAACTGGTCGAGGTCCACGGACGGGGAATCGCCCAGCCGCAGCCGCGCCTCGGCATCCAGCCACCCCAGGGCGATGGGGTGCTGGAACCACTCCGGATTGCTCAAGACCAGGCCTCGGGTCTGGATGGCGATGTGCAAGGGGTGGTCCGCGTCGGGCGCGCCGCCCACGGCGGCCCGCCATCCGCTCCAGGGGCCCTGGGCGTAGACCCGGACTCGAGGCGCTAGAAAGCGCGTCGTGGAGGACTGGGTCCAGTCCACATCGTCAACCGCCGCCTCGAGCGTCATCCTGGGGTCGGCGATCTCGCCGGTCGGGCCGGCCTCGGCCCAGGCCCGCAAGGTCGCGCGGCCATCGCGCAAGGGCGGGGGAACGTCCACCCAGGGCCGCCAGGCGGCCGCCCGCACGTCCTCGAGCGCCGCGTACACCCGATACGCGTGCGGCCACTCGCCCTGCGCCAGCCGTTCGGAGTCCTCGAAGCGCGCCCGGACCTCGACCCCCTGACCCAGATCATCCGGCGGTCGCATGGAGAACGAGGCCGACAGCACGCCGTGCACGGATCCGTCGAGGATGGCCTGGACGTCGGTGAACACGAGCTCGGGTGCGGCGCGCCAATCGTCGCGCCAGCGGATCGTGGTGTCGAGCAGGGCGATGCTCGGCTGTGCCACGAGCCAGGCCAGCCATCGCGCATCCCCGCCCCCCTGCCCCCGGGCCTGGATGCGCTGGCCGAGGATGCGCACGGAATCCTCGGCATCGCGACGCAGGGCCAGGTCCATGCCGCGCACCGACACGCGCAATCCGGGGCGCAGGCGCAAGATGCTGCGCCAACTCAGGCGCGCCCGCGTCTGCGGAATCGAGAGCAGGACGACACCCCGCGCATTGCGCAGCACGACGTCGTCGAACTCGAACACGGGATTCCAGCCCTGCCACCCCGCGCGAATCTCGCCCAATTGCACGGGCAGGTCAAGCATTTCCGAGAGCTGCGCCTGGATCTCGGGACGCCAGCGATCGATCTGTGGCATGACCGCGTAGCGCAAACCCAGCAGGGTCAAACCCAGGATGAAATACAGGCAAACAGCGAGGCCGATGATCCGGCGGGGCCATCCAGAGGATATGCGGACACTTGAAATCGATTGGCGCATGCCGTCATTTGAAGTATTTTTAGGGGTCCCCCCGCGGCACGAGGTCCCACAGGCAGAGTCGCGACAACCCTCTGAGGTTAAACCTTCATGTCCGAGGACATTATATTAGAGCCCGCCTTGCGCTGGTCCGGCGCCCTGCGCCGCAAGGCCCTGGCCCAGCCGCGCTTCCTGGAACGGCTGGCCGAGGATGCGGCGCAACCCGTCACGCGCAAGACCATCGCAGAGTGGTTCGAGGAGATCCTACCCACGGGCAATCCCGGCGAGACACCACCGGTCGCCCACCTGCGCCCGGCGCTGCGCCGGCTGCGCGAGCGCGTCTTCTACACCCTCATGGTACGTGACATCGCCGCGCAGGCGCCCCTGCGCGAGGTGGTCACCGCCATGTCGGCGCTGGCCGACCTGGCGATCGGCCAAGCCTATTGGGGGGTCATGCGGGAGCTGATCGAAATCCATGGCACCCCCCGGCATCCGGAAACCGGCACGCCGCAAGACATGATCATCCTGGGCATGGGCAAGCTCGGCGGCAAAGAGCTGAACGTCTCATCGGACATCGACCTGATCATGCTATACGGTGAGGAAGGCGAGACCGATGGCCGCCGGCGCATCAGTCATCACGAGTTCTACGGCAAGGCCTGTCGCATGATGATGCCGGCGCTCTCCGAGATCGATGCCGACGGCTTCGTGTTCCGCACCGACCTGCGCCTGCGTCCGGATGGCGACAGCGGGCCGCTCGCTTGGAGCCTGGATGCGCTCGAGAATTACCTGGTCGCCCAGGGCCGCGAATGGGAACGCTATGCCTGGCTGAAAGCGCGACCGGTCCTCTGCCCCTATTTCACCGAAGACGACCTTGCGGCGCAGACACGGCAGCTCGAGGCCCTGCGACAGCCCTTCGTCTATCGGAAATATTTCGACTTCGACGCACTGTCGGCACTGCGGCGCCTGCGCGAGCGCATCCGCATGGACTGGCAGCGCCGCGCCCACGCCCGCAACGGCGTGGACACGCGCCACAACATCAAGCTCGGCGAAGGCGGCATCCGCGAGATCGAATTCGTGATCCAGCTCAACCAGCTCATTCGCGGCGGGCGCCTGCCCTCGCTGCAGCAGCGCAACCTGCTTGCCGCCTTGCACAAGCAGCGGCGCGCGGGTCTGCTCGATCCGGCGCAGGCCGAGGGGCTGGAGGCCGCCTACGGCTTTCTGCGCCGGGTCGAGCACATGCTGCAATACCGCGAGGACGAGCAGACACATCTGCTGCCGGCGGAACCCGGGCGCCACGCCGAGCTCGCCCGCGCCATGGGCCTCTCGTCCGAAGATTTCACGCGGCGCCTCGAAGCGCACCGCGGCTTTGTGACCCAATGCTTTCGCGATGCCTTCCGCATCGCGGGCATGGGCGGCGTGGCAGCCGAGCCGACCGCCCTGGCCGCCCCGAGCGAACCTGGTGCGCCGCTGCCGCCGCCCTACACCGACGAGGACGCCAAGGTCATCCACCCGCGCATCGAGGCGCTGCTCGAGGGCCACCGGACCCGCAGCCTGCCCAATACCAGCCGCAGGCGGCTGACGGCGCTGTTGCCGCGCCTGGTCGAGGCCGCCGGCGGCACCGCCGACCCGCGCGGCACGCTGCTGCGCCTGCTGGATCTGGTCGAGCACGTGGCCCAGCGCAGCGCCTACCTCGCGCTGCTCGCGGAATACCCCGAAACCCTCGCGCGCGTGGCCCGCATCATCGGGGCAAGCCCCTGGGCTTCACACTATCTCACCCAGTATCCGCTGCTGCTCGATGGCCTGATCGAATGGCGCAGCCTCATGCAGGCCCCGGACTTCGCGGCGATCGCCGAGCAATTGTCCGCCGACCTGGATGCCTGCGTAC
The DNA here is from genome assembly GCF_040276065.1 of Castellaniella sp. GW247-6E4. NCBI lineage: Bacteria > Pseudomonadati > Pseudomonadota > Betaproteobacteria > Burkholderiales > Alcaligenaceae > Castellaniella > Castellaniella sp. GW247-6E4. Next base: position 557,699 of record NZ_JBELOI010000001.1, on the reverse strand, counting down.
TGCCCGACGGCCAGGCCGATGTCGAGCAGCAAATGAACCTGATGCGCGACCTGCAGCACCAGGTGACTTTCCAGCTCCTCGCCCAAGACCTCGAGGGAACGATCACCGTCGAGGCCCTGGCCGACCACCTGTCGGCCTTGGCCGACTTGCTGCTGGCCGAGACCATCCATCGCGCCTGGCCGCTGGCACTGCCGCGCAGCCAGCGCGCCGAGCCCGGAACCCCGCACTTCGCGATCATCGCCTACGGCAAGCTGGGCGGCAAGGAAATCGGCTACGCCTCGGACCTGGATCTGGTGTTCCTCTACGATGACCCGGATCAGGACGCGAGTGAACGCTACACCAAACTCGGCCGGCGGGTGGCCTCATGGCTGTCCACCCTGACCTCGTCGGGCCGCCTGTACGACATCGACCTGCGCCTGCGCCCGGACGGTGACGCGGGCTTGCTGGCGGTGCCGATCGATGCCTTCGAGTCCTACCAGCTCAACCAAGCCTGGGCCTGGGAACACCAGGCGCTGACCCGCGCGCGCTTCGTGGCGGGCGACACCCGGATCGGCGAGCGCTTCGAGGACGTCCGCCGGCGCATCCTGCTGCTGCCTCGCGATCCCGAGGTCCTGCGCAAGGACGTGCGCGACATGCGCGCCCGGATCACCGCTGGCCACCCCAACCGCAGCGGCGATTTTGATCTCAAGCACGATCCGGGCGGAATGGTCGACATCGAGTTCGTCACCCAATTCCTGGTGCTGTCCCAATCCGCCACGCACCCCGAGCTGCTGGATAACCTGGGCAACATCGCCCTGCTGGGCCTGGCCGCGCGCGCCGGACTGATCCCCGAGGCGCTGGCCGCGCAAGTGGCCGACGCCTATCGCGTCCTGCGCCGGCGCCAGCACGCGCTGCGTCTGCAAGGCGCTGAAAAGGCGCGCGTGCCGGCCGACGAGTTGACCACCGAACGCGCGGCGGTGCGTGCGCTGTGGAACCAGGTTCTGGACGCGCAGGCCGCGGCCGCCGCCGACCCAAGCGCCTGAGCGTCAGCTTGCGCAGCGTGGGGGCCCCTTCCACCGCCGGATCATTGCAGGGTGCGCTCGAACACGAACTTTTCGCCATTCCAGTCGACTGGCACCACATCGCGCGGTCCGAACCTGCCTTCCAGGATCAGGCGCGCCACGGGGTTCTCCACGTGCTGCTGGATCGCACGCTTGAGCGGACGCGCGCCGAACACGGGATCGAAGCCCGCGCGCGCCAATTCGGCGACCGCCGCGTCCGAGACCTCGAGGCGCATGTCCTGCTGGGCCAGGCGCTGGGCCAGGCGCTTCAACTGGATGCGGGCGATCGGCTCGATGTGCGCGGCGTCCAGTCCATGGAACACCACGATCTCGTCGATCCGGTTCAGGAACTCGGGCCGGAAAGCGGTCTTGAGCTCGTCGCGGATGACCTCCTTGACCACATCGTAGGGCTGCCCGACCATGCTCTGGATGTGCTGCGAACCGAGGTTCGAGGTCATGATCACCACCGTATTGCGGAAGTCCACGGTGCGGCCCTGACCATCGGTCAGGCGTCCGTCGTCGAGCACCTGCAGCAGCACGTTGAACACGTCCGGATGCGCCTTCTCGACCTCGTCGAGCAGAATCACGCTATAGGGCTTGCGGCGCACGGCCTCGGTCAGGTAGCCGCCCTCCTCGTAGCCCACGTAACCCGGGGGCGCACCGATCAAGCGGGCCACCGAATGCTTTTCCATGAACTCGCTCATGTCGATGCGCACGAGATGGTCCTCGGAATCGAACAGGAAGCTCGCGAGCGCCTTGGTGAGCTCGGTCTTGCCCACGCCCGTGGGCCCGAGGAACAGGAAAGAGCCGTAAGGCCGCTGGGGATCGGACAGACCGGCGCGCGAGCGCCGGATGGCATCGGACACCAGGCGCACCGCCTCGTCCTGGCCGACCACGCGCTGGTGCAGAAAGCCCTCCATGCCCAGGAGCTTCGCCCGCTCGCCCTGCATCATCTTGGATACCGGGATGCCGGTTGCACGCGACACCACCTCGGCAATTTCCTCGGCCCCCACGCGGGTGCGCAACAGGCGCGGCGCCTGCTCGTCGGCCGGATGCTCCGGGGCCGCCTCGGCCGCCTTCAAGCGCGCCTCGAGCTCGGGCAGGCGCCCGTACTGCAGCTCGGCCAGCTTGTCGTACTGACCTTTGCGCTGGAGCTCGGCCATCTCGGCGCGCACACGGTCGATCTCCTCTTTGACCGCCTGCGAACCCTGGACCGCGGCCTTTTCGGCCTTCCAGATTTCCTCGTAATCGTTGTACTCGCGCTGCAAGGACTCAAGCTCGTCCTCGATCGCCTTCAGGCGTCGTTCGGAGGCCTCGTCCGTATCTTTCTTGACAGCCTCGCGCTCGATCTTGAGCTGGATGATGCGCCGGTCGAGCTTGTCCATCACCTCGGGCTTGGAGTCGATCTCCATGCGGATGCGCGCGGCCGCCTCGTCAATCAGATCGATCGCTTTGTCGGGCAGAAAGCGGTCAGTGACGTAACGGTGCGAAAGCTCGGCCGCCGCCACGATCGCCGGGTCGGTGATCTGCACGCCATGGTGCAGTTCGTAGCGCTCCTGCAGACCCCGCAGGATGGCGATCGTCGACTCGACGTCGGGCTCGTTGATCAGAACTTTCTGGAACCGGCGCTCGAGCGCGGCGTCCTTTTCGATGTACTTGCGGTACTCGTCCAGGGTGGTCGCGCCCACACAGTGCAGTTCGCCGCGCGACAGCGCGGGCTTGAGCATATTGCCCGCGTCCATGGCACCTTCGGCCTTGCCGGCGCCCACCATGGTGTGCAGTTCGTCGATGAAGACGATGGTCTGGCCGGAATCCTGCGAGAGTTCCTTGAGGACCGCCTTCAGGCGTTCCTCGAATTCACCACGGTACTTGGCGCCCGCCAGCAGGGCGGCCAGGTCCAGGGACAGCACGCGCTTGCCCTTGAGGGTTTCGGGCACCTCGCCGTTGACGATGCGCTGGGCCAAGCCCTCGACGATGGCGGTCTTGCCCACGCCGGGCTCGCCGATCAGCACCGGGTTGTTCTTGGTGCGGCGCTGGAGAATCTGGATCGTGCGACGGATCTCGTCGTCGCGCCCGATCACCGGGTCGAGCTTGCCCGCGCGGGCGCGCGCCGTGAGGTCGGTGGTGTATTTCTGCAGCGCCTGGCGATTGTCCTCGTCCTCTGCACCGGCCACCTGGGCGCCGCCGCGCACCGCCTCGATGGCGGTCTCGAGCGCTTTGCGCTGCAGGCCCACCTCGCGTAACACACGGCCCACATCGCCTTTGTCGTCGCATAGGGCGAGCAGGAACAGTTCGCTGGCGATGTAGGTGTCGCCGCGCGCGGCGGCCTCCTTGTCGGTGCGGGCGAGCGCGGCCTGCAGATCACGGCTGGCCTGTACGTTGCCTTCGGTTCCGCTCACCGTGGGCAGGGCCTTGACCAGCCGGTCGACTTCGGTCGACAGGCGTGGCACGACAGCGCCGGCATGGGCCAGCAAGCTGGCCGCGCCGCTGTCGCCATCGGCCAGCAAGGCCGCCAGCACGTGGATATTCTCGATGTAGGGATTGTCCTGCCGCACCGCGAGGCTTTGCGCATCGGCGATCGCCTGCTGGAACTTTGTCGTCAATTTATCGAATCGCATGATGAGTCCGTATCCTATGGGTGGGCGCGAAGCCCGAATGGAAACTATGTGCGGTCGCACACAGGGATTTTCAAGTCGGGATCAGGGCCCGCCGACCGGCGGCGCCTGGGCGCAGGGTGATTGCGCCGGGGCGCCGCCTGCTGTTAAGCTGGTCCCCGTATCCAGCTCAACGAGGTCGAGGATCATGCGGGGGGTCGTCAAAAAATGGGGTAACAGCGCAGCCGTGCGCATCCCCGCATCCATGCTCAAAACCCTGCGGCTCGGCCCGGACAGCCTGGTGGACATCCGGCTCGAACGCAATCACATCGTCATCGAACCCGTGCGCGGCCAGGAATACGTGCTGTCGCAGCTCCTCGGCACCATCAAGCCCCGCAACATTCATCCCGAGATCGACTTCGGTTCGGCGAGCGACTGATGGCTCCCCGCACCGCCGGCCCCCGCGCTTTCGTGCCCGATATCGGCGACGTCGTGCACGTGCATTTCGCCGCCGCGCCCATGGGCGCACCCGCCGCCCCCAAGGCCGCCCTGATCCTTAGCCCGGCGGCCTACAACCGCAAGACCGGCCTGATGGTGTGCTGCGCCCTGACCCGCCAGCCCAACGGCTATCCCTTTGAAACCCTGCTCGAGGTCCAGCCCGGCGCGGCGGTGCTGGCCGACCAGGTGAAAAGCCTGAAATGGGCCGGGACACACATCACGCTCGAGGGCCGGGCCACGCCCGACGAACTGGCCCAGGTCCGCGCCAAGCTTCGCGCCCTGCTGTTTCACGACTAGCGCGCCGCGTCTGAGCCACCGGAAAACCGGACACAATCCCTTGAAGTAAAAAGCATTGGTTTCATAGGGTTATCCGAAAATAAGGGAAAACCCCATGCTAGAGTGGGTGCAGCCTGCGCGAAGCGCGCCGACATTCCACGATTCTGGCAGAAACGCATGAGTACACACAACGACTGGGACCCGAGGGCGCCGGAAGTCCTGGCCAACCCGATCCATGCCTACGATGCAATGCGCAAGCGCTGTCCCGTGGCCCACAGCGACGCCATGCATCACTCAGTGTTTCAGCACGCCGACGTCATGCGCATCCTGCTCGACCCCGAGACCTTCAGCAACCGGACCGCCGGGTGCGCCTCGGTGCCCCACGGCATGGATCCCCCCGAGCACACGCCATATCGGCGGCTGATCGAGCCGTATTTCAGCCCCGCGCGCATGGCGGCGTTTCGGCCGGAATGCGAGCGGATCTGCGCCGAGCTGACGGCGCGCCTGCCGCGCGACGGCGAGCTCGAGATCATGTTCGACTTCGCCCACCCCTTCTCCCTGTCCATGCAATGCGCCTTCCTCGGCTGGCCCGAGGAACTGCACGCGCCCCTGCTGGACTGGATTCACAAGAAAAACCTCGCCTTGCTGTCGGGCGAAGCCGAGGCGGTCGCCGCCGTCGCCACCGAATTCGACGGCACGATCCTTCGCTTGCTCGACGCCCGGCGCACAGCGGGGCCGGACGCCCCCGACGACGCCACCACCCGCCTGATGCACGAGACCGTCGAGGGCCGTCCAATCGCTGACGATGCCATTGTCAGCATCCTGCGCAACTGGACGGTCGGCGAGCTGGGCACCATCGCCTCGAGCGTGGGCATCATTGCCCACTACCTCGCCGAGCGCCCACGCCTGCAAGAACGCCTGCGCGCCAATCCGGACCTGGTGCGCGCCGCCAACGACGAGATCCTGCGCATGCATGCGCCGCTGATCGCCAACCGCCGCACCCTCACGCGGAATGCGCGCATAGGCGACAAGAATCTGTCGGTAGGCGAGCGCGTCACCCTGATGTGGGCGTCGGCCAACCGCGACGAAGCCGTCTTCGGTGACCCGGACGAATTCCGGCTGGACCGGGACCCAGGCCTGAACCTGCTGTACGGCGTCGGCGTCCATGCCTGTCCGGGCGCGCCGCTGGCGCGTCTCGAGCTCGAGGCCGTCGTGCGCGCACTGCTCGCGGCCACGCGCGAGATCGCGCCGGTGGCCGATGCGTCACCCATCCCCTCGGTCTATCCGGCCGGGGGCTACCGCGAGGCCCGGTTGCGCATCAGGCGCTGAATCCCGCATGGCCACCACCGTGCGCGCGGCGCAACGAAATCCCCGCCTTTGGGTCGCCCCGAGAAGCGCGGCCATGCAAGACCGCGCGGCGAGGTCTACAATTCAAGCATCAAAGGGCGCCCACCGGCGCCCTCATCCGATATTCCGGGATCTGCTCGCCATGTGTCAGCTTTTGGGCATGAATTGCGCCACGCCCACCGACATTACGTTTTCATTTACGGGCTTCGCGGCCCGCGGCGGCCAGACCGACCACCACGCCGACGGCTTCGGCATCGCCTTCTACGAGAACAAGGGCTGCCGCAGCTTCATCGACAACGCCCCCTGCTGCCGCTCGCCGGTCGCGGACCTCATCAAGCGCTATCCCATCAAGTCGCGCAATGTCATCGCCCACATCCGCAAGGCCACTCAGGGCGCCACCGAACTCGAAAACTGCCACCCTTTCGTGCGGGAACTCTGGGGACGCCACTGGCTGTTCGCGCACAACGGCGACCTCAAGGACTTCGAGCCCGCGCTGGGCGGCCATCACCTGCCCGTCGGCCAGACCGACAGCGAGCGCGCCTTCTGCTACATGATGGACGGCTTGCGCACGCGCTTCGGACAAACCGAGCCGGCGGACGACGAGTTGTTCGCAGCCGTCTCGGACATGACCCAGAGGCTGGCCACCCACGGGGTCTTCAATTTCCTGATGTCCAACGGGCGCTGCATGCTGGCGCATTGCTCGACCACGCTGCACTACATCACCCGAGCCTGGCCCTTTCGGGCCGCCCATCTGGTGGACACGGACATGTCCATGGACTTCTCGCGGACCAATGCCCAAGGCGACTGCGTGTCGGTCATCGCCACCAAGCCCCTGACGGACAACGAAACCTGGAGCGCTTTCGAGCCCGGTCGCCTCATCATGTTCGCAGAGGGCCAGCCAAGCGCGGAGGCGTTGATTTCCATCCCCGAGGACGTGCAGCGCAGCAATTTCGACAATCTGGCCTGCGCATGACCCCGGACGCCGATCCACGCCCGCTGGAGCCCGAGGAGCCCGACCTCAACGATTGCTGCGGCAATGGCTGCGAGCCTTGCGTCTTCGACACCTACATCGAGGAAAAACGGGCTTGGGAGCAAGCCATCAAGGTCTGGGAAGAGCGCCACCGCCCTACCGGCGCGGCCAAACCCGCAGCCGATTCGCCCTAAGGCCCGAGGCGCTCATTGCGCCGCGTCCTGCCAGCCCAACCCCATCGACACCCGCCTTGCGGCCGCCCGCAAGGCCAACGCCTGCGTGGTGTCGGTGCGCGCCTCCAGTGAGGAGGCCGGCCCGACGAGGGTCAATGCGAGCACGATCTCGCCCCGGGCGTCGAACACCGGCACGGACAGGCCATTGATCCCCGCGACGTAATCACCCTCGACGCAAGCCATGCCCTCGCGGCGAATCCGGGTGCGCAGGGCCTCGGGCAGCGCCGGCGTCGCGGACTCGCGCCAGGCGTCGAACACCCGTCCGGTGGCCGATGAGCGCGGATCGAACAAGGCGCCCTCGCCCACGCTGATCGATACGCTGCGGGGTGGCTGGCTGACCCGGATCGCAGTGGCCCCGCCGCTGCCCCAGACGGCCACGAAGCAGGTTTCCCCGAGATCGAGGGCGAGGTCCCGCGCCTCGGCCATGGCCCATTGCAAAGGATCCTGGCGGCTGAGCCACGACAGGGCCAGATCGCGGATCGTCGGGCCCAGGCCGTAGTGTCCAGAGCCCGGGTCCTGGGCCACCCAGCCGGCCCGCACAAGGCTGGCCAGGTAGCGATGCGCCTTGGCGCGATGCATGCCGGCCAGGCGTGCGAGATCCGACAGGCCGATCGGGCCGTCAGCCGTCGCCAGCACGCGAAACAACTCGAGGCCCACCTCGACGGACTGCACGCCCTTGCTGCCTTCGCCGTTCTCATCCTGCGCCATCCGGGACTCCCATCATCGCCCGCGCCGGACCATTCGGCGCCTTCCGCAGGGATTGTAATCGCAGGGCCGCGGGCGGGATCCTGAGGTACGGTGCGCCCTCCGGGAAAAACCTAGGCTTGACGCTGATCAAATGCCACGTTATCGTTACTATATTAATAACATTGTTATGTAAATCATAACAAAACCGCAGCCCCCCCCTGCCCTTCCAGACCGGAGACCCATCCATGAAGACCCCCATTACCTTCCCTAAAGCCGAAGGTATCCACACCCGCCAAGCGCACTGCGACATCCCCGACGGCCTGTACGAGCGCGAGCACGGCCGCAGCGGCTTCTTCGGGCCCGCCAGCCACATCCTGCATGCCCATAAACCCACGGCCTGGACCAAATGGGAAGGCCCGCTGGAACTCACTCTGCTGGATCTGAACAAGCTCGAAGACAGCGCGCCCTGCCCCTGGAAGGCCCGCCGCTTCATGCACAATGCCAATACCCAGGTGTGCTTCTGGAAGTTCAGCGAGGCCATGCCCGATCTCGCCCGCAACGGCGATGGCGACATGATTCTGTTCTTTCACCGGGGCGATGGCGAGTTCTTCTGCGACTACGGCCACATGAGCTATCGCGAGGGCGACTACTTGATGATCCCGCGAGGCACGAGCTGGCGCCTCGAGCCAGCAAACCCGGCCGAGGTCCTCACCATAGAGGCCACCGAGGATTCCTTCCAGTTGCCCGATCGCGGCATCGTCGGCCGCCACGCCCAGTTCGACCTGGCGGTGCTCGACACGCCCAAGATCGACGAGGCCTTCAAGGCTCAGCAAGGTGAATTCGAGACGCGCGTGCGCGCCAAACGCCGCAACCAGATCACCACGGTCACCTTTCCCTATAACTTTCTCGATGCCGTCGGCTGGCATGGCGACTGTTGCCCGGTCAAGCTCAACTGGCGCGACATCCGCGAGCTGCTGTCCGACCGCTATCACCTGCCGCCCACAGCCCATGCGACTTTTCTGTCGAACACCATCATCGTCTGCACCTTTGCCCCGCGCCCCATCGAGAGCGATCCCGGCGCGCTCAAGGTCCCGTTCTTCCACAACAACGACGAGTTCGACGAGTCGATCTTCTACCACGCGGGCAACTTCTTCAGCCGCGACAACATCGGCCCCGGCATGTTCACCCTCCACCCCTCGGGCTTTCACCACGGTCCGCACCCCAAGGCCTTCGCAGCGGCGGCGGCCAACAACAAGGGCGAGCGCAAATACACCGACGAGGTGGCCGTCATGATCGACTCGCGCTTCCCGCTCGAGCTCGACGAACTGCCCACCGGCGTCAAGAATCTCGACTACATGAACTCGTGGATGGAATAAGGTCGCGACAACCTTGCCGGCAATAGGGTTCCCAGGGGCGGACGGCGCGGCGGTTCCTATAATGGAATCTCGATGAACTTGCCCCGCCCAAGGAACTCTGCCGTGGCCTCTGACTCCATCCCCATGTTTGCCGAAAACACCTACCCATTCGACGCGCGCGGCGTCGCCAAACGGTTCCGCCACGCAGCGATCTTCGGCGCCCTGTCGGCGCTGCAGCCGGGCGAGACCATGCGCTTTTGCAACGACCACGACCCGCTACCGCTGCTGCAGCAACTGCAAGGCCACTTCGGCGAACAGATTCAGATCGAATACCTCGCGCGCAACCCGGGCGAGATCGTGATCGATTTTCGGATTCTTGCCTGATCCGACACATCGGGCGTCGCCTCCCGGCATCCAGGCGCCCCTGTGATCGCGCCCTCATCGAGGGCGCTTTTTTTGGCCCCCGACACTGCTGATACGGCCCATCCACCCACCCTTGCGGCACGCGCCAGACGCCGCCTCGCGCACGAAAACAAACCTGGATCAAGCTTTCCATGAAAAGCGATTGCAGTGGATTGTAGATACTACATATTGTGCTTAATATGATTAAAAACACAACATATGGTATTTCATCCTGATGAACAATTTTCAATCATTCGGCCGCACAGCACCCGCCATCGACGTCATTCACTCGGTCGATGAGTACCTCGAGCGGCAGGACTGGCGCGTCAACGCCAATGCCAATCAGGGCTATTCCCTGGGCGGCCTGATTCTCAACACCTCGGGCAAAATGATCGCCAATTACTGGCTCAGCCACGTCTATCCCGAGGCCATCGGCCAGGCTCACCGGCAGGCCGATCTGCACATCCACGACCTTGACATGCTCTCGGGCTATTGCGCCGGCTGGTCGCTGCGCACCCTGCTCGCCGAGGGCCTTAACGGCGTGCCCGGCAAGATCGACTCCGCCCCCCCGCGCCACCTGTCCAGTGCCGTCGGCCAGATCGTCAATTTCCTCGGCACGCTGCAAAACGAATGGGCCGGCGCGCAGGCCTTCAGCTCGTTTGACACCTATATGGCGCCCTTCATCCGCAAGGACGCGATGGACGACGCGCAGGTGCGCCAGTGCATCCAGGAAATGATCCACAACCTGAACGTGCCTTCGCGCTGGGGCACCCAGACACCATTCACCAACCTGACCTTCGACTGGACCTGCCCCGAGGATCTGCGCGACCAGACGCCACTCATCGGTGGCGAGGAGATGCCCTTTTCCTACGGCGAGCTACAGGCCGAGATGGACATGATCAACCGCGCCTACATCGAGGTCATGATGGCGGGCGACGCCAAGGGTCGAGCCTTCACCTTTCCCATCCCCACCTACAACATCACCCCCGATTTCGACTGGCACAGCCCCAATGCCGAACGCCTGTTCCAGATGACGGCCAAGTACGGCTTGCCGTACTTCCAGAACTTCATCAATTCGGAACTCAAACCCAACATGATCCGCTCCATGTGCTGCCGGCTGCAACTCGACCTGCGCGAGCTGCTCAAGCGCGGCAACGGCCTGTTCGGCTCGGCCGAGCAGACCGGATCGCTGGGGGTGGTCACGATCAACTGCGCGCGCCTGGGCCATCGGCACCGGGGTGACGAGGCGGCCCTGTACGCGCGTCTGGACGAACTGCTGGCGCTGGGGCGCGACAGCCTCGAGATCAAGCGCCGCGTCATTCAGCAGTACATGGACAAGGGCCTGTTTCCCTATACCCGCCGCTACCTGGGCACCCTGCGCAATCATTTCTCGACCCTGGGGGTCAACGGCATCAACGAGATGATCCGCAACTTCACCGCCGATGAACACGACCTGACCACGCCCTGGGGCCACGCCTTCGCCGTGCGCCTGCTGGACCACGTGCGCGCGCGCATGGTCGAATTTCAGGAGCAGACCGGCCACATGTACAACCTCGAGGCGACCCCCGCCGAGGGCACGACCTATCGCTTCGCCAAGGAAGACCGCAAGCGCCACCCCGGCATACTGCAGGCCGGCACCGCCGACATGCCCTACTACACCAATTCCTCGCAACTGCCGGTGGGCTTCACCGACGACCCCTTCGAGGCCCTGGAGCGCCAGGACGAGCTGCAGCGCAAGTACACCGGCGGCACCGTGCTGCACTTGTACATGACCGAGCCGCTGTCCTCGGCGCAGGCATGCCGTACGCTGGTGCGGCGTGCCCTGGGCCGCTTTTCACTCCCCTACCTCACCGTTACGCCGACGTTCTCGATCTGCCCGCGGCACGGCTACCTGCCCGGCAAGCACGAATTCTGCCCGCATTGCGATGACGAGCTCATCGCCCGCAAGCAGCGGGAAATCCCTGGCGGACCGACCGCCCAGGATACGGGCGCCCTCGCCTGAACCGGGCTCGCAAAGCCCATCCATCACCCCAGACCAAGGAGCATTCACCATGACACATACCATCACCCTGCGCGCCGACGAACGCCAGCCCTGCGAAATCTGGACCCGCGTCATGGGCTACCACCGCCCCATGTCATCCTTCAACATCGGGAAAAAGGGCGAATTCCACGAACGCCGCTACTTCGTAGAGCGCCGCGACAGCCAGGCGCCCGCGCGCCGGGCGGCCTAAGGCCGCGTGGGTCTGCGTACCACCGCCCCGCGCATCGCGCCGGGGCGCGGCGAGGCGCACCTCAAGGTCGGCGGGCTCGTGCCCTTCACGGCGACGGACTTTCCCGGCCTGCTGTCGGCCGTGGTCTTCATCCAGGGCTGCCCCTGGCGCTGCGGCTATTGCCACAATCCGCACCTGCAGCCCCGCACCCCCGGCAGCCCCCTGGAATGGGGCGAAGTCCTGGCCCTGCTCGAACGCCGTGTCGGCCTGATCGACGGCGTGGTGTTCAGCGGTGGGGAACCCACCATGGATCCGGGCCTCGGCCCGGCCATCCACCAAGTGCGGGCGCTGGGCTATCGCATCGGCCTGCACACGGGCGGCACGCACCCGCGCCGGCTGGCGCAGGTCCTGCCGGACATCGACTGGGTGGGACTGGACATCAAGGCCGGCTTTTCAGCCTACGAGCGCGTGACGCGGGTGGCCGGCAGCGGCCGGCCGGCCCGCGACAGCCTGCGGGCCGTACTGGACAGCGGGGTGAACTTCGAATGCCGTACCACGGCGCATCCCGATCTGATCGGCGCCGACGAGTTGCTGGCCCTGGGCCACGAGCTGGCCGGCCTGGGCGTGCGGCACTACGCGGTCCAGGTCTTTCGCCCGCAGGGCTGTGCGGACGACACGCTGAACGCCCATGGACGTTCTCTGCGGGATTGGCCGGGCGACGCGGCGCGGGATGCGTTGGCCGCCTTATTCGAAAGCTTTGAATTGAGGCGCGGCTGAGAAACCGCAAGCGGCTCGGATCCGCCAGGCATCGGGGAATCCGCAGGGACTCCCCGGTGCCTGGCTTATTCCCGCATGGCATCCATTAGCATGCGCGCGGTGGAATCGGCGAAGCTGCGCCGCACGATCAGTTCCCAGGCATCGCCCCGATCCCCCAGGGGCCGCAGCAGCATGTCGGCCTTGAAGAAGTGCGACTGGGCGCACTGTCCCAGAGTCAGGGCACGCGGATGCAGATCCAGGGGACACCCGGCATTGAGGACGTTGGCAGCCTCCGGGCCCCGCACCTGCAAGACGGAATAGCCGCTGGTCTGATCCGTCACGGCAAACCAATGGCCCGTCAGCGCCTGCTCGACTCGCGCCGCCAGCGTGGTTTCACCCGACGCGTCGGCGCGCAGCAGCCATTCGTCGGGGGCCAGCCACAAAGCCGTCATACCCCCCGCCTGCGTGACCGTGTTGGGCCGCAGCGGCAAATCCAGGCCCAGGCTGGCGCGCACGGCATCCCGCATGGGCTGCGAGGCCGGATCCAGGCGCAGATTGGCCAGCGCAACGCCGAGCTGCTCGGTCAGTTCGGCCGCATCCGAGACCCGATACGCCAGGGGCAGGCCGTGGCGGGCGTGCAGGCCAACCAGCGGAGTTTCAATTTCAGTCGACATTTTGACGTGCTCCTTCGGGGTCGTAGAACACCGTGCCGCAGACACGAGCGGGCATGAACTGGCCATCGGCCGTGGCGACGATCACGTCCTGGTCCATCCTGGACTGACCGTCCTTGAGCAAGGCCATGGCGATCGAACGCCCCAGGGCCGGACTCATGTAGCTGGAGGTCACATGACCGAACATCGGCGCCAGCGGCGCGTGCGTTTCGCTCAGCAGAATCTGCCCCCCCTCGGGCAGGACGCACTGGGGATCGCGGGCCAGCAGCCCGACCAGTTGCTTGCGGCCCGGCCCCTGGGTGTCGCTGCGCGTGAGCGAGCGCTTGCCCAGGCAGTCCTTGGTCTTGGCCACCATGCCACCCATGCCAAGATCCAGCGGCGAAACCGAGCCGTCCGTCTCCTGGCCGACGATGATGTAGCCTTTCTCGCCGCGCAGCACGTGCATGGCTTCCGTCCCGTAGGGGGTGATGCCGTAGGGCGCCCCCGCCGACATCAGCAGATCGACCACGCGGCGGCCGCTATCGGCCGGGGTGTAAATCTCGTAGGACAGCTCGCCCGAGAAGCTGACCCGCAAAATCCGGGCAAAGACGCCGTCTATCGTGCCTTCCTTGAAACTCATGAAGGGGAAGGCCTCATTGCCGAAGTCGATGTCCTTGCACACCGCGCTCAACACCTTGCGCGCCTGCGGCCCGGCGACCGTTGCCACGGAATACTGGTCCGTGATCGAAGTCAGGTAGACGCGAAAATCCGGCCATTCGGTCTGCAGCCAGCGCTCCATCCAGCTCATGACGCGTGCCGCGCCGCCGGTGGTGGTCGTCATGATGAAATGATCCTCGGACAGGCGGATGCTGACGCCATCGTCCATGACCATGCCGTTCTCATCCAGCAGCAGGCCGTAGCGGCAGCGCCCCGGCTGCAGCTTGGTCCAGGAATTGACGTAGAGGCGATTGAGGAACTCGACGGCGTCCGGACCGCGCACATCGATCTTGCCCAAGGTGCTGTAGTCCAGTATCCCGACGGCATGGCGCACCGCCAGACACTCGCGCTGCACCGCGGCATGCATGTCCTCGCCTGGTTTCGGGTAGTAGTGGGCGCGCTTCCAGTTGCCAACGTCCTCGAACAAGGCGCCCTGGGCCACGTTCCAGTCATATAGGCAGGTCTTGCGGATCGGATCGAAATAGTCGCCCAATTCACGCCCGGCGATGGCGCCGAAGCTGACCGGCGTGTAATTCGGCCGGAACGTGGTGGTGCCCGTTTCGGGGATGCTTTGCTTCAGCACCTCGGCCAGCACCGCCATCCCGTTGATGTTGCCCAGCTTGCCCTGATCGGTGCCGAAACCCATCGCCGTGTAGCGTTTGACGTGCTCCACTGATTGGTAGCCTTCGCGAACCGCCAGGTAGATGTCGGACACGGACACATCGTTCTGATAATCGATGAACTGCTTGGGGCCCCGGTTGGCTTGCTCTCCCTTGCCGACCGACCACAGCGGCAGCAGAGGCGACTCCTCGAGCGAACGGGCCGACCAGGCGGGCAGGTCGACGGGCTGCGCCCCGACCGCGCCTTGCGCGGCGCGCAGGCCCGCCCGCGCGCCGCCGTCCAGTGCGGACTGCAGGCTGAAATCCCCATTGGCGGCGCCCGCGCTGCTTTGCGGCTGCGCCGCCGCATCCGGCACAAAGCACGCCCGGTCGTCGCACCAGCGGGGGCGGCCCCGGGATTGCGCATACAGGTGCACCACTGGATTCCATCCACCGGACATGGCCAGCAGGTCGCAAGGCAGCACATCCACCGCCTCGAGCAGTCGGGCCCCATGCCCGCGCAGCCGGACGCTCGTGACATGCGTGCCGCCCTTGGCCTCGACGACCACCGCCTGATGGATCACCCGGATCCCCAGACTCGCGGCCTCCTCGGGCAGTGTCCCGTGGCTGAGCACGCGCGGATCGATGACCGTCACCTCGGCGCCATGGCGCTTGAGGTCGATCGCGCACTGATAGGCGCCATCGTGATTGGCGAACACGACGGCGCGGCGCCCCGGCGGCACGCCAAAGCGGTTGATGTAGGTGGACACGGCTCCGGCCAGCATCACACCGGGAATGTCGTTGTTGCCGAACACCATGGGCCGTTCGTGGGCGCCGGTCGCCAGCACGACATGGCGGGCGCGAATCTTCCAGACCCGTTCACGCACCCCGCTGCGACGGTCGACCGGCAGATGATCATGCAGCCGTTGGCAGGCCGTGACCAGATTATGGTCCTGGTAACCGAAGGCGGTCGTGCGCTGCAGCACCCGCACCTGCGGCAAGTCCCGCAACTCGGCCACGCGCTCGGCCACCCACTCGTTGGCGGGCCGGCCATCGATCTGCTCCAGATCGCCCAGCAGGCTGCCGCCCGCCTCGGCGTCATCATCGACCAGGATCACCCGGGCGCCCGTGCGGCCCGCGGCGCAAGCCGCCGCCAGCCCGGCCGGGCCCGCGCCGATCACCAGCACATCGCAGTGCGCGTAGCGCTTTTCATAGCGGTCCGGGTCGGGGACCTCGGGAACCGTCCCCAGTCCGGCGGCATCGCGGATGCGTTCCTCGTATTTGCTCCACCAGCTCCGTGGCCACATGAAGGTCTTATAGTAGAAACCCGCGGGAATGAAGCGCGCGAAACGCTGCATGATCGCCATGCGATCACGTTCGATATCCGGCTTGGCATTCACACTGGCGGCGACCAGGCCCTCATAAAGCTCCACCTCGGTGGCGCGCGCATTGGGCACGGTGTAGGGGCCGCGCTCCAGTTGCACCAGCGCGTTGGGCTCCTCGACGCCGGCCGTCATGATGCCGCGCGGGCGATGGTACTTAAAACTGCGGGCGACGAAATGCACGCCGTTGGCCAGCAGGGCCGCCGCCAGGGTGTCCCCCTGGAATCCGGTGTAGGCCTTGCCGTTGAAGGTGAAGTTCAAGGGGATGCCGCGCTGAATGCGCCCTCCCTCGGACAGACGGCTGATCTGGCTCATATCGTCTCCTTGGTGCCGGCAAAGGTTTCGTAGCCCTGGAAGTCATAGGTCCTGGTGTCGCGCTCGGCGATGAACCAACGGCGGCAGCCATGGGTATGCACCCACTGCTCACGGAACAGCCCAAAGGTATTGCGACGCATGAACACATAGTCGCCCCACTGCCGGTCGTCCATCGACGCGTTGTCCACGGGTCGGGCGATGTCGGCCTCGCCGCCATAGCTGAATTCGCTTTCGGCGCGCTCGCCGCACCAGGGGCATTTGATCTGCAGCATGAAATCTCCTCAGTGGGCCACGGCAGCGGCACCGTGCTCATCGATCAGGTGGCCACTATAGAAACGGTCGATGGAAAAAGCCTTGTTCAAGGGATGCGGCTCATCGTGCGCCACCGTGTGCGCAAACACCCAACCCGAGCCCGGCGTCGCCTTGAAGCCACCCGTGCCCCAGCCGCAATTGAAATACAGCCCCTTGACGTCGGTCTTGCTGATGATCGGGCAGGCGTCGGGCGACACATCGACAATACCGCCCCACTGGCGGTTCATGCGCACGCGGCTCAGGGATGGGAACATCTCGACGATGGCCTGCAGGGTGCGCTCGATGTTCTGGAAACTGCCGCGCTGACCATAGCCCAGGTACTGGTCGATGCCGGCGCCAATCACCAGATCACCCTTGTCCGACTGGCTGATATAGGCATGCACGGCGTTGGACATGATGACGGTATCGATACAAGGTTTAACTGGCTCAGACACCAGCGCCTGCAAGGGATGGCTCTCGATCGGCAAGCGGATGCCAGCCATGTCGGCCAGCACGCTGGTATGGCCAGCCACCACCACAGCGATCTTCTTGGCCTTGATGAAACCCTTGCCCGTCTCGACGCCCTCGACCGCGCCGTCTTTCTTGCGGATATTGGTGACGGGGCAGTTCTGGATGATGTGCACCCCCAGGCGGTCGGCTGCGCGCGCGAATCCCCAGGCCACGGCATCATGTCGCGCCACGCCGCCGCGAGGCTGGAACGAGCCGCCCAGCACCGGATAGCGGCTGTTCAGATTGATGTTGGGGACCATTTCCTTGACCTGCGCCGGCGTGACCCATCGGCCGTCCACACCGTTGTAGCGATTGGCATTGATGCGCCGCTGGGTGTCGCGGACCTCCTGCAAGTTGTGGGCCAGATTCAAGACGCCGCGCTGGCTGAACATCACGTTGTAGTTCAGGTCCTGCGACAGGCCCTCCCAGAGCTGCATGGCCTTTTCATAGAGCTGGGCGGATTCATCCCAAAGGTAATTGGAACGCACGATGGTCGTATTGCGGGCCGTGTTGCCACCACCCAGCCAGCCTTTTTCCAGGACGGCGACATTGCGCACGCCATGGACCTTGGCCAGATAGTAGGCGGTGGCCAGGCCGTGGCCCCCGGCCCCGACGACCACGACGTCGTATTCGCGCTTGGGCTCGGGGCTGTGCCAGACCCGCCCCCAGCGTTCGTTGTGGCTCAGCCCGTTGCGGATCAGGCTGAAAATCGAGTAGCGATTACTCATGGTCTCCTCGCTCATATGACGGCGCACCCCTCCGGGCTGCATGGGTGCAGTACATCAAAAGCGGGCGGGACCCGATAGAACTATTCCGCCGTTCCGATGGAAGAATCTGGCGGTTCGGCATGCCGGGCGACCGCCGCGGTGCATACGAATTCGAGTGCCCCCTGGCCGACTGGCGGCCACCGCGCCAGGCGAGCATCCCTCTCATGCCGGACAATTCAACCCCCCTGGCGCTTTCGTTCTATTCACGCCATACGCTCCGATGGTGTAGTAGCCCGCAGACGGCGCCGGCATGCCGAGCGACGCCACAGCCTCGGACAAGGAGACCCACCCCCATGCGGACCCCACCGCCACTCGCCCCGCCGCTCGGGGCCACCCCATTCTGTCTGACCGTGTCCTGCCCCAGCCAGGCTGGCCAGGTAGCCGCCATCGTATCCTTTCTGGACCAGCGCCAAGGCTACATCGATGAATTCACGGTCTTCGACGAAAAGGACACCCAGCAATTCTTCGTGCGCTGCGTCTTTCATACCGAAGGGCCGCAGGCCCTGGACCTTGCATCCCTGAACCGGGATTTCACGGAGCTGGCGCGGCGCTTTTCCATGCGCTGGGCCATCCACGACCTGTCCCAACGCCCCAAGGTGCTGATCCTCGTGTCCAGGCTCGAACATTGCCTGGCGGACCTGCTGTTTCGCACCCGCATGGGGGAGCTGCCGATGGATGTCGCCGCCATCGCCTCGAACCACGACACCCTGCGCGGCCATGCCGACGCCGCCGGCATCGCTTTTCACCACCTGCCAGTCGGCAACGACAACCGGCCGCAACAGGAAGCCGCCATCCTGGACCTGGCCCGATCGACCGGCGCCGAGCTCGTCATCCTGGCGCGCTACATGCAGATCCTGCGTCCCGAAACCAGCAAAGCGCTGGCCGGCCGTGCCATCAATATCCACCACTCATTCCTGCCCGGCTTCAAGGGCGCCCGCCCCTATCACCAGGCCTACGAGCGCGGCGTCAAAGTGATCGGCGCGACCGCCCATTTCGTCACCGACGATCTGGACGAAGGCCCGATCATCGCTCAGTCCGTCGAGCCCGTGAACCACGCGCAAAGCCCGGAACAACTGCTGGCCACCGGCCGCAACCTGGAGTGCCGGGCGCTGGCCCAGGCAGTGCGCGATTATCTGGAGCGTCGGGTCTTCATCAACGGCCACAGGACGGTGGTGCTGTAGCCACGCCGCCGCCACCGGATGCCGCGGGCGCCGAATGAATCGGCACCCGCGGCATCCGCTGCTTGCGGTTCAGCCGAAGTAAGCCTGCTGGACTTCGGTATTGTTGCGCAGCGCCTCGGTCGGCCCCTCCGCCACCACGCGTCCCTGCATCAGGACATACCCGTAATGCGCGACCGCCAAGGTCTGGTGCACGTTCTGCTCAACCAACAGCACGGTGACGCCCAGCGCATTGATGCGCTCGATGACGCTGAAGGTTTCCTTGACGAACAAAGGCGACAGACCCAGTGACGGCTCGTCGATCAGCATGATCCCGGGCGCGGACATCAATCCGCGGCCGATCGAGAGCATCGCCTGCTCGCCGCCGGACATGGTGCCGGCGAGCTGGCTCTCGCGCTCGCGCAGGCGCGGGAAAATTTCAAACACCTGCTCCATGCGCGCTTGGACGATCGCCGGATTGCGTTCCCGGAATGCCCCGATGCGCAGGTTCTCGCGCACCGTCATTTTCGGAAATACCCGGCGCCCCTCGGGGATGCAGGCGATGCCGGCATGATTGATCCGGTGCGTCGCCAGGCCCGTGATATCCTGCTCGCCCAGCATCACCCGGCCCGATCGCGGTGGCGTCAAAGCCAGGATGGAACGAATCAGAGTGGTCTTGCCCGAGCCGTTCGAGCCCAGGATGCAAGTCACCTTGCCCGGCGTCACCCGAATCGAGACATCGCTGAGCACATCGGCCTTGTCGTAGGCCGTATAGATATGCTCCAGCCGGAGTTCAAGCTGATTTTCCATCACGATTGCCCCAGATAAGCCTGTTGCACATCCGCATTGGCGGCGATCTCGCGATACGAGCCCTCGCACAACTTGCGGCCATAGTTGAGCACCACGCAACGGTCCGTGATGCGTTCGATGACGTTCATCTCATGTTCGATGATGACCACGGACAAGCCCGGAATGCGCTTGCGCACCGCCAGGATGTCGTCCATCAGCTCGCGGGTTTCCTCGTGCGTCATTCCCGCCGAGGGTTCGTCGAGCAACAGCAGCCGGGGCCGGCTGATGAGCGCGCGGCAGATTTCGATGCGGCGCCGGTCGATCATGGTGACGGAGCCGGCCGGGTCGAGCACCCGGTCCGCCAGCTTGGCATTGAAGACCCCAAGCAGTTCGCGCGCCTCGTCGAAGGCCTGCTTGATCTGGCGCCGCAACGCGCCGCGGCGCATCAAATTGAACCACAAGCTATGGTCAAGGCCCTGGTGATTGCCCACCATCACATTGTCGAAAATGGACAACGACAGGCACAGGCGCGAGCGCTGGAAAGTGCGCGTGATGCCGGCCCTGTAGATCTGCTGCGCGGTGTAACGGGTGATATCGCGGCCATCGAACACGAACTGGCCGCCGCTGGCCAAGTACACGCCGGTGATGACATTGAAGCACGTCGTCTTGCCCGAACCGTTCGGCCCCAGCAGGCCCAGCACCTCGCCGCCATAGACGTCCAGATCGAGGCTGTCTAGCGCCACCAGGCCGCCGAAGTGCATGCTCAGGCCGCGGCAGGAAAGCAATGCATCGCTCATTTCACGCTCCCTTTGGCAATCAGCGTGCGCAGGGGCCGCCGAAACAGGCCATCGGGCCGGAACAGCAGGATCAGGATGACCGCTATGCCATACAGCAAGAAACGATATTCCTGGATCGCCTGCAACTTTTCGGGTAGCAACAGGACAATGGCCGCCGCCGGAAACACCGCCCATTGGTTGCCCATGCCTCCCAGCACAATGATGGACAGCAGGATCAGCGAATCGGCAAAGGTAAAGCTGGTGGGCGCAACAAAGCCCGTCATCAGGCCGAAGCAGGCGCCGGCGATGCCCGCAAACAGATTGCCGATAATGAAAACCGTGATCTTCCAGCGCGCGATGTTGATGCCGAAAGTGGCCGCCGCGACCTCGTCGATACGCACCGTGTCGAAACTCACTCCGATCCAGGAGCGCTCGATGCGGCGGGAGGCGACAAAGCATATGACCAGCAGGCCAAAGATCAGGAGGGCGTAGTTGGCGTAGAAGGAAAACGTCAGCCCGAACAGCGTCAGATCCTGACTCAGATCCCAGCCAAACAGGTTCATGCCGGGCACCAGGATCCCCTGAGGCCCGCCCAGGGTGTCGTTGACCTCCAGAAAGGAACGAAACATCGTACCGAAGGCGATCGTCACCAGGGCCGCATAGTGGCCCCGCGTGCGCAGCACGGGCAGGAGGAGCAGGGAGCCCAGCAAGGCCGCCATCAAGCCGCCGCTGAGGATCACCAGCACATGCGGCATGGCGGTATTCACCGACAGGACAGCGGCGGTGTAGGCACCGGTACCGAAGAAGGCCGCGGCGGCAAAGTTCATCACTCCGCAAAGACCGGTCTGCAGGTTCAAGCCCAGGCACACGATGCTGTAGAGCATGAGCGTGGACAGCAGCAGCAGCGAGAAATGCTCCGAGCGCAGCACCACGACCACCACAAGGAAGGCCAGGCCGATGCCCAGGTTCGATGCCGTGCTCCAGGTGGCCATGCCGTGCGAGGCGCTGGCGAACCAGCCCGTGCGTCGCGCAATGAGGCCCCCGCCCACGGCCACGACGAGCGCGAGCAGCATGTTGAATTCATTTTCCGCATGCATGAGAAAGATCACGAAGGCCGCCATCGCGGCAATCCCCGCCAGAACGGCGATCAGATCTGGAATGCGTCTTTCGATCGTCATTGTCTTATACCCGTTCCGAAGATTTTTCGCCGATCAGGCCCGTGGGCTTGAAGGCCAGCATCACAATAATCAAGCCGAACGCCACGACTTCCTTGTAGGCGCTGGGCAGCGGCAACAGCACCACCGTCGCGATCTGGATTGCGGCAAACAGAAAGCCGCCCAAGATCGCGCCATAGATATTGCCCAGACCGCCAACGACCGCCGCGCTAAAACCGATGACCGCCAGCATCAGGCCATTGCCGAAGTACACCTCGCGGTAATACAGCCCGTTCATGAGGCCGGCCATGGCCGCCAGGCCGGATCCCAGGCCGAACGTTGCCAGCACCACCCAGCGGAAGTTGATGCCCATGACGCGCGCCGTCTCGCCGTCCTGCGCAACGGCGCGGATGGCCAGGCCCAGACGGCTGTGATTAATCAATGCATGCACCGCCCAAATCACGATCAAGCCCACCACGACCAGGATCAGGGTATCGATTCGCAGTTCAAAAGTGCCGAACACCAGGGAATTGGTGGGCAGCAGTTCGGGAAACGGCTGCGGGTTCGAGCCGCTGGGGTAGAACAGGCGGATCGCTTCGCGAATCACCGTGCCGATCATCAAGGTGATCAATAAGGTGATGAAGGCCGGGGCCTCACGCAACGGCAGCACGCAATACTGGGCAATCAAGGCGCCCAATACCACCATGCTGCTCACCGACACGATGGTGATCACCAACAGGTGCACCCAAGTCTGCTCCACGCCCACGGCGTGCAATCCAAGATAGGTGGCCAACCCGACAAAGGCGCCCAGGGTCACCACATCGCCATGCGAGAACTTTATAACGTCGAGTACTCCGAAAAACAGGGTAAAGCCGACGGCGACCATCGCATAGATGACGCCCAGCATCACGCCGTTCCAGATGTACAGTCCTATGAATCCGAGGTCCATGGAATCTTTCCGGGTAGCGCCTGCCCGCGCGCCTGCAAGTCATGCACGGCACGGGTCGATGGCGAGGTTTCAGAAAAAGGGGCCGCCTGAGAACATCCGCGGCCCCCGGCCGGTCAACGGCCCTTGAGCTTGCGCTTGCCGGTGGCGTACTCGCTGTCTTCCCAGTCGATCCACTTGCCGTCCTGAACCACGTACTTGGTGGTGGACGGATTGATGTTCTGGCCATGATCGTCGAAGGTCACCTTGCCGATGATGGCCTCGTAGTCCTTCACATCCGCCAACGCATCAAGGATTTTTTCGCGATCCGGACCCACGCGCTCGATCACATCGATCGCCAATTGCGTGGCCGTGAACGCGTAGGGGCCATAGGCCTCGAACGGCTCGTTGTACTTCTGCTTGGCATATTCCTCGAGGAAGAACTTGCCGCCGGGCAGCCTGTCGACGGGCGGCATGTCATACATCGCCATGACGCCCTCGGCAAGATCACCCGCCCCCTTGAGGAAGGCATCGCCCACCATGCCCGATGTGCCCTGGAACTGCGCGTCGATGCCCAGGCGGTCCATCTGGGTGACCCCACGCACCGACAGCGGCGTCAGATTGCCGTAGAAAATGATCTCGGGCTTGAGCTCCTTGATCTTGGTGAGCTCGGCATTCAGGTCTTGCTGGTCAACGCCCACGCCAAAGCTCGCCAGCATCTCGCCCGGGGTATCCTCGGTGAGGAACTTGTTGAAGTAATGGAACATGGACTTACCATAGTCCGTCGTGTCATAGATGGCCGCCCAGCGCCGGTAGCCCATGTCCGTAAAGAACTTGGCGGCGACTTTATTCTGCGAAATCAGCGTCGCGCTGACCCGGTGCATGCTGCGCGTTTTCTTTTTGTAGGTCACATCCGGGTGTACCGCCGCCCACACGATGACCGGCGCCTTGAAACGCTCATAGACATCCACCGTGGCAACCGCCACCGCCGAACAGTAGTGGGGAATAATCACCATGATGGATTTATCGGCGGCCGCCCGCGTCGCCACCTGGACGCCGACGTTGGGCTTGCACTCATCATCCAGGCTGACCAGCTCGAACTGATACTTGGATTTGGGATCGGCGTTATGCAGCTTGACAGCAAGATCGGCGGAATTGCGCCCCCCGAGCCCGTGTGAAGAATTGGAACCGCTCAGCGGGCCGATGAACGCCAGCTTCACCGTTTCCTTGGCGCTGGCGATGCCGGCCGTGCCCACCATCAACGCGAGCGAGGCCATCACAGCACCCGCCTTGAGCATCAATTTCTTGTTCATGACTCCTCCTATTGGTTTTCATGTCGAGATGCTTGCGACCGGTTTCACCGCCGCTTCGCCCGCATCACTTTTCTACTTCTGCAACGTCACCGTGAAAGTGCAATGCGCATGGCCCTGCGCCTGGCACGCCGACTCTTCACACACGGCCCGCAGCACGGGCCGCCGCTCGCGATTGACCCAATCCATGGCGCCAGCGAACCAGCCGGCGAACATATAGCACAGCAGGCCCTGCGCCTCGGGCTGGCCGAGCACCATGGACGAATGGCGCAAGCGAATGCGCGCATGGGCACGCTCTGGATCCACCTCGATGAAATCGAACAAGCCCCAGCCGCGGCTGGACAGGCGATCCAGGTAATGCGAAAACACATCCAGGCCCTGCTTGCCGTGGGTCACCGCCTCGGCATCGCACCAGGTATAGGCCGAGGTGTGGCCGGCCTCATAGAGCTGCTTGGCGTAGACCTCGCGCCCTACCGCGCGCTCGATGGCCGCATGGTTATTGACAAAGAAATGACGCGGCACGTACAACATGGGCAGGCCGTCGGTCATCCACACACCGCTGTCTGGATCGACATCGATAGGCACACGAGGTTCCATGGTCTCACTCCCCTGATAGCGTGATGATCGGTATGCCGGTCCGGCACTCAGTGGCGCGCCGGCGCCCAGACCTCGCCGAACACGCGCATCCAGTTCTCGCCCAGCACCTTGCGGATGCGCGTCTCCGTCCAGTCGGCGCGTTCCATCGCGGCCGTGAGGTTGGGGAAGTCGCCGATGGTGGCCATGCCGGCGGGGTTCTTGATGGTGCCGAAATCGGTCAAGCGGCGGTAACGGCCCTTGTCGTGGGTGATCCAGTCGAAGAAGGCCTGGTCATGTCCCTGGGTGAAATCGGTCCCGATGCCCACGGCATCCTCGCCGATCAAATTGATCACGTAGCCGATGGCTTCCACATAGTCGTCGACGGTGGACTCGATCCCGCGTCGCAGGAAGGGCGGGAACATGGTCACGCCGACGAAGCCGCCGCGATCGGCGATGAAGCGCAAGGCCTCGTCGCTCTTGTTGCGCGGATGATCCTTGAGGCCCGAAGGCAGGCAGTGGGAATAGCACACCGGCTTGGAGGACGCGAGGATCGTTTCCTCGGACGTGCGCGCCCCGACGTGCGACAGGTCGACCATGATGCCGACACGGTTCATTTCAGCCACGACCTCGCGGCCATAGTCCGACAGGCCGCTATCGCGCTCGTAGCACCCCGTGCCGATCAGGTTCTGCGTGTTGTAGCACAACTGCACCACACGGACGCCCATGTCGGCGAACGCCTCGACATTGCCCAGCGAGTCCTCGAAGGCATGAGCATTCTGGAATCCGAGGATGATGCCGGTGTGACCATCGCGCTTGGCCTTGAGGACATCATCGGTCGTGCGCACCAACGCGACCAGGTCGCTGTTTTCACGGATCATCGCCTTCATGCGTGCGATATTGTTGACCGTGTCCTGGAAACCCTCCCAGACGGAGACCGTGCAATTGGTTGCGGTCAGCCCACCTTTGCGCATGTCCGCAAAGACGCTGCGGTCCCATTTGGAAATAATCAGACCATCGATGACGATGCCGTCCTGGTGCAGGCGACTCATGAGCAAGCTCCTCGATTCTTATAATGTGACGGTGCCGAACAACATCCGGCGACGCTCTTAGTACAGCAAAGCTAGAGGGTTCACATATAGAACAACCGCGACATAGGGTCAGAAGAAAGAAGCCATACCCTCGGCGTGGTCGGATTTCAGAAGAAACGCTCTCGATCCGGGTAGCATTCCCCGTAGTCCTCATCCTGCATGTCGGCCCGAGGAGCGGGCGCGGGGGCCAGCGGCGCGACCACGCCGTGATGCTCGCGATAAGCCCCGGGCGAGACACCGAAGGTCCGCCGAAACTCTCGTCCCATATGCGATGCATCGGCGAAACCCGCCCCCGAGGCGATCGAGGAAATGGGGCGTCCAGTGTGCAGGAGCAGCCACTTTGCCATGCGCAGGCGGATTTGGCGCGCATAGATTTGGGGCGACGCCCCCAGGGACTCTTTAAAAAGACGCTGTAGCTGACGTACCGAGACGCCGACCTTTGCCGATAGCGCCTCCATGGACAGCGGTTGGCTGAGATGTTGTTCCATCAGCAACACCGCGCGCTTTACCTTGGGGTGCGTCGTCGGCGCAAGCCCCGCGGGTTGAGGCTGCGGCGCATCGAAACGCGCCGACTCGTCCACCTGCAGAATGCGCAAGGCTTTCTTGACGACACCCGCATCGATGTGCCGCACCAGGATGGCCGCCGCGACGTCGATGGAGGCCCGCCCGCCCGAACAGGTGACGCGACGGCGGTCGATCACATAAAGACGTTCGGAAACGATCAGATTCTCATCCGCCGCCGGAAAGCGCTCGAGGAAATCCCAGTAGTGAAACCAGCTGATACACACCCGGTGATCCTTCAGAACACCGGCGCGCATGAGCGCGAAAACACCGGTGCACACCCCAACCAGGGTGGCGCGGGTTTGCCCGACCGTATGCAGATAGGACAAGATCGCCTCGCTGGTCGTGGAGCCTGAATGCAGCAGGCCGCCCACCACGACGACATAGTCGTACTCATCGGCATCGCCGAACGTGGCCCAGGGTGCGATCTGTATGCCGCAACTGGAGCGCACCGGCGCCAGATTTTCTCCCACGACGCACCATGTACAGCGCACCGGCCGGCTATTGTCGCCCTCGTCGCTGGACAAGCGCAGCATATCGATGAAGCCGGATAGCGCGGTCAGGGTGAAGTTGGGCAACAGGACGATCCCGAAACGCACCGGGGCCGCGGGCTCTGGCATTCCGTCCCTTGGCTTTTCCTGTTCAAAGTGACGCGCAGTCATGACTGAAGTACCCCCATCGCAATGCCATGAACCAGGCAAGTCGCGCGCAGAGCGCGCCTCGCAGGAGACAATATAATGTTTTCGGCCCCGCTGCGTATCAGAGATTTTGATCCCGGGCGCTACGCGGCAGCCGCCGGACACGCCACGCGCCTGGGCACCCGGTGCGTCAAGCCCGCCAGCAGGTCGTTGGCGATCGTGCTGGATGACCACGCGACCTCATCGACGCTGGGGCCGCCGTCACCCCACAGCACCACGGGGGAGCCCACCTGCGCCAGAGGCGCCGGATCCAGATCCACGGACAGCATGTCCATCGAGACCCGCCCCACCAGCCGGGTCCGGACGCCCGCCACCGTCACAGGGGTCCCGGTAATGGCATGACGGGGATAGCCGTCCGCATAGCCGCAAGCGACGATGCCGATCCGCATGTCGTGATCCGTGCGAAACGCATGGCCGTAGCCGATGGCCTCGCCCGCCGGCAGGACATGCGTGCTGATCAACTCGGCACTCAGCGTCATGGCCGGCCGCAGCCCCAGGGTGGCGGCGTGGCGGCCGATGTAGGGGGAGGCCCCGTACAGACAGATTCCGGGGCGGACCCACTGGTCAGCCCCCGGCACGGCGGCCGCCAGCCCGGGGAAAAGAACCGCCGCCGAATTGCATGCGCTGACCGGGCCGGGCAAATCGGCCGCCACACGTCGAAAGCAATCCAATTGCGCCCGCGTCACGGCCAGGTCGTCATCCGCGCGGGCGAAATGGGTCATCTTGCCCACCGCCGCCAAGGTGCCGGCCGCCTGCAGCGCCAGCGCCCGGCCGAAAACGGCGCGATACTCATCGGGCTGGAACCCCAGCCGATGCATGCCGGAATTCAGCATGATGTACGCCTCGATGCCCGACACACTGGAATCGGCGGCCAGCATGTCCAATTGCGCATGACTGTGGACTACGGTGCTGATCCGATGACGGGCCAGGACGCCCAGGTCGGCCGGCCTGAAGAAACCCTCGAGCAGCAGGATCGGCCGCCGCCACCCCAGCTCGCGGCAGCGCAGCGCCTCCTGGATGTCCAGCAAGGCAAGGCCATCGGCCGTTGCAAAGCCGCGCACGGCCGCCTCCAGCCCATGGCCATAGGCATTGGCTTTGACGACCGCCCAGATGCGGGCGGGGGTCGCCGTATCGGCTGACAGGCGGCCAGCCACCAGGCCCAGGTTGTGCCGCAGAGCCTGCGGATCGACGGTGGCTAGGATCGGGCGCGACATGGTGGTTCCTCGGGAACGATGGGGAGATCTTTCAGACGGCGCCCGCCAGACGCCTGCCTCGCTCGCGGAAGCTCTGGCGGATGTCCTCTGGCACCAGCGCGCCGCCCGTGCTCCAGACAAGGTGCGTCGCCCCGTCCATGCGCGCCTCCAGGTGCTGGCGCTGCAAGTACGCGCGTCCCTGCGGCGTATCCAGCACCTGGAGCGGCCCCCGCAGGCCGGTGGCGGCCGAGGGCTCGACATAAATGCCTTCCAGTTCCTCGAGGCGCCAGGCATCGGCATAGAAGATCGCCTCATCGACGGTAAAGACGCCCGACAACAGGCTGGCCATCAAGGGTGCGGCCAAGGGCGAGGCCAGGCCGACCGCCAAGCCGTCCGCCTCGGTCCGGTTGTCCAGCCCGACGTCATAGACCGATACGGGCCGCTCGATCCCACAGGCCAGTTGCACCAGCATGCAGGGCGAGGCGGTCGGCTCGACGAAGAAGCCGTGCACGTGGCGGCCGAACAGGCGCTTCAAGCCGTACAGAATGCCGCCCGGCGCCCCGCCGACCCCGCAGGGCAGGTAGACGAACAGCGGGTGATCGGCATCGACCGGACGCCCGACCGCCCGCAACTGCTCTTGCAGCTCATGTGCGGCCGCCGCATACCCCAAAAACAAGGCCTCGGAGCGCTCATCGTCCACGAAATGCATCAGCGGATCGGCCTGCGCAATGGCACGCCCGGCCTCGACGGCGGCGGCGTAGTCCCCCGGATGCTCGACCACCTCGATGCCACGGTCGCGCAGGCGCTGCTTCTTCCATTCCTTGGCGTCCGCGGACATGTGCACGACGGCCCGCAGCCCCAGCCCGGCGCCGATCAGGCCGATGCCCAGGCCCAGGTTTCCGGTGCTGCCGACCGCCAGGGTATGGCGCCCCAGCACCGCCCGCGCCTGCGGCCCGGCCAACACGCGACGATCGGTCTCATCGCCCAACACACCCGCCTCAGCGCCGATGCGCTCGGCCAGCGACAAGACCTCGTGAAAGCCGCCGCGCGCCTTGACCGAGCCCGCCACCGGCAACGCATCGTCGCGCTTCAGCAACCAGACGCCGGCCGGCCCGGATGGCGCCATGCCATCCCGGAAACGAGGGATCGGCACCAGGGGCGAGATCAGCCGCCCGGCGCTGGCCTGCAATTCGGGAAACACCTGCCGCAACAGGCCGGCGCAACGGGCGAACCGGACCTCGGCCAATGCCGGATCCAGGTGCGACGTCCCACCATCGGCCTGCGGGTCATAACCCGGATTCAACCACAACAAGGGCTGCCGCTCGATCAGACCCTCGGGCAAGCGACTGCGCAATGCCGCAACGTCGGTATTCATGTGCCACTCCTGTGTGCCACGGCCGGGGGCAAAACGTTCATTCATCGAGTCGCGACCCCCGCCTTTGCCCTATAGGATGCCACGCTGGACGAGTATTGCAACATGACGGCCACATCGCGAACGGGGGCTTCGCCGCGCCGCTGGCGGACGGTCCGCCTTGCACACCGCGCTTCTGCACACGGCCGGCGGCGGCCGGCATGTCATTCGCATGCCTGCACTTTGGCGCGAACGTACAAGCGGGAAAGCCTGGCTTCCCTAGAATGGGTCATGAGCCGCCTCCGACCCTCCTCGGAACCGCCTGGCGGCAAACTCATTCACTACGGGAGACACCATGTTTTCAGGAAAGGAACAGATCCAGGGCTTCGACGACGCGCTATGGGCGGCCATGCAGGCCGAAAGCCAGCGCCAGGAGGAACACATCGAGTTGATCGCCTCGGAAAACTACGCCAGCCCACGCGTCATGCAGGCCCAGGGCACCAAGCTCACCAACAAATACGCCGAAGGCTATCCCGGCAAGCGCTATTACGGCGGCTGCGAACACGTGGACGTGGTGGAGCAACTGGCCATCGATCGCACGTGCGAGCTCTTTGGCGCCGACTGGGCCAATGTGCAGCCGCATTCCGGCTCGCAGGCCAACGCGGCGGTCTATCTGGCCCTGCTGCAACCGGGCGATACGCTGATGGGCATGAGCCTGGCCCACGGCGGGCACCTGACCCACGGGGCCAAGGTCAGCTCCTCGGGCCGCCTGTACCACGCCGTCCAGTACGGCCTGGACCAACACGACCTGATCGACTATGACGAGGTCGAGCGGCTGGCGCTGGAACACCGCCCCAAAATGATCGTGGCCGGCTTTTCGGCCTATTCCCAGATTCTGGACTTTCCCCGGTTCCGCCAGATCGCCGATCAGGTCGATGCCCTGTTCATGGTGGACATGGCCCATTTCGCCGGCTTGGTGGCTGCGGGCCTGTATCCCAACCCCGTCCCCCATGCCGATATCGTCACGACCACCACGCACAAGACCTTGCGCGGCCCACGCGGTGGATTGATCATGGGCCGGGCCAATCCGGACATCCAGAAGAAAATCCAGTCCGCCGTGTTTCCCGGCGCCCAGGGCGGCCCGCTGATGCACGTCATCGCTGCCAAGGCCGTGGCGCTCAAGGAAGCCATGCAACCTGAATTCCGCGACTACCAGCAGCGCGTGCTGGACAACGCCAAGGCGATGGCCGAGGTCTTCGTCGAACACGGCCTGCGCATCGTCTCGGGCGGCACCTACGATCACTTGTTTCTGGTGGATCTGTCGGCCAAAGGGATTACCGGAAAGGCCGCCGACGCGGCCCTGGGGGCCGCCCATATCACCGTCAACAAAAACGCGGTTCCGAACGACCCTCAGCCCCCCTTCGTCACCAGCGGCATCCGGATCGGATCCCCAGCCATCACGACCCGGGGTTTCCAGGTCGAGCAGGCCCGCCAGTTGGCGGGCTGGATGTGCGAAATCCTGGACGATCCGGACAACCGCGCAACCATAGACCGCATCCGGGGACAGGTGATCGAGCTCTGCCGCCGCTTTCCGGTCTACCGCGAACGGACGGAGCCGGTCACGATATGACCCGTGCGCCACGGGGCGCCAGCCGCTGCTGCAGGGCCTGCGCCAGGCCACGCAGCACGGCGCGCGGCTGGAACACCGCCATGTCGATGGAGTCCAGCGTGTTCTTGACCATCAGACCCAGTTCCGTGTCGCCCTCGATCACCAGGCGGCGGCTGAAGAACAAGGTGTCCGGATCCTCGCGACGTTGCAGCAGACGGTGGAAGTCCCAGGCATCGGCGCGAAAGGTCAAATCGGGCCCGGCCCCATCATGCCGGGCGGCCCGGAAAGCGCCGTCGCGCCAGGTGTAGTCGAAACGCAGTCCCGCATCCGCCACGTGGATGCGCAGCGAGCGACCCTCGAGCCGCTGCAGGGTGTCGGGATGCAGGTGGCGGGCGAGCAACAGATTCAGCCCGGTGACGAAGAGCACCGAGCCCGGATAGCGGGGCAGATGACCGAACACCCGGGCAAAAGGCTCGGGAATACGATAGGCAGGGGTCGAGGGGGCTTGCACGTTGGGGCTCCAGCAAATAAATGAAATCAGGCCATGGTCGCCTGCGGCGGCACCATGTCCAGCCCGGCGCGCCCGTGCCAGTAACCATTGCACGGCCCGGCCGGCATCAGCGGGACCAGGCGCGCATGCGCCTCGCCCGCGTCCGCGCGGGCCTCGAGCACGTCGCGAAACGCCGCGACCACCTGGTCCATGTCCCGCGACTGAGGGCTGAGGCGCAACACGTCCACCCCCAGTGTCCGCAAGGCTGCGAGCTCGTGGATCAGGGTGTAGACCAGCGCCGACTGGGTCTGGATGCCGTTGATGGTCAGGAACGGCTGGGATTCCTTGGTTTCCAGCAGCAGGCCGTCGGGATGGTCCATGCAGACGTACTGGCAGTTGTCCTTGGGAAAGTTGCGATTGCGCGCGGTAAAGCAGCGTGCCGAGAACGCCAACGGCATCCGGCCGTAGGCGAACACCTCGGTCTGCAGGCCGGCGGGGCGGCCCTGCTGCAACTGCGCCAGACCCTCGCGTCCCATTTCCAGGGGCATGGTCCAGCGCGTCGCGCCCAGGCCCGCGATCACCTCGAGCGTGGGCGTGTTGTAGATGTTCAGGAACGGGCCGGCGACAAAGGGCTGGCCCTGCATGAGATGCACCGCGCCCATGTCGTTGGCCTCGACGGCGTAGCGGTCGTTGCCGGCGATCTTGCGCAAGGTGTTGAGGTCGGCGCCGGATTCCAGCAGGACCTGGGTGGACAGCACCACGGCCTTGCCGGCCTCGGCCAGCATGTCGGCGACCTCGATCCAGTCGGGCAGGCGCAGTTCATGGCGCCGCGAACAGACGGTTTCCCCCAGGTAGACGATATCGACGGGCCATTCGCGCACGGACTCGTAGAACTGGAGGGTCGCGACGCGCGGCCAATAGTATTGCAAGGGTCCCAAGGCGAGTTTCATGTTTGCCGGCCTCCGCGTCATTTCCAGGGCCGATGATAGGCGCCCAGCGTATGCTGCTGGCCCTCGGCCACCTTGTTCAGTTCGGTCATCCACGCGGGTTTGACCGAGTAGCGCGCCGCGCTGACGCACGCCAGATCGATGGCCTCGCGCCAGACCCGCGTGACCTGCGCGACGTAGGCGGGGCTGCGCTGGCGGCCCTCGATCTTGATCGCCCGCACCCCCATGGCCATGAGCCTGGGCAGCAGCTCGAGCGTGTTCAGGCTGGTGGGCTCCTCGAGGGCGTAGTAGTTCTCGCCCGCCACATCGAAGCGGCCCTTGCACAAGGTCGGATAGCCCGCGTTCTCGCCCTCTGTGTAACGGTCGATCAGCACGCCGTTCAGTCGCGATTCCAGGCCCTTGCCGGTTTGCTGCCAGCGCACGTGGCGCGCCGGCGAGCATACGCCGTGTGTATTGGGCGATTCGCCCGTTGCATAGGATGACAGCGCGCAGCGCCCCTCGACCATGACGCACAGGCTGCCGAAGCCGAACACCTCGATCTCGACCGGCGTGTTCTCGGCCACCTGCTCGACCTGGGCCACGGACAGCACGCGCGGCAATACCGCGCGCGCCACACCGAAGTGCCGGTGATACCAATTGATCGCCTCGTAGTTGGTGGCCGACCCCTGGACCGACAAGTGCAGGCGCAAGTCGGGATAGCGCCCGCTGGCGTAGGCCATGAGGCCCGGATCAGCCACGATGACCGCGTCGACGCCGGCATCGGCGGCGCGATCGACGGCGGCGCGCCACAAGGCCCAGGCGTCCGGCTGTGGATAGGTGTTCAGGGCGAGGAAGACCTTGCGGCCACGGTCATGGGCATAGCGCATGCCCTCGGCAATGGCCGCCGCGTCGAAGTTCAGGCCCGCGAAATTGCGGGCGTTGGTCGCGTCGCGAAAACCTAGATAGACGCAATCGGCGCCGTGATCAACGGCGGCCTTGAGAGCGGGCAGGCTGCCGGCGGGACAGACGAGTTCGAAGCCGGAAACGTCGCGGTGGTGGACGACGCCCGGTCGGGCTTGGGAAAACGGTGGGGGCATGGCGGAACCATCGGAAACATGAGGCCGCCAGCGCTGGATACCGTACGGGACGGTCGCGGGCCTCGGCATTGACAACAACAGCACTATGCGCTGATTCGGAGCTGGCATCCTTAATCCCGATCAAGAGACATGACACCTGCCGGTCGGCGCTGCAGCGCGCAGGGTCTTGAGTGCCCGCGCCTGCGCAATCGTGTAAGGTATGCGCGACCCCTGTCACAGGACACTCGACATGAACGATCCCGACATTGCACTGGACGTGCGCGGCATGGCCCCGCCCGAGCCAATGGAGCATTGCCTCGAGGCGCTGTCCAGCCTGACGGCCGGCCAGCGGCTACGCATGAGCATCGACCGCGATCCCATCCCGCTCTACCAGATCCTCGCGCGAAGCGGCTACGCTCACGATACGGTCTTCGAGGGCACCCACTACGTCGTGACGATCTGGCACGCGGCCTCGGGCGGCCCGGACGGGCGCTGATCCATGCAGCGCGCACTGGCCTTTGACAACACACCCGCCCTGCGGGTGCCGCTGCCCTTTTTCCTCAACGTCCCGGCGTTCGCCCTGCTGGCTGGCCTGCTGGCGCTCTGGGCCGGCCCCCAGGCCTTCGACTCGCGCTGGGCGCCGACCACGCTCGCCCTGACCCACCTGTTTACCCTGGGCGTGCTGGGCAGCGCCATGCTGGGCGCCATGATGCAGATCCTGCCCGTGGCCTGCAACGTGCCCTTTCCCCGGGCCACGCGCGTCTCGGCCTGGGTCCATGGCTTGCTGACCACGGGCACCCTCAGCCTCGCCTGGGCCTTTCTGTCGATGCGCGCCTGGGCGTTCCAGGCATCTGCGGGCCTGCTGGGAACGGCTTTCGCCGTCTTCATCGGCGGTGCCGGCCTCGCCCTCTGGCGCCATCGGCACCAGGTCTACAAGGGCGCGCGGGAAATCCTGGTGCCCGTGCGCGCGGCCCTCGCCGGCCTGGCCCTGACGGCCGTCCTGGGCGTGGCGCTGGCCGGCGCCCTGGGCCACGGGCGCGGTCTGCCGGGGCTGATCGACTGGCACGCGCTCTGGGGCCTGGCCGGTTGGGCCGGCCTCCTGCTGATCAGCATGTCCTTCCAACTGATCCCGATCTTTCAAGTGACCGAGATCTACCCCAAGCCCCTGACCCGCTGGCTACCCTTCGTCATCCCAGGGCTGCTGCTGGCCTGGACGGCGCTGGACGCCACCGATGGCCTGCCGCCGCTGATGAGAGAAACGGCCGAGCTCCTGCTGCTGGCCGCCTACGTGGTCTACGCCCTCACCACCTGGCACCTGCTCCAGCACCGCAAGCGACCGCGCGCCGAGCCCACCACCTGGTTCTGGCACCTCGCCATGCTGTGCCTCATTGCCTGCGCCCCGTTGTGGATCTGGCTCACCGGCGATGCCGGCGCGCGCGCGCCGCTGACCCTGGGCATCTGCATCATCGTGGGCGCGCTGTGGTCGGCGGTCAACGGCATGCTCTACAAGATCATGCCCTTTCTGCTGTGGAAGCACGCGCAGGACCACATGGTGATCCCGGATCACGACCCCGCACAGGTCCGCGCCTACCTGCTCGTGATGCCCAAGATGACCGCCTATATCCCCGAGAGCCGCGCGCTGGGCCAGTTCGTCGTGCATACGCTGGCGGTCGCCGCCTGGCTCGGCGCGGGCCTGGGCCTGCCTGGCTGCGCCTGGGCGGCCGGCGGCCTGCTTGCCGTCTCGGCGGCCTGGCTGGCCCTGAACATGGGCTGCGCCCTATGGACCTACCGCCGCACCCTGCGCGCCATGGCCGCGCTGCCCCTGGCGGCCGCCGCCCCCGGGAACACAAGCCGGCCCGCGGCGTGAGGCCGGCTAGCCGTGGTAATGAATCAGGGCGCTCATCTCCAGGATCGTGATCTCGCGGCCGCGCACACGGATCAGTCGCTTGTCGCTGAGCTCGCGCAGAATGCGCGAGAAATGCTCGGGCGTGAGATTCAGGCGCGACGCGATCACGGCCTTGCTGGTCTCGAGGCGAAACGGCGCGGCCTCGTCGCCGGCCAGGCCCTTGAGCAGATAGCCAATCACGCGCTGCGCGCCCGAGCGCAGCGAATACGCCTCGACATCGCCCATGAGGCTGTGCAGGCGCATGCTCAAGCCGGCAAGCATCTTGCGGGCGATGGCCGGCCGCCGATCGAGCTCGTCGAACAGGGCTTCGCGCCCGACATGCAGCAACAGCGAATCGGCCAGGGCCTGGGCCGTGACGATGTAGTCCTTGCCCATGAACATCAGGGCCTCGCCGAAACTGTCACCCGGACCAATCAGGCGCACGACTTTTTCATCGCCCGACATGGACACGAACATGAGCTTGATCTGTCCATAGATCACGATATGAAAGCCCAGGCAGGGTTCGCCACGCCGGAAAATAATGTCGCCGCGCGCGACATGCAGCTCAGTGGTGCCCATGGCGATGGGTTCGAGCTCGGCGGGGGGCAGCTCGTTGAACAAGGGCACCTGTGCCAAATGGTCCTGAATGCGCACGCCGCGCCGCTTTCCACTGCTAGAATCCGTACGAGTCGCCATGTTGGTCGAGCCTCCCTTGTACTCAAATGATCCGCGTCCTGTTCAACGTCCTGGGCACTCTGTCCCTGGGTCTGGGGTTGCTGGGGATTTTCCTGCCCCTGCTGCCCACCACGCCATTTCTGCTGCTGGCGGCGTTCTGCTACCTGCACGGCTCGCCGCGCATGCACCACTGGCTGCTGTCGCACCGCATTCTGGGTCCCTATATCCGCGATTTTCAGGCCGGGCGCGGCATCCCGCTGCGCAGCAAGCTGATAGCGCTGGCGCTGATGTGGCCTTCCCTGGCCTGGTCGGCCTGGGTGATGCCGGTGCCCTGGGCACGCTGGCTGCTGCTGATCCCGGGCATCGGCGTCACGGTCTACCTGATCCGCACGCCGACCCGTCCGAGATCCGAGGACTAGTGTGCTGTCTGGCTCATCCAGACACGACACTAGACTAGATCAGTTTGGAATAGGTCGACACCGTCGGCCGCCCGATGTAGCGGTCAAAAACCATCGCCAGCGCCCGTACGAACAGGCGCCCCTGGGGCGGCACGCGCAGGCCCGCGCCCGAGACCTCGACCAAGCCCGCCTCGGCATAGGGCTCGAGGCGCGCGAGCTCATCCCCGAAAATCTCGGTGAACGGCACGCCGTGCCGGGCCTCGAAGGCGCTGAAATCCAGCGGCATGCTGCACATGACCGTCATGATCACCTCGCGCCGGATCACGTCGTCGCGCGCAAGGTCGAATCCGCGGTCGGTCGGCAGGCGCCCTTCGGACACCGCTTTGCAATAGGCGTTCAGGGAATGTTCATTCTGCACATAGGCGTCGCCCACCTTGCCGATGGCCGACACGCCAAAGCCCACCAGGTCGCATTCCGCGCGCGTCGTGTAGCCCTGAAAATTGCGATGCAGGCTGTGATCCAGGCGCGCCCGATTGAGCTCGTCGCCGGGTTTGGCAAAATGATCCAGTCCGATATATAGATAGCCCGCCTCGAGCAGGCGGCGTACCGACATCAAAAAAATCTGCAACCGCGTCTCGGCCGAAGGCAAGTCCTCGGCGCGGATCAGGCGCTGGGCCTTGAAGCGGTCGGGCAGATGCGCGTAGTTATACAAGGCGATCCGATCGGGCGAGAGCGCGATCAACTGATCGAGGGTGCGGCTGAAGCTCTCGAGGGTTTGTTTCGGCAGCCCGTAGATCAGGTCGGCGTTGATCGATTCGAAGCCGTTGTCCCGGCTGGCCTCAATGGCGGTGCGCACCATCTCGTAGGGCTGTACGCGATGGACGGCCTCCTGGACCAGGGGATCGAAATCCTGCACCCCGAAGCTGCAGCGGTTGAACCCCAGGCCAGCCAGCATGGCCAGCGATTGCGCGCTGACGGTGCGCGGATCGATTTCGACGCCGAGTTCGGCGTCGGGTGTGAACTCGAAGTGGCGGCGCAACCGGACCATGAGCTCGGCGAGCTCGGCGTCGCTCAGGAACGTGGGCGTGCCCCCGCCCAGGTGGAGCTGGACGGCCCGCCGGTGGCGCCCCAGACGCGGACTGAGCAGCTCGAACTCGCGATACAAATAGCCCAGATATTCGGCCGATCGGCTGTGGTCCTGGGTGATGATTTTGTTACAAGCGCAGAAATAGCACAGCGACTCGCAAAAAGGCAGGTGGACGTAGACGGACAGGGGCGGCGCGGCATCGGTCGCGGCTCGCCGCGCCAGGTGCGCCAGGTAGTCCTGCTCGGTATAGCCGGACCGGAAGCGGTCGGCGGTGGGATACGACGTGTAGCGCGGGCCCGAACGGTCGAAGCGGCGTATCAAGGCCTCGGAAATCTCGATATCCGGAAACGAGATCGTATCCGGAACGCTGTGGCCGTTGGTCTGTATGCTGCTCATTGATGCCTGGCTCCTGAACGCGAACGGAGGGTGTATGCCTGCCGGGTCTGATAGGCCAGACCGCATTGTCGGGCGACGCACGGGGAACGGCCTTGACGTAAATCAAACCTTGAACATCACGTATCATAAGCACTCTTGCATCGAATCCGCAGCATTCCCCCATGCTTCTGACGCTTATCCTGACCCTGCCGTTCGCCTGCAGTCTGTGCGCGGCGTTGCTGCCCGCGTCAGCGCGGCGCAGCGGGGCCTGGCTGGCGGGACTGTGCGCGCTGACCTGCCTGGGAATGGTGCTGGCACTCACGCCCGAGGTGCTGGCGTTCGACGTGATCAAGATCCGGATACCCTGGATCCCCACCCAGGGCGTGGACATCACCCTGCGCATCGACGGCTACGCCTGGCTGTTCGCGGTGATCATCACCGCGATGGGCGCCCTCATCGCCTTGTACGCTCATTACTATTTGTCCGACCAGGACCCGGCGCCCCGGTTCTTCACTTTTCTGCTCGGCTTCATGGGCGCCATGCTGGGGGTGGTGCTCTCGGGCAATCTGATCCAGCTCCTGGTGTTCTGGGAACTCACCAGCCTGTCGTCCTTCATGCTGATCGGCTACTGGCACCACCGCATGGACGCGCGCCGGGGGGCCCGCATGGCCCTGCTGGTGACCGGCGCCGGCGGTTTCTGCCTGTTGGCGAGCATGCTCATCATCGGCCATATCGTCGGCAGCTACGACCTCGACGAGGTCCTGGCCTCGGGGAGCCTCATCCGCGAACACCGCTGGTATCCTATCCTGCTGATTCTGCTCGCCCTGGGCGCCCTGACCAAGAGCGCCCAGTTTCCCTTTCACTTCTGGCTGCCCAACGCGATGGCGGCCCCCACGCCGGTCTCGGCCTACCTGCACTCGGCCACCATGGTCAAGGCGGGGGTATTCCTGCTCGCGCGCTTCTGGCCCGTCTTCGCCGGTACCGACTGGTGGACCTGGACCATCGGCGGCGCGGGCCTATGCTCGCTGCTGCTGGGGGCGTATGCGGCGACCTTCCAGCGGGACATGAAGGGCGTGCTGGCCTACTCGACGATCAGCCACCTCGGCCTGATCACACTCCTGCTGGGGATGAGCAGTCCGCTGGCGCTGGTCGCGGCGATCTTTCACATCATCAACCACGCCACCTTCAAGGCCTCGCTGTTCATGGCGGCCGGCATCGTCGACCACGAAAGCGGCACCCGCGACCTCACGCGCCTGTCCGGCCTGCGCACACTCATGCCCCTGACCGCGACCCTGGCCATGGTGTCGGCCGCCGCCATGGCGGGCGTGCCGCTGCTCAATGGCTTCATCTCCAAGGAAATGTTCTTTGCGGAAACCGTATTCGTCACGGGACACTGGGCGACACGCTGGGGGCTGCCAATCGTGGCCGTGGTGGCCAGCGCCTTCAGCGTGGCCTATTCGCTGCGCTTCATCCTGCAGGTCTTCTTCGGCCCACCCGCCCACGACCTGCCGCGCACTCCGCACGAGCCGCCCCTGCGCATGCTGATCCCATGCATGCTGCTGACGCTCATTTGCCTGATCGTCGGCATACTGCCCGGCGCCACACTGGGCCAGATCCTGGGCATGGCCATGCGTGCCCTGCTGGGCACGCACCTGCCGGCCTATAACCTGCAGGTATGGCACGGCCTGAACCTGCCCCTGGCAATGAGCTTGGCCGCAACGGTGGGCGGCATCACGCTGCACGCGCTGCTGCGCGACCGGGACCGGCGCCACCCGGGGCGCACGCCTTTGATCTACCGCCTCGATGGCCGGCATACCTTCGAGGCCATCCTCGAGGCGATCGACGACTGGTCCGCGCGACTGCTGGGCGTCCTCCAGACCCAGCGGCTGCAACCCCAGGTGCTGCTGCTCGTGATCTCGACCCTGGGTGTGGCCACGCTGCCGCTGTGGCACGGCGGCTGGTGGCAGACGACCCTGAGCACCCCGCCCCAGGCCGCGTTCGGCCTGATGTGGCTGGCAGGCGGCGCCTGCGCGCTGGCTGCGGCCCACCAGGCCAAATACCACCGCGCGGCCTCGCTCATGCTGGCCGGCGCGGCCGGCCTCGTGACCAGCATCACTTATGCGTGGCTGTCGGCGCCGGACCTGGCCCTGACCCAGCTCGCCGTCGAGGTTGTCACGACGGTGCTGATTCTGCTGGGCTTGCGTTGGCTGCCGCCGCGCATCGAAGAGTTCCCCGGTCCGACGGCGCGGCTGACGGCCATCCGCCGCCTGCGCGACTTGGGAATCGCCGCTCTCGGGGGCGGCGGGCTGGCGCTGCTCGCCTATGCGATGATGACTCGGCCGTCCCCGCGCGGGGTATCGGGCTTCTTCATCGAACAGGCCCTGCCGCTGGGCGGCGGCGCCAACGTGGTCAACGTGATCCTGGTGGACTTCCGTGGTTTCGACACCTTCGGCGAGATCACGGTGGTGGGCATCGTGGCCCTTAGCGTCTACGCGCTGCTGCGCCGCTTCCGACCGCCGGCCGAGACCATCGCCGCGCCGCTGCGCCAGCGCAGCACGACGGCCGGCACGGCGGCGGCCTTCGTCGAGCCCGATCTCCAGGCGCCGCTGCCAGATGGCCTAATGCGCCTGCCAGCCGTCCTGGTGCGCCTGCTGCTGCCGGTATCCACCCTGATTTCCCTGTACTTCCTGCTGCGCGGCCACAATCTGCCCGGCGGCGGATTCGTCGGCGGCCTGATCATGGCCACCGGGATCATCCTGCAATACATGGTCGGCGGCGTGCTATGGGTCGAGGCGCGCCCCCTCATCCGGCCCCAGGCCTGGATCGGCCTGGGCCTGCTGGTCGCCGGCCTGGCCGCCATGAGCGTCTGGTGGGCCGGCCAGCCCTTGCTGTCGGCCTATAGCGTGGACCTGGCTCTGCCGATCATGGGCACACTGCACCTGTCCAGCGTCCTGCTGTTCGACCTCGGCGTGTACATGCTGGTCGTGGGTGCCACCGTGCTGATCATCATCGCCCTGGCCCACCAGTCGCTGCGCTTCTACCGCAAACTGCTCCCTGAACCCCCTTTGACCGACGTGGACGCAAACTGACATGGAATGGATATTGGCCTGCGCGATCGGGGTGCTGGCGGGTTCGGGCATCTGGCTGCTGCTGCGTCCTCGCACCTTTCAATTCATCATGGGGCTGGCGCTGCTGTCCTACGCGGTGAACCTGTTCATCTTCTCGATGGGCCGCATTCGCCTGGACGCGCCGCCGGTCATCAACACGCAATGGGCGGCCGATCCCAGCCAATACGCGGACCCACTGCCCCAGGCCCTGGTGCTGACGGCCATCGTCATCGGCTTCGCGACCACGGCGCTGTTCTTGGTGGTATTGCTCGCCTCCCGAGGCCTGGCTGACACCGACCACGTTGACGGCGAGGAGCACCGTCCGTGAACTGGAGCCACCACCTGCCGGTCCTGCCGGTGCTGATCCCGCTGCTGGCCGCCGCGCTGATGCTGCTCGTGCGCGACAACCAGCGCGGCGTGCGCCTGGCGATCTCGGCAAGCGCCCTGGTCCTGCAGGCCATCGTCGCGGTGCAATTGCTCGCGGCGACCGGCAACACGACCCAAGGGCCGTGGCCGGACGGCGTGGGCGTCTACCTGGTCGGCGACTGGCCAGCCCCCTTCGGCATCGTCGTCGTCGTAGACCGCCTCTCGGCCCTGATGCTGGCCCTCACCATCCTGCTGGGCGCGTGCTGCTGGGTATACGCCACGGCCCGCTGGGATCGCGCGGGCGCCCACTTCCACCCGCTGTTCCAGTTCTTGCTGATGGG
Organism: Castellaniella sp. GW247-6E4; assembly: GCF_040276065.1. NCBI lineage: Bacteria > Pseudomonadati > Pseudomonadota > Betaproteobacteria > Burkholderiales > Alcaligenaceae > Castellaniella > Castellaniella sp. GW247-6E4. Next base: position 516,187 of record NZ_JBELOI010000001.1, on the reverse strand, counting down.
ACTGAACGGCGCCTTCCTCGCCGGCGACCTGTTCAACCTGTTCGTCTGCTTCGAGATCCTGCTGACCGCCTCCTACGGGCTGATGCTGCACGGTTCAGGCAAACAACGGGTCAGCGCGGGCCTGCACTACATCGGGATCAACCTGATTGCCTCCTTCCTGCTGCTGATCGCCCTGGCCATGATCTATGGCCTGACCGGCACCCTGAACATGGCCGATCTTGCCGTGCGGGTCCATATGCTGCCGGCCGCCGACCGCCGCCTGTTCGATGCGGCGGCGGCCGTATTGGGAATCGCCTTCCTGATCAAGGCGGCCGCCTGGCCCCTGAACTTCTGGCTACCCAGCGCCTACGCGCTGGCCTGCGCGCCCGTGGCCGCGCTGTTTGCAATCATGACCAAGGTGGGCATTTACGCCCTGCTGCGCATCGGCTCGCTGCTGCTGCCGGCCGGGGCGCCGGCCGCATTCGGCGGCGCCTGGATGTTCCCCGCGGGCATCATCACCCTGGCCTTCGGCTCGCTGGGGATGATCGCCAGCACACAGCCTGAACGCATCGCCGCCTACGCCATCATCGTCTCCTCGGGCACACTGTTCGCCGCGCTGGGCATGCCGGGCGTCACCCTCACGGGACCCGCCCTGTACTACCTGGTCAGCTCGGTCCTGGCGCTGGGCGCCCTGTTCATGCTGCTCGAACTGGTGGCGCGCACGCAATCCTTCGGCTCGGACCTGCTGGCGATCAGCCTCGAGGCCTTTGACCTCGACGATCCCGATCGCGCGGACCTGTCCGACGACGTCGTCGGCATGCCCTTGCCGGCGGCCATGGCCTTCCTGGGGCTGAGCTTCTTTGCCTGCGCGCTGCTGGTCATCGGGCTGCCGCCGCTGTCGGGTTTCGTCGCCAAGTTCTCGCTGCTGTCGGCGGCCCTGCGCACGGCGGAGTTCGGCGCGCCCACCCTCAACGTCTGGCTGCTGGTGGGCGCCATGTTGGGCTCGGGCTTCGCCTGCCTGATCGCGCTCAGCCGCAGCGGGGTGCGCCTGTTCTGGATACCCGACGACATCCGCGTGCCCCGCCTGCGCCTGAGCGAGGCAGCGCCAATCTGCATCCTGTTGCTGACCTGCGTGGGCCTCACCTGGAAGGCCGGCCCCGTCATGGCCTATCTCGAAGACACGGCCTACTACCTCGACCAGCCTCGCCATTATGTGCAGGCGGTGCTGCAGCAGGATCCCTTGCGGCCGCAAGTGCCCTCGGGCAACGGCGGGGATCCCCCATGAAAGCCCTGCGCCGATTCCTGCCGCTGCCGTGCCTGCTGCTGCTCCTGTGGTTGCTGCTGAACGACAGCCTGTCGACGGGCAACCTCGTGCTGGGCGGATCGATCGCGCTGATCCTGAGCCTGCTTGCGCCCGGATTGCGGCCGGTTCGCGCGAGCCTATCGCACCCCCTGACCGCGGCGCGGCTGATCGGCCATGTCGCGGCGGATATCGCTCGCTCGAACGTCGCGGTCGGCTGGCGCATCCTCCGGGGCGACCGGGCGGGCGCATTGCCCGGCTTCCTCGACATCCCGCTGCGAATGCGCGACCCCCACGGGCTGGCGGCCCTGGCCTGCATCATCACCTATACGCCGGGTACGGTATGGGCGGGCCTGGACGAGCAAACCCACACCCTGACCCTGCACGTCCTCGACCTCCAGGATCGCGAGGCCTGGACCCGCACCATCCAGGACCGCTACGAGGCCCCACTCATGGAGATCTTCGAATGATGCCCTTGCTGAACTGGGCCGGCGCCTTTGCACTGCTGTGCTTCTCGCTCGGCCTGTTGTGCGCCGCCCTGCGCCTGATGCACGGCCCCACGGCCGAGGACCGGGTCCTCGCCCTGGACACCCTCTACATCAACGGCATGCTGATCCTCCTGGTGCTGGGATTGCGTTTCGAGGAGGGGCTGTATTTCGACGTTGCCCTGTTGATTGCCCTGTTCGGCTTCGTCGGATCGGCCGCATTGGCCAAGTTCCTGCTGCGCGGCGAGGTGATCGAGCCATGACCGACATGCCCGCCTGGATCATCGTACCCGCCGCCCTGCTGATCGTCGTCAGCGGCCTGCTGACCCTCATCGGTTCGATCGGCCTGCTGCGCCTGCGCAGCTTCAACGAGCGCATGCACGCCCCCACGCTGGGCATGACGCTGGGCGTGTTCTGCATGGTGCTTGCCTCGATGCTGGTGGCCACCACTTTGCAGGGCCGACCGGTCTTTCACGAATTCCTGATCAGCCTGTTTCTGATCATGACCGCGCCGGTCACCGCTATTTTATTGATGCAAAGCGCCATCCGGCGCCAGGGCGGGCGCAACCGGGAATGACTTTGTTACACGCACCCCTAGGGCAAACCCGTACACTGGATATCCATGACAAGCGCGACCCAAAACCCCGGGCCGCTTCGAGCAAGGAGTACTCATCATGCGTATCCCGACACCCGCGCGCACAGCCGGCCTGATCGCTCTCGGCCTGGGCGCCACCCTCCTGTTTTCCCCCCTCGCCCGCGCGGCGGATTCGGCACAGGCGCAGTACCAGACGGACGTCCAGCGCTGCCATTCCACACCGGGCATCGATCAACAAGCCTGCCTGCGAGAGGCCGGCGCCGCGCTCGAGGCCACCCGCCGCGACGCGCTCTCGGCGCCCGGCGTACAAGCCGAGGACGCCAACCGGACCGCGCGCTGCAACGCCCTGCCCGCCGACCAGCGCCAGGACTGCCTGACACTGATGGAAAAACCGGGCACCGTCACTGAGGGTTCGGTCTCGGGAGGCGGCGTCATGCGCGAAACCACGATCACCATCCCGGCACCCGCGACACCAGCAGCGGCACCGGCGACGCCGGCCCCCGTGTCGGGCGGCGGCATGGGGAAATGAGTCGCGGCATCGAATCGCCGACCGAGCCTACAACTCGGTCTGCATGCCCATCTCGACCACTCGGTTGGGCGGAATCTTGTAGAACCGGGTGCTGCGGCTGGCGTTGCGTGCCATGAAGGCGAACAGCCGCCGCTGGCAGAGATCCAGCCATGAGCGCTTGCGCACGACGATGACGGTCTGGCGGGACAGGAAATAAGAAATCCGCATCGGATCGAGCTCGAGTTCGGGCACCTCCTGGGCGATCTGCTCGATGACCTGCGGCACATTGGGTTCCTGCTTGAATCCCCAGCGCGCCACCGCCTGCCAGCTGCTGCGGCTGACGCGCTCGAGGCGCACCCGTTCGTCGAATGGGACATAAGGCACGCCGACGCTCTCGACCGTCAGGAACAGGGCCTGCTCGTGCAACACCTTGTTGTGCTTGAGGTTGTGCAGCAGCGCCGGCGGCACCGTCCCCACGATCATGCTCATGAATACCGCGGTGCCGGGCACGCGGGTGGGCGGGTACTGCTCCAGCCCTTCCATGAATTCGGCCAGAGGTTGTTGATCGCCGGCCAGCATCTCGTGGATCTGCTGGCGGCCGCGCTTCCAGGTCACCATCAGGGCAAGCAGCGCAAGGCCGACCAGCAGCGGCAGCCAGCCGCCCTCGTGGATCTTGAGCGTGTTCGAGGAAAACAACAGAATGTCGATCACCAGGAACACGCCGATCAAGGCGAGCCAGGCGAGGCGGCGCGCCCCGCGCGCGCCACGAGGGAGGACGGCGAAGGCCAGCACCGAGGTCATCAGCATGGTGCCCGTGACGGCAAAGCCATATGCATGCGCCAGGCGATCAGAGGACCCAAAGGCAAGGACCAGGATCAGCACAGCGAGCATCAGCAACCAGTTGACCCGCGGCAAATAGATCTGGCCTTCCTCGCGCGCGGAGGTGTGCTGGATCACCATGCGCGGCCAATAGCCGAGTTGCACGGCCTGCCGGGTCACCGAGAACGCCCCCGAGATCACCGACTGCGAGGCGATCACGGTGGCAGCCGTGGCCAGGCACACCAGCGGCACGAGACCCCAACCCGGAGCCAGCAAAAAGAAGGGGTTGAGGATGGCCGCCGGATCGTCCAGCAGCAGCGCCCCCTGCCCGAAATAGCACAGCACCAGCGCGGGCTGGACCAGCCAAAACCAGGCGCGCCGAATGGCCGGTCGTCCGAAATGGCCCATGTCGGCGTATAGCGCCTCGGCCCCGGTCAACGCCAGCACCAGCGAACCCAGGGCCACAAAGGTTTCCCAGGGCGCCTCGCCAATGAAACGCAAGGCCCAGACGGGATTGATGGCCTGCAGGACCTGCGGCACCTGCAGGATGCGCCAGGCCCCGAGCACGCCCAGCACAAGGAACCAGAGCAACATGACCGGGCCGAACAGCCGGCCCACCGTCCCGGTGCCGCGCGCCTGAACCATGAATAGAGCCACCAGCACCAGCACGGAGATCGGCACCACCCACGGGTCGAAGGTGTGCGAAATCACGCCGATGCCCTCGACCGCCGACAGCACCGAGATCGCCGGCGTGATCATGCTGTCGCCGTAGAACAGACTGGCGCCGATCAGACCCAATATCATCAGGCGCCAGCGGGTCCGCTCGGAGCGGCCGCGCACGGCGAGCTCCATGAGGGCCAGCGTGCCGCCCTCGCCCCGGTTGTCGGCCCGCAGGATGCAGGTCACGTACTTGAGCGAAACCACCACCAGCAACATCCAGAACAGGATGGACAGCACACCCAGGATATGTCCGGCATCGGGCCGCCCGGCGCCCGAGAGCGCGACCTTCATGGTGTACAGCGGGCTGGTGCCGATATCTCCGTATACCACGCCCAGCGCCCCAATCATCAGCGCGGCCTTGGGCGAGGACGTGCGAGCATCGGGATTATTTTGCATATGCGGCGTCATCGGCCGATTCGATCCGTGTCAGATGAGCACCCCGCCGAGGCCCGGGAAAAACGATCGTCACGCGGGTGCCTTGAAAGTCGGGACGGCTGGCGAGCCTCCACCAGGCGCCATGCGCCCTGGCAATCTCGCGTACGATCGCCAGGCCCAGCCCCGAGCCCTCGACCGAGGCGCCGGCCGAGCGGTAGAAGGCTTCGAACACACGCTCGACATCCTCGGTATCGACGCCCGCGCCATCGTCCTCGACCGTGAAGGACGGCGGATTCGCGGCAATGCGCAGCGTTACCCTCGTGGCCCCCTTGCCGTAGCGTAGCGCATTATCGATCAGGTTTCCGAGCAGTTCGCTCAGCAGCAAAGGATCACCATCGATCCAGACCGGCCCGTCGGGCGCGACAAGCTGCAGCTCGAGCCGCCGGTCACGGGCCGCGCCCAACCAGTCCGAGCCCGCATGGCGCATCCACTCGCACAAGTCCAGCCGGGTGAAGCTGTCGCGCGGGCGCGCCGAATGGTCCGCGCGCGCCAGGATCAAGAGTTGCTGGCCCAGCCGGATCATCCGGTCGCTGACCTGCTTGATCCGCTCGGCGCGCGCGCGCACGTCCTCGGGCAGATCGCGCGCCAGCATCAGCTCGGACTCGAGCTTCAGGCCCGCCAGCGGCGTGCGTAGCTGATGCGCCGCATGGCCTATGAAGCGGCGCTGCGCCTGCATGGCATCATCAAGCCCCTGCAGCAAGCCGTTGAAGCGTATCACCAAGGGCGCGATCTCGATCGGTAGGCCAGTCTGATCCAAGGGCTGCAGGTCGTCGACGGAGCGTCGGCGGATTTCATCGGACAGCCGATTGATGGACGCGAGCTCGGAGCGGATACCCGAGATCAGGACCCAGGCGAACAGGATCACCAGGAAGGCCTGGCTGAACACCATGGTCCAGAACAGGTCGCGCAGCAGCCAGGCATTGGCGGCGATGCCGCGCGTCATGAACCAGGTCGCCACCAGATCGATGAGCACCAGAATCACCAGGGCGGGCAACAGGCGCTGGACCAAGTGCCGCGCCAGCGAGCCGCGAGGCATCAGGCGCCCGAGCACGCCACCAGGCGGCGCGGCCTCGTCCTGGTCCGAGGCCGCAGGTGGTTTTACGCTATTGGGCACGATCGGTGTCGAGCAGATAGCCAAATCCGCGCACTGTCTGGATGCCGGCGCCCGTGCCGTCCAGGCGCTTGCGCAGGCGGTAGATATAAACCTCGACTGCGTTCTCGCTGAAATCGGCATCCCAGGCCGAGAGAGAATTGACGATCTGCTGCTTGGTGACGACCCGGCCTGGACGGGCCATGAGCATCTCGAGCACCGACAATTCACGCACCGACAAGGACAGCCGGACACCATCGACGCGCACCTGGCGGTCCACCGTGTCGAAGACCAATGGGCCGCATTCGAGCAGTGTCCTGGCGGTGCCGACGCGCCGGCGAGCGAAGGCGCGCACCCGCGCGGCGAGCTCGGGCAGTTCGAAAGGCTTGGTCACGTAGTCGTCGGCACCGGCGTCGAGCCCGGCGACCCGGTCTTCGAGCCCGTCGCGCGCCGTCAGGATCAGCACCGGCACCTGATTGCCCGCGGCCCGCAGGCGCCGCAGCACCTCGAGCCCGGCGAGGCCCGGCAAGTTCAGATCCAGCAGGAGCAGGTCATACGCCTGGCCCGCGACCGCGCCCTCGACGCGGTCGCCTTCCTTGAGCCAGTCGACGGCATAGCCTTGATCGCCCAGGAATTCGCGTAGGGCATGGCCCAGGGTCGTATCGTCTTCGATCACTAGCACTCGCATGCCGTGATTCTAGCCCGAAGCGCGGTGCTCACACAGCGCTCGTTCGCGGGCGTTACATTCCTGACGACACCCTGAAGACAAGCGGTGGATTCAAGCGTTCAATGCGTGGCCGGCGCGGCGGCCGAAGCGGGTTTGACGGGTTCGTCGGCCGTGCCCGGCGCGGCTGATTCGCCGGGCTGGGTGATGAAGCCCAGACGCTTGATCCCCGCCCTGCGCGCCGCGCCCATGATCTCCGCCAATAGCGCATAGCGCGTGTCGAGGTCGGCCCGGATGCGCACCTGAGGCTGCGGATCGCGCGCCGCCTCCTGGGCGAAACGCGCGGCCAGCTCCGCCATCGCCACCGGCTGCTCGTTCCAGAACATGCCGCCGTGGGAGTCGATGGCCAAGTCCACCACGAGGGGCTCCTGCTCCACCGGCTGCGCGCTGACCCGCGGCACGTCGATGCGGATGGAGTGGCTGAGCAACGGCGCCGTGATGATGAAAATCACCAGCAGCACCAGCATTACGTCGATCAGGGGCACCATATTGATTTCCGACATGGTGCTGGACGAACCCTTGGAATCGAAGCCGCCGAACGCCATGTCAGGCTCCCCGGGCGGTGGGGGCCGCGAGGCTGATATGGCGGCCACGCTCATGACCGTTCTCGGCGACCTGCTGTCCGGTCGACAGGAAGGTAAACAGATCGTGGGCGAAGGCGTCCAGGTTGGCCAGGTAGACGCGATTGGCGCGCACGAAGGCGTTGTAGGCCAGCACCGCCGGGATCGCCACGGCTAGGCCCAGGCCCGTCATGATCAGCGCCTCGCCCACCGGGCCGGCGATCCGGTTGATCGTCACGCCGTCGGACATGCTGATGCTCAAGAGCGCGTGATAGACGCCCCAGACCGTGCCGAACAAGCCCACGAAAGGCGCGGTCGAGCCGACCGAAGCGAGCAGCGTCAGGCCGTTTTCCAGGCGCGCGGTCTCTTCGTCGATCACCTTGCGGATCGTGCGGGTGATGAAGGCGGCCGTCGAACCGCTTTCCTCGAGTTTCATCGCACCGTATTTCGCATGGTGCTTGCGAGCGTGGATGGCGTGGCTGGCCAGATGGGCAAAGGGCTCCTCGGCACCGTGCGTGGCGATCTCGTTCTCGACCTGCTCGAGCGAACTCGCCGCCCAGAACTCTGCCAGGAACTTGGCCGAGCGCCGCCGAATCCGCAAATGCGTGAAGGATTTCGACAGGATCAGGTACCAGCTCGCCAGCGACATCAGCAGCAGGAAGACGAACAGCGACTTGCCCACGGCATCGCTTTGCGACACGAAATGCAGAACACCCAGGCCGCCCGGCCCCAGGTCGGCCGGTGTCGGCGATGTCGGCAACAGGGGGGCGACAGCGCCGGCCAGGGGCACGGTGGAACCGGCCAGCGGCTGCGCGACACCCGCCGCGCCATCGGGCCCGGCCACCTGTGCCAGGATGTGCAAGGCGTCACTCATGAACTCAAGCATGGCGATGTGTCCTATAAAACGAAATCGAAAGGAATGTCGACGAGCGCCTTGTAGGCGATCCCGTTCTCGGTGTAGGGGCGAAACCGCGCGCTGCGCATGGCGTCGATGGCGGCCTGATCCAGCCGCGAATGGCCCGACGAGCGATGCACGGTCACATCGGCCACCCCGCCTTGCGGAGAAATCAGGACGCGCAGCACCACACGACCCTGCTCGCCGCGACGCTCGGACAGGCGCGGATAGATCGGGCTGGGGCGCCGTCCCAGGTAATCGACCTGCCCGATGGTGCGCGGCCGGTCCGGATCGACTGCCTGATGCTCGCCACGCGCCATCGCGGCGGGAGCGCTGACGCCGGGAGCGGCGGCGACTGGCTCGGGTGCCGGCTTGGGCGCCGGTTTAGGTACCGGCTTGTGAACCACGGGCTTGGGCTTTGGCTTTGGCTTGGGCGGGGGCTCGGGTTTGGGCCGCTCGATGATCGCCTCGGGCTCTGGCGCCGGCTCGGGCTCGATCACAGGCTCGGGCGCAGGCTCGACCGTGGGCTCGATGACAGGTTCGGGCTCGGGTTCGATCACCGGCTCAGGCTCCGGCTCGACCACGGGTTCGGGCGGCGGCTCGGGCTCAGGTTCGGGTGGAGGTTCCACGACCGGCTGCGGCGCGGACGGCTCGACCGTCGGCTCGATGGCCGGCCCAAGTTCGACAAACTGGATGTCGAGGGCCTCCTCCACGCCCGGCGCCACGTGATCCGCCGTTGTAGACAGGACCATGGCCAGCACAGCCGCATGCAGACCGATCGCCACGAGCGCGGCGGCCAGCCTCTGGAGCGGATAACGGGGTGTTGAGCCAATAGGCATGGGGATATGGTTCAAGGAGTGGAGACGAATCCCCGAAACCGAGAGATTTTATCAGGAATGCGAACGATTCTCAATTCAAAATACCCATCCAATGCGCGCGAAAATCGTCGCTCGCCAGCCCGCCGGCGATCCGCGAACCCTGCTCGCCACCCCTGGAGAAACAAAAAGATACTCATTGGATGAAACTCGAAACAAGGAATTCCGGTCATTTAGGAAAAGAGTTCGACCACAACCCATCCAACAGGAGACCGGACGCCATCATGCACAAATCCCTCGCCATACTCGCCGCAGTCTGCGCACTGTGCCTCCAGGCCCCGGTGGCCGCATGGGCTGCAAGCACCGCGCCCACAGGCATCTACCTCACCAGCGACTTTCCATCGGTGACCGTCCAGGCGGGCGGGACGTCCAACATCCGCCTGAGCCTGCGCAACAACGACACCCCCCCGGAACGCCTGTCCCTGTCTGTCTCGGGCGTGCCCGAAGGCTGGAAGGCGACGCTGCTGGGCGCAGGCCAGCCAGTGGCCGCCGCCATGCCCGCAGCCAACGATACGCTCTCCCTCCAATTACGTCTTGACATCCCTCAAGCGAAGGATGCTTCGACCCACACGCTGGTGATCCATGCAGAGGGCGGCCAGCGCCAACTGAGCCTGCCCATTGACGTCACGCTCGCCGATCGGCTGCCGCCCAAGCTCTCGATTCAGTCCGATCTGCCTCAGCTCACGGGATCGACCAAAACCGCCTTCGACTTCCAATTGAAGATCAAGAACGACAGCGGGCAGGACGTGCTCGCCAGCCTGGATGCCCAGGCACCTCAATACTACGACACCTCGTTTACGGAAGGCTACGGCAGTCAACAGGTCAGCGCAGTGCCGATCAAGGCCGGCGAATCCAAGGACATTAAACTGCACGTCCGCCCGCCCGCCATGGCGCCTTCGGGCGACCATCCCATCAAGGTCACGGTATCGGCCGGCGGCGTCTCGGCCAGCACAGACCTGAAACTGGACATCACCGGTCAGCCACAACTCGACCTGTCGGGCCGCGACGGGCTGATGAGCGCCAGCGCCCAAATCCAAGAGGCTTCGACGGTACCGCTCGAGATTCGCAACAGCGGCACCGCCGCCGCCCAGGATATCACCGTGGACGGCACTGCCCCCTCGGGGTGGAAACTCAGCTTCGAGCCAGCTCGCATCGAGCGCATCGAGCCGGGCAAGACCGCGGAGGTCCAGGCGCACATCACGCCCTCCTCGCAGTCGCTCGCCGGCGACTACATGGTCAAGCTCTCGGCGCGGTCGCAGGGCCAGTCGGCCCACGGCGATCTGCGCGTGTCGGTGACTACCTCGAGCCTTTGGGGCGTGAGCGGCGCCATCCTCATCGCCATCGCCCTGCTGGTGCTGATCGGGGCAGTCGCAAGGTATGGCCGCAGATGAGCGCGCCCGTCATCACGGCCCAGGGTCTGGGCAAGCGGTACGGCCGGCACACCGCCCTGCACGAGATCAGCTTCGAGGTGGGCGCGGGCGAGGTCTTCGGCCTGCTCGGCCCCAACGGCGCGGGCAAGACCACAACCATCCTGATCCTGCTCGGGCTGACCGAGGCCACGCGCGGAACCGTGCGCATCCTGGGCGAAAACCCGCAGCGCAAGCCGCTGGAGGTCAAGCGCCGCGTCGGCTACATGCCCGACTCCGTCGGCTTCTACGATCAGCTCACGGCGCTCGACAACCTGAGCTATACGGCCAAGCTGCTGGGCATCGAGCCCGGCGAACGCAATGCGCGGATCCTGCAGGCGCTCGAGCGCGTAAACCTCGCCGCGCACGCCCGCCAGCGCGTCGGAACCTTTTCCCACGGCATGCGCCGCCGCCTGGGGCTGGCCGAGATCATCATGAAACGCGCACCGATCGCCATTCTCGATGAGCCCACCTCGGGCCTTGATCCGCAGTCCACCGAGTCCTTTCTGGCGCTCATCGAGGAACTACGCGCCGACGGGACGACCATCCTGCTGTCCTCGCACCTGCTCGACCAGGTACAGCGCGTCTGCGATCGCGTGGCCTTGTTCAACGCCGGCCGCATCGTCCTCGCCGGCCCGGTCGACGAGCTCGCGCGGCAGGTGCTGGGCGACAGCCACGAAATCCGCCTGACGGCCGTCGGCCCGGACATTCGCGCCGCGCTAGCCACTGTCCCCGGCGTCAGCCAGGTCCGCATGCCCGAACCTGGCCACTATGTCCTGCAGGCTGCTGGCGACGTGCGCGCCGATGCGGCACGCGCCGCCATCCAGGCCGGAGCCGGACTGCAATCCCTGGCCGTGGACGTCCCCAGCCTCGAGGCCATCTACCGGCACACCTTCCACACGGGAGCACCCCTATGAGCACACGCAGAGAAGGCTCGCCCTGGCAGGGGCTGGGCGCGGTGACGACCAAGGAGCTGGCCGACCACATGGGCAGCGCGCGCATGCGCGTGCTGGAATGGCTGGTGGTACTGACGGCCGCCGCCGCACTGTATGGCGCCATCGAAGGCATCCGCCAGACCACATCGACGGACCCCTTCGTGTTTCTGCGCCTGTTCACCGACGCGCAGGCGCCGCTGCCCTCCTTCGCGGCGCTGCTGGGCTTCCTGATTCCGCTGGTGGCGATCGGGCTGGGGTTCGATGCGATCAATGGGGAGTACAACCATCGCACCATGAGCCGGATCCTGTCCCAGCCGATCTATCGCGACGCCCTGCTGCTGGGCAAGTTCCTCGCTGGCCTCGCGGCCCTGGGGATTTGCCTGGTGTGCCTGTGGCTGCTGGTGATGGGCGCGGGACTGATCCTGCTGGGCGTACCGCCCAGCGGCGAGGAAGTGCTGCGCTCGCTGGCCTTTCTCTGCGCCGCGCTGGCCTATGCCGGGGTCTGGCTGGGTCTGGCGCTGCTGTGCTCGACCGTGTTCCGTTCGGCCTCGACTTCGGCGCTGGTGGCGCTGGGTCTGTGGCTGTTCACCGCCATGCTGTGGCCGATGCTGGCGCCCGCGATCGCGCAGGCAATCGCACCGCCCGACCTGGCAACCCTGCTGTCGGGCGGCATGGACATGCACACCCTCGCCTGGCAGCAGGCCCTGATGCACGCCTCGCCCGCGACACTATTCAACGACACCGCCATCACGCTGCTGAGCCCGGCCACCCGCAGCCTGGGGCCGGTGTTCCTGTCGCAGATCCAGGGTGCGCTGTTGGGCGCGCCTCTGCCGCTGTCCGAGAGCCTGGCCATCGTCTGGCCGCAGTTCACGGGGCTGATCGCGGCGGTGCTGGTGCTGTTCACGGCAGGATACGTGTGCTTTCAGCGCCAGGAGGTGCGCACCTGACCAGGCGCGCCGGCCCGGCGTGGAACCCGCCCCGCGCCAGGCCGGCGCCCGCTGAATCCGGCATCGCCGCCGGTGACCGCTACAATGGGCCTCGGAGTTCCCTGACCGCAGGCCTCAATGACGCGACCACCGGCGCCCTCGCCACCCGAAACCGATCCGAACGACGGCGGCACCGTGCCGAACGCCGTGCGCTGGCGCATTCTGGCGGTGCTGCTGACCGCCATTTTCATGACCCTGATCGGCGTGAGCATCGTCAACGTGGCCCTGCCGTCGATACAGACCGCCCTGGATGCCTCGCGCTCCGATATCCAATGGGTGCTGTCGGGCTACGCGCTGACCTTCGGGGTCGTGCTGGTGGCGGCCGGGCGCGCTGGCGACATCATGGGCCGAGGCGGGCTGTTCCTGCTGGGCGCCGGAATTTTCACCCTCTCGTCAGTCGCCGCGGGCCTGGCGCCCGACGCGGACTGGCTCAATGCCGCCCGGCTCTCGCAGGGCATCGGCTCGGGCTTGCTCAACCCGCAGGGCATCGGGATGATCCAGCAATACTTCCGAGGCGCCGAACGCGGGCGGGCGTTCGGCTATTTCGGCACTGCGGTCGGCTTTTCGGTGGCCATCGGCCCCGTGCTGGGTGGCTTCCTCATCGAAATCGGCGGCCTGGAACTCGGCTGGCGCCTGACCTTCCTGGTCAATGTGCCCATCGGCATCGCCACGATCATCCTCGGTCTGCTCTGGTTTCCAAAACCTCTGATCCGCCGCAGCGGCGCGCCCCAAGCCGGCGCGCCCGGCCGCGCGGCGCGCATGCTGCGCGCGCTGGATCCCGTGGGCTCGGCCCTGCTGGGCCTGGCCGTGCTCGCAGTGCTGCTGCCCTTCGTCGAAGCCCGCGAGACGCCGCTCACGTGGCTGCTGCTGCCCGCATCCGCCCTGTTGTTCTTCCTCTGGGTCCGATGGGAACGGCGCTACGCGCGCCTGGGCGGCAGCCCCATGGTTGACTTGGAAATCTTTTCCACCGCCAGCTTCACCAACGGCATCGTCATCATGACACTGTACTTTTTGGGCATGACCAGCATCTGGGTGCTGGTGGCGCTCTACATTCAAGAAGGCGCCGGCATGTCGGCGCTGGAATCCGGGCTGTTCGGCATCCCGGCGGCCCTGCTCTCGGCCTACGCGGCGGACTGGGCCGGCCGGCGCGTGCACCGCTACGGCCGCAAGGTCGTGATCGGCGGCCTGCTCCTGGCCCTCGTCGGCCTGGCGACCAGCAGCGGCGTCGTGCTCCTGTACGAACAAGGCCACCTGAGCATCTGGTGGCTGCTGTTGTCGCTGTCATTCATCGGGCTGGCCCAAGGATCGGTCATCAGTCCCAACCAGGCGCTGACCCTGGAGGATGTGCCGCTGGACTACGCGGGCAGCTCGGGCGCCATCATGCAGACCGGCCAACGCATCGGGACCTCGGTGGGCATCGCCATCATCACGGCGGCGGTGTTCGGGACCCTGACAACATCCTCATGGTCAATGGCCGTGTCCGTCGGGTTCGGGGTGATCGGCCTGGTGGTGGCGCTGGCGCTGGGCGTCGCCTTCAAAGACCTGCGCGACCGCGACGGGAGCAGCCGGGTCCGGCTGGCGGACTGAGCGCGCCGGGGGCGGCCCGGCAAATCCGACCGAGCATTCGACCGATTTCAGGGCGCCAGCCCCGTCTCCATCCCCGGCACGCCTTGCCGGATGATCCGCGAGAAGGCCGCATCGCTATCGGCTTGCTGGGCGCGCAAGGTGATTCTGCCGGCGGCCCGCAGGACCTCCAGATCGCCGGGACCGGCTAAACCGCCGATCTGCTCGAGGTATTCCGGCAAATACCCCGAGGCCAGGAGGCGCCAGTTCATGGGCAGGCCGGGCACGATGCGGCGAGCCATTTCGTATACGATGGTGGTGCAGTTGGCCGTGAGCGTATGGTAGTAGCGGGGCTCGGCGACCAGGGCTTGCGCTTTGGCGAGATAGGCCAGAAACAGTGATCGCGCCGCCTCCTTGCTCATATTGACCCGATATAGATAGACGTCTTCTTTGCGGGTGTCGGCGCGTACCCGCAAAACGTCGCGCTCATCCGCAGCGACCAGGCTGAGTTCGAACTGCTTGAAGAACCCCCCGACGGCGGAAAATGCCTCACCGCGCTCTTTGCGGATCTCGATCGAAAATACCAGATAGTCGGTGCTGTCGCGACCCCCGTTGAAGCCGAAGGAGACCAGCGTGTGCGCGATGGCCGGGCCCATCCAGTACGACGCGATCACGTCCACGCTGCTCAGGGAATCCAGATCGTAGCGGCGGGTTTCCCAGCGTTCGACGAAGTCCGTATCGCTGTGCCAGTCGAAGTTGCGCACATTGTGCAGCGTCACGATGGAACCATCAACCTCGGCATGCAGATGCCGCGACACGTCGGGAGCCCAGTCACGCGCATCGGAGGGCGCGAGCATCGACCACCACGCGCACAAGGCGACAAAAACCAGGACGTATGCGGCCAAGGCCTGAAACCGGTATTGCGTCCAGACCAGGGCGGCGGCGGCGAGCGCCAGAGCGGCCCATGCCGAGCAAAGCAGCCAGACGGCTGGGCGGCCGGGCTGAAAGGGGCTCTGATAGAACAGCGCCAGCGTGCCCCAGGCGCCCGATGACAGCAGCATCAGGCTGAGGATCAGCTTGCCGGCGGGCGCACTCAGCATTGCGCGCAAGAACTCCCAGGTCGTCGCGCTCATGCTTGCGTTCCGCGCCCTGCGCCGCCCGCAGGGCAGCATGACGGACACAGACACCAAAGGTACTGCGGATCCTCGGCGGTTTTATGGGCGTCAGACACCCTCGTCATATCGGAATACATATCTATGATCTTAGTCGCTGGGCCCACTTGGCACAGCCCGCGAGCCTCCATGCCTCCATGAGGCGCGCTCTGTGCACCTGGCCAGCAAAGCACTCTAGCAGGAACACAAAAACAATGGCTTCGGCCAGACGAACATCGGGCGCTATCAGGCCCGCTGAAAGCAAAAAACCCGCAAGACCTAGTGTCCATGCGGGTTTTGCTTCGATGCTTCGTACTATATCCGGGTTTTGCTTCGATGCTTCGTACTGAATTGGACCTCTCAAAACAGAGAAGTGGTGCCCAGGAGAGGACTCGAACCTCCACACCTTGCGGCACATGGACCTGAACCATGCGCGTCTACCAATTCCGCCACCTGGGCACTGCATAACGTGTATGCTATTGCTTTTGCTGCCCGCTGCAACTGGCGCCGCGTTCAACGAAGACAGGATTATAGCAGCATTTTTTAGGATGAAAAGCAGCCTTTGAAAAAGCGATTTGATAAAGATAAAAACCCAGACGCCCTCCCCCCATCGTCCGCCGAACTGCCGCCCGACTTCGATCCGGCGGTTCCCAGCCGCGAGCTGGTGATGCACATCCTGCGCACTGCGGGAAAACCCATGACTATCGAAGCCCTGGCCGACGCCACCGACGCGGGCATCCCCCTGTCGGCCGGATTCGTCCGCCGGATCAAGGCCATGGAGCGCGACGGCCAACTGCGCTTCAATCCTCAAGGAAAGTTGCAGATTTGCAACAATACGGATTTCGTCACCGGAGTTGTCCAAGGACACCGGGACGGCTTCGGTTTCCTGATCCCCGACGACAACGGCCAGGACCTGTATCTGTCCACGCATGAAATGGCCAAGGTCCTGCACGGTGACCGCGTGCGGGTCAAGCCCTCGGGCGAATTCCGGGGCCGCACCGAAGGCACGATCGTCGAAGTCCTCGAGCGACGCACCGGCAAGCTCGTCGGCCGTTTTCTCAAGGAACACGGCGCCTGCATCGTGGCCCCCGAGGACCAGCGCATCAAGCACGACATTCTGATCGCGCCCGCCGACACGGGCGGCGCCGAACACGGACAGGTCGTCACTGCGCAGATCCTGCGCCAGCCGGCGCGCCACATGCAGCCGCTGGGCAAGGTCATCGAAGTGCTGGGCGAAATTGACGATCCCGGCATGGAGATCGAGATCGCCGTGCGCAAGTTCGACGTCCCGGTCGAGTTCTCGGACGCCACCTCCCGCGAGCTGCGGACCGTCCCCGATCAGGTGTCGGCGGCGGAATGCCAAGACCGTGTCGACTTGCGCGACATCCCCTTCATCACGATCGACGGCGAGGACGCCCGCGACTTCGACGACGCGGTCTTCTGCATGCCGACCGACCTGGGCAGCGCATCGCGCAAGCGCCCAGGGTGGCGCCTGCTGGTCGCGATCGCCGACGTCAGCCATTACGTACGCCCCGGCAGCGGCCTGGACGAGGACGCACTGGACCGCGGCACCAGCGTCTATTTCCCCCGGCGGGTCATTCCGATGCTGCCCGAGGCGCTGTCCAACGGCATCTGTTCGCTCAACCCCGGCGCCGACCGCCTGGTGATGGTCTGCGACATGATGATCCCCGCCCAGGGCGCCAAGGCCGGCACTGTCACAGCCTACCAGTTCTACGAGGCGGTCATCCACTCGCACGCGCGCACCACCTACACCGATATCTGGGGGGCGCTGCAACAACCCTCCGGCCCGGCGGCGCAAAACCTCGGCCCCCTGCTCGAGCACGTGCGCGACGCCCACGACCTGTACCAGGCATTCGTCGAGGCGCGGAAAAGGCGTGGCGCCATCGACTTCGACACGACGGAGACCCGCATCGTCTGCAACCCGCTGGGCCGCATCGAAAAGATCGAGCCCTACGCGCGCAACGACGCCCACCGCCTGATCGAGGAATGCATGCTCGCGGCCAACACCTGCGCGGCGGACTTCATCGTGCGCAACAAACGGCGCTCGTTGTTCCGCGTTCACGAGGGGCCGACCCCCGAGAAGCTGCAAGCCCTGCGCGAGTACCTGCGCAATCTGGGTCTCGTCCTCGAGGGCGGCGACGAGCCGCGCACCCAGGACTACGCCAAGCTCATCCTCGCGGCACGCAGCCGCCCGGACTACGAGATCATCCAGTCCATGTGCCTGCGATCGATGCAGCAGGCCATCTACAGCCCCGAGCCGGCCGGCCACTTCGGCCTGGCCTACGAGCACTACGCGCACTTCACTTCGCCGATCCGCCGCTACCCCGACCTCCTGGTCCACCGCACGATCCGGGGCATCCTCTCGGGCCAGCGCTACGCCCCGCCACCCCTCGAGGGCCAGCCAGTGGCCGGGGTGCCGGCGGCCAAGCGCGAACAAGAGACCTGGGAGGACCTGGGCATGCTGCTGTCGGCCCGCGAGCGCCGCGCGGACGACGCCTCGCGCGATGTCGCCGCCTGGCTGAAGTGCTGGTTCGTGCGCGAGCACGTGGGCGAGGTCTTCAGCGGCAAGATCACCGGGGTCGCCAGCTTCGGAGTATTCGTCACGCTCGACACGCTCTATGTCGAGGGCATGGCGCATGTCTCGGAACTGGGCTCGGATTACTTCCAGTACAACGAGATCACCAACGAGCTGCGCGGCGAACGCACTGGCATGCGCTATCGCCTGGGCGATGCCCTGCAGGTCCAGGTCTCGCGCGTCGACCTCGAGGCGCGGCGCATCGAGTTTCGCCTGGTCAAGGGCGAAGACTTCAAGGCCCTGCAGGCCGAGATCTCGGGCAGCACGCGGCCTGCCCCCAAACCCAAGAAAGCCGCGGGCGCCAAGCCCACCGCGCTGCGGGGCACCACCTCGCACCAGCGCCGGGCCGAGGCCAAGCGCGCGGCGCGCCAGGCGCCCCCCAATAAGCGGCGCAGCTAGCGCACACACTACAATGGCGCCCGAGGGGCGGCGGGAATGTCGCCCCCCTTGACCGACACAAGGAACACGATGGCATCCAATCAGGTATTGGCGGGCTTTCATGCCGTGCAGGCACGCCTGCGCCACGCCCCGGACTCGATCGTCGATCTCTACGTCGACACCTCGCGTCAGGACCAGCGCATGCGTCACTGCATCCAGCAGATCGAAGCCGCCGGCGTGCGCTGGCACGCCGTCGATGCCACTCGCCTCGATGGCCTGGCGCGCGGCATGCGGCACCAGGGCATCGTCGCCCTGGCCCACCCGCGCGCCCTGGCGATCACGGTCGATGAGGTTCTCGATACGCTGGAGGATCAGGCCGAGCCCGCGCTATTCCTGGTACTCGACGGCGTCACCGACCCGCACAACCTCGGGGCCTGCCTGCGCACTGCCGACGCGGCCGGCGTGCACGCGGTGATCGCCCCGCGTGATCGCGCGGTCGGCTTGAACGCCACTGTCCAGCGCGTCGCCTGCGGCGCGGCCGACACCGTGCCCTACATCATGGTGACGAATCTCGCGCGCACGCTGCGCGCCATGCGCCAGCGCGACGTCTGGCTGGTCGGCGCGGACGATGCGGCCGAACGTTCCATCCACCAGGTCGACAGCCGACGCGCCATGGCCTGGGTCATGGGCGCCGAGGGCGAGGGCATGCGCCGGCTGACGCGCGAGACCTGCGACGAACTGGCCGCCATCCCCATGCGCGGCTCGGTCGAGAGCCTGAACGTGAGCGTCGCCAGCGCTGTCTGCCTGTATGAAACCGCGCGCCAGCGCCTGCTGCCGGACTAGGCCTCGTCGACAGGCAACCGCCGGCTTGCACCCGAAAGGCGCATAATGAGCGGCATCGGCCCCGGCCCATCCGAACTTTCACTCTCTTTCTTTCGCAACACCATGTCCGATAACGGCTTCTCTACTCAGATCGTTCACTCCGACCGCCGCTCGCAACCTACCAACGGCGCCGTCCACCAAGCCATCCATCCGTCCACCGAGTACGGCTACGCGGATGCGCGGGAACTGGCCGCCGTATTCCAGGGCAAGGCCGGCTACACCTATGCACGTCAGGGCACCCCCACGACGGCGGCGCTCGAGGCCAAGGTCACCGCGATGGAGCAGGCCGAGGCGAGCGTCACCTTCTCCACCGGCATGGCCGCATTGACGGCGACCCTGTTTACCCTGCTGCGCAGCGGCGACCACCTGATCAGCAGCAAGTACATCTTCGGCAACACCAATAGCCTGCTGATGACGCTCGCGGACCTGGGCGTCGAGGTCACGCTCGTGGATGCCACCGAAGCGCGCGAGGTCGAGGCGGCCATTCGCGACAACACCCGCATGGTCTTCGTCGAAACCATCGCCAATCCGGGCACCCAGATCGCGGACCTGATCACGATCGGGGACCTGTGCAGTGCGCACGGCCTGGTCTACGTAGTCGACAGCACCCTGTCCTCGCCGTATCTGCGCCCGTCGCGGTTCTTCGGCGCTTCCCTGGTCATCAACTCGCTGTCCAAGCACGTGGGCGGCCACGGCAACGCCCTGGGCGGCGCGGTCACGCAGACCGGGCTCTACGACTGGAAGGACTACCCGAACATCCATCCACAGTACCGCAAGGGTGACTCGCGCAATTGGGGCCTGCTGCAGATCAAGAAAAAAGGCCTACGAGACATGGGCGGCACCCTGGCATCGGATGTGGCACACCGGCTGGCGGCGGGCGCCGAGACCATGGCGCTGCGCATGGACCGGATCTGCGCCAACGCCCTGGCGCTCGCCGGCTACCTCGATGCGCACCCCAAGGTGGCGCGCGTCCACTATCCCGGCTTGCCCTCGCACCCCCAGCACGCGCGCGCGGCCGAATGGTTCGGCGGGCGTTTCGGCGGCCTGCTGGGCGTCGAGCTCGACCCGCGCATCGACGTCTTTGAATACCTGAATCAACTGCGTATCGTGATTCTCGCCACACACCTGGGCGACAACCGCACCCTGGTTCTGCCGGCGGCCCACACCATCTACTACGAAATGGGTCCCGAGCGCCGCGCGCTGATGGGCATTCCTGACGGGTTCCTGCGCATATCGGTGGGCATCGAAGACGAACAGGATCTGATCGGCGACTTTGCGCAGGCCCTGGCGGCGATGCCGGACTGAGTCCTCGAAAGGCCCCGGCCGGCACCGGGCGGACCACGGGACTCCCGGACGCCCGTGGCCGTGTTCCATGAAAGTCAGTAACGGTGCGGCTCTTGGGCGGTTTTCTTCTTGACACCATCTAGTTTCGAAGGCTTAATACGCCTTAGCCGGTAGACTCGATCGCGTGTATGCACAAGGCCATTGGGCCATCGCTATCCATCCGGTCGGGTACGGCTGGCGGTTATGGCAGACCTTATCAATCACAAGCTGGTCGGGCACGCCCGGCGGCCACAATAAACTTCAGGGGTATTCCTTAAAATGAACAAAACCGAGCTTATCGAGCATATCTCTTCCAAGACCGACCTGTCCAAAGCCGACGTCGGCCGTGCCCTGGAAGCGTTTGTCGGTGCCGTCAAGACCACCCTCAAAAAGAAGGGCTCCGTGACCCTCGTCGGTTTCGGCACCTTCGCCGTGTCCGAGCGTGCCGCCCGCACGGGCCGCAACCCGCGCACCGGCGAGGCGATCAAGATCAAAAAGGCCCGCGTGCCCAAGTTCCGTCCGGGCAAGGCCCTCAAGGACGCCGTCAACTAAGCGACGCCCGCGGCCAGGGCCGTTTGCGCGGCGCCAGGCCAGCCGATATAATCGCAGCCTTTCGCACGCACCGTGGCTTCAAGGGGTGCTTAGCTCAGTTGGTAGAGCGGCGCCCTTACAAGGCGTAGGTCGGGGGTTCGAACCCCTCAGCACCCACCACCAAGCCACCCCTTAAAGGCACCTGGAATCCCGGGTGCTTTTATTTTTGCCGCTCAAGGCGCCGTTTTCCGGCCCCGGCGGGCGCCTAAACCCGGGCGATGGCCCTACAATTCCCGGATGAGCCCACAACCCCCTCACGTCCCGTCGCTGCTGTGCGGCCTGGACGAACTCGCCCGTTTCGACGAGATCATCGACGTGCGCACGCCCGCCGAGTACGAGGCCGATCACATCCCGGGTGCCATTAATGCCCCCGTCCTGGACAACGATGAGCGGGTGCGTGTCGGCACGCTGTACACCCAGGAATCCCCCTTCAAAGCCACGCGGCTGGGTGCGGCACTGGTGGCACGCAATATCGCGCACCACCTCGAAACCCTATTCGCCGATCGGCCCCGGACTTGGCGCCCCCTGATCTATTGCTGGCGCGGCGGCAAGCGCTCGGGTGCCATGACCGCCTGGTTCAACCTCATTGGCTGGAAGGCGCGGCAATTGGACGGCGGCTACAAGACCTACCGCCACGACGTGCTGCAGCGCCTCGAGTCCGTCCCGCTGGCGCTGGATTTCATCGTGCTTGCCGGCCCGACCGGCTCGGGCAAGACGCGTCTGCTGCATGCGCTCGCCCGCGCGGGGGCCCAGGCCCTGGACCTCGAGGCCCTGTCCGGGCATCGAGGTTCGCTGCTGGGCGCGATGCCGGATCAACCCCAGCCCTCGCAGCGTGGCTTCGAGTCGACCCTGGTGCAAGCCCTGGCCATACTCGATCCGACGCGCCCCGTCTTCGTCGAGGCCGAGAGTCCGAGGATCGGCCGCATCAGCCTGCCCCAAAGCCTGCTCGCCCGCATGCACGCGGGGCGCTGCGTGCGTGTGCGCGCCAGCCTCGAACACCGCCTGGATTTCCTCTTGCAGGACTATGCGCATCTGTTCGACGACCACGCGGCCTTCAAGCAAACCCTGGAACGCTTCATCGGTCTGCACAGCCGCAACACCGTGGCCGCCTGGCAGGCCCTGATCGATGCCGATCGCCGCCGGGACCTCTTTCGCGACTTGGTCGAGCGGCACTACGATCCCGCCTACCGACGCAGCAGCGGACAGCACTACACCGGCCTCGCGCAGGCCCCCGCCTTTATCTACGACCCAACCGCGGCCGGCGCTCCGGACCAGGCCCTCGCTTGCCTGCGCCTGGCGCAGCAGGCCGGCCTCCCACAGGAATCCACGCCATGAACGCTCCCGATGCCCCCCGTTTGACCGCCCTGTCCCACGGCGGCGGCTGCGGCTGCAAGATCGCCCCCGACGTGCTGGCGCGACTGATGCGCGACGCCCTGCCCGCCGGCTCCTTCCCGGACCTGCTGGTGGGCACCGAGACCGCCGACGATGCGGCGGTCTACCGCCTCAATGACGAGCAGGCCCTGATCGCCACGACCGATTTTTTCATGCCAATCGTCGACGATCCCTATGACTTCGGCCGCATCGCCGCCACCAACGCACTGTCCGACATCTATGCCATGGGCGGGCGACCCATCCTCGCCCTGGCCTTGGTCGGCATGCCCATCAACGTCCTGCCGCACGAGACGATCGCGCGCGTCCTGGAAGGCGGCGCGTCGGTCTGCGCGGCTGCGGGCATCCCCATTGCCGGCGGAC
The DNA here is from genome assembly GCF_040276065.1 of Castellaniella sp. GW247-6E4. Classification (NCBI taxonomy): domain Bacteria; kingdom Pseudomonadati; phylum Pseudomonadota; class Betaproteobacteria; order Burkholderiales; family Alcaligenaceae; genus Castellaniella; species Castellaniella sp. GW247-6E4. Next base: position 493,639 of record NZ_JBELOI010000001.1, on the reverse strand, counting down.
ACTCCATCGATTCCGTCGAACCCATCTACGGCCTGGCCGCCATGGGTATCGCCCACCCGGCCCGCATCAAGCGCAACGACGCGGCCCTCGATGGCGATGTCCTGATCCTCGGCAAGCCGCTGGGCGTGGGCATCCTGTCGGCCGCCCTCAAGCAGGGGCGGCTGGAGGCCGAGGGATACCGGGCCATGATCGACGCCACTACGCGCCTGAACACGCCGGGCACCGCGCTCGCCGCCCTGCCCGGGGTCCACGCGATGACCGACGTCACCGGATTCGGGCTGCTGGGCCACACCCTCGAACTATGCCGGGGCGCGGGCCTGCACGCCCACATCCGGTACGCCGACCTGCCCTGGCTCGCCGGCGCACCGATGCTCGCACAAGCCGGCGTCCGCACCGGCGCCTCGAGCCGCAACTGGCGCGCCTGCCAGAGCGCGACAAGCCTGGACCCAGCCCTGCCGGACATCGCCCAGACGCTTTTGTGCGATCCGCAAACCTCGGGCGGCCTGCTGGTCGCTTGCGCGCCCGAGGCAAGCGGCGAGGTTCTGGCCACGCTGCGCGGCGCGGGCTTCGAAGCCGCCACCCCGATCGGACGGCTCGCCGCCGGCCCTGCCGGGGTGAGCATCGCCTGAGCCTCTCGACCGGCACTGCCAAGCCGCTACACTTGGAACCCACGCAACCGTTACGGAGCCCACACATGGCCGATCCCCTGATCATCGCCCAGAACTCCAGCGCGCAAGCCGCGCTCCTGCCGCAGTACGCCAACCGGCACGGCTGCATCACCGGCGCGACCGGGACCGGCAAGACCATCACCCTGCAGGTCCTGGCGGAATCATTCTCGCGGATCGGCACGCCGGTGTTCATGGCCGACGTCAAGGGCGATCTGACGGGGATTTCGCAGGGGGGCGCGAGCTCGCCCAAGCTCGCGGCGCGGCTACAAAAGCTCGGCCTGCCCGAGCCGGCCTGGGGCCCCTGCCCCGCCACGCTCTGGGATATCTTCGGCGAACAGGGCCACCCCGTGCGTGCGACGGTCTCGGACCTTGGCCCCCTGCTGCTCGCGCGCATGATGGACCTGAACGACACCCAGGAAGGCATACTCGCCCTGGTGTTCCGGGTAGCCGACGACGAGGGTCAACTGATCCTCGACCTCAAGGACCTGCGCGCCATGCTGCAAAACGTGGCGGATCGAGCGGCCGAGCTGCGCACGCGCTACGGCAACGTCTCGGCGTCATCGGTGGGCGCGATCCAACGCGCCTTGCTGCGCCTCGAGTCCGAGGGCGCCGCGCAATTTTTCGGTGAACCCATGCTCGATGTGTTCGACTGGATGCGCACCGACGCCCAGGGGCGCGGCATGGTGAACATCCTGGCCGCCGACAGACTCATGCAGTCGCCCCGCCTGTACGCGGTGTTCCTGCTGTGGATGCTGGGCGATCTCTACGAACGCCTGCCGGAAACCGGCGACGCGGAAAAGCCCCGACTCGTCTTCTTTTTCGATGAGGCGCACCTGCTGTTCAAGGACGCGCCCAAAGCCTTGCTCGACAAGGTCGAACAGGTGGTGCGCCTGATCCGCTCCAAGGGCGTGGGCGTCTATTTCGTGACGCAAAACCCGTTGGATATTCCCGACTCCGTGCTCGGCCAGCTCGGCAACCGCGTGCAGCACGCCTTGAGGGCCTTTACGCCGCGCGACCAAAAGGCCGTCAAGGCCGCCGCCCAGACCATGCGGCCCAATCCGGGCCTGGACGTCGAGGCGGCCATCACTGAATTGGCCGTGGGTGAGGCCCTGGTGTCGCTGCTCGATGCCAGCGGCCGCCCCACGCCCACCGAAAGGGTCTGGCTGCACGCACCGGGCAGCCGCATCGGCCCGGTCAGCGATGCCGAGCGCCAGGCCCTGCGGGCCGCCTCGATGCTGGGCGGGAAATACGATCGGACCATAGACCGCGAGTCAGCCTACGAGGTCCTGACCAAGCGCGCCCAGGGCGAGACTCAGGCCCCTGCGGCAACACCGCCCGCTGACGCCGCACCGCCCGCGACCCGCCGGCCGGACGCCGGCACGCAGACCGAGGGCGACGGCCTGATGGGCACGATGGGCGATTTCCTGTTCGGCTCGACCGGGCCGCGTGGCGGCCGCCGTGACGGTGTGGTCCAGTCCGCCGTCAAGAGCGCCGTGCGCCAAGCGACCAACCAGCTCGTCCGGGGCTTGCTCGGCTCCCTGGTCGGGCGCCGCCGCTAGAACCGACGGAGGCTCTCCATGCAGCGTTGCGTGTGGTGTTCAAACGATCCTTTGTATATCCAATACCACGACCAGGAGTGGGGCGTCCCCTCACGCGACTCGAGGCACTTATTCGAGATGCTCGTCCTCGAGGGATTCCAGGCCGGCCTGTCCTGGCTGACCGTGTTGCGCAAGCGCGAGGCGTTCCGCGAAGCGCTGCTGGGCTTTGATCCCGAGGCCCTGGCGCGGGTGGACGAGGCCTGGGTCGACGCCAGGATGCGCAATCCCTCGATCATCCGCAACCGGCTCAAGCTCCTGGCCACGCGCACCAATGCCCGGGCCTGGTTGGCGCACCCCGATCCCGTGGGCCTGGTCTGGTCCTTTACCGGCGGACAGCCATTGATCCATCACTATGAGCCGGGCGACGACATTCCCACCGCCGGCCCCGAGGCCCAGGCCCTGAGCCGAGCCCTGGCCAAGGCGGGCTTCAAGTTCGTCGGGCCCACGATCTGCCAGTCCTATCTGCAAGCCGTCGGCTGCCTGATGGACCACACCACCGATTGCCACCGGCATGCGGCCCTGGCGCAAAGCGCCCGATGAGCCGGGCCGCCGCAGATCCGCGCCAAGCCTACCTGGGCGCCGATTACACGGTGCGGACCGACCCGCCGTTCACTCTGCGCATCGGCGAGCCCAGCGCGGCCTTGATCCGCCTGTACGCCCGCCTGGGCTGCGAGCGCTGCGTCTATCTGACCGCCTGCAACCCGCGCAGCCGCCTCCTGCGGCCGGCCGCCAACAGGCGCCGCATGCGCGCGCTGGCCGCCGCCCTGGCGCAACGCGGCTGGAACCCCATTGCCGGCGAAGGCCGCGACCCCTCGGGGCGGTGGCCGGCCGAGCCCAGCCTGCTGGTGCCTGGCATGGATATTCCCGAGGCGCTCGCCCTGGCGCGGCGCTTTGGCCAGAACGCCTTTGCGGCGGCGGGCTCCGAAGGCATCCCGGAGCTGGTCTGGTCCCCCCGTTCCGGCCTCTCGGCGCCTGCCCGGCATGTGCGCCCACCCGGCTAGTCTGCTAACTTTAGAGCATCCAACCACAGGGAAGCCGCCATGCATCGATTTCTCACGCGCTACACCGCCTTTTATACGGCCCTCGGACTCGCGATCCTCTGCGCCCTATTGGCGCTGGCGCGCGGCGGCGGGTGGTGGCTGCCCTGCGCGCTGTTCACCGGGCTGACCTTGCTTGGCGTCTACGACATGCACCAGACGCGCCACGCCATCCGCCGCAACTATCCCGTCATCGGCAACCTGCGGTTTCTGTTCGAATTCATCCGCCCCGAGATGCGCCAGTATTTCTTCGAGGACGATACCGTGCGGCTGCCCTTCTCGCGCGTCGATCGATCGCTGGTCTACCAGCGCGCCAAGCTGGCCATGGACCAGCGCCCCTTCGGCACCCAGGGCGATGTCTATCAGAACGGCTATGAGTGGATCAACCACGCCATGGTGCCCACGCACATCACGGACCACGATTTCCGCATCACGGTCGGCGGCCCGGACTGTGCGCAACCCGTCTCGCTGTCGGTGTTCAACATCTCGGCCATGAGCTTCGGCGCCTTGTCGGCCAATGCCGTGCTGGCCCTGAACAAGGGCGCCGCCCTCGGAAACTTCGCACACGATACCGGCGAAGGCGGCGTCAGCCGCTATCACCTCGAGCATGGCGGCGGCCTGATCTGGAACATCGGTTCAGGCTATTTCGGATGCCGCAACAAGGATGGCAGCTTTTCCGAGGAACGCTTCGCCGACATGGCGCGGCGCGACAACATCCGCATGATTGAGATCAAGCTGTCTCAAGGCGCGAAACCCGGCCACGGGGGCATTCTGCCCGCCCCCAAGGTGACCGCCGAGATCGCCGCCGCGCGCGGCGTTCCCGAGGGCCAGGATTGTATTTCGCCCTCGAGCCATAGCGCCTTCGGCACCCCCATCGAAATGATGGGCTTCATTGCCCGCCTGCGCGAACTCTCCGGCGGCAAGCCGGTGGGCTTCAAGCTGTGCATCGGCCACCCCTGGGAATGGTTCGCCATCGCCAAGGCGATGCTGGCCACCGGCATCACACCCGATTTCATCGTCGTCGACGGTGCCGAAGGCGGCACCGGCGCGGCGCCCATCGAGTTCGTCGACCATGTCGGCACGCCGCTGCGCGAAGGGCTGCGGCTGGTGCACAACACCCTCGTTGGCATCGGGCTGCGCGAGCGCATCAAGCTCGGCGCCTCGGGCAAGGTCATCAGCGCCTTTGACATGGCGCGGATCATGGCCCTGGGTGCCGATTGGTGCAATAGCGCGCGCGCCTACATGTTCGCCATCGGCTGCATTCAGGCCCAAACGTGCCATACGGGACGCTGTCCGACCGGGGTCACCACCCAGGACCCCGAGCGCCAGAAAGCCCTGGTGGTGGCCGACAAGTCCCTGCGCGTGAGGAATTTTCACGCCAGCACGCTCAAGGCGCTGGGCGAGCTGCTGGGCGCCGCCGGTCTGTACCACCCCGGCGACCTGCGCCCGCACCACATCGCGCGGCGCATCGCCAACGACGAAATCCGCGTCCTCTCGGCCCTATTCCCAGACATGGAAAAGGGCGCGCTGCTCGTTGGTCATTACCCAAACACGATCTTCCGCACGGTCTGGCCCATGGCCCAGGCCGAGTCTTTCGAACCGCTCTACAGCCTCAGCGCGGCCCTGTCCGGGCATATGCGCCAAACCATCCCGGCCCCGGCAGCGCAGACCTCGTAACCCGATGCCCGCGCCCCGCCCCCGGGCCGTGCGCCCGCCTGAGGACACTTCACATTTGCTTAAAATTTTAGGGATTAACCCTGGATTGCGAAGTCCCAAGCCATTTCCTATACTGGATTCGCTACCCGATGGTAGTGTCTAGTCACCTTCACGGGTGATTACATAGCACCGCGCCCATGTGGTGCTACTGCCACACTGGCAGTAAGGCCCCGCCAAAAGGCGGGGCCTTTACGTTGGCGGCCCCCGGCGCCGGCTCCCGGGCCGCCACGACCTCATCCAGCGGCGACACGCCCGACGGACTCTGCCCCAGCCTCCATCACCCGGTTGCGCCCCGATGCCTTGGCGAGGTACAAGGCCCGGTCCGCGGCCTTTAATACCTGGACGAAATCCTCGTTGTCCCGAGGCCAGGCGGCCACCCCGCCCGATATCGTCACCCGGCCCGGCAGCCCGAGATCCGCCGCTGCGATCGCCTCGCGCAGGCGATCAGCGCCTTTCAAGGCATCCTCCGCGGCCAGCCCCGGAAACAGCATCAGGAACTCCTCACCGCCCAGGCGGCACGCCACGTCCCCCTCGCGCAACTGCTGACGCATCAAACGCGCCACGCCTACGATCACCTGATCGCCCACATCGTGGCCATACCGGTCGTTGACCTGTTTGAAATGATCGATATCGATCACTACAACCGAAAACTCGCGTCCCAGCGCGAGCCAGGTCTCCACCTCCAGTTCGAGGCCCCTGCGGTTGAGGAGGCCGGTCATGGGGTCGGTCTGGGCATCACGACGCAATCGCCCCATCCGCAACTGCAACAGGCCGATGCCCGCGAGCATCGCGCGCTTGAGCTGCGCCGCCTCGAAATACCAGGAGCGCACCCCCTCGATCTGCCCGAAGGCCTCGGGCGAATCCATTTCACGGGCAATCCGGGCCAGGCCGCCCAAGGGTTCGGAAATCAGCCGCGCCGCCAACCAGACCAAGATCAGCGCAACCGCCGCGGGCCAGACCGAGCGCCGCAGCACATCGAGCATCAACGCATCCAGGCGATCCAGCGTCACCGCCGTGGGCCGCTGGGCCACGATCCCCCAGCCCACCGTCGGCATGGGGGCATAGCCCGCCAGCATGTCGACCCCGCGGGCGCTGACCACGTGCCGCTGGCCCGATCCGCCGCCCAGCACCTCGTCGATCACCTCGCTGCGACCGGCCTGCGTGCCCACGCGCGCGCCGTCCGGGTGATACAGCAGGTGGCGAGTGCGATCGACCACGTAGACGTACGAACCATCCCGATAGTAATGATCCTCGAGCAATTGATTGAGCACATTATGCTCTCGCAGATAGATCGTCCCGGCGACATAACCCAGATAGCGTCCCTCCCCGGTTTCGACCGGATGCGACATCTGCACGACCAGATTGCCCAATACCGACGTGTAGGGCTCGCTGATCAGCGGCGCTCTTTTTTCGAGCGCTTCGAGCGCCCCCCTGGATTCCAGCCGCTGGCCTCGCAGGGACAGGCGGGCCGGCGAGGCCATCCGGACCGTGCCCCGCGCATCGATGAAGGACACCGTATTGAACATGTCGGCCTGCTGGTGCAGGCGTTCGACCTCGGTCGCGATGCGCGCCGTGTCCGCCGCCTGCGTCGCCGACGCCAGCGCCGCGGCCCCGTAGGCGAGCTGGCGCTGTGCCTGGCGCAGATAGTTGTCTGTCGTTGCTGCGAGCTTGGCGGCATACGCCTCGTTGGCATCCAGGGTCCCCTGGATCAGCAGCTCGCGCTGGACCTGGTAGGCCGCCTGGAAACCGTTGACCAGCATCACCAGCGCGCTGAACACCGCCAGCATCAGAATCAGCCGACGCAGATCGATACGGATCCGGAGGCGGGAGCGCATATGCAAGGAATCCCCCTATGCCAGTGTCCAAGCCCGGGACGGCTAGCGGCCCGCCAGGACGTGGACCGTCGCAAACCCCGCAGCCGTCATCGCCAGGGAACCCGCCACATGGGCCGCGATCGTCCCGAAGGCCCAAGCCAGGCGGCCTTGCTGCAACAGCACCCAGACCTCGGCCGAGAACGTCGAAAAGGTCGTCAAAGCCCCGCAAAAACCCGTCACGATGAACAAGCGCCAGGCCACGCTGATCCCCTCGTGGCCGGCGAACCAGGCGATCGCCAGGCCAATGAGGTAGCCGCCCACCAGGTTCGCCACCCAAGTACCCGGCGGCAAGGTCGGGAACAGGTGGTTCAAGCGCAGACTCAGGCCCCATCGCAGCCAGGCGCCCAGCACGGCGCCGAGGGCAATGGCGAACATGGATTTCAGCATGATTAGACCCCGAAGATCAGGAAAGTGCAGCCCTTCCGCAGGCGCTTGGGCATGGTATCACTCGCACGGGCGGCCGATACAAGCAGGGACGCCGGAGAGCCGCCACGCGGCGGGCGGCCGACACGGCTCGCCGGGCGCGCCTCGCTTGCGGGCCCTTGGAAACCTTGTTAGAATTTCGTGCTTTGGCGCATTAGCTCAGCCGGTTAGAGCGACGGAATCATAATCCGCAGGTCCCCTGTTCGAATCAGGGATGCGCCACCAGGAATATATAAATAGCATCAAACACTTACGCCAGCCTTTAACCGGGTTGGCGTTTTGCTTTGGCTCTACCCCATGGCTCTACCCCATAATTGAGGGATGGGCATTCCTCAGACACGGTTGATGACCCCGTTCCAACCGCACTGAGCCAAGTAGCCGCGCAGGCTCGCCTCCGAGCGTCCCAGCACGACATCGAACACCTTGTGGTGCTTCAGATCCACCAGCGTCGTGGCGTAGCCCTGTTTACGGGTGAAGAAGTGCTCGTCGATACCTGCTATTTCAAGTGGGTGACTGTGTCCGGTGTTTCAGGGGGCCGATCCATGCCATGAACACCATTGCGTCAGACCAGCAGATATCAAGATGATTGGTAGCCTATGATGCCAGCAGAGGCCGTTTCAAATGCATAATGACAGCTTGAGCTAGATATGCATAGGCAGTACTGATGATTGATCAACAAATCCAGATATTTGTTAGCCAAGATGGCAAGGCTCAGCTTGAAGTAGCGCTGAATCGGGATACTGTCTGGCTGAGTCAAGGCCAAATGGCCACGCTATTTGATACTTCTGCCGACAATATCAGCCTGCACTTGAGGAATATCTATCAGGAGAAGGAACTGAATGAATCGGCAACTACCGAGGAATCCTCGGTAGTTCGCCAGGAAGGCAAACGCAATGTCCGCAGGCAGATCAAGCACTACAACCTGGACGCCATTGTTTCGGTTGGCTACCGAGTCAGCTCAAAACGAGCAACCCAATTCCGCCAGTGGGCCACTCGGGTGCTCAAGGACCATCTGGTACAGGGTTATAGCCTGAATCAGCACCGCTTATTAGAGCGTGGTGCCGAGTTTGAGCAGGCAGTCAATTTGCTCAGCCGCACGCTCACTAATCAGGGATTGATGTCTGCCGAAGGCGAAGCGGTGGCCAGAGTCATCAGCGACTATGCACGCTCATGGAGCCTGTTACAGGGCTACGATGAGCAGGCACTCGAGGAAATTTCTCTTAATCAGCCGGACATACGCCCGTTGGTTCTGAGTGAGGCTCTAGCCGCAATTACCGAATTAAAGCAGACCTTAATCACGAAAGGCGAAGCGACCAATTTATTTGGATTAGTGCGGGGCGATGGTCTGGCCTCCGCGCTGGCAACGATTGAGCAGGGGCTTGGCGACGAACTGTTTTACCCCAACGTTGCTAGTCGCGCAGCGCATTTGCTGTATTTTCTGGTGAAAAATCATGCACTGGCCGATGGCAATAAGCGTTGCGGTTCCTTCTTGTTTCTTTGGTACCTGCGCCGCAATCAGCATTTATTGGCCCGCCCCGTGGAGCAGTTAATCAACGACAATACCCTTGTTGCGCTGGCCCTTCTGGTGGCTGAAAGCCTGCCTGATCAAAAGGCTCTGATGATCCGGCTGATTGAGCACTTTATCCTGTTGAGGGAGCCTAGCGAGGACAAGAATAGTGTCAACCAATCGTCGACAGCATAGCGAAATAAAGCACCACCATAGCGAAAACAAAGCGGTCTAACATATTGATTGCCAAGGCAAATCGCATGAAAATCGACTCTATAATACGGAATCATAATCCGCAGGCCCCCTGTTCGAATCAGGGATGCGCCACCAGACAAATCAGGCATTGACGCCAATCCTTCGAGGTTGGCGTTTTTCTTTTCGTCACTGTCACGTGGCGCGATGTTGGCGCAACAGCACCAAGACCCCGCCGACGATGATGAGCAAGGTGCTGGCGGCGAACACCGGAGGGATATCCTCGCCAAATATGATGGCACTGGCGACGATGCCCACGAATGGCGTGGACATCAGCATCTGTCCGGCGACGGACGGCGACATGCGGTCCAGCACCCGGCTCCAGGCCCAGATGGCCACAGCGCTGGGCACGATGAAGTTCCAAAGCAGTATCAGGACCAAGTTGACCGTGAACCGCGACTCGAGCGGATTTTCGAGCACCAGCGCCAAGACCACGAAGACCACGCCCGAGGTGAGCAATTGCCAGAGGGTCTGGCTCAGAAAGCTCGCCTTCCACTGATACGATTTGTATAGCACGGCCCCCAGGCCCCAGCCCACGGCGGCCGTCAGAACCAACGCGGTCCCCAATGGGACGCCGGGGTCCCCCCAGGCCAGGACCATCGGATCCAGGAACAACAGCAAGCCCGCCAGGCTGACGGCGATCCCCAGGACTTGGCGCGGCGTCAACCGCCTGCCCAGCAACAGCATGTCGAACAGCGCCGCCCACAGTGGCATGGTGTAGATGATGGCGACCGTGCGACCGGCCGGCAGCACCAGCATCGCCACCGTCGCCAGGCCGATCACCAAGGCGAACTGCAGGATCCCGACCACTGCGAACCGCACGCGCTCTTCCTTGGGCGGCAACAACGGCCCCAAGCGGCCACCGAGGATGAGCAGGGCGACGATCACCGCGCCGCCCAGCGACCGCAGGGCGGAAAACGTCAGCGGCGGCATGTCCTGGACCGCCAGCTTCAACAGCGGATAATTCGTGCCCCACGCAATGATGACGGTTGCGGCCAGGGCCGCCGTCACGACAGCGGGGAATCTTCCGGTCGTCCGGCCGCGCTTCCCGTCCTGGGCGCTCATGGGCACACGCCCGGCTGACGCGGAATATCGGCCCAGGCGGCGCAGCCCGCGTCCAGCAGGTGCGCCAGCCCATCGAGCCGCGTCCGCAGCACGATGTCCGCAAATCCCGCAATGATCTCCTTGGGCCGGAACCCGACGGCCAGCCCCGCCGCCGCCATCATGTCGATATCGTTTGCGCCATCGCCGACGGCGATGGCCTGGTGTGGCTCGCAGCCGTAGAGATGACAGGCCTCTCGCAGCACGGCGGCCTTGCGGCCGGCATTCACCAGGATGCCCTCGAGTTCGCCCGTCAAAACCCCTCCTTCGACGACCAGCCGATTGCCATGCGCAAACGATAGGCCGAGCTCATGCCGCAGGGCTTCCGTGAAAACGTCGAAGCCGCCAGAGACGATGCCGGTCCGCAATCCCGCGGCGTGTGCCGCGGCCACCAGCGCCTCCGCACCCGGATTCAAGCGCACCCGATGCGTGCGGACCCATTGTAGCTCCGACGTCGGCAGGCCCGCCAACAGGCGCACACGCTCGCGCAGGCTACGATCATAGTCCTGTTCGCGCCCCTCCATCGCTTGCGCGGTGAGCGCGGCCACCGCCTGCGCACATCCCTTGCGCACGGCGAGTTCGTCGATGCATTCGATCGGGATCAAGGTGGAATCCATATCGAAGAGCATCAGTGCAAAGGACTCCAGCCGCCGGGGCGGCGCCTCCAGCCATGCATGATCATGCCCATGCATGGCCGATACGCGTGCCACGGGCCCCCGCTCGCCGCGCGGCACGGCATCGACCAGCAGCATCGCGGTGCGCGCATCAAACCGCAGACGCCGATAGGCGCGAACATGGGTCTCGTACGCGTCCAGGGCGGCATCGGGCAACTCGCCCGCCGCGGTCAACACCAGCAGCATCGGCTTTTCCGGGAGATCGTCTTCAAGCATCCCCGGCCGGCTCCTGATCCGGTGCGGGCACAAGCCCCCGCACCGTTTTCCGGACGACCAGCCGGACCGGTGCAATCACGGCGCGCGCGTCGCGGGCCTCACCCCGCATCTGGTCCAGCAGGAGCGTCACCGCATTCTCGACCATCAGTTGCGCAGGCTGCTCGATCGTCGTCAACTGATATCCGCGCCAGGCCGACGGCGCCGCATCGTCAAAGCCCAGGACGGAGACGTCCTCCGGCACCCTGAGGCCCAGATCGTCGCGCAGGCAGTCCATGGTCGCAATGGCCATGTAGTCGTTGGCGGCAAAGATCGCATCGGGCCGGCGGCCGCCCTCGAACAGCGATCGCACCGCCACCTTGGCCTGCTCGAAACCATAATCGCCGACAGCGCGCTGGTAGGGCCCCACACCCAGCGCGGCCAGTTCATCGCGGAATCCCGCCTCGCGGTCCCGGCTGGTAGAGGTGTTTTCCAGGCCAGCGAGAAATGCGAGCCGCCGATGGCCGGAGTTCACCAGGACCTGCGCGGCCAGGCGACCGCCGGCGTAATTGTCTGCCGCGACGGAATTGACGTTCCCATGCCGGCTGACCCGATTGAACAACACGACGGGAACGCCCATGTCCTTGCAAGTCTGGGCCAGCGTCGAGGATAGCGTGGTGCTGACGAGGATCACGCCATCGGCCTGATACTGCATGGACTGCACCAGGAACTCATCGGCCTCTCCGCTATCGCTCACCAACAGGAGCAGGCAGTATCCCTCCTTGCGCAGGCGTTTCGAGAGCTGCTCGATGGCCGAGAGGTAGAACGGATTCTCGAGGTAGGACGCGACGATCGCGACGATCTGCGATTGCTTGGTGATCAGCGTGCGCGCAATGGCATTGGGGCGATAGCCGAGCGTGGACGCCGCGGCGAGGACCCTGGTGCGCATATCGTTCGACACGCTGGCGCCCGGCGTGAACGTCCGGCTGACCGCCGACTGGCTCACTCCGGCAAGCTTGGCGACATCCACCGACGTCACGGGCCCCGACTTGTTCGACATTCTTCTACGCCACGTTTCGATTTATCTCGCGGTCCAGCCCCCGTCCACGACCAGCGCGGAACCAGTGACCATGGCCGACGCATCACTCGCCAGGAAGACGACCGGCCCCATCAGGTCCTCGACGCGCGCCAGCCGGCCCAGGGCGATCATGCTCATCACCATGTCGCGAAATGCCGAATCCTCGAACATCGGCCGCGTCATTTCGGTCTCGACGAACGTCGGGCACACGGTGTTGACGCGAATGCCGTGCGCACCCATCTCCCAGGCCAGCGCCTTTGTCAAACCCTCAATCGCGTGCTTCGTCGCGCAGTATACTGTGCGGCCCGGACTGCCGACGAGGCCCATCTGGGACGATATATTGATCAGGCTGCCCTCAGTCCGCGTCCGCAGCAGGACGCGGCACCACTCCCGTGCGATGCGCCACGCGGCACGCAAGTTCAAGTCAACGACGGCATCGAAGTCCACATCGGGCGTGTCGATGATCGGCTTGGGGCGATTGGTCCCCGCATTATTCACCAACACATGAAACGGCTCATTTGCGGCAAAGAACGCATCCACGCCGTCAGCGTCGGTGACGTCGAGCACCATGGCCCGCGCCGCAAGGCCCGCGGCGCGGATCAGCGAGGCCTGGTGCTCGATGTCATCACGCGACCGCGCCACCATCACGACCTCGGCCCCAGCCTGCGCCAGGGCCGCCGCGCACGCCAGCCCGATTCCGCGGCCGGCGCCAGTCACAAGCGCCCGCCGGCCGTCCAACCGGAAAGAAGGGGTTTGAGGAATCATGGCAAGCTCCTGAAATCGGCCGGCGCCGCGGCCGTCAATCAGCCGGGGCGGGTGCCGGCTGATACCAAGGCAGATCGGGATTCCCGCCATAGCGCCTGACCCTCAGGTTGGCCTGCTCGCCGTGCGCCACGAAGTTCTCCATATGGCACAGCCGCGAACAGATTTCCCCAAGCCGCACGGACGCCTCGTCGGTATCCACGCGCTGATAGGTGCAGGTCTTCAGGAATTTCCCGACCCAAAGACCCCCAGTGTATCGGGCCGCGCGCTTGGTCGGAAGCGTATGGTTCGTGCCGATCACCTTGTCGCCATAGCTGACGTTGGTTCTGGGTCCCAGGAACAGCGCGCCGAAATTCTGCAAGCGATCGAGAAACCACTGTGGATCCTGGGTCATCACCTGGACGTGCTCGAACGCGAGCTCGTCCGCTTTCAGGCGCATCTCGTCGAGCGTGTCGCAAACGATCACCTGGCCGTAGTCGCGCCATGCGATGCGTGCAATGTCCGCCGTCGGCAGACGCTCGAGCTGGCGATCGATCTCTTTCAGGGTCGCCCGCGCCAAGGTCTCGGAAGTGGTCAGCAGAGCCGCGGGGGATGTGGGCCCGTGCTCTGCTTGTCCCAGTATGTCCACCGCGCACATTTCCGCATCGGAGGTATCGTCGGCAATGACGAGCGTCTCGGTCGGACCGGCGAACAGATCAATGCCGACGCGGCCGAACAGTTGGCGCTTGGCTTCCGCCACGAACATGTTCCCAGGACCGACCAGCATGTCCACCGCCTCGATGGACTCGGTGCCGACCGCCATCGCCGCCACCGCCTGGACGCCGCCGAGGGCCAGGATTTCATCGGCGCCGGCAAAGTGCATGGCCGCCACCATGGCGGGATGCGGCTTGCCGTTGAACGGTGGTGCCGTTGCGACGATGCGCTTGACGCCGGCCACCTTGGCGGTCAGCACACTCATGTGGGCCGACGCGATCATGGGATAGTGGCCGCCCGGCACATAACAACCCACCGCGGACACGGGGATGTGCTTGTGGCCCAAGATGACGCCGTCCTGCGTCTCGACCTCGACATCCCGCATCGATTCGCGCTGAATGCGGGCGAAGTTCCGGATCTGCTCCTGCGCATAGCGGATATCCGAGAGCTCCTGGCGCGAGAGGCTGGAGATCGCGCCCTCGATCTGTTGCGGCGACAGCTTGAAATCGGCCGGATCCCACTGATCGAATTGCCGCGAATAACGCCTTACCGCGGCCTCGCCCTCTTGCTCAACATCGCGAATGATCGACTCGACGACCGCACGCACCTTCGCGTCGGCCTCAACCACGGCGGCGGCATCCCGCCCCTGCTTCAAATACCGAATAGCCATGTTCAGACAGTTCCATTAATGTGAAGAAGACGCATCGAGCGCCCCCTGGGCCAGCATGACCTGATCCAGAGATTCGACCAGCAAATCGATCATCAGATCGATTTCGGGCCGGGTGATCGTGTAGGGCGGCGAGAGCACAATGTGGTCCCCTTGATAACCGTCCACGGTTCCCGGCGAGGGATAGCAGATCAAGCCCCTCTGGAATGAGGCGTCCCTCACCTTTTGCGCCAAGCCCAGTGCCGCGGCGAACGGTGCCTTGGTCTGGCGGTCGCGCACGAGTTCGATGCCGATGAACAGTCCCCTGCCTCGGATATCGCCGATGTAGGGACGATCGCCCAGGCGCTGTCGCAACTGCGTCATGATGTACTCGCCGTCCTGCGCGCACTTGTCGACCAGGCCGTCGCGCCGGATGATCCGCTGGACGGCGAGTGCGGCAGCACAGGCGGCGGTGTGGCCTGAATACGTATGCACGCTGGCCAAAGTGCCAAATTGCCGGGCAATGGGCTCGTACACCTTGTCGGAGAACAGTACGGCGCCGATCGGCGCATACCCGCCCGCCAGCCCCTTGGCCGTATACATGATGTCCGGCTCGACCCCGTCGTGCGCCAACGCGCGCCAGGTGCCGCAACGACCGACGCCGCACATGACCTCGTCGGCGACCAGCAGCACGCCGTATCGCCGGCACACCTCCTGAATGCGCTGCGCATAGCCCTGCGGCGCGGGAACGGCACCGCCCGCGGCCCCCACGACGGGCTCCATGAAGAACGCGGCGACTTTCTCGGCACCAATATCGAGAATCGTGCGCTCGAGCTCGAGCGCCAGGAAATCCACCAGATCCTCGTCCCGCACCCCTGCGGGCGGACGATAGCTGTTGGCCGGCGACACATGCGTGACACCCGGCATCAGGGCGTTCACATACGGCCGGCGACGGGCAGGATGTCCGGACAGCGACAGCGCGCCGAACGTGTAGCCATGCCAGGACTGGCGTCGGGCGATGAAGTGCGTGCGCCCCCCCTCGCCCCTGGCCAGATGGTATTGCAGCGCGGCCTTCATCGCCGTGTCGGTCGCCTCCGAGCCGCTGGAGACGTAAGCGACACGGCGCAGGTTGCCGCCCGCGCTCTCGGCCACGATCTGCGACAGCTCATCGATGACCGGGCTGGAGAACATCGTGGTATAGCCGAACTCCAAGGTATCGTATTGCGCCTTGATCGCATCGACGACCTCGCGATTGTTGTGCCCGAGGCAGAACAACGCCGGACCCGCGGATCCGTCGAGGTAGCGCTTTCCCGTGCTATCGATGACGAAGACGCCATCGCCGCCAACCGCCAGGGGCAACTGCTGTCCCTCGGCGTGCTGGTTTATCCATAAATGTTTGATATCACCCATGTCCAAACTCTCTGAAATATAGGCGCGGGCGGGCAGGCGCCCTGCCGCCGCCCGGAACCCCGCCCACCCTCAATCCATCATCCCGATACCCGGGTCCTCGTGCCCCACCTCTTCGAACCGCCCCGCCAGCAGCGAACCGAGCGTCTTGATGACGATCATGGCTGCTTCTAGAAAGAATATGGTCATGCCGATCGACACGAATGCGAAAGGAATCGAGAGCGGCGTCTCGAGCGGGGTCAGGGATACCATGCCGGCCCGGTACGTCGACATGAACGACAGCCAGCTATACCAGGTCAGCATGCCGATGATCACGAGGCTGGCCGATGACACCAGCAACTGCACGACCGCGCGGGACGCGCCGTGCAGACGATCCACGAGCATCCGCACCGACACGTGCTTGCCCGCCCTCAGCGTGTACCCCACCCCGAAATAGAATATCGCCACCAGGAGGTACTGCGCGTACTCGTCGACGAACATCATCGGCTGCTTGAAGAGGAATCGGGAAAACGCGTTTACCGTCACGCCCAAGGCCACGACAATCAGCGCCATGCACGAGATCCAGTTTCCCGCCGCCGATACCCTCTCGACCTGACGATCCAAGAATACGGAAATATTGGCCATCATATTGCCTCCGATGATTACCCCTGGCGGCTCGGCTCAGTCAGCCACCACCTCGTTCAAGAGCTTGACGCTCTTTGCGGCCATTTCCCCACCCGACTCGACATAATCGGTCAGCAGGCTGGCGGTGCGCTTGCGAGCCTCGGCGCGCATTTCCGGAGAGATCTCGTCAAAGGTCGCGCCTTGCGCCTTGGCACCTTCGACGATCTCCTGATTGAACTTGCTGTGGAACTCGTACATCGGCGCCAACGAGAACCACTCTTCGAACAAGGCCGCAAGCTTGGGCTTGAGATCGTCCGGCAGCGAGTCCCATTTCTTTTGGCTGACGACGATCTCGTCGACGCCGTAATAGGGCTCATACATGTTCGTGAATTTCAGGAGCTCCCAGAGCTTTTGGGCATATGCCCCCTGGAGCGAGGTCATCACGCCATCGATCGACTTTCGCTGAACGGCCACATACAGCTCGCTGTAGGGCACCGTCGCGGGCGTCGCGCCGAGCACCTGGGCCAGGGCCGCCGTGTTCTTGTCGTGGGCGCGAATCATCAGCCCCTTGAGGGAATCGAAATCCTTCAGCGGCACCGGAGTATGAATCGCATTGCCCCAGCCACCCGAATCCAGGAAGTAGGCCAGGACTTTCAGACCGTACTTTTCCTTCAGGTACGGATTGGCCACCTCTTCGTGCCAGCGGCGCGTGAACTCATGCTGTTTGTCATAGGGCACCGCGAAAGGCACCATGGGCAGCGCGAACCAGGACTCGACAGAGCTCAGGTAGGTCAAGCCGGTGTGAGAAATCTCGGCCAAGCCATCCGTGGCGATCCGCAGCCCGTCGCGATACTGATAGGGATGCTGCCCCGCCACCAGCACCTTCAGGCGGAACCTGCCATCCGTGGCTTTCTCGGCCGCCTTCGCGAAGTCCTGCATGCGGTGCGTGGTGACGTCGGACGCCGGGAACGGCGACACCATTGTCCAGGATACTTTCTCCTGCGCGAGGGCCACGGCGCCCCATTGCAGGCAGGATGCGCCAACCACTGTGACGACTAGTTTTTGAATCATATTTTTCATGATCGATCTCCCCAAAAAAAAACTACTCTATTCCCAGCCGCGGACCACGCGTCCGGCATTGACTGGCATACGCTCTCCCGCTTCGACGGCCAACTGGCCGTTGACCATGACGTACTCAATGCCCACGGGATAGACATTGGGCCGCGCAATTGTGGATTTGTCCTCGATCCGGCCCGGATCGAAGACGGTGATATCGGCATAGCTGCCCACGCGCAAGTGGCCGCGCCTCTTGAGCCCCAGGCGGCGGGCCGGCAACGAGGTGATTTTGCGCACCGCCTCCTCGAGGGGCACGATTTTCTTGTCCCGGACATACTGGCCCAGCCATTTCGCCACCCAACCGTACGAGGATGGCGAAAACTTCATGTCCGCGAGTTCGCCATAGGGGGCCAGCGCAATCGTGTCGGACATGATCGCGCAATCCGGATGCGCCATGGTCAGCGTCAGGTCCGCTTCGGTGAGAATGTGGCCGACCCAGGTGGCGTTGTAGAGGTTCTCGCCCTCCTCGAGCAGCAGGTCCAGGATGGCGTCGTAGGGATCGCAGTTGCGCATCCGGGCGATTTCCTCGAAGCTCAGGCCGACCAGCGCCTTGTTGGCCTCCGAGGCAAAGAGAATCAACTGGCTCCAGCGCCTGGCAGGCACCAGCTTCCAGATGGTCAGGGGGTTCTGCTTGATCAGCTCGCGGGTCTCGGGGTCCCGTAAGCGCGCCCGTATCTGCTCGATCCCGCCCTCGAACGCCCACGGAGGCAGCACGGCGCTCAGCAAGGTGGGGCCCCACTCGTGAGGAATCGCGTCAAAACCCACATCGACACCCTGGTCGCGCGTCCATTGGACCATTTCCAGGGTGTGTGCGGTGGCCTCCGGCGGCGCGCCGAACTTTGGCGTGATGTGCGAGATCTGGGTCTGTACCCCCGAGAGCCGCGCCACAGACAGGGCCTCGCCGATGCCCTGTTCGTAGAAGTAATCCCGGTTTCGGACGTGGGTGGCGTAGACCTTGTCCTTGCGGGCGGTGACTTTGCAAAGCTCCAGGACCTCCTCGGTCCTGGACGCATTGCCCGGCGAATACTCGAGCCCCGTCGAAAAACCGATGGCGCCCTCTTCCAGGCTCTGCTCGAGCAGGCGCGCCATCTGCCGCGTCTCGTCCATCGTGGCGGGGCGCTGCTGCCCTTTCAGCACCCCGATGCGCAAAGGCCCGTGGCCAACGTAGGCGGCGACATTCACGCCAAGCGGGCGGCTCTCCAGTTGGTCGAGATACTCCGCGAACGTGCGCCATGTGATATCGATGCTCGAGTGATGCCCCACGATGCTGCGCTTGAGAATGGCAGGGTCCCCGATCACCGGCGCACAGCTATGCCCACAATTCCCGATAGCCTCGAACGTCACCCCCTGGTGAACCTGGCTCTCGGCCTTCCCGTCCACCAGCAAGGTGAAATCGGAATGCGTGTGCAGATCGATGAAGCCTGGCGACACGATCGAGCCGCGCGCATCGACGCGGCGGCGACATTCCGCCCCCGCCAGATTGCCGATCGCGGTCACCGTATCCCCGGCGATTCCGACATCAGCCTCGTACCCCGGCTGGCCCGAGCCGTCCACGATCAGACCGCCCGTCAAGATCACGTCAAACATTTTCAGCCTCCCCAGCCCCCGCGGGCTGTATCAAAAAGACCATCGGAGAACCACTCACCCATTACGCTCAGAACAATTTCCCAGGCAGCCACAATGCAATCTGCGGAAACAGATACAAGAGGGCCAACATGAGGATCAGCAGCATCCAGTAGGGGATCGTACCAATGACGACATCCTTCATCGGACGCCCGCCCGATACGCCCTGGATCACAAACAGGTTAAAGCCGACCGGGGGCGTGAGGTTCGAGAGCTCCACCAGCACGACCAGCACCACGCCAAGCCATACCGGCGAAAATCCGAGGGAAACCATCAGCGGATGCACGATCGGCAAGGTGAGGAACAACATGGAGGCGGGCTCCAGGAACATACCCAGGCAGATGTACATCACGACGAGGACGGTAAAGAGCAGCGGGATCGAAAAGTCCATGCTGGTGACCCATGCCGTGATCTGCTGCGGCACCTCGAGCATCGACAGCGCCAGCGAAACGATCTGCGCCGTGACGATCAACAGGATCAAGAAGCACGTCGTATAGACGGCATCCTGGGCCGCATTCCGGATCGTCGCCCAGCTCAGGCGTCCGCCGAACACCCCGATCAAGGCCGCGAATACGCAACCCAGCGCGGCCGCCTCGGTCGGCGTCGCCAGGCCGGTGTACATCGACGCAATGATGGCGATGATCAAGGCGAGGGCGGACCACATGCCGTACAAACCGCGCATGGCCTCGACAAAGGAAAACGGCAGTTTCGGACCCGATGACGAGGGCTGGATCACGGCACGCAGATAGATCCACACCATGAAGATCAGCGCCAGCAGGATGCCCGGTATGATTCCCGCGGCGAACAATTGGCCGATCGATTCGCCAACGAATACCCCGTAGGCGATGAAGGTCACGCTGGGCGGAATCAGGATCCCCAGAGTCCCGCCAGCGGCAAGCGAGCCCATGACCGAGCGCGGGGGGTATTTGTGCTCGTCGATCTCGAGTGAAATGGCCACCGACCCCAGGGATGCCGCCGTGGCGACACTCGAGCCGCACATGGCCGAGAAAATGGCCGAGCTGAAGATATTCGCATGCAGCAGGCCGCCGGGGACCGAGGACACCAGGGCTTTGCTGCCGTTGAATATCTTCTCGGCCAGTCCGATGTGCAGGATCAGATAGCCCATGAAAACGAACAAGGGCAGTGAAATCAGCGCGTATTGGTCGGCCAGTGTGTTGAACAGCAGCAGACCCAGCATGATCAGGCTGCCGCCGCTATCGGCCAGAACGACGAGCGCGAAGATCCCCACGCATGCCATGGCGATCCCGATATGCATGCCAATAAACAGGAGCGGCAGCAAAATACCCAGGATGATGCTTATATTTCGCAGCAGATCGAAACTTTCCATGCGCTTCTCCTATCGCCTCGGCGAGGGCAAGCCCTCACCGGATATCCATTCACATTTTGCATTCGCATGCAACCTCATGACGAGGACCCTGCCCTCACGACCGCGCGCCGATGGCCAGGGACCCATGTCGCGGTGCCTTAGCCCGCGGCCTGCAAAACCCTGCCGATATAATTTTCAAGAACCTTGGATACATCGTTTGCGTATCCGTCATGCGAGAGGCTGCCCAGAAAGGTGATCGAGCCGACCGCGAACAAACTGCCCCACCCTTCGCGCGGCGCGGCATAAATCATGTGCGAACAAATGCCCGGGTGCGCGCGCTCCGACGCGCCCGGCAGCGTCCAGGTCAGAATTTCCTCAGGGGCGGTCTTGAACGAGGGGCCGTGCTGCTCGGATACGGCGACGACGACGGCATGATCCGGAGTCCCGAGGCTCTGGTCCGCCTGGTCGAGTTCGAAGCCCGCCGCACCACCGCCCGACAAGCCAAATCCGCCAAAGGTTTCATCCTTGACGCCATCGAACAGCCAGGCAACGCCGGCGTCGCGGGACTCGGGCGTCCGACGGTAATGGCTCCCTTCGAATTCGCCCTGCACAGTGAAACCGACCCCGCCAACCGCTTGAGGCGCCAGGCCGTTGCGGCGCCACAGGCCGCCGTAGCCGCCGTCCAACTGGTGATAATATTCCCCGGGCTCGCTCGCCCAGGCGCGTACGCCGCCTTCGGCGCGGCGAATTTCCAGCAACTCATCATCGGCGCCGCCCAAGGCGATCTTCCAATAGAACCCATTGCCGCCGAGGTAGGCCAAGTGGCCGCCATTCCGGCGAAAGTCGATCAACGCCTCCAGCATGGCGCGGGTATGGTATTCGGGATGGGATCCGGTGAGCAGGAGATCGTACGGCGCCAGCACCTCGGCACCCTCCTCGTGCAGATCCTCGTCGGTGATCACATCGTAGGCAATGCCTTTCGCCGCGAGCCAGTCGGTCAGATGCGAATCCGCGGGAAAATGACGCAGCCCCGAGCCGCGTGAGTCCGCAAAGGTCAGATAACCCGGCCGCATGGTCAGCAAGGGCCGCAGCCTGGACGACAGGCTGACGCCGGAACCATCGGGATGGCGGTTGTAGGTGGACAGGCCAAACTGCGGGACCCTATCGGGATTATGGGGATACGCACCCCAGCGTTCGATCCGTTCGGCCAGCGCGCCCGGGTAATTGCCGCGCGCATGGTTTCCATAGGCCAGGTAAGTCAGCGTAGAGGCCAGATACGCCACGCGCGCATGGGGTCCCGACTTGGCGGGAACGACAAAGAACGGAATTGTGTCGCGGCCCTGCCCGTTATCGACGACCAGGCCATAGACCGCAGAGCGCGCCGACTGGGGAATCCGCAGGACCAGGCTCGTTTCCCAACCGCAGTCCGACAAGTCGTCCGCATGGAAATGAATGGCCGCGTACTCCTCGGGCCCGTCCTTCCAATCCATGATCAGGCCGCTCCAGCGCATGCCGCGCACCGCACGCATCGGCGCATTGATCAACCGCATCCCGCCGTCTTGGTCAACCGTGTTCGCGACGCATGATTCCTCCATGTCGCTGGAGAAATCCCACCGCGCGATGCAGCGCGCACCTCCGTCCAGCGACACACCCGGAGCCTCGATACGCCCATCGAAAAACCAGAAGGGCCGATCTCCGCGTCTCGCACCGGCCACCAGGACGCGATCCAGCGCCCGGCCACGCCAGTCTGCCGGCAGCGGCGTCTTGGCGCGCGCCGTCCCGGCGGGCGTCCCGTGCTCATGCGCAATCAGCTCGATATCGACACCATCCCGTGAAAACGCCGCCCGTATGAAATACCACGCGCCGCGGTCCACGCCCAAACCCGTCGCCAGCAAGGCCGCGTCACCGGGCCTGTCGAGCCCGTGCAAGACCAGTTCGCCGTTCGCAACAGCAATCACGACCCCCTGCGAGCCGCCTTCGTCCTGGATGGACACCAGAGCCTGGGGATCCTCCTTGACCAACAGACTTTGGAACCCGAGTTCCACGACGAAATCATCGCCGGGCTTTATCGGTGCTATCGGGGCGATGCCATACGAACCCAATTGCGTGGTCTGATACAGGCCCGGGCGTGGATCGGCATCGAGCTCGAAATCCACCGGCACGCACTTCATCCCAGGCCCGTCTGGATTCGGATCCGCACAGTCAATCCTGACCACATGCGCCGAGAACGGCGCATCGCCAGCGGAACTGATCTTGAACTCGAGCCGAGAACCCGGCCGGCCCCGCAAGGGAGTCACATAACCGACGATGGGCGGTTGCGCAGCACCACGAGTCACAGGCATCGGGCCCCTCCTTGCTCCGGGCTCAAACAGGGGATCCCTGGACCGCGCCGGAGCGGCTACACCATTCGCACATGGGATGACGATGGCTGGTTTTGTCTTCTTGCATTCGTATGCAAGGCGATTTATGAAGCGAATGGTACTGATTTCTCTAAACACAGTCCATATCGCATTGTCATGAAATACGCAAAATACGGGTAATCCCCTAATCGCGAAGAAATTTTCGGGCACCGCACCGGGAAGCGGGTTGCGCGAATTTTTCTGGCCGCGATGACCTCCCCTCTTGCGCAGCACTCTAGGCCAGGAATGCCTTGATCAAGGGCGTGACGACCTCCGGCATCTGTATGTGGGGCGCGTGCCCGCAACCAGCCAGCTCGGTGAGCTGCGCGTCCGGAATCACCGCTGCCAGCTCACGTGCCAAGGCAACCGGCGTCGCCTGGTCCTCCAGCCCGACCACCACAAGCGTCCGGCTTTGGACGGATGCCAGGCCCGGGCGCAAGTCCACCATCATCAGATTGCGGCACATCCCGATGAAGGCCTCTGCATCCATCTCCGCCAGCGCCGCCCGGCAGGAGGCCACCGCGCCCGGGTGGGCCTGCGCATAGGCCGGCGGAAACAAGCGCGACAAGGCGATATCCATGACGGCGGGCATGCCGCCCTCCCGCACGCTGTCCATCATCGCCCGCACACCCTCTTTGCCCGCCGGCGGGAAAGCCGCTGCGCTATCGAGCAGGACCAACCGCCGGACCTCCTCCGGAAACTGCTGAGCCAGCGACAAGGCAACAAATCCGCCGTAGCCATTGCCAAGGACACCGAGTTCATGGTTCAGGCCATCGGCTGCCAGCGCCGCCATCAATTCCGCCGCGACTTCCGGAATCGATGCGCCGGAGCGGGGTGATCCGCCATAGCCCGGCAGATCGGGGATGACGACGCGATACCCCGAAGAAAGCTCCGATGCCAAGGCATCCATGCTGCGACTGTCCGCAAGAAGCGAATGCACCAGCAAGAGCGGGCGCCCGTGCCCAATTTGACGCAAGACCATAGACCCTCCGAGAGATTGGTAACTTCACAAAAATGCCAAGCTTGAAAGATTCGTGATATCTCAGAACTACAATTTTCAATATTAATAATTCAGATCACATCATAGAATATTATTGAATCATGATGGATTTTCCTGCTAACTTATTGATATAAAATAGTTTTTACTTACGGGATCATAAGCTATCGCTTATGTTGATCAAGGGAAGCCTTTTGATGTAATATATCAGAAATCGATTTGCAAATATTGTGATATGTCAATACACAAAGCAATCTCATTGAGCCAGAACGTGTACCAGGTCCTGAAAAGCGAAATCCTCGAATGCCGGCTGTTGCCGAATTCAGATCTGCGCGAGCAACATCTCGCGCATCGCTTCGCGGTCAGCAAATCCCCCGTCCGGGAGGCCCTGCTGCGTCTGGAGCAGGAGCGGCTCGTGACGGTGGCGCCCCGCCAGGGCTACAAGGTGGCACCCATCTCGCTCGAGGATGCGCGGGAAATGTTCGAACTGCGCAAGGTCCTCGAGTCCGCCTGCGCCGAAACCGCCGCGTCGACCGGCACCAAAGAATCCCTGAGCATGCTCGATGCCTTCCGGACACTGGATCACGCCGGCGGCGACGCGCCAACCGACGCTTTCATCAAATACAACCGCGAATTCCACATTGCAGTCTGCGAAAGCTCCGGAAACTCGCGCATGGCTCGCTTGGCCACAGATCTGATCGAACAAATGGAGCGGATGATCCGCTATAGCGTGGACGCCATGCCGGCCCAGAACAAAAGCGTGCTGCTCCAGGAGCACGGTGAAATCATCGACGCCATCCAAGGCGGGGACCGCCGCAAGGCCAGCCGCCTGATCAAGCACCACATCTCGGATGCGGAAAAACGCGTCGTCAATCACCTCAGCCAGGCAGCCATCCATCGCTGACCTTACCAGGAGGACACATGCAGGAAACCTACGCCCCAGACGAAAAATCACGCATCCCCAACGTCGGCCACCACATCGGTGGGCGTGAATTTTTCGGCGATGGCGAAAACATGATCGACATCATCAACCCGAACCTGGGAAGCGCGTTTGCGCGCGTGCCTGACGGCAGCCCCGCCACCGTCGAGGTCGCCTACGCCAGCGCACGCGACGCATTCGAGTCTGCCGCCTGGGGCGGCCTGTCGATCCGCGAGCGGGCCAAGCTCGTCAATCACCTGGCCGATGTGCTCGAGGCTCACCTCGAAGAACTCTACCTTCTCGAAACCCAAAACAACGGCCGCCCAATTCGCGAAACCCGCGCCCAACTCGCCCGGCTGCCGGATTTCTTCAGATACAACGCCGGGCTCGCGTTAGCTCGGCGCGACGCCGTGATTCCCGTCCAAGGCGAATATCTGAACTACACCCTGCGCACGCCGGTGGGTGTGGTTGCCAACTGCACGCCGTTCAACCACCCCTTGATGATCCTCTGCAAAAGCCTCGCTCCGGTCCTTGCCTCCGGCTGCACAACCGTGATCAAGCCCTCAGAGTACACACCGCTCACCACCCTGCGACTGGCCGCCTTGTTTTCCCAGGCGGGTCTGCCGGACGGCGTCTTCAATGTGGTGACCGGGATAGGCGCCAACACCGGCAAGGCCGTTGCGAACCACCCCGGATTCGACAAGTTCGTCCTCACCGGCGGGACCGAGGCCGGCCGGATCACCGGGGCCCTGGCCGGCCGCCACTTCGCGCGGCAGACACTAGAGCTCGGCGGCAAGACCCCCGTCATCGTGTTCGACGATTACGACGTGGACCAAGCCGTGAACTACGCCGCGTTCGGCGCATACATCGCGGCGGGCCAGACCTGTATTTGCGCCAGCAGGCACTTGGTGCACAAGAGCATCTACGACGAATTCGTCAGGAAACTGGCCGCCAAGGCCGCCAGCATCCGCATCGGCGACCCGGCCGATCCCGAGACTCAAATGGGCCCTGTCATCTCGGAACGCCAACGCCAACGCGTGCTCGACTTCGTGCAGCGCGGGCGCGATGAGGGCGCACGCCTGGTGGCGGGCGGCCAAGTCCCCTCCCATCTGAAGGGACAGGGGTTCTTTGTCGAGCCCACCCTGTTCGCCGATGTCACACCCTCGATGGCAATCGCCCGCGAGGAGGTGTTCGGCCCGTTCACGGTGGCCATCCCCTTCGAGACCGAAGCCGAGGCGATCGCCATCGCCAACGATTCGCCCTACGGGCTGGCCGCGGCCATCCGCACGCGCGATGTCGCCCGAGCCCACCGGGTCGCCGCGAAAGTGAAGTCGGGCATCGTCTGGATCAACGATCATCATCGCCTGGACCCTGCTTCACCCTGGGGCGGCGTCAAAGATTCCGGCATCGGGCGCGAATGCGGCACAGAGTCCTTTGATGAACATTTCGAGGTCAAGAGCGTTCTCGTCAACGTCGGCGACCACCCATTTGATTGGTACGGTCAGGCAGCCGAAGGTACGCGGCGCTTGAATTGAAATTACAACTAGAAAATCGCCACTACTTGCCGTGCACCCAAACCCGGTGCCGGCAAACAACAGGAGACTATGATGAGCACGGACTTGGCTAAACGAATACACCGGCACTGCTCCATGCGCGCAGTCGCGATCACGCTAGCAGTTGCCTGCCTTTCCACAACCGCGTTCTCGGCGAATGCCAAGACGCTGCGGTGGAGCAACGAAGGCGACGTGACCTCTATGGATCCGTATGCCTTCTACACAACCAGCAATGCAAGCTTTCTCCAGAACATCTACGAGCCTCTCGTAAGGCTCAACAAGGAACTGAAGCTCGAGCCCGCACTCGCCACTTCTTGGGAGGTGGTTGAGCCCACGAGGTGGCGTTTCAAGCTGCGCAGCGGTGTGAAATTCCATGACGGAAAGCCGTTCAATGCCGACGACGTCATTGCGTCGCTGAGGCGTGCGGGTGATCCCAATTCCCCTTATCGCGTGGCCCTGAGCGCGGTAAAGGATGTCGTGAAGGTCGATGACCTCACCGTGGATGTGCTTGTGAACGCCCCCTACCCCGTCCTGCTTAACGACCTTGCAGCGGTATTCATCATGAGCAAGGGATGGATGGAGGAACACAACAGCCTCGCAGCAGTCAATCCCACAAAGGGCGAGGATAGTTACGCCTCTATGCATGCGAACGGCACCGGCCCGTTCATGCTGAAATCCCGGCGACCGGATGCGGAAACCGTTCTGATCTCCAATCCAAATTGGTGGGACAAATCCGAAAGCAATGTCACCGAGGTTGTTTTCCGCCCGATCAGTTCGGACGCAACGCGTGTATCGGCTCTGCTATCGGGCGAGCTCGACTTGATCACGCCCGCTCCTCTCCAAGATGTCGAGCGCCTCAGAAAAGCTCCGGGCGTCGACGTGATTCTCGGCCAAGACGTGCGCCTGATCCTGCTAGGCCTCAATCAAGGCGCCGCACAACTCAATGCCAGCGACATCAAGGGGAAAAATCCGCTTGCCGATCAGCGCGTCCGCAAGGCACTGACCCAGGGCATCGACTTTAAAACATTGACGGCTCGGATTCTACGCGGCCTCACCAAACCGACAGCCAATCTCGTTGCACCACAGATCCAGGGATATGATGCAGCGCTCTCGGATCCACTGGTGCCTTATGATCAGGATGCCGCCAAGGCCTTGCTGGCGGATGCCGGATACCCCAATGGTTTCGAATTGGGCATGGACTGCCCTTCGGATCGATACGTCAATGCCGAACAGGTCTGCCAGGCCATTGCAACGATGTGGGCCCGGATCGGGGTG
Organism: Castellaniella sp. GW247-6E4; assembly: GCF_040276065.1. Classification (NCBI taxonomy): domain Bacteria; kingdom Pseudomonadati; phylum Pseudomonadota; class Betaproteobacteria; order Burkholderiales; family Alcaligenaceae; genus Castellaniella; species Castellaniella sp. GW247-6E4. The sequence continues at coordinate 466,199 of NZ_JBELOI010000001.1, read as the reverse complement.
CGCGCCAGATTGACCGTACAGCCCATGACGCCATACCTGAAAAAAATGCTCGGTGGTGGGGCGGACGTCTATATGATCGGCTGGGCGAATTCCCCCCAACTCGACGCCTACGTCATGCTCAATAGCGTGCTGCATACCAAGGGTGGTAAATCGGGTGCCTGGAACCCCGGTGGTTATTCGAATCCCCGGCTGGATGAATTGGCTACAAAAGTCAGCTCGGAGCTCGATATGGCCAAGCGCCAGGAGATGATCAGCGAAGCCTTTACCATCCACCGCCAAGACTTCGGTTCCATACCGCTCTATCTCGAGCCGCTGGCCTGGGCCACTCGAACGGGCGTCAATGTCGTGCAAACAGCCGACAATAAGGTGCGGCTGTGGTGGATCACGATCGATTAGGAAAAAACAGCCACCACAAAAAAATGCCTCCTGATAAGGGCGCCTCGGATCGTTTCAAAACATAAGGGATATAGGGACAAAATGAGCAGAAGCAGCGACACCTGGTGCATCATCGGTGCTGGAATGGGCGGCAAAGGGCTCGTGGCGGAACTCGGGACCGCCGGCATCCGCTTGCATGTGCACGACATCGATGAGATGCAAATTGCCGGCATGCGTGAAGCCGGTGGGCTTCATGTGGAGGGGCGGGATGCAAATTTCGCACCCACAGCGCTGGCAACCACCGACCTCGCCGCAGCCGTCCAAGGAACGTCCGTCATCCTTATATCGACCTACGGCAATGCGCATCCAGCGGTCGCCCGCATGCTTGCGCCCCTGCTGGTCGATGGCCAAACGATCGTGCTGATCCAGGGGCATTTCGCCGGATCACTCGCTTTCCGCGCAGCACTCGACGCCGCTGGCTGCCGTGCCAATGTCAACGTCGGTGACATGGACGCCTATCCCTACATGCTGACGGTGAAAGCGCCCGATCGCGTGCTGATGACATCGACCAAAGAGGCCTGGAGCCTTGCGGCCTACCCGGCCTCCAGCAGCACCGCAATCATGGACAGGATAGGTTCCGCCTTCCCGGGCATGAGGGCCGCTCCCAACTTGCTGCATACGGCTTTTAATGACCTCGGCGGACTCTTCCACGTTGCGGGCATGATCACCAACGTGGCCATGGTGGAAACGCCCGGAGCCTATAATTTTTACGCAAACAATATGGTTCCCAGTGTATGCCGCCTGATCGAGAAGCTCGACCAGGAGCGAGTCGCCGCCGCGCAAGCCTATTCGGTGGTCGTACCCAACGTACGCGATTGGCTTGTCGAGACTTACGCTCTGCAGCACCCCACACTAGAGCAGTCCCTGCAGGAAATGGCAGTGACCCATTATCGCTACGCGCCTGCGCCCAAGTCGCTTTCGCACCGGTATCTGGTGCAGGACGTGGCTTGCGATCTCGTTCCCATGGCTGAACTGAGCCGAGCGGCCGGTATCTCGACGCCAGCCATGGACGCCGCCATCGGCATGGCCAATGCTTTGACAGGTCGTGACTTCATAGCCGAGGGACGCAATATGCAGAGCCTCGGGCTGGAAGGCAAGTCGGTCGAGGAGATTGTTGCCGATATTTCCGCCTGACCGCCTGCGATCCGCCACAACCGCCATGTTCACGGGCCACTGTCGCACCACCACCTCGGGAAATGAGCCTCACACCCACGAGGACACACGCACAGTTGAACTATCCGACAAAGAGAAAAAAACGTGATCTTGTTTGTCCTGCGCCGGTGTATCCAGGCCATCGTTGTCGTGCTGATAGTATCGTTCGTGAGCTTCGCGATGTTCACTTACGTCGGCGATCCCGTGAACAATATGGTCGGAGAGGAAGCCGGCCCCGCGGAACGCGCCGAGTTGCGCACCAAGCTGGGCCTGGACGATTCGGTGCCGGTGCAATTTGCACGTTTCGCGAGACGGGCGGCTTCTGCGGATTTCGGCATCTCCTACCGCAATGCCGTGCCAGTGACTCAACTGCTCACAGAGCGGCTGCCGGCGACGCTGGAGCTCGTGATCTGCGCCACGATATTCGCCCTGGTACTTGGCATATTGTTCGGCGTCTATACGGGGATAAGACAAAAGGGCCTTCTTTCCCAGCTCATCCAAATGCTATCGCTGGCTGGCATATCGCTTCCGAGCTTTGTGGTGGGCATCCTGCTGATCCTCGTGTTTTCGGTCACGCTCAATTGGCTGCCGTCGTTCGGCCGCGGAGAGGTGACGTCCGTCGGCGGGTGGACGACCGGTTTTCTGACACTGAGCGGCATCAAGGCCCTCATTTTGCCATCCATTACACTGGGCCTCTATCAAATGACGCTCATCATGCGGCTGGTGCGCTCGGAAATGCTTGAGGTGCTACGCACCGATCACATCAAGTTTGCGCGCGCTCGGGGACTACCAGAGAGGCTCGTTTATTTTCGCCATGCGCTCAAAAACACGCTTATCCCCGTCATTACCATAACCGGCTTGCAAATCGGATCGTTGATTGCCTTCGCAATCGTGACCGAGACAGTTTTCCAATGGCCGGGGATGGGCCTGCTATTTATACAAGCCGTAGAGTTTGCCGATATCCCCGTGGTGTCGGCTTATCTCGTGCTTGTCGCGGTGATGTTCGTATCCATAAACCTCATCGTCGACCTTCTTTACTACGCCGTGGATCCGCGCCTACGCGCCAACGGTGCGGCCAAAAAATGAATTCCGCCAAGGATCAACAAATGGCTACTTGCACAGAAAACATCAGGCGAATTCTCGACCACGACCTTGTGTGGAGCCTTCGCTCATCGCCAACAGCGATTCTTGCCGCGGTGATCACTGGCTTGCTGTTCATGATTGCAATTGGGGCTCCATTCATCGCACCGCAAAACCCCTTTGATCTTGCCTCTGTCAGCCTCCTGGATTCCGAGCTTCCCCCAGCCTGGATGGCGGATGGCACGAGCCACTACATATTCGGCACCGATACCCAAGGCCGCGACATTTTCTCCCTCGTCATATACGGCCTGCGCATTTCACTCATGGTGGGCTTCTTGAGCGTCGCAATGTCTTTGCTTATCGGCGTCTCGCTTGGCCTATGGAGCGGTTACGCCGGTGGCTGGGCAGACACCATCATCATGCGTGCCGCCGACGTAAAGCTGAGTTTTCCCACCATCCTCGTGGCAATCATGCTCAACGGGGTGGCAAAAACCCTGCTGCCCGGCGAGGTGTTCCAGCAGTCCGTCCTTCTCATCCTCGTCTTTTCCATAGGTATATCGGGCTGGGTGCCATACGCACGAGTGGTGCGAGGGCTCGCCATGGTCGAGAAAGAGAAGGAATACGTCCAAGCCGCGCGTCTTGCGCGGCGTTCAGCCAGCGCCATTGCCATTTCGCATGTCCTGCCCAATACCCTCGGGCCGATTGCAGTCATTGCCACGATCAACCTCGCGCTCGCCATCCTCACTGAGGCGACTTTGTCCTTTCTGGGCGTCGGCATGCCGCCCACGGAACCCTCGCTTGGCACGCTCGTGCGGATAGGGAACGAATATATGTTGTCCGGCCTATGGTGGATCGTTATTTTTCCATCTCTCATGCTCGTGGTGCTTATTCTCGCCGTCAACCTGTTCGGCGACTGGCTCCGCGATGTCTTTAACCCGAAACTGCGATGAAGACTCCATTACTTCAGGTCGAGAATCTCAGAGTCGAATTCCCGACACGACATGGTACGTTGGTCGCCGTGCGCGATGTGTCGTTTTCGGTGGAAGCCGGCCGAATCCTTGGCATCGTCGGTGAATCCGGAGCCGGCAAATCTCTGACAGGTTCCGCCATTATCCGCCTGCTCGAACCACCGGGACGCATTGCGGACGGCCAGGTTCTGCTTGACGGCCAGCGCATTGACAACCTGCCGCTCGCCACGATGCGGACGGTCCGTGGACGGCAGATCGGTGCCATTTTCCAGGATCCACTGACGAGCCTGGATCCTTTGCAAACAATCGGTTCCCAACTTGTCGAGACGATCGATGTACATCTCGACATAAACAGATCGGCATCGCGTGCGCGTGCCCTAGAACTGCTGGGCGATGTCGGTATCCCCGCTCCAGCGGACCGTTTCGACCAATATCCACACCAATTCTCGGGAGGCATGCGCCAACGCGTGGTAACGGCACTGTCACTGGCGGCCCGGCCACGCCTCATAGTGGCTGATGAGCCCACGACGGCGCTTGATGTGTCCACACAAGCGCAAGTGATGGCGCTCCTGAAACGTCTGTGCGCGGACCATGGCGTTGCCGTGATTCTGATCACCCACGACATTGGTGTCATTGCCGAAATCGCGGACGAAATCGCTGTCATGTATGCAGGCCAGTTGGTTGAGATCGGGCCGGTGCGGCAGGTCATCGACCAGCCGCAACACCCCTACACCTCCGGGTTGATGGCCTCGGTGCCAAGGCTTGAACAGCGTCAGGCGCGCCTGAATCAAATCGGCGGCGGCATGCCGCGGCTCGACAGCATGCCGACGGGCTGTGCATTCCATCCACGCTGTGCGCTAGCCACCGAGCAGTGCAGAGTCGAATCACCACCCTTGGAACTTCATTTCGGCAGGCAAGTCGCCTGCTGGCACGCAGGCGAACATCATGCCTCTCAACCCGAATCAGTCACAGAAGGTACTCCCCACCCGGATGCCGAAGCCCGAACGGAGGCCCCCCTCGTTTCGGTAAAGGCGCTGTCCCGCCATTTCGGGATCTCGCGATCGCCCCTCACGCGTATTGTCATGGGCCAAAAACCACAAACGCTCAAGGCTGTCGATGAGGTATCGCTGAATATCTGGCGCGGCGAAACACTGGCTATGGTGGGCGAATCCGGTTGCGGAAAATCGACCTTTGCGCGCCTGATGGCTGGCCTTTACACGCCGACGTCGGGAAACATATCATTTTCCGGCGCGCCCCATTCGCAGCCACGCATCCAGATGATCTTCCAAGACCCCTATGCAAGCCTCAATCCAAGATGGCGAGTGGAAGATATCATCGCCGAGCCGATGCGCATGGCAACGCCTGTCCCGAGCGCTGCGCAGAGACGCGAGCGCGTCGCAGATTTGCTCAACCAGGTCAGCCTGTCACCCCGCGACGGCGGAAAGTATCCGCATGAGTTCTCCGGCGGACAGCGCCAACGCATTTCCATAGCACGCGTGCTTGCGGCGGACGCCGAGTTCATTATCTGTGATGAGCCGACTTCGGCGCTCGATGTCTCGGTTCAGGCGCAAATCCTGAATCTCATGCAGGACTTGCAGACGACCTTCAACCTGACCTACCTATTCATTTCGCATAACCTGGCCGTGGTCCGGCATGTCGCCGATCGGGTCGCGGTCATGTATCTCGGGCGAATCGTGGAGATTTCGGATGCGTCCGAATTCTTTACCTCGCCAGCACATCCCTACTCCCGCTTACTGCTGCAGTCCGTGCCAAGCCTGTCAAGGCGGGACGATGAAAGAACGGCAATCAATGGCGAGGTGCCCAACCCCATGTCGCCGCCAAGCGGTTGCGCATTCCACCCTCGCTGCCCCTATGCCAATGACCGCTGCCGTGTGGAAGCCCCACGGGACGTGCCCCGGCCCAGCGGGCGTGTCGCCTGCCACGCCTGGGAGGAAAACCGCTTGCCGTATATGTAAGGCCAATGAATATATCAAGCAACCAGGATGCTTGGTAGCGAAACACTTTCCGATCATTTTCTGAGGAAGACATGAGCTGCGCAAAAAATGGAATATGGACCATCATCGGTGCCGGTCATGCCGGCTATAGTCTCATCGGCCGCCTTGGCACATGGGGCTACCGTATTCGCGTGCTGGACACCGACAAGCACAAGGTTGCGGCGATTGACGCGAGCGGAGGGCTGCATGTCGAAGGGGGCGACAAGGATTTCGCGCCGGTGGAACTGGCAAGCACAGATCCCGCACAGGCGCTGCGTGGCGCGGACGTGATCGTCGTATGCACCTACGGAACAGCACACGCGCAAGTGGCCGAAACCATCGCGCCGTTTCTGGAGGACGGCCAGACCATTTTGCTCCTCCAAGGCAATATGGCTGGGGCGCTCATCGTCCGCCGCGCACTTGAGAGAGCCGGCTGCCGCGCGCACGTTGATGTCGCGGATATGGATTCCTCGCCTTTCCAGGCCAAGGTGCTGGCGGCCGACCGCGTCCTCCTCACCGGCATGAAGGCAAGGTGGCAGCTTGCCGCCATGCCCGCCAGCCGCACAGCCGCCGTCCTCGAGCGAGTCGGAGCAGCCTTTCGCGGCATGGTGGCCGCAACAAACCTCCTGCACACCGGCTTCGCAGATCTGGGGGGGGTCTTCCATGTCGGCGGCATCATCACCAACGTGAGCCGCGTCGAAGACGACGGCGATTACCACTTCTATTCGTCGAATATGGTGCCAAGCGTATGCAATCTCCTCCTGAAGCTCGACGCGGAGCGGGTGGCGATCGCAAGGGCATACGATGTCGCGGTGCCCGATGCCGTGTCGTGGCTCGCCTCGACCTACAGGATGGAGCCGTCTTCGCTACACGACATGCTGCATGCCCTTGCAAGCACCGCATATAAGTATTCACCGGCACCAAAATCTTTGCAGCACCGATTCCTTGTGCAGGATGTCGGTTGCACTCTGGTTGCTTTCTCGGCATTGGGTCAAGCGGCCGGCATCCCATCGCCCACGACCGACGCGGCAATCGAGATCGCCGGCGCATTGACGGGGCATGATTTCTGGCATGAAGGCCGATCACTGGACGCCCTTGGGATTGCCGGCATGACGCCACAAGAAATCGTCGAATACATAAGCTGACAAGGCCTGCCGGAACCTGCTGGGCCTCGGTCACACTACGAAGGCGGCGGATTCCGGAAAATCAGATTTCCGGCATGCGCGCCGCCCGACACTCACAAGAGGTCAGTCACGATTTCAGGTGAAAACATGAAGATCATCATCGCAAGCATCAGTCATGAAACCAATAGCTTCTCTCCGGTTCCCACGAGCCTTCGCTGCTTTGGTGTTGGTGACGGGCCGCTATTCGGACAAGACGCTCTTTCTATTTTTCGGAATACCCGAACACCTTTCGGCGCATTTGTCGATATCGCGGAGGAAAAAGGCCACCAGATCGTGACGCCCGTGGTCGCACGGTGCTCGCCCAGCGGGCCGGTGGAGGATACGGCCTATCGTGTCATTTCAGAGTCCCTCATACAGTCTGTCCGGGACGAGCACTGTGATGCCCTTTTGTTGGATCTCCATGGCGCGATGATTACAGAGTCCCTAGACGATGGCGAAGGCTTCTTGCTCGAACGGCTACGCGAGATCGCCCCCGATCTACCGATTGGAGTCGCGTTGGACTTTCACGCGAACGTATCCGAAAGAATCGTAAAAAACTCCACCGTCCTCATGGGATACAAAACGTACCCCCATGTAGACATGTACGAAACCGGAACACGGGTGGCCAATATGCTATTCGAATCGATCGCCGGCACAATCAGACCAAAAATATCGTGGAACAATCTGCCGATGCTTCCACACACTTTGTGCATGGATACCGGACAAGAACCCATGGCTGGGCTCATCAGGATGACGATAGACGCCGAGCAGGAGGAATCCGTACTGGCGGCCAGCGTCTTTGGTGGATTTCCGCTTAGCGACACCTATGACGCCGGGTTCAGCTGCGTCGTGGTCACCGACGCGGACCGCCCGACCGCCGATCGGGTTCGCGATCGCATCTTGGCAGAAGCGTGGGAACGACGCGCGGATTTCGTATACCAGCCAGAACCTCTTTCGGACGCGATTGCCAGGGCTCAAAGAGCAAGTGAGGGGCCGATACTTTTGATTGACCATGCTGACAATTGCAACTCGGGCGGCACCTTGGATTCCATGGAAGTCATCGCCGAAGTGCTGCGTCAAGGACTGACAGGGGTTGCTGCCGCGCCGGTTTGTGACCCAGAAGTCGCGGAGCAACTTCACAGAGTCGGCTGCGGCGGGCAAATCACTGTCGATCTCGGTGAGAAGGTTGCAGCCAAAGGGATAACCGGAACACGCGCGCCTCTGCGCCTGAGCGGAAGGGTGACTGGCTTGTCGAACGGGCGGCTCGTGGTCGAGGGCCCCGTGTACACCGGAACCGAATTGAATATGGGAAAATCGGCCGCATTCACCACCGATAACGGAATCACGATTGTTGTCACATCCAGGCGCATCGAGCCTTATGATCTGAATGTCTTTCGTGCCGTGGGTGTCGAACCCACAGAACAGCGATTCCTGATCTTGAAGTCCAGAATACAATACAAGCCGGCCTACCTCCCGATCGCCAAGGGGGTTATCGAATGCAACGGCAGGGGGGTCGCCAGTTCGGATTACGGAATCTTTAAATTTCAAAGGATCCGCAGACCGATCTATCCGTTGGACGCCGACGCAGCCACGACACGATCAGGGCGGCCCGAATAGCCGTCGCGGGATGAGCGCCCGCTCCCCCCGACTCTACCCCACGCTCCCAATAAACCCCCTCACCATCCCCACGAACTCTTCAGGGCGCTCGAAAGGCGCGAGGTGCCCGCAATCCAGCTCGGCATAGCGGGCACCGGCGATGGCATCGGCCATGGTCCTGGCATGCGCCTTGGGTACCATATAGTCCTGTGTGCAGCCGATCACCAGCGTGGGCGCCTTGACGCGGGCGAGGTGGGGCCTGATGTCCAGCCGGGCATCCAGTGCGATCTGGCGCGCGATCCCGTCCCAGCGGTTCGATACAATGATGGCATCGAGCCATTGCCTCATCTGCTCTCGGTCCAGGTTCGCCAGAAACGCGGGGCTGAAGCCCGTCAACAGGATCATCTTGGCAAAGCTGTGTGGATCGTGGCGAATCAGTTCCAGCCAGAGTTCGGACTGCAACCCCAGCCTCGCGTCCTGGCCGGTCGGAAACCCAGCCAGCAACGTCAGTGACCGCAACAGGTCTGGATGCTCGGCGGCGATCTGGATCGAGACGCACGCCCCGAGCGAGAAGCCGACCAGATCGAATGGCACCGCATCGGCGGCTTCGGCGGCGGCGACGATCTGCGCGGCAAGCAGCTCAATGCTCAGTTCCCCGGGCGGATCGGTGGTCTCGCCCGAGCCTGAGTAATCGGCACGCACCAGCTTGCGGTCCCTGGACAAGGGCTCGACCAAGTGGCCCCAGTTGCTTTGCAGGTTTCCCCCGGTACCGGCCACCAGGACCAAGCCAGGACCATCGCCATCCACCTGGTACGACACCCGCGTGCCCAGCACGTCGACAAACCGCATGATGCGCTCCTTGATCCCGTCCTTGAGATGGGCTTTTGTAACCGAATCCGACAGCACGGGTCAATGACCACCCGGCCGCGTCCGGCCAAGCGGCCCCGCCCGCCGGCGCCTCTCCGCGCCAACCCACGTGTTAAAGCAGGCCCCGAGGCTTCGCGGCTTGCGCGGCCGCCTCGGCGCGTTCGCGCACCAGCGCCACCCAGAACGCAATCTGGCCCAACAGAGCCGCGCCCACCAGCACGACGGCAGCCGACAGTGCAGGATCGCCGCCCACGGCGGCCAGCGTGGTGCACAAGGCGCCGATCGTCATCTGCGCACAGCCATATAGGCCGGCCGCCGAGCCGATGCGGGCCGGATCGACGCTGATCGCCTTGGTCAGGGCTGCAGGGCTGGCCATGCCCGCGCCGCAGGTGAACACCAGCATGATGCCCAGGATCCCGTAAAGGGTCAGGCCCTCGGCCAGCACGACGGTCAGCAAGGCCCCCGCACTCACGAGGCAGATCATGTTGCCCGTCAGCATCAGCCGCTCCATCGGGACACGGCGAATCAGGCGGCCGGTCAGTGCGTTGCCCACCGACATGCCCACAATCATGAAGCCGAGGAAGAGACCCACTTCGCCGGCCGTGCGGTGCAGTTCGTCGATGAAGATGAAGGGCGCGGCCGCGATAAAGGCGTAGATGGCGGTTGTGGTACAGCCCCCGCCCACGGCGAATCCGGCGAATTTGACGGATGACAGCAGGTCGCGATAGCTGCTGAGCAGAACCCAAAAGAAATGGAGCCCCCACGCCGCGCCTGCGGCTTGCTGCCCCCCAAGGGGGCCGCTTTTCCCTTGGGGCGGCCCAGCGGGAAAAGAGGGCCCCCACGCCGCGCCTGCGGCTTGCTGCCTCGAACGGGCGCCGCCGGTCTCGGGCAGCAGGCGCCAGGTGAGCCAGACGGTCAGCAGGCCCAGGGCCGACAGCAACCAAAAGATGGCGCGCCAGCTCATAGAGGTCGCGATGGCGCCGCCAACGATGGGCGCCAACCCGGGCCCGATCATTATCATGAGATTCATCAGGGCGAGTTGGCGCACCGCTGTATCAGCCTGCGCGGTGTCGCGCACGATGGCGCGCCCCAGCGCGAGTCCCGCGCAGCCACCCAAGCCCTGGGCCAGGCGCGCGCCCAGCAACAGGTGCAGGTTGGGTGCGAGCGCCGCAGCCAGTCCCGCCAATGCATACAGAATCAGCCCCGCGATAAGGACGGGGCGGCGCCCCAGCGCGTCGGATAGCGGCCCGTAGAGCAATTGGCCGGACGCCAGACCGAGGATGTACAGACTGATCGTCATCTGCATCTCGCCCACGCCCGTGGCCAGGCCCCGCGCCGCGAACGGCAGGGCCGGCACGAACATATGCATGGCCATGGTGCCGCTGATGGTGATCATGACCAGCAGCCAGATCGGCGGTCGGGAGCGCAGCGGGGGCGGCCCCAGGGCCAGCAGACGCCAGGCGCGGGCCCTCACACCCATTGCTCCGGGTCCTGATCCAGGGCGTCGGACACCTTGAGCAGCACGGCAAAGGCGGCGTCCAGCTCGCGGGAATCGACGATATTCAATAAGCGGGCTCGCAAGTCCTGGGCAATCGCCTCGACTCGGGCAACCATGTCACAGCCCTCGGGGGTCAGCCGCAAAGTCTTGGCGCGGCGGTCAGCATGCTCGAGGCGCTCAACCAGGCCGTCGGACTGCAAGGCATCGAGCAGACGCACCACAGAGGAACCGTCCAGACCCATGGACTGGGCCAGGTCTTTCTGACGCAACGGCTCTGGCGCGCGCGACAGGTGCAGCAAGGCCAGCCAGGTGGCCTGGGTCAGGCCCAGTGGCAGGAGGCGGCGATCCAGCACCCTGCGCCATTGCCTGGAGGTGTGGCCCATGAGGGCAAAGAAGGATTCGCGCGAAGATCCGGCAACATGGGGCATGAGAGGACACGAGCCGCCCGAGGCGTGTTCGTCCATCGGCGGCAGAATTAAATGGCTTTCAAATTATATTACATGCCAATTATTGGTGACTGCCTGTTGCCGGGGCGATGCCAGCCGGTGCGGCTTTTCCGCTGCGGTTTTTCACGAGAAACCAAACCGTTCCCAATCAATGGCGGGCGGACAGTAGCCCAGGCGAATCATCAGACGATTAACGTGCTCTCCGATACCACGGCAAAAGAAAACGGGACGTCCTGCGCCCCGTTTCCTCTCTCTCGATTTCCAGCCTCAATGCCCGACTGAATGGGGCGTCTCGGCGCTGTGGAAGATGGTGTCGTCCGCCTTGCCCTTGACCGTGAGGATTCCCGCCACGCCCTTTTCAACGCGCGACAAGGCATGGTCGACCATGATGTACTTGCCCGGATAGTCAGTCTTGAACTCGACCATCGTCGCGCCGCCCGGCGGCACCATGGTTGTCTGGATATCGGTCAGGGGCTTGCTGGTAAGCGACGCCTGATCATACACGCGATCGAATATCTCGCCGATGACGTGGAAACTCGAGGCCAGGTTCGGCCCGCCCACTCCCATGAAGATCCGCACGGTATCGCCCACATTGGACTCCATGCTGTAGACCTTGGTCAAAGCATCCATCGATCCGTTGAACATCACATGCTCGGGATTTTCGGCCAGGAGCTTTTCCAGCGAGAACTCCTGCAGACCGCTCGCGCCGTGCGGCTGGGCGGTATAGAGCTCGCCCTGCATCACATAGAACTCGCGATCGACCTTGGGCAGGCCGCCCTCGGGCTCGACGAGAATCATGCCGTACATACCGTTGGTGATGTGCTGGGCCACCATGGGGGTGGCGCAGTGATACACGAACAGGCCGGGATGACGGGCCGTGAAGGTAAAGCTCTTGGTCTGGCCCGGAGGCACCTGCGTGACGTCGGCGCCGCCGCCCGGGCCTGTCACCGCATGGAAGTCGACCGAGTGGATGTGCGTGCTGTCCTTGGCGTTGGTGACATTGATCGTGACCAGATCGCCGACGCGCACACGGATGAAGGGTCCGGGCACCTTGTTGTTGAAGGTCCAGAAGCGATAGGTGCTGTGGTCGCCCAGGCGGCCCTCGACCTCGGTGGTCAGCAGGTCCACCGTGACCTTCTGAGGCCCGCGTTTGCCGACAGGCTCACCCACATCATTGGGATCGTGCGCGATCTGCGGCGCCTTGGGCTCGATCTCGGCCGTGGGCTCACCCACGACGATCTTGCCCACCATGCCGGCCGCCTTGTGGCCCGGCAGCGTGCACAGGTATTCGAATGTGCCGTTCTTGGCCGCCCGGAACACGATAGCCGTGGCCGCTTCCCGGCCGGAGATATTATCGGACTTGGCATGGAACTCAGGAATCGCGATGTCGTGGGTGGCGCCATCCCCGTTGACCAGGTTGATCTGCACCACGGCGCCTTCAGGCACCTTCAGGTCAGGATTGATCTGTCCGGTGATCTCGCCCCTATCCCCGATGAACACCAGCTTGCCCTCTGCAATCGAGGTGCGCAGCGTGAACGTGACATCGGGCTTGTACGTCACCGACCGATCCACACCATCATCGCCATGAGCGGCGAACGCGGCGCCGCCAAAGGCCAGCGAGGCCACCAATATCACTGACATCCAGAATGACATCCATACCGACCTCATCATCACCTCCTGCTTTAACCATCGAATGATTCAGCATGGATCATATAGGTAGCACATGCCGCGCGCAATGAAGCCCCCACTAAGCCACCGCCCATCGGGCATCCCTCTTGGGCGGCAGAGCGGCAGGGCGGCCGGCTCGCCCGGCCACGCCCGACGGCAGGGTCGAAAAGCCGAGAAATCCCTAGAAACCCCAAATATACCGACAAAAACCTTATAATCCGCCACGAGGCCCATGGTCTTTCCGGCAAAGCCTTCGCGTATACTGGCCGCGTGATGACCAGGATACAGTTTTCCGCGCCAGGAGCGCTTTTCTGTAGGCGAACCCTTGCTGACCGAAACCCTTTCCCCTGGACGCTCGTCGAAGGCCCGCATGCTTAGACGCGTACCCGTCGCCCCTGAATCGACACGCTGCTCCACCTGCATGCTCAATGCGATCTGCCTGCCGCTGGGCATGTCGCGCACCGACGTCACCAAGATGGACGAGCTCATCAGAGAGCGTATCCGGCTGAGCAAGGGCGGCGCCCTGTATCACCTGGGCGACCCGGTCGACGCCATCTACGGCATCCGCTCCGGCTCGATCAAAACCCAGCTCGAAGACGCGGGCGGTCAGGTCCAGATCACGGGCTTTCTGCTGCCCGGGGAAATTCTGGGTCTCGATGGCTTGATGAACAACCAGCACGTCTCGCACGCGGTCGCGCTCGAGGACTCCGAGGTTTGTATCATCCGCCTCGACGAGATGGACAGGCTGTCCCTGCAGCTACCGTCCCTGCAACTGCAGTTGCGCCGCCTCATGAGCAAGGAAATCAACCGCTCGCACCAGCTGCTGCTCACACTGGGCAGCCTGCGCTCGGAACAGCGCCTGGCGGCCTTTCTGCTGAACCTGTCGCAGCGCCTGCAACTGCTGGGCTACTCGCCCTACGAATTCATCCTGCGCATGAGCCGCGAGGAAATCGGCAACTTTCTGGGCCTGACGCTCGAAACCGTCAGCCGCCTGTTCTCGCGATTCGCGCGCGAAGGGCTGATCCGCGTCCAGCAGCGTGAGGTGCACATCCTCGACATGGGTGCCCTGCAGGCTCTCTCCGGCACTGACTGCGGCTAGCCGCCGGCCGCCCCGAGATCCAGGACACTAGACCGGCCGGAACCGGATCGGTCCGCTATTCCACGGGATCGCCGAACTCGTCGATCTCGACCCCGCGCGGCGCGATCTGCAATGTCAAGGCGCTCGACAGGGCCGCCATCATCCAGAACGTGAAGAACCCCAGGCTGTAGACCAGTTGCCGCGAGGCACTCAGGTGATCGAGAAACACCACGTCCTGAGGGTCCACCAGGGCGAACACGATGGCGCTGGTCACCCCGGCGACCAGGAAAGACGGCCACAGTATCCACATCAATTTGCGCAGCGTCGGCTTCATGCATCCCCCTTGTAGTCGAGCGAGCCCGGTCGATGCCCAGGCCTGTCCTGTGCCGGCGGGCTGACATGCAGCCCCCGCCGCACCCCGCCGTCCTGTATGGCCTGGTCCCCGTAGGACTGGAAGGCCAGGACGATTGTAATGATGCATCCGACCACGGCCAAGGCCGGGCCGAGCATCAACAGCCAAGGCCAGCGGTGCCGCCACCAGGGCCTCTCGGTTTGGCCGGCTGCGTCGACTGGCCGGATTTCCTTGCGTGCCATGGATTCACCTCTTGCAATGCCGGGACGCGGCGCCATCGCTCTACCGGGGCACATAGAAGCTGGACTGCTCGATCACGGTGCTGACGTCGTCCGGCGCCCGGGTGCCCACGCCCGTGAAACTGATATCGTGCAGCCCGGGCGCCAGGCCCTGGGCCGGCGCGCGCAGGACCACGGGCACCAGCCGGTTGGACGAGCCCTCGACCTGCACACGCGTGGCGCCATCGGTGGTTTCGACCACCAGCCCCGGCACGCCGCCCACGCTCAGATCGAGCGTCACCGGGCGCTCGGACGAATTGATGAGCTGCAGGCGATAGACGTTTTCGATCAGGCCGCCGGCGACCTCGCGCCCCAACGCACCACGGTCGCGGATCACATCCATGCGCAAGGTCGTGCGCGTGGCCAGGGAAAACACGAAGCCGATGGCGATGGCGCCCAGCACGGCCGAGTATGCGATCACCCTGGGCCGCAGCACGCGGCGGCGCGCCTGGCCCTGCGTCAAGCCCTCGGTAATGGCGTTGCCCGAGGTGTAGCGAATCAGGCCGCGCTCATAGCCCATCTTGTCCATCACCTGGTCGCAGGCGTCCACGCAGGCGCCGCAGCCGATGCACATGTACTGCAGGCCATCGCGGATATCGATCCCGGTCGGGCAGACCTGCACACACAGGCTGCAGTCCACGCAATCACCCATGCCGGCTTCCTTGTGGTCGATCTTGCGCGAGCGGCCGCCGCGCGGCTCGCCGCGCACATGATCGTAGGTCACGACGAAGGTGTCGTCGTCGACCATCACGCTCTGAAAGCGCGCATACGGGCACATGTACTTGCACACTGCCTCGCGCATGAAGCCGGCGTTGCCCCAGGTCGCGAAGGCGTAGAACAACATCCAGAACCACTGCCATGGCCCCAGTGTGAAAGCCAGCAGGTCCGAACCCAGCTCGCGGATCGGCGCAAAATACCCGATGAAGGTATAGCCGGTCCACAGCGCGATCAGCACCCACAGGAAATGCTTGATCGCCTTGATGCGCAGCTTGCGCGCGTCCCAGGGCTGTTCGTCCAGGCGGATGCGCGCCAGCCGGTCGCCCTCGATCTTGGCCTCGACCCACATGAAGATCTCGGTGTAGACCGTCTGCGGACAGGCATAGCCGCAGAACAGGCGCCCCGCCATCGCTGTGAACAGGAACAGCGCGAACGCCGAGAGCACCAGCAAGACCGCGAGATAGATCACGTCCTGCGGCCACAGCACCATGCCAAACAAGTAGAACTTGCGTGCACCCAGATCAAAAAGCACCGCTTGCCGGCCATTCCATTGCAGCCACGGCAAGCCGTAATAGATGAGCTGCGTGAGGAACACCATGGCCACGCGGATGCGCGCATAGTTGCCCGAAACCGAACGCGGATGAATCTTGCTGCGGACCTCGGCCAGCGCCCGCTCGACCTGCGGCGAGGAACCCCCGGAACCCTTGCGCACCCTCGGAGGCTGCGGCGGGGGTGTGCGGCGAGACTTTTGCTCCACCACCAGTTCAGGGGTTTCCTTGCTCATGATGTCCTCGATATCGATTCAATCGCCGCGCGGGCGGCCGCCTCGGGGCGGCTTGCGGTTCACTCGTTGGATTGCCCCCAGACCCAGGCCGCCAGGAGCTTGATCTGCTCGGGCGTCAGGATATGCTCCTGGCCTGGCATCTGGTTGTCGCGTCCGTTCAGGATGGTATCGACGATCGTCGCCTCTGAGCTGCCGTACAACCAGATGTTATCGGCCAGATTCGGCGCCCCCAACAGCGGATTGCCCTTGCCCTCGGCGCCGTGGCAGGCCACGCAAAAGGTGTCAAAGCCACGCTTGCCGGGCACCACGCGCAGGGGATCATGCGCCAGACCCGAGAGCGAGCGCACGTACTGGGCGATGTTTGCGGCCTCGTCGGGCTTGATCGAGGCACTCCAGGCCGGCATCATGCCGTGGCGGCCCTTGGTGATGGTCTCGAGGATCTGGTCGGGCTCGCCGCCCCACATCCAGTCCTTGTCGGTCAGATTGGGGAAGCTGCGCCCACCCTTAGCGTCGGACCCGTGGCATTGGGCGCAGTTGTTCAAGAACAGGCGCTGGCCGATCTCGCGCGCGCCCTCGTCGCGGGCGATGTCGGGGATCGACATCGCCGAAAAACGCTCGTAGAGGGGTTTGATGCGGGCGTTCAGGGCCTCTTGCTCTTGCTGGAGCTGTTTGCCGGAGGTAAAGCCCAGCGTGCCCTCGTAACGGCCCAAGCCCGGATACAGGACCAGATAGCCCAGGGCGAATATGCACAGGGCGAGATACATCACCGTCCACCAGCGCGGCACGGGGTTGTTCAGTTCGCTGAGGTCGCCGTCCCACACATGGCCGGTATCCTCGACGACCTCGACATTGCGCTTGAGCCAGGCGCGCTGGGAGAACAGCAGATACACGCACCAGACGATGCCGCCCAGCGAGATGACGGCGATGTAATAGCCCCAGAAACCGCTGATGAAGTCACTCATTTGTATCCCCGTCCCTCTTGTCCTGCTGAAATTCCTCGGGCAGCGCGAACGGCAGCATCGACGCCTGCCGGTTCGCGTCGGCGCGCCGCGCCGACCAGGCCCACCAGACAATGCCCGCGAAAGTGCCCATCGCCAGGACCGTCATGATTCCATTGAGTATGCCGACCATATCAGTGGCTCCCCGCTTCCATGGCCGCCGCGGCGGCGGCGCGCCCGCCGACCCCCAGGCCCTGCAGATAGGCCACGATGGCGTCCTCCTCGGTCTTGCCCTTGAGCTGCTCGGGCGCCGCGGCGATCTCCTCGTCGGTATAGGGCACGCCCACCATGCGCAGGGCGCGCATGCGGGCCTGGACGTCGGCGCCCTCGACCGAATTGCGCTGCAGCCACGGATAGGCCGGCATGTTGGACTCTTTGACCACTGCGCGCGGGTCGCGCAGGTGGATCCGATGCCATTCGTCGGAATAGCGCTGGCCCACGCGCGCCAGGTCCGGACCGGTACGCTTGGACCCCCACAGGAAGGGATGGTCGTACATGGATTCGGCGGCGATGGAGTACGGACCATAGCGCTGGACCTCTGACTGCAGCATGCGGATCTGCTGCGAGTGGCAGCCCACGCAACCCTCACGGATGTAGACGTCGCGCCCCACCAGGTGCAGCGCCTCGTAGGGCCGCACGCCCTCGACGGGCGTCGTCGTCGAATGCTGGAAGAACAGCGGGATGATCTGGACCAGGCCGGAGAACGACACCACCAGAATGCTGAAGAAGATCAACAGCCCGACGTTGCGCTCCAGCATCTCATGTGAAAAACGCTTCTTGGAATTGGACATGAGTAAGACTCCTTAGGCCGACGCGGGCACAACGGTACGGGGGGTGACGTCCTCGGCGCGATCCAACGGCACGAGCGGATCAACGCCTTCCTGCCCCTTGACGGTCAGCCAGGTGTTCCAGGCCATGACGCACATGCCGGCGAGGAAGCACAGGCCGCCAATCATGCGGATGGTGTAGAACGGATAGGTCGCCTTCACCGCCTCGACGAAGCTGTAAGTCAAGGTGCCGTCGTCGCCGGTGGCGCGCCACATCAGTCCTTGCATCACGCCCGCGATCCACATCGAGGCGATGTAGAGGACCACGCCCAGCGTCGCCAGCCAGAAGTGCAGGCTGATCAGGTCCGTGCGGGCCATGGATTCGCGGCCGTACAGACGCGGAATCAAGTAGTACAGCGAGCCGAAAGTGATCATCGCGACCCAGCCCAGGGCACCCACGTGCACGTGGCCGACGGTCCAGTCGGTGTAGTGGGACAGCGCGTTGACCGTCCGTATGGACATCATCGAGCCCTCGAAGGTTGCCATGCCGTAGAAGGACAGCGCCACCACCATGAACTTGAGGATGGGGTCGGTGCGCAGTTTATGCCACGCGCCCGACACCGTCATGATGCCGTTGATCATGCCGCCCCAGGACGGCGCGAGCAGAATCAGCGAGAACGCCATGCCCAGGGACTGCGTCCAGTCGGGCAGCGAGGTATACAGCAGATGGTGGGGGCCAGCCCACATGTACGTGAACGCCAGCGCCCAGAAGTGCACGATCGACAGGCGGTAGGAGTAGATGGGCCGATCGGCCTGCTTGGGCACGAAGTAATACATCATGCCCAGGAAGCTCGTCGTCAGGAAGAAACCCACGGCATTGTGGCCGTACCACCACTGCACCATGGCGTCCTGCACCCCGCCGTAGGCGGAGTAGGATTTCCACAGCGACACCGGCATCTCGATATTGTTGAAGATGTGCAGGATGGCGATGGTGAGGATATAGGACCCGAAGAACCAGTTCGCCACGTAGATGTGCTTGACCCGGCGCTTGGCGATGGTGCCGAAGAACACGACCGCGTAGGCCACCCAGACCAGGGTGATCAGGATATCGAGCGGCCATTCGAGTTCGGCGTATTCCTTGGTCGAGGTGTAGCCCAGCGGCAGAGTGATCACCGCGCCCACGATCACGGCCTGCCAGCCCCAGAATGTGAACGATGCCAACTTGTCGCTGAACAGCCGGACCTGGCAGGTGCGCTGCACCACGTAGTACGAGGTTGCGAACAGGCCGCTGCCGCCAAAGGCAAAAATCACGGCGTTGGTGTGCAGGGGGCGCAGACGCCCGTACGTCAACCAAGGTGTTTCAAAGTTGAGTTCGGGCCAGATCAACTGCGAGGCGATCAGGACGCCCACCGCCATGCCCACGACACCCCAGACGATGGTCGCAATGGTGAATTGTCTGACGACGCCGTAGTTGAAGGTCTCGGCCGGTGTCCCTTTGGTGCCGGACATGCCCATGCGCTTTCCCCTAAAAACAAGTTAAGACATTAATTTTTAAAACGGTGAATAATCCCTTACCCGAGGCAAAGGCACATTGATTTACATCAAGTAGCCTAAGACTGGGGCCGATCGTCATCCCGGAGGATCGCCTGGGCCGCGTCCTGCGTATCATCGAACTGCCCAGAGAAGATCGCCCACCAGAATGCCACGCCGATTCCCACGACGAACAGCAGCGAAACCGGCAGGAGGAGAAACAGGGCATCCATGGCGGCCTTCAGGCGAGGCTCTGCGCCAGCGGCATCGGCTCACACGTGGCCATGCGCGTCAGGCGCCAGGCATTGGCCGCCACCGCCAAGGAGGACGCCAGCATGGTGAGCGCCGCCAGCCAGGGCTGTACCCAGCCCAGGGCGGCCAGCGGCGTCATCAACAAATGCCAGACAAGCGAGCCGTAGAGGTTCTGGCGTGCGATCCGGGCCGTCGCGCGGTCGAGCGCCTGCGCGTCCGCAGGATCCAGCACCCCTCCCTCGCGCAACTGGACCGCACGGCGTGCGGACAGCGCCGTAGGCACCGACATGGACATCGCGCAGGGACAACTCATGACCAGCAATGCGACGGTCACGGTCATCGCGTGCTCGGGCGTGGTCCGCAGCCAATACAGGCCGACGAGACAGGCCAGCAGGATCTGGACCAGAACGAACCAAAAGGCCAGGCGATCGGCCGAGCGCAGCAGCGGCACCCCATCGAAGCCTCCGGGCTGCCCGGACACCGCCTGCCGCGCGCAAGTCTCTAGATAGCGCGCCGTCAGTAGAAAGGCGACGAACATCGAGACCGAATCGAAATAAACCTCACCCGCATCGGCCCAGGTGGCGAGGACGCTGGGGATGAAGGCGGCGAGAATGCCCAAGGCCACCGGCACGTCCATGCCCACGCGCAGCCGAGCCAAGTCGTGCCAGGCCCCGCGCCACACCGGCCAGGCGCAATACAGCACCACCGGCACGCACAAGGCTAGGCTGATCCAGTTCATGAGGACGATGGCCTGCTCGAGGGAGGCCTGGGATTCGGCCGAGCGTACACCACCGCGCAGGTAGCCCGGAAACGCCAGCATCATGATCTGCATCATGCCTAGCCACGCCAAGCCAGTGCGCGCCAGCATATGGCGGCGCGCGCGACGCATCCCCCCGCTCATGCCGGGGGGTGGGGAAAACAGTGAAACTCTGGGCATAGTGGGCACTATATCGACGGAAAACCCCTTTAGCTTTGATTTAAATCAAAGTGAACTTATTATCCCTGCTAACGATGTGGAAACACCACACCCCACCTTGCCGCAAAAAACGGGAGGGCCAAGCCCTCCCGAAACACGGCATGGAAAAGTCCCCCGACTTTTCCGTCCTCAGGGATCCGCTGCGCCTCAGGCCACCCGCGCCTCGGCGTGCTCGTGGTCGAACTGGGCCTCTTCGGTCGATCCGGCCAACGCGGTGGTCGAGGACTGCCCGCCCTCGATAGCCTGGGTCACGGCGTCGAAATAACCGACCCCCACCTCGCGCTGGTGCTTGACCGCCGTGAACCCCTTGTCCGCGGCGGCGAACTCTTTTTGTTGCAACTCGACGAAGGCGCTCATCTGGCTTTGGGCGTAGCCGTGGGCAAGCTCGAACATGCTGTAGTTCAGGGCATGGAAGCCGGCCAGGGTGATGAACTGGAACTTGTAGCCCATCGCACCCAGCTCGCGCTGGAACTTGGCGACCGTCGCATCGTCCAGGTTTTTCTTCCAGTTGAACGAGGGCGAGCAATTGTAGGCCAGCATCTTGCCGGGGAACTGGCGGTGGACCGCCTCGGCGAAGCGGCGCGCATAGTCCAGGTTCGGTGTCGACGTTTCGCACCAGATGAGGTCCGCATAGGGCGCATAGGCCAGGCCGCGCGAGATGGCCTGGTCCAGGCCCGCGCGCGTGCGGTAGAAACCCTCGATCGTGCGCTCGCCCGTCACGAACGGTGCGTCGTTGTCATCGATGTTGCTGGTCAGCAGGTCGGCGGCCTCGGCATCGGTGCGCGCCACCAGCAGGGTCGGCACGCCCAGCACATCGGCGGCCAAACGGGCGGACACGAGCTTGGCGACGGCCTCGCGGGTAGGCACCAGGACCTTGCCGCCCATGTGGCCGCATTTCTTGACCGAGGCGAGTTGGTCTTCGAAGTGCACGCCCGCCGCGCCCGCCTCGATCATGGATTTCATCAGTTCGAAGGCATTGAGCACGCCGCCGAAGCCGGCCTCGGCATCGGCCACGATGGGCGCGAAGTAGTCGATATAGCCCTCGTCGCCGGGATTGCGCCCCTCCATCCACTGGATCTGGTCGCAACGGGTCAGGGCGTTGTTGATCCGGCGCACCACGCTGGGCACCGAATTGGCGGGATAGAGGGATTGGTCCGGATACATTTCCCCGGCGATGTTCGCATCGCCCGCCACCTGCCAGCCCGACAGATAGATGGCCTTGAGCCCGGCCTTGACCTGCTGCATGGCTTGGTTGCCCGTGAGCGCGCCCAGTGCGTTGACGAAATCCTCTTTGTGAAGCAGGTGCCAGAGGCGCTCGGCACCGCGGCGCGCCAGGGTGTGCTCGACAACCACGGAGCCCCGCAGACGCACCACCTCGTCGGCACCGTAACCTCGCTTGATCCCCTGCCAGCGCGCATCCTCGGCCCATTGGCGCTGCAAGTCGCGCACTTCACTCTCACGTGTCTTCATGGTCATGCTCCTCGATGAAAGAAAGAAGAAATCATTGAGTCACAGTCTATGCGGATGACGCAGCGCACACAGCACTTATATCTTATATAAGACAAAAAATATTTTCTTTTAAAATCAATTAATTATTAATTAAATTTCATGTTATGAAAAGTTTTTTCTCTTTACGAAAGGATCGCGTCCGCAATGCAGCATGGTGATTTTCATATGGCGAAGTGATCGGCCCACGATCCGGAATCGCGAGTGACCGGGGCTACAATCAAGCCATCCCAAAATCGACGCCCCAGGCCGCCATGTCCCGCACTCTCTATACCGACAGTCCTCTGGGCCGCAGCGTGCCCGAGCCCACGGGCTACGATCCCGCCCTGCTCTACCCCATCGCCCGCGCGGATACTCGCGCCGGCATGGATCTGCCGACCCCCACCCACGGTGCGGATATCTGGAACGCCTATGAGCTGTCCTGGCTGAACGGGCGTGGCAAGCCCATCGTCGCCATGGGCCGCTTCACCTTTCCCGCCGACAGCCCGAGCCTGATCGAGTCGAAATCCCTCAAGCTCTACCTGAACAGCTACAACGAAGAACGCATCGAGCACCCCGACATCGTGCGCCAACGCCTCCAGGCGGACTTGACGCGTGCCAGCGGCAAGTCCGTGCACGTCGAGATCCTGCCGGTGCGACCCGCCTTCGAGCTCAGTTGTCAGGCGCTGGCGGGCCAGTGCATCGACGACCAGGACATCGCGATCGACACTTACGAGCCGGCGCCCGAGCGGCTGCGCTTGGCCGATCCCGCAGGCGTCGTGCGCGAGGCCCTGGTATCCGAGCTGCTGAAATCGAACTGCCCCGTCACCGGCCAGCCGGACTGGGCGAGCCTGCAGATTCGCTACGCCGGCCCACGCATCGACCACGAGGGCCTGCTGGCCTACATCGTGTCGCTGCGGCGGCACAATGAATTCCACGAACTGTGCGTGGAAAAGATCTACGGGGAAATCATGCAGCGCTGTCAGCCACAAGAGCTGCTGGTCTACGCGCGCTATACCCGCCGGGGCGGCCTGGACATCAACCCCTGGCGCGCGAACCACGGGCCCGAGTCCATCGGACAGGCCCGGACCTTGCGGCAATAAGCCTCGGAGCCGCCGCCAGGCGAGCCCGCGTGGCGGGCCGCCGGCTCAGCCACGCTCCCGAATCTGGGGCCAGGCACGGCGCAGGTAATAGCACATCGACCAGACCGTCAGGATGGCGGCAACGACGATCAGCACCGAGCCGACGATCCGCGTGGACACTCCATACAGGGGCTGCCAGTACAGCAGGCAGGGGATGGCAACCATCTGCGCGGCGGTCTTGAACTTGCCCAACCGATGCACGGCGACGCTGCGGCTCGCACCGATCTGGGCCATCCATTCGCGCAGGGCCGAAATCGTGATCTCGCGCCCGATGATCACCAGGGCGATGAAGGAATCCACGCGATTGAGGTCCAGCAACACCAGCAAGGCGGCGCTGACCATGAGCTTGTCGGCAACCGGGTCGAGGAAGGCACCAAAGGCCGAGGTCTGGTTCCAGCGCCGCGCCAGCCACCCGTCCAGCCAATCAGTGACCGCCGCCACGAGAAACGCCACGGCGGCGACCGCATCGCGCAGGCTCGGATCGACCCAGCCCACAGGGATGTAGAACAAGCCCACGACCAGTGGGATCATGGCGATGCGCAGCCAAGTCAGTGCGATGGGGATATTGAACGGCATGATAGGTGCAATACTACCCCACAAGACGGGCCCGCGCAGGGCCGGCGCCGCGGCTCAGCGCAGGGCGTGGTAGATGCGTTCGGCAAGCTCGTCCGAGATCCCTTCGACCGAGCGCAGGTCGTCGATGCTGGCGTCGACGACCCCCGAAAACCCGCCAAAGCGCGCCAGCAGTTTCTGGCGTCGCTGCTTGCCCACACCCTCGATTTCCTCAAGACGCGACACGTTGCGGGCCTTGGCGCGGCGGGCGCGCATCCCGGTGATGGCAAAGCGATGAGCCTCGTCGCGCACCTGGGCCGCGAGCATCAGCGCCGCGGACTCGACACCCAGGGCCACGGGCGGGCGGCCGTCGACGAAGACCAGGGTCTCGAGCCCCACCTTGCGCCCTTCCCCCTTGGCCACGCCGACAATGGTGCTCACATCCAGGCCCAGCTCGACGAAGACCTGGCGCGCGACCTCGACCTGCCCCTTGCCGCCATCGATCAGCACGACGTCAGGCATCTGCGCATCGCCGTCGGCCACGCGGGCGAAACGGCGCGAGAGCGCCTGGCGCATGGCGGCATAATCGTCGCCCGGTTCGATGCCGGCGATGTTGAAGCGCCGGTACAGCGAGGGCTGCATCGCGTGGTGCTGATAGACCACGCAAGAAGCCTGGGTCGCCTCACCCGCGGTATGGCTGATGTCGAAGCACTCGATATGCATGGCCTCGAGCGCCTCTTCATCGGTGTCCAGGTCCAGCTCGATCGCCAGCGCCCGGGTGCGCGCGGCGCGCGCGCTGGACTCGCCGAGCATGCGCGCCAGCGCCATCTGGGCATTGCGCACGGCCTGCTCGAGCCACAAACGACGCGCACCCTGGGGCCGCGTGAGGACACGCGCCTTGTGGCCGTGCTGCTGGGCGATCAGATCGATCAGGCCCGGATCCGAGAGCGTATGAGAGCAGACCAGCACCGGCGGCAGAGGATTGTCGGCGTAGTGCTGGGCCACAAAGGCCGACAGGACGTCCTCCGGCGCCTCGTCCTGGGCCTGGCTGGGAAACAGGGCTTTGTCGCCCAGGTGACGTCCGGCGCGCACCATCGCCAGGTTGACGCACACGCGCCCACCCGCGCTGGCCAACGCGATCACGTCCACACTGTCATCCCCGACCTGCTCCATGGTCTGTTGCTGCAGCACCTTGGCCAAGGCGCGCATCTGGTCCCGCAGCACGGCGGCCTGCTCGAAATCCTCGGCCTCGGCAGCGCTCAGCATCCGGGCCTCGATATCGCCGAGCACCTCGCCGGCGCGCCCCTCGAGGAAACGGATCGCGCGGTCCACATCCGCCTGGTAGGCCTCGGGCGATATCAGGCTCACGCAGGGCGCGGAGCAGCGGCCAATCTGATAGAGCAGGCAGGGACGGGTGCGGTGGGCATAGACACTGTCCTCGCAGGTGCGCAGGCGGAACACTTTCTGCAGGATTTGGATCGTCTCGCGCACCGCCCATGAATTCGGATAGGGTCCGAAGAAATGCCCTTTGCCCTGGGTGCTGCCGCGGTAATAGACGATGCGCGGCGCCGCGTGCGCGGTGATGTGGAGATAGGGGTAGGACTTGTCGTCCCGGAACAGAATGTTGTAGCGAGGCTTCAGTCGCTTGATCAGGTTATTTTCCAGGATCAGCGCCTCGGCCTCGCTGCGGGTCACGGTGACCTCGGTGCGCACCACCCGCGCCAGCATATGACTGATACGCGGGCCATGGCCCGACTTCTGGAAATACGAGCTGACGCGGCGCTTGAGGTCGCGCGCCTTGCCGACGTACAGTACCTCGTCGTTCGCATCGATATGCCGATAGACGCCCGGGAGGCGCGGCAACTCAGCCAAAAAGGTTTTGAGATCGAAGGCTTCGGGCACGGAGATACCTCGGATCCGCCAGCAGCGCCGCCCAGCCGGGCGCCGGGCGCGCGGGCATGAGGCGGCGGATGCGGTTCACCGAACGGGGGTCCAGGGGGCGATCAAGGCCGCGGAGGAGCTCGTCGGCGAGATCCGGCCGGTTGCACACCAGCACCATGTCGCAGCCCGCATCCAGGGCTGCGCGCGCGCGCGCATGAATGTCGCCCGCGACAGAGGCGCCCTCCATGGTGAGGTCGTCGGAGAACACCGTCCCGTCGTATGCCAGGCGACCACGCAGGATCTCGGTGATCCAGCGCGCCGAAAACCCCGCAGGCTCGGGCGCCACCTCGGGATAGATCACGTGCGCCGGCATCACCGCCGGCAAGACCAGGTCGCCCAGCCAGGCATAGGGTGCCGCATCCCGCGCGAGAATGGTCTCGAGGGGCCGCTGGTCGACCGGAATCTCGAGGTGCGAGTCCGCCGCGACGGCCCCGTGGCCGGGGAAGTGCTTGCCGCAGGCCGCCATTCCCGCCTCATGCAGGCCCTGGATCAGGGCGCGCGCCAGCAGGGCCACCACCTCGGGGCGGTCGTGAAACGCACGATCGCCGATCACCTGACTGACGCCGTAGTCCAGATCGAGCACCGGCGTGAAGCTGAAATCCACCCCGCAGGCCCGCAGCTCGCTGGCCAGCACGAAGGCAGTCTCGGTCGCGCCGCGCAGGGCCTCCTGGGGCTCGGCGTCGTACCAGCGTCCGAACAGCCGCATGGGAGGCAGGGGCGTGAAGCCATCCGTGCGAAAACGCTGGACACGCCCTCCCTCGTGATCCACGGCGATCAGCAGCCGCTCGGCGCGCGCCTCATGGATGGCGGCGCACAAGGCCGTGAGCTGGGCGCGGTCTGAAAAATTGCGCGCAAACAGGATCACGCCCCCGACCTGCGGATGGCGCAGCCGTTCGCGCTCGTGCGGGCTCAGCTCGAGCCCCGCCACATCCACCATCACGGGACCCGGCGCCATGATCGACATCATGATTTCCTCACCTCGACATCGGCGGACAGGGCCTCGATGATCACGAAGGCCGCCACCATGTCGTGCTCATCCGTCAGGGACACGTGAGCCGGCCCGAAACGCGCGTGGTACCAGTCCGCCAACGGCTTCGACAGCCGCACGCCGGGCCGCCCCCCCGGCAGATTGATCACCTGCATGCGCGACCAGGCCATGGGCATGTGCATCCCCAGTCCGATCGCCTTGGAGAAGGCTTCCTTGGCGGCGAAGCGCGTCGCCAGGTAGCGCATGCCCCGCCGGGGATCGCGTGCCGCGCGTCGGCGAAACACGGCCTGCTCATCGGGCCCAAGGATGCGTGCCACGAACCGCTCGCCGTGCCGCGCATAGACGCGCTCGATGCGCTCGATGCGCAGCAGGTCGGTGCCGATCCCGGCGATTCCAGGCGCGGACATGGCTCCCCTCAAAGTTTGATGAAATGCTCGCGGTAATGAGCGAGCTCGGCAATCGATTCCTGAATGTCGGCCAGAGCCTCGTGCTTGCTCTGCTTGACAAAGCTGCGATAGACCTCGGGCTTCCAGCGCAGGGAGAGCTCCTTGAGCGTGCTGACATCCAGATTGCGATAGTGGAAATAAGCCTCCAGGCGCGGCATGTACTTGACCATGAAACGCCGGTCCTGGCCGATGGTGTTGCCGCACATCGGCGACTTGCCCTCGGGCACCAGGGGCGCCAGGAAATCCAGCAAAATGCCCTCGGCCCTCTCCTCGGTGATCGTCGAGGCCCTGACCCGGTCGATCAGGCCGCTCTTGCCGTGGGTGGCTTGATTCCACTTGTCCATGGCCTCGAGCAGTGCGTCGCTCTGGTGGATCACCAGAACCGGCGCCTGCGCCACGGGCGTCAGGTCGGGCTCGGTGACGACCATCGCGATCTCGATGATGCGTTCCTTTTCCGGATCCAGGCCGGTCATTTCCATGTCCAGCCAGATCAGGCGCTGATCGTTAACCGCCATACCATATAATCCTTGATAGAAAACCTGATTTTCGCATATGGCCGGACGGATATGTTTACCTCGCTGTTCATCGCCTGCTTGCTGGGCGACCTTCTCATCCGATTCTGGCTCGCACGGCGCCAGGTCCGGCACGTGCTGCGCCATCGCGACGTCGTACCCGAGGTCTTCGCCGAGCGCATCGGCCTGTACAGCCACCACAGGGCCGCCGACTATACCACCGCGCGCGTACAGCTACTCCTGGTCGAGCGGGTGGTCGAGGCCGCTGTGTTGCTCGGCCTGACGCTGCTGGGCGGGCTGCAGTTCCTCGACCTTCACATCGGGCGTCTCATCGAGCCCGAGATTCCGCGCCAGTTGATCCTGGTCGGCTCGGTCTTCGCCATCCTGGGCCTGGTGGGCCTGCCCTTCGCAATCTGGCGCATCTTCAGGCTCGAGGCGCGCTTCGGCTTCAACCGCATGACCCCGCGGCTGTTCGCACTCGACACCCTCAAGATCCTCCTCATCACGCTGATCCTGGGCACGCCGCTGCTGGCCGGCATCCTATGGGTGATGGCGCATACGGGCGCCGCCTGGGCCTGGTGGGCCTGGGGCCTGTGGGTGGCCTTCAACCTGCTGGTGCTGTGGCTGTATCCCAGCCTCATCGCGCCCTTGTTCAACCGCTTCGCGCCGCTGGACGACCCTGAGCTGAGCGCGCGCATCCACGCGCTGGCCAAGCGCTGTCGCTTTCATCTGTCCAGCCTGTACGTGATGGACGGCTCGCGGCGCTCGGCGCATGGCAATGCGTACTTCACCGGCTTTGGCCGCCACCGGCGCATCGTCTTCTTTGACACTCTGCTGGCGCGCCTGAATTCCGACGAGGTCGAGGCCGTGCTCGCCCACGAGCTGGGGCATTTCGCGCACAAGCATATCCTCAAGCGCATGGCCGTGAGCTTCGGCACCGCGCTGCTGCTCCTGCTGCTGCTCGCCTGGCTGTCCACGCAGCTCTGGTTTTACACCGGCCTGGGCGTGATCCCCCAGCTCGGCCGCCCCAATGACGGCTTGGCCCTGCTGCTGTTTTTTCTCGCAATGCCGGTTTTCACGTTCTGGGCGGCGCCGCTCGCCAGCCTGCTGTCCCGCCATGATGAATTCCAGGCCGATCGCTACGCCGTTGCGCAATGCGGCGCCGAGCCGCTGGTCAGCGCGCTGGTCAAACTCTATGACGACAATGCGGCGACCCTGACACCCGATCCGCTGCACTCGGCCTGGTACGACAGCCACCCGCCGGCCGCCGTGCGCATCCAGCACCTGCGGCATGGGCACTGATGAGCACTGAGGACCAGGCCGTCGGGCTCGTCGTCGCCTCGCACGGCCGGCACTACGCGGTTGCGCTGGACGGCGGCGGCCAGCGCCAGTGCTATACCCGCGGCAAGAAATCCGGTCCCGCCGTGGGTGATCGGGTCACCATCCGGCTCGAAGGCGACCAAGAAGGCGTCATCATCGGAATCGCGCCCAGACGCAATCTGCTCTACCGGTCCGACGCCACGCGCAGCAAGCAGTTCGCCGCCAACCTGGACCAACTGCTGATCGTGCTCGCCCCCGAGCCGGAATTCTCGGACGACCTCACGGGCCGCGCCCTGGTGGCCGCCTGGAGCGCAGGCATCGAACCCGTCATCCTCCTGAACAAAGCCGACCTGACGGCGGCCCTGGCGCGCGCCCAGGCGCGCCTGCAGCCGCTGGTCGACCTGGGGGTGCGTGTCGTGACCCTGTCCGCCCTGGACTCCGGCGAGGTCCACCACCTGCTCGATCCCATGCTGCGGAATCGCCGCAGCCTGCTGCTGGGCCAGAGCGGCATGGGCAAATCCACCCTCCTGAATGCGCTGGCGCCGGACGCCGGAGCCGCCACCCAGGCGCATTCGGACGCCCTGGGCACCGGGCGGCACACCACCACGAATACGCGCCTGTATACCCTGCCCAACGGGGGCGAGCTCATCGATTCGCCGGGCTTCCAGGCCTTCGGCCTGCAACATCTCAGCGCCCACGACATCGAGCAGGGCTTCCCGGAATTCGCCCCGGCCATCGCACACTGCCGCTTCTACAACTGCACCCACCGGCATGAGCCGGGCTGCGGCGTGCTCGAAGGTGTGGCCCACGGCGGGATTTCACCGGCCCGCCACGCGCTCTACCAACGCATCCTCGAGGAAAACGAGGCGGCCCAGCGCTATTGAGCACATGCTGCGCGGCCGGCGCTACTGCCCGAGACGCGCAGCCGCCAGGTAGTGATAGAAATTGCGGATCAAGACGGCTGTCGCGCCCCAGATGAAATAAGACTGCCAGGTGATGGAAAAATAGCAGCGTGCCGCGCCATCGGGCAGCCGCAGTTCATGCAGGCGATGCTGCGCCGGATCCATCAGAATCCCCAGAGGCACCTCGAACACCTCGGCCACCTCCTGCCCGTCGGACTGGATCGTGAAGCCCGGCAACAGCTCGCCGATGATCGGCGTCATCACAAAGTGGGTCGACGTGAGAAAACTGGGTTGGACGCCGATGACACGCACAAACTGCCGGTCAATGCCGATCTCTTCGCGCGTCTCGCGCAGGGCGGCCGCGATCGGATCGCGGTCGCTGGCCTCGATGCGCCCGCCCGGAAAGCTGATCTGGCCCGCATGATCGTGCAGATGCTCGGCCCGCCGGGTAAAGACCACGTGCAAGCCTTGGTCGCGCTGCACCAGCGGCATCAGAACCGCGGCCTGTCGCGCACCGGATGGGCCGACCACGGCGGGCGAGAAGGATTCGGTGAACAAGGGCTCGACCTGCCAGTGCACGGGCCGCTGAAACGCGTCGCGAATGTAGTCCAGCCGCAAACATTCCGCAGGCAGGCCGGGCAGTGCCTCGCACCCGAGCACAGGTTGGGTCGCGGGGTCGAAGCCGGCGATGCGCGCGGTATCCGAGGACGATATCCGGTCAGACATGAAATCCTAGAAACAACAAGGGCACCCGTACGGGTGCCCTGTTGGACTGGCGGCGCGACTAGTTGGCGACAGCCTTGCGAACCAGCTTTTCCTTGATGCGAGCGGCCTTACCCGTACGACTGCGCAGGTAGTACAGTTTAGCACGACGCACGTCGCCCCGACGCTTGACCTCGATGGAGGCGATCTGCGGGGAATAGAGCTGGAAGGTCCGCTCGACGGCCTCGCCCGAGGAGATCTTGCGCACGGTGAAGGCCGAGTTCAAGCCTCGATTGCGACGCGCGATGACCACGCCCTCATAGGCCTGGACGCGCTTGCGCGTGCCTTCAACGACGTTCACGTTGACCACCACGGTATCGCCCGGACCAAAGCCCGGCAGCTCGCGCCCGGCGGTCAGACGCGCGATTTCCTCTTGTTCGAGGGTTTCGATGAGATTCACGGTAAGGCTCCGATACATCATTCACGCGGCTATTGGTCGGAATTGGCGTGCCGCGCCAGAGGATGAATTTGGTAAAACAGGGAATTATACAGGAACCGCACAGCTGATGGAACACATGGCGGGCATCGGCCCGGATGATCCCTCAGAACCCGGCCACCGCCCCCAGCCACATCAGGCCGGGGATCATTGCCGCCCACGCAAGCACCATGCAGACGTCGGCGGCCGCTAGGGCCAGGCGGTGCAGGCGGGCGGCCCGCCGGGCGCGCGCGAAGCCCGCGCCCACCACCGGCAATCCCTCATCCAGCCTCATGGCGCGATCAGGAATGCGTCGCCTCACCACAGCCGGCGCACGCCGGACCTGGGTGGCGGCCCGCCGCCCTGCGGGCGCCGGGGAAATCCGCCATTGGGAATAGACTGTTGCCGTCATGCCGTCACCTCGCCTCGTGGACTCGGGCCGACCGAAATGAGCTGGCCCGTGAATACTGTTTTT
This sequence comes from Castellaniella sp. GW247-6E4, assembly GCF_040276065.1. Lineage (NCBI taxonomy): Bacteria > Pseudomonadati > Pseudomonadota > Betaproteobacteria > Burkholderiales > Alcaligenaceae > Castellaniella > Castellaniella sp. GW247-6E4. The sequence continues at coordinate 434,660 of NZ_JBELOI010000001.1, read as the reverse complement.
TCATACAGTTTTATATACTGTACAAAAAAACAGCATCCGGTGCAAGCATTTTCTGCGCTGGGCCGCCCGGCGGCAAGCGCGCGGGATCAGCGATTCGGCTGAGGGGTGATCCGCAGATAGGGACGGACCTCTTTATAGCCCTTGGGGAATTTTTCCTTCAGGACGGCGGGATCCTTGATCGAGGGCGCGATGATGACGTCCTCGCCCTGCTTCCAGTTCACCGGCGTGGCGACGCTGTAATTGTCGGTGAGCTGCATCGAATCCAGGGCACGCAGGATCTCGTCGAAATTGCGGCCCGTGCTGGCGGGGTACGTCAGGATCAGGCGGATTTTCTTGGCGGGATCGATCACGAACACCGAGCGCACCGTGGCGGTGGTGCTGGCGTTGGGATGGATCATGTCATAGAGGGTCGCGACCTTGCGATCCTCGTCGGCCAGGATCGGATATTCGACCTTGGTGTTCTGCGTGTCGTTGATGTCCTTGATCCAATCGATGTGGGACTGCCGGCCATCGACCGAGACCGCGATCACCTTGGCACCGCGCTTGGCGAATTCGCCCGAGACGATCGCGGTATAGCCCAGCTCGGTGGTGCACACCGGGGTGAAGTCGGCCGGATGGGAAAACAGCACACCCCACCCGTTGCCCAGAAACTCATGGAATTTAATCTTGCCGAGCGAGGAATCCTGCTCGAAATCGGGGGCGATGTCGCCCAGGCGCAGTGTGGCCATCGAATACTCCTGTTTTGCGGACCTGAAGTGCCCGCCGCCGGCGGTTGACCGGCGGCGGCGAAAGTTGACACTTCATATTCTGACAAGATATAGAACGAGGTCCAAATAATTTTTACTTATATTTATATCCACTGCCGATTCATATAGCGATCGGCCAGCGCGCCGACCGAGATCGCATCGGCCATGGCGGCGGCGCGCGGCAACACGTGCGCCGCATAGGCCACCGCCGTGGCGATCTTGGCCGGATGGAACGCATCGGTGGAACCTGCTCGGATCGCGCGCGCCGCCGCCAGTGCGGAACGCGCGAGCTGCCAGCCGGCATGTACAGTGCCGGCCTGCATCAGGCATGGGACGCTGCCCATGAAGGCACCGCGGACGTGCGTGCCCGCCTGCGCGAGAATGTCGTCGACCGAAGCCTCGTAGGCCCTCGCCGCAGCCTCGAGGCGATCGGCGATCAGGGCCAGGCCCTCGGCGTCGGCCCCGTCGTCCGCACGCAAACCGGCCGCGGTCTCGAGCATCCCGGCGATCTGCTCCTTGGCGATCGCACCGCCATCGCGCAGGATCTTGCGGCCGATGAAGTCATTGGCCTGGATCGCCGTCGTACCCTCGTAGATCGGCAGGATGCGCGCGTCGCGGTAATACAGGGCGGCACCGGTTTCCTCGATGAAACCCATGCCGCCGTGCACCTGCACGCCGAGCGAAGCCACCTCGACCGATGATTCGGTCGAGAACCCCTTGACGATAGGCACGAAATATTCGTAGATGGCCTTGTGCCGGGCCCGCGCCTGCGGGTCGGCCGCACGCGCGGCCTTGTCGCGATGCGAGGCGGCGACGTAGGCCACGGCGCGCGCGCCCTCGGTGAGGCCGCGCATGATGCCCAGCATGCGCTGCACGTCCGGGTGGCGCGCAATCGGCACCGCGCCATCCGAACCTTCCAGCGCCTGCCCCTGGACGCGCTCGTTGGCATAGGCCACGGCCTGCTGCAAGGCGCGTTCGGACACCGCGACGCCCTGCAAGCCCACCGCGTAGCGCGCGGCGTTCATCATGATGAACATGTACCCCAGGCCGTGATTTTCCTCGCCGATCAGGTAACCCACCGCGCCGCCCCCGCCCACCTCGCCCTTGCCCGAGCCGTACAACAGGACCGCGGTGGGACTGCCATGGATGCCGAGCTTGTGTTCGAGCGAGGCGCAATAGACGTCGTTGCGGGCGCCAAGGGTGTTGCCGTCCGCCAGGAATTTAGGGACGATGAACAGCGAAATGCCCTTGACCCCCTTGGGTGCCTGCGGCGTGCGCGCGAGGACCAGGTGGATGATGTTTTCGGCCATGTCATGATCTCCATAGGTGATGAAGATCTTTTGGCCGGTGATGCGATAGCTGCCGTCGTCCTGGCGCACGGCGCGGGACTGCAGCAAAGCCAGATCCGAGCCAGCCTGCGGCTCGGTCAGGTTCATGGTGCCCGTCCATCGCCCTGCGAGCAGGGGCGGGATGTAGAGGGCCTGCTGCTCGGGCGTCCCCACCAGCGACAGCGCCTCGATCACGCCGTCGGTCAGCAAGGGGCACAGCGAGAACGCCAGGCTGGCGGCGTTGAGATTCTCGGTGGCGGGCGCGCCGACGAGCCGGGGCAAGCCCTGGCCGCCCATCTCGGATTCATGCTGCAGGCCTTGCCATCCTCCCTGGGCGAAAGCCTCGAACGCGGCCTTGAAGCCGGGCGAGGTGCGAACCTCGCCATCCTGCCAGATGGCCGGATGACGATCGCCCTCGACGTTCAGCGGCGCAACCTCCTGTTCGACAAAGCGCGCGTTTTCCTCGAGGATCGCATCCACCAAATCCTCGGACACCTCTTCGAAACCGGGCAGCGCCAGCACGCCCTGAAGGTCGGCGAGCTCGCGCAGCACGAAGCGGATATCCTGAATGGGGGCCTGATAAGTCATGATCGCTCCTATCGCATGAGCGGCGGGCCCCGCCTGGGCCCGCCATGGCGGACGCACCAGGGCGCGTCCGGATTGTCTCGGCCTAGAGTGCCTTGACCAGTTCCGGCACCGCCTCGAACAGATCGGCGACCAGCCCGTAGTCGGCCACGCCGAAGATCGGCGCCTCGGCATCCTTGTTGATGGCGACAATGACCTTGGAGTCTTTCATACCCGCCAGATGCTGAATGGCGCCAGAGATGCCCACCGCGACATACAACTGAGGCGCGACGATCTTGCCGGTCTGTCCCACCTGCCAGTCGTTGGGCGCATAGCCCGCATCCACCGCCGCGCGCGACGCCCCCAGGGCGGCGCCAAGCTTGTCGGCGAGCGGCTCAAGGAGCTTGAAATTCTCGGCGCTGCCCATCCCGCGGCCGCCCGACACCACCACCGAGGCCGAGGCCAGGTCGGGACGATCGCTCTTGGCCAGGGCACGGCCGACGAAGGAGGATTTGCCTGAATCGCCGACCGCCTCGACGGTGTCGATGGCACCGCCGCCACCCTGAGCCGCCACCGGATCGAAGCCCGTGGTCCGCACGGTGAGGACCTTGACGGCGTCGGTGGTCTGCACCGTCGCCATGGCATTGCCGGCGTAGATCGGGTGCACGAAAGTATCGGCGGACTCGACCGCGACGATGTCCGAGACCTGCGCCACGTCCAGTTTCGCTGCTACGCGCGGGGCGATGTTCTTGCCCGAGGCGGTCGCGGCGAACAGGATGTGGCTATAGCCGCCGGCCACGGCCAGGACCTGCGCCGATACGTTCTCGGCCAGGCCATCGGCCAGCGCCGGCCCATCGGCCAGCAGCACCTTGGCAACCGACTGGACCTGCGCAGCCTGCTCGGCCACGGCACGGGCACCGGCACCGGCTACCAGCACATGGATATCGCCGCCCAGACGGGCGGCCGCAGCCACGACGTTCAGGGTCGCGGCATTGAGTTGGGCGTTGTCATGTTCCGCTATGACGAGAATGCTCATTTACACCACCTTTGCTTCGTTCTTGAGTTTGTCCACCAGCGTGGCGACATCGGGCACCACGATCCCGGCCGCGCGCGCGGGCGGCTCGGAAACCTTGAGGGTCTTGAGGCGCGGCGCCACGTCGACGCCCAAATCCTCGGGCGAGAAGGTATCCAGGGTTTTCTTTTTGGCCTTCATGATGTTGGGCAGGGTCACGTAGCGCGGCTCGTTCAGCCGCAGGTCCGTGGTGATGATGGCCGGTAGCGCCAGGCTCAGGGTCTCGAGACCGCCATCGACCTCACGGGTGACCTTGACACGGTCGCCCTCGACCTCGACCTTGCTGGCGTTGGTGGCCTGCGGCCAGTCCAGCAAGGCGGCCAGCATCTGGCCGGTCTGGTTGGCATCGTCGTCAATGGCCTGCTTGCCCAGGATGACGAGCCCGGGCTGTTCCTTGGCGGCCAGCGCCGCCAGCAGCTTGGCCACGGCCAGCGGTTGCAGCTCGGCGTCGGTCTGCACCAGCAGGCCCCGATCGGCACCGATCGCCATCGCGGTGCGCAGCGTTTCCTGGCACTGGGCCACGCCGCAAGACACGGCCACGACCTCCTGGGCCACCCCGCTTTCCTTGAGGCGGGTCGCCTCTTCGACGGCGATTTCGTCGAATGGGTTCATGGACATCTTGACATTGGCGATATCCACGCCGCTTTGATCGGATTTCACGCGAACCTTGACGTTGTAGTCAACGACGCGCTTGACAGGTACCAGGACCTTCATCGAGCACTCTCCATAAAAAAAATAACCCGCACCCGGCCTTGCACAGCCAGGCGCCGAGCCTTGTCGGGCAATATGCCAAATATATTCATAGTCCGCCCAGCGCCCGGATATGCGCCGCGACGCTGCGACCCAGGGCCGAGAGGTTGTACCCCCCTTCCAGGAAACTCACGATCCGCCCCTGGGCACAGCCATGCGCAACCTCAAGCAGCTCCCGGGTGATCCAGGCGTAATCCGCCTCGGTCAGCTTGAGCTGCCCCATCTCGTCCTCGCGATGACCGTCAAAGCCCGCCGAGACCAGGATGAGTTCAGGACGAAACGCCCGCAGCGCGGGCAACCAGCAATCCGTCACGATATCACGACAGACCGATGCCTCGGCATACGGAGGCACCGGAACATTGATCATATTGGACCCAGGGTCGCTCGCCCACATGTCGGGGAACAGGGGACGCTGGTAAAAGCTGCACATCAGGACGCGCTCGTCGCGCAGAAAGATCTCCTCGGTCCCATTGCCGTGATGCACGTCAAAATCGATGATCGCCACGCGGTCCAGAGCGTGGCGCTCGAGGGCATAGGCGGCGGCCACGGCGATGTTGTTGACGAAGCAGAACCCCATCGCCTGGGCGGGGCGCGCATGATGGCCGGGTGGACGCACGGCGCAAAAGGCCGTGCGGGCCTCGCCGCCCATCACAGCGTCGATCGCCGTCAGCCCCGCGCCCGCGGCCGCCTGCGCTGCCTCGAACGTATGTGGATTCATGGCGGTGTCCGGGTCGATCATGGCATAGCCCTCGGCGGGCGCCGCCCGCCACAGCGCCGCCAGATACTCGGCCCGGTGCACGCGCAGCATATCCTCGTCGCCGGCCAACCGGGCCGTGCGTGGCGACAGGAAGTCCATCAAGCCGTGGATCAACAACTGATCGGAAATCGCATCCAAGCGTTCCGGGCACTCGGGATGCCGGGGGCCCATCTCGTGCAGCCGGCACGCGGGATGGGTAATATAGAGAGTTTCCATAAAGGCGATTATGTCCAGACCAGTCCGCATTTTACAAGTTGCCGCCGCGTCACTTGCCCTGGCTGGCTGCGCCACGAGCGGCACCGCGGACCCCAGCGCCCCCGTCGCCCCCAGCGCCCCCCATTCAGACACGGCAGCCGCCATACCGAACAGCCCGCCGAAGCGTGCGCCGGTGCCGGCCCGTGGGGATTTCGTCGCAGCCAACGGCGCGCTTCAGCCGGACGTGGCCGCCTTTGCCCGCGAAGTATCCGCCGCCCACGGCATCGCCCTGCCGGAGGTCGAGGCGCTGCTGCTCGAAGCCCGGTTCGACGCCACCGCGGCCCGCCTGATGACCCCGTCGGGCAAGCGCATCCGCCGCGCCTGGCTCAGCTACCGACAGCGGCACGTGGACCCGATCCGGATCCGCGAAGGCGTGGCCTTCTGGAACGCAAACCGCGCCGACCTGGACCGGGCGAGCCGGCGGTATGGCGTGCCGCCCTCCATCATCGTCGCCATCATCGGCATCGAGACCGTCTACGGCCGCTACACCGGCGACCACCGGGTGCTCGATACGCTGGCCACCCTGGGCTTCCGCTACCCGGATCCCGGCCGCCCCGAGCGCGCCCGGATGTTCCGCCAGCAGCTCGAGGATCTGATCGTGCTCGACGCGCAGGGATTGCTCGACGCCCGCAGCGCCGAGGGCTCTTTCGCCGGCGCCATGGGCCTGCCTCAATTCATGCCGGGCAGTCTCATGCGCTACGCCGCCGATGGCGACGCCGATGGCCGCATCGACCTGATGGGCAGCAAGGCCGACGCCATCGCCTCGGTGGGCCTGTTCCTGCAAGAGCATGGCTGGGTTCGCGACGTGCCGGTATTCGCGCCGGTGGCCCTGCCTGCCCGGGCCGACGCCCTGGTGCAAGACGGCCTGTCGCCGACCACCGACTGGCCCAGCCTGCGCGCCGCGGGCGCCCGGGCGCTGCCAGGCGGCGGCACCGCCTGGCAAGCGGCGGCGCTGGGGGTGATCGACCTGCGCGACGAGGTGCGTGGCGTGAACGAATACCGCAGCGCAACGCCGAATTTCTTTGCGCTGACCCATTACAACCGCAGCTACTTTTATGCCGCCTCAGTGGCGGATCTGGCGCACGAAATCGCCGATCGGGTCGGCTACGGCGACCCAAACCGCCTGGATCATTGACGCCCCGGATCCCCACCGACGGCGACACCGCTGCGCCAAGGTCCATGCGAGAAACGCTCCAGCATGAAATCGAGAAACACCCGCACTTTCGGCATGCGGTGCCTGCCCTGGGGATAGACCGCAAACAAGGGAATCGGATCGACTACATGGAAATCGTCCAGGACAGGGACAAGGCACCCGCTCCTGACCGACTCCCCGACGAGCAGGTCCGCCACGCGTGTAATGCCACCGCCGGCCACCGCGATGCGCAGGGCGGTTTCCGCGTTGTCGACCGCCAGCCGGGCGGCGACATCCACGTCCACGAGGCCGCCATTCACCAAAAACGGCCAGCGATAGGGGGGTTTGCTGGCATGAACAATGCAGTCGTGCGCCGCTAGGTCACCCGGGGTTCCGGGCATGCCCCGCTTTGCGAGATAGGCGGGCGCGGCGTACAACCGCCGTTCAAAGTCCGCTATTTTCCGGGCGACAAGCGATGGATCCAGGATGGCCCCCGAGCGAATCCCAATGTCCGCGTTCTCGGCAAGCAGATCCACAACACGATCGGTCACGGCAAGCTCGATGTGCATGTCGGGATAGCGGGCGGAAAAAACAGGGAGCGCATTCGCAAGCTCATGGAAGGCGAACCCTGTCACACAGTTGATGCGCAGCCGGCCCCTGGGCATGCGCCCGGCTTGGGATACCTCCGCTTCCGCATCCTCGATCGCGGCCAGGATATCCCGCGCACGCAGGTGGAAGATGTCCCCTTCGGGCGTCAGCGAAAGTCTTCTGGTCGTCCGATGCAGCAAGCGGACTTCCAGGCGATCCTCGAGGCGCGACACCAGCTTGGACACCGCGGAGGGCGTCAAGCCCAGCTCGGCGGCGGCCAGGGAAAAACTCCCACGTTCGACCACCAGGACGAAGGTCCGAAGATCCGCGTTCATCTATTCCAAAAATTCACAAATATTATTCCATGTGCCTAATTTATCATCATCTTGTTAAAGAGTAGCATTCATTTCACATTCCCGAAAAGCCGCAATGGCTGACAACCTGGAGATAGATTTGAAAGTTTTCCTGACTGGCGCCTCTGGCTACATCGGCGGCACGATCGCCAATGCGCTGCTCGCGGCGGGGCACTCCGTGACCGGCTTGGTCCGCTCGCAAGAACGCGCACAACGGGTTCGCGCCCACGGCATCCAAGCGGTATTGGGGACCCTGGATCACGCTGAGCTGCTGGCGGAGCTGGCCGACTCCGCTGATGCCGTCATCAATGCCGCGGATGCCGACCACCGGGGCGCGGTGGAAGCCATGCTGCCGGTCCTGCGCGGCAAGGCATTCATCCAGACCAGCGGGTCCGGAATCGTTGCCGATTGCGCGGGGGGCGAACTTAGCGACAAGATTTACGAGGACGACACGCCCGTCCAACCCCTGGCGGCGCGCGTGGCCCGCGTCGCGCTCAACACGCTGGTGCTCGACTCGGCCAGCAACGGCGTACGGGCAAGCGTGATCGCGCCGCCGATGATCTACGGCAGAGGCACCGGCCTGAATCCGGACAGCATCCAGATTCCACGGATGATTGCGGTCGCCCGCAAACACGGCGTCGCCCGATACGTCGGCCGGGGTGCCAACACCTGGTCCAACGTGCACGTCGAGGACTTGGCCGACCTGTACGTCAAGGCGCTGACCGACGCCCCCGCGGGCGCCTTCTACTACGCCGAGAACGGCGAGGCGTCGATGGCGGACATCTGCCGATCCATCAGTCGCATGCTGGGATTCGGCGAAAAGACCGCCTCCATGACCCAAGAGGAGGCCATTGCCGAATACGGCGAGGGTCCCACCCTTTACAGCTTCGGGTCCAACAGCCGGGTCAGGGCCCTGCGTGCCAGAGCGGAATTGGGCTGGAGCCCCCGGCGCGCCTCCCTGTTCGACGAGATCGAGCAGGGATCCTATTCGAGTCAGGCATATTGAGCCACGAGGACACGCCATGACAAACCCGGACCTCGACCGCCTGTGCTCCATCCAGGAGATCAAGCGGCTGAAGACCCGCTACTGCCACTACGAGGAAGCCTACCGGCGGGAGGACGGGTGCTGGCGGATCGCCCACTTGCGCCTGTGCCGCATGCGACTGATACCGCTGCCCCCGGACCATCCACGCCCACACCTGCCGCCCCCTTGACCGCAATGGACTGGCTCCAGGACTACTGAGGTCTCAAAAGTGAAACATCGCTATTCACTGGCACACCTGTCCGCCCTCGGGCTGACGCCGCCGCGCCTGATACAGGCAGCGGCGGACGCGGGCTATGCGCGCGGCGGTATCGGCATCGCAGGCCGCCTGAGCCCCGACTCAGCCGAACACGCCGGTCGACAGATAGCGGTCGCCGCGGTCGCAGACGATGAACACGATGGTGGCGTCGCGCACCGTGGCGGCCACCCGCATCGCGGCCACCGCCGCGCCCGCCGACGAGATGCCGCCGAAGATGCCCTCCTCGGCGGCCAGGCGGCGCGCCATCGCCTCGGCCTGCTCCTGCGAGATGAGCTCGAAGGCATCGACGCGCGAGGCGTCATAGATCGAAGGCTGGTAGGCCTCGGGCCATTTGCGGATGCCCGGGATGTGCGCGCCCTCGGCCGGCTGGGCGCCGATCACGCGCAGCTCTGGATTGCGCCCATGCAGGTAGGAGCCGACTCCCATGATGGTGCCGGTCGTGCCCATGGCGCTGACAAAGTGGGTGATACGCCCCTCGGTCTGTTCCCAGATCTCGGGACCGGTGGTCTCGGCATGGGCCCTGGGGTTGTCTGGATTGGCGAACTGATCCAGGACCTTGCCCTTGCCCTCGGCCTGCATCTGCAAGGCAAGGTCGCGAGCGTACTCCATGCCGCCCCCCTGGGACGGCGTCAGGATGAGTTCGGCCCCATAGGCCGTCATCGCCGCGCAGCGCTCTTGGGATGAATTGTCCGGCATGATGAGGATCATGCGATAGCCGCGCACGGCCGCGGCCATCGCCAGGGCGATGCCGGTGTTGCCGCTGGTCGCCTCGATCAGAGTGTCGCCCGGAGCGATCTCGCCGCGCTGCTCGGCGCCGCGGATCATGAACGCGGCGGCACGGTCCTTGACCGAGCCCGCCGGGTTGTTGCCCTCGAGCTTGGCGAGGACCACGTTGCCACGCGCCTGCCCCGCCTCGCCCGGGATGCGCTGCAGGCGCACCATGGGAGTGGAGCCGATGATGTCTTCGATGGTGGGGTACGTTTTCATGCTCGAAATCATACACCCGGCATCAACATTCCGCCTCACGGCCCCACAGCCCTCAGGGGCGCCGGGGCGGTACCGGCCCGGAGGCCTTGGCGCGCCCGGCCGCATCCGGCGGCGCGGCGAGCGCCGCTGGTCCCGTATCAATGCTCAGGCCAGCCGCGCGCAGCGCATCGGCCCGCCGTGGGCCGATGCCCCGCACCCGGTCGGACAGGTCCTCGAACGAGGTGTAGCGCCCGCCGCGTTCGCGCTCGTGGTGAATGGTCTGCGCGGTCTTGGGGCCGATACCGCGGATGCCCTGCAGTTGCGCAAGCGTCGCCGTGTTCAGGTCCAGGGCGAACGTGCCGCCCGACCAGGTGACCGCAGCCAGGCCCGCGGCGCCCAGGGCGCGTGCGAGACGCCGGCCGCGAGGCGCGCGGCGTCTCGCGAAGGTGCGCGGCGGGATCAGCCTGGAGGAACGGCGTGAGCCGGTGCGCAAGGGCTGGGCGACGGTGGGATGAAGAAAGGGATTCATGGTGGGCTCCTCGTGTGGTATGAGTCCGTCCATGATCGCTCGCCGCACTCGTCAAGGGCAGGCCTGGGGGAGGTTCGCGCCCATGCGGACAAGCCGCGAGCCATGGGGTTGTCGCAGGCGCGGCGACGGCGCCATCCGGCCCCCACCGCCGCGGCCCAATGCGCGAACTAGGGCAAGCGCCCCTGTTCGATCAGCCGCTGGGCATAGGCCGACACGCCGGCTTGCACATCGCGGAAGGCGCCCTCGTACCCCGCCGCCCGCAGCCGGGTCAGGTCAGCCTCGGTATGGCTCTGATAGCGGCCCTTGAGGTCGTCGGGAAACGCGATGTAGCGCAGGGACTGCTGGGCCACGAGCTCCTCCAGGGGCAGCGCCAGGCGCCCCTGGTGGATCCTCAGGGAGTTGACGACGGTTTGCGCCACATCGTTGAACGGTTGGGCGCGGCCCGTGCCGCAGTTGAAAATCCCAGAAATCTCGGGGTGGTCGAGGAAAAACAGATTGACCTTGACCACGTCCTCGACATAGATGAAGTCACGCTGCTGCCCGCCATCGGGATAGCCGTCCCAGCCGCCGAACAACCGCACGTGCCCTTCGGCGGCGTACTGATTCATGTTATGGAAGGCCACGGATGCCATGCGCCCCTTGTGCTGCTCGCTGGGGCCATAGACATTGAAATAACGCAGGCCCACCACCGGCGCGGTGAGCCGGTCCATGTGCCGGCGCAACACCTGGTCGAACAACAGCTTGGAATAGCCGTAGACGTTCAGCGGCGCCTCGAAGGCCGGATCCTCGACATAGCGCGGGCCCGCGCCATACACGGCAGCCGACGAGGCGTACAACAGAGGCACCTCGCGCGCCTGGCAATACTCGAACAGTTCGAGTGTGACCCGGTAATTGTTGTCCAGCATGTAGCGGCCGTCGCGCTCGGTGGTGTCCGAGCAGGCGCCCTGATGCAGCACCGCCTCGGGCCGGGGCAGTTCGCCGGAACACACCAGCCGCCGGAATTCGTCCTTGTGCAGGTAGTCTGCGATGCGCAGGTCGACCATGTTCAGGAACTTGTCGCCGTCGCTCAGGTCGTCGACCACCAGGATGTCGTCGATGCCACGCCGGTTGAGGCCGCGCACGAGATTGCTGCCGATAAAGCCGGCGCCGCCGGTCACGATGATCATGAGAGTTCCTCCACGCTGACGATGGACGTGCCCAGCTTGCCGACCACGATGCCGCCCGCCCGGTTCGCCCATAGCATCGATTCATACCAGTCCAGGCCCGCGGCGCGGGCGACCGCCAGAGTGGCGAGCACCGTATCGCCCGCCCCCGACACATCGAATACCTCGTGCGCCTGGGCATCGGCATGCCGGCGGCCCTCGCCGGTGAACAGTGTCATGCCCTGCTCGGAACGCGTGATCAGCAGGGCCTCGAGCCCCAGTTCGGCACGTAGGGCCTGGGCGCGCCGGGTCAAGTCATCCTCGGAATCCCAACGGCCGACCGCATCCTGCATTTCGTTGCGGTTGGGCGTCACGATGCTGGCGCCGTAATAGCGCCGATAGCGGTGCCCCTTGGGGTCGACCAGCACGGGAACACCGGCGGCGCGCGCCGTCTGGATCAGGCCCTCGACCCGCGCCAGCGTGCCCTTGGCATAATCGGAGAGCACCAGCAACTGGCACCCGGCGATCGCATCCGCCATCCGGTCATCCACGCCATCGAGCGCACGCGCGCCCGGGGCATGTTCGAAATCCACGCGCAGCAGTTGCTGCTGCCGGCCCAGGACGCGCATCTTGAGCGTGGTATCCATGCCGTCCGGATCCTCGACCAGGTGGGCCTCGATGCCGTCCTCAGCGGCCAGCGCGCCGACGCGCGCGCCTGCCTCGTCGGCGCCGACCACGCCAACCAGTGCCACCCTGGCGCCCAGTGCGGCGATGTTGCGCGCCACGTTGGCCGCTCCGCCCAGGCGATCCTCGCGCCGCGCCACGCGCACCACGGGGACGGGCGCCTCGGGGGAAATCCGGTCGACCTCGCCGAACCAGTAGCGATCCAGCATGACGTCGCCGACCACCAGAATCTTGGCGGCACGGGCCTCTCGTGCCGGAAACGGCATCATTTCAATTCCTCCAGGCGGCGCGGTGCATAGGATTCCCACGTATTGCAGCCAGGGCATTGCCAGTAGAAGCGCTGAGCCTCGAAGCCGCAATGGCTGCAGGCGTATCGGTCCAGGCGCTGGGTATGCTTGTGAATCATCGAACGCAGCAGGCCCAGGTCGACGCCGGGGAATATCTGGTCGGCACCGCCGCCCTCATGAGTGTGTGCGATCTCGACCTCGAGCAGACGATCCAGCCCGAGGAGCGAAGGATGCGCACGCAGGGCCTCACGCGCAAAAGTCCAGGCCGGCCGGGATCCCTGCCGCGCCCTCAACGCCCGAAAGACGACATTGAACAGATCGAGCGTCGGGTTGCGCAAGTAATGGGCCTGCAACAGGGCCAGGCCCTCGTCGGGCCGCCCCAGGGCCTCGTAGCACGCCAACAGGGGCTCGGCCACCAGGCCCGCATAGTCCGACGCCTCGGCCAGGACATCCTGCAGGTGCGCGCGCTGGCCCTCGACATCGCCGCTCGCCGCCGCCCACTGCGCCCTCAGCATCCGCACGCGGGTCTCGGCCGCGGGGCTGGTGCCGGTCTTGCGCATGGCATTGTCGGCTGCCTCGAGCGCCCGGGCGGCGCCTTCCAGGTCTGGCGGCCTGGCCGCGAGCATCCCGCTGGCGAGTTCGCACTGATAATGGGCGAGCTGCGGAACAGGCTCGTCGACCAGCTTGTGCAAGTGCCGCACGGCATCGATGGCGCGCGGCCAGTCATGCTCGGATTCATAGATGCGGATGAGCGAACGCACCGCCTCGAGGGCATGACGCGTATGCATCACGGCCTGGAACCCCTGCTCGGCGCGATCCAGCATGCCGGCCTTCAGGAAATCCTGCGCCAGTTCGAACTGGGCGTTCTCGCGATCGGGCATGGGCAGGTCCTGGCGCGTCAGCAGGCTCTGATGCACACGGATGGCGCGTTCCATCTCGCCGCGACGCCGGAACAGGCTGCCCAGGGCGAAGTGCAGTTCGGTGGTCTCGGGATCGAGCTTGGCCACCTCGACGAACGCATCGATGGCCCGGTCCGGCTGCTCGTTGAGCAGGAAATTCAGGCCCTTGAAATAGGAATCCGGCAGGTTCCGGGTCTCGGAAATCATCTGTCGAAAATCGAATCGCGCGGCCATCCACCCGAGGGCGAAGACCACCGGCACGAAAATCAACCACCAAGGCTCGAAAGACACTGTGCGCGCCCCGGCGTCAGAGTGGCGCCAAGGGCGCAACCGTCTCGGGAATGATCGGCCCCGCCGGCGTTTGCGGATGCTCGAGCGCCTCCTGGGCGCGCGCCAGTTCGCGGCGCAGGCGGGCGGCCTCGCGCCGCTTGCGCAGGACCGCCGTGGCGGCGATCAGCAGGCCGAAGGCTACGCCGAGGACGAAGGCAATCAGCATCACCACGATCAGGGGTACCTGGTGGAAAGTTTGATCGGCAAAAAATCCCACATCGACCGGCGCCGTGTTCTTGAGGGCGAAAAGCAGCACAATGACGAAGATCGCCAGCCGCAGTATCCAGACCAGATAGCGCATATCCAAAGCTCCATGCGTGGGAATTCCGTCATTGTAAGGGGAAACCGGGGGGCCGCAGCCCGCCTCTCGCCCCAAAAGAACAGGCCCTCGAATGAGGGCCTGCCCGTGACCACCGCCCAAAGGTGAAGGTCAGCCGCCGATCACACGCGCCTGGTAGAGATCGGCCACGGTGGCGAGTTCCTCGCTATCGCCACCATCCGGCCCAAGGTCCACGCGCTCGCGCAGTTCCTTGCCGGGCTTGAAGTGGGGCACCAGCTTGGCGGGGACCAACACTTTCTCGCCGGACTTGGGATTGCGGCCGATGCGCTGCGAGCGCTGCGACAGCGAAAAGCTGCCGAAACCCCGGATCTCGATGCGTTGGCCCCTGGACAAGGTATCGGCCATCGCGTCAAGCAGGGTTTTCACCGCAAAATCCATATCCCGGGCCGCTAGTTGGGGATAGCGGCCCGCGAGTATGGTGATGAGCTCGGACTTGGTCAAACCGCCCATCAGCTATCGTCGCGCTGCTGATCGAGCTTGGCCTTGAGCAGCGCACCCAGGTTGGTCGTGCCCGAAGAGGCGCTGGCTTCCGTCATGCGCTGGATGGTCTCGGCGGTCTCGGCACTGTCGCGCGCCTTGATCGACAACTGGATCGAGCGCGCCTTGCGGTCGATGTTGATGATCATGGCCTCGACCTGGTCACCGGCATGCAGCACCGTGGTGGCATCCTCGACGCGGCCCGCAGACATCTCGGACGCGCGCAGATAGCCCTCGACATCCACCGACAGGGTCACAACCGCGCCCTTGGGCTCGACCGATTTGACCGTGCCCGACAGCACGGCGCCCTTGTCGTAGGTGGCGACAAAATTGTTGAACGGATCGCCTTCGAGCTGCTTGACGCCCAGCGAGATACGCTCTTTGTCGGTGTCGATACCCAGCACCACGGCGTCGATCTCGTCGCCCTTCTTGAAGTTGCGCACGGCTTCTTCGCCCGACTCGGTCCACGAAATGTCGGACAGATGGACCAGGCCGTCGATGCCGCCGGGCAAGCCGACGAACACGCCGAAATCGGTGATCGACTTGATCGCCCCGTGAACCTTGTCGCCGCGCTTGAAGTTGGCGGCGAAATCCTCCCAGGGATTCGGGCGGCATTGCTTCATGCCCAGCGAGATGCGGCGACGATCCTCGTCGATTTCGAGGACCATGACCTCGACCTCTTCGCCCAGGGTCACGACCTTGCGCGGATCGACGTTCTTGTTGGTCCAGTCCATTTCGGACACGTGAACCAGGCCCTCGATACCGGCCTCGACCTCGACGAACGCGCCGTAGTCGGTGAGGTTGGTGACCTTGCCGAACAGGCGGGTGCCCTGCGGGTAGCGACGACCCAGGCCGATCCAGGGATCCTCGCCCAGTTGCTTGACGCCCAGCGACACGCGGGATTTTTCCTGGTCGAACTTGAGGACCTTGGCCTCGATTTCCTGACCGACCTGCAGCACCTCGGAGGGGTGGCGGACACGGCGCCAGGCCATGTCGGTGATGTGCAACAGACCGTCGATGCCGCCCAGGTCGACGAACGCACCGTAGTCGGTGATGTTCTTGACCACGCCCTTGATGATGGCGCCCTCGTGCAGGGTCTCGAGGAGCTTTTCGCGTTCCTCGCCCATGCTGGCCTCGAGGACCGCGCGGCGCGACAGCACGACGTTGTTGCGCTTGCGGTCGAGCTTGATGACCTTGAATTCGAGCGTCTTGCCCTCGTAGGGGGTGGTGTCCTTGACGGGGCGCAGGTCGACCAGCGAGCCGGGCAGGAAGGCGCGGATGCCGTTGGTCATGACCGTCAGGCCGCCCTTGACCTTGCCGGTGATGGTGCCGTTGACCAGTTCGCCGGATTCGAGAGCCTGCTCGAGTTGCAGCCAGGCCGACAGGCGCTTGGCGCGGTCGCGCGACAGGATGGTGTCGCCATAGCCGTTTTCCAGGGAATCGATGGCGACCGAGACGAAATCGCCGTCCTGGACTTCGAGCTCGCCCTGGTCGTTGAGGAATTCTTCGAGGGGAATCAGGGCCTCGGACTTGAGGCCGGCGTTGACCACGACGAAATTATGGTCGACGCGCACGACTTCGGCGGAGATGACCTCGCCGGAGCGCATGTTCTGATCCTTGATGCTGGCGGCAAACAGATCGGCAAAGCTTTCGCCGCCCAGCGCGGCTTCGGTTGAAAGGGTGGACATGAACGATAATCCATTCGCCCATCGGGCGATCAATGACACACCAGGCACAATGCCCGGTGGAGTGAAAAAATCCCGCAAAGGCGGCGGCGGACCTCTGTGCCCCTACCCTGCGAGTCCTCGTGCCGACCAGAGGTCGAGCACCTTGCGGACCGTCTCATCGATCCCCATGCGGGACGAATCCACGACCACGGCGTCCGCGGCCGCCACAAGCGGCGCGTGCACCCTGTCGCGGTCACGCGCATCGCGTAACCGCAGATCCTCCAAAAGGTCGGACAGCTTAGCAGAAAAGCCTTTGTCCTTCAACTGTTTATGACGCCTGAGAGCCCGCTCATTCACGTCCGCATCCAGGAAAACCTTGAGCGGCGCATCCGGAAAGATCACCGTGCCCATGTCGCGGCCATCGGCCACCAGGCCCGGGGCCGTCCGGAAGGCTCGTTGGCGCTCGAGCAGGGCCGCGCGCACCGCCGGATAGGCGGCCACGCGGGAGGCCAGGTTGCTGATCGCCTCGCGACGGATCTCGTTGCCGACCTCGACCCCGTCCAACCAGATGCCGCCGTCCCGGAACACCACGTCCAGGGCGCGTGCCGCGGCGGCCGCCTGGGCCTCGTCGCCGCCGTCGCCGCCCGCTCGCGTCACCGCCAGCGCCGTGAGCCGGTACAGCGCACCGCTGTCCAGGGCGTGCCAGCCCAGGGCCTGCGCCACGCGCATGGCCACTGTCCCCTTGCCCGAGGCGGTGGGGCCATCGATGGTGATGACGGGAGGGGCAGCAAGAGTCATGAACGGATCAGCCTGCGAAAGTCTTCGAAATACGCGGGATAGGTCTTGCTGACACAGCCCGGATCCAGGATGGTGACGGGCACGGGCCCGAAGCTGGCCAGCGAAAAGCACATCGCCATGCGGTGATCGTCATAGGTGCCGATCTCTGCCACGCGCCACTGATCCTCGGCCATGGGGTGCACCCGCAGACTGTCCGCGCCGGATTCCACCCGCGCACCCAGGCGCGCCAGCTCGGCATGCATGGCCTCGATGCGGTCGGTCTCCTTGACGCGCCAGCTCCCGATGTTGCGCAACCGGCACGGTCCGTCGGCATACAGCGCGAGCACGGCCGCCGTCATGGCGGCGTCTGGCATCAGATTGAAATCCAGATCGAAGGCCTGCAGGCGCTCGCCGCGGGCGACCACGGGGCCCGTGACCGTCATGGCGTGGTCGGCGCGCTCAATGCGCGCCCCCATGCCCTCGAGCACATCGGCGAAGGCAATGTCGCCCTGGATGCTGCGCACCCCCGCCCCACGCACCTCGATCGGTCCCCCGGCGATGGCGCCCAGCGCCATGAAATAGGATGCCGAGGACGCATCGCCCTCGACCGCGTAGCGGCCCGGACTGCGATAGCGGGCATCCGCCGGAATCACGAAGCGGTGCCAGTCCTCCCGCGCCACCTCGACGCCGAAACGCGCCATCAGGTTCAGGGTGATGAGGATGTACGGCTTGGAAATCAGCGGGCCGTCGAGCTCGATGACGACCTCGCGCCCCCAACGGGCCGCGAGCACGGGCGCGGCCATCAACAAAGCCGTGAGGAACTGGCTGGATACCGAGCCACGCACGCGCACCGTCCGTGCGGCCTCGGAATTGCCCGCGCCGATACGCAACGGCGGATAGCCGTCGCGCCCCTCGTAGTGAATCTCGCAGCCCAGGCCGCGCAAGGCCTCGACCAGATCGCCGATGGGACGTTCGTGCATCCGGTCCACGCCCGAGAGGCGGTACGACCCGCCCATCAGGGCCAACGCCGCCGTCAACGGCCGGAAAGCCGTCCCCGCGTTGCCCAGGAACAGATCGGCATCCATGACCGGCCAGCGCGAGGCGCCCGTCACCGCGATGCTCTCCGGGTCCGAGTCGTCGACCGCCACGCCCAGCGTGCGCAGGGCCGCGAGCATCACCCGCGTATCGTCCGACGCCAGCAGCCCCTCGAGCCGCGTTTGCCCCTCGGCGAGCGCGGCCAGCAGCAAGACGCGATTGGAAATGCTCTTGGAGCCCGGCAGCGTGACGCCGCCTTGGGCGCGCTGGGCGGGCTCTAGGCGCAGCGCGTCGATGGAATTCATGTCATTGCACTCCTGCCGTCCCACAGGCGGCGCGCCAGCGCCGCCTGTTCGAGGAAGGCTTCCAGCGCCCGGGGATCCGGGTCGTTTTCAAGCGTCCTGCGCAGCTCGTCGAGCGCTCGGCTGAAAGCGTCAAGCTCGTCCAGAACCGCAGCGCGATTGGACAGAAAGATATCCCGCCAAACCTCGGCGGATCCCGCGGCAATCCGCGTGAAATCACGAAAACCCGTGCCGGCCAGGGACAGTCGCAAGTCGGCATCGGCCGCGCGCGCGACCTGCGCCATATAGGCCGCCGCCAGGAAATGCGGCACATGGCTGACCGACGCCAGCACCCGATCATGCCGTTCGGCATCCATCAGCAGCACGTGCGCGCCGCAGGCCTCCCAGACCCGAGTCAACCAAGCCCGCGCGTGCGCCGGCGTTTCGTCCAGCGGCGTCAGGATCACCTTGCGCCCTTGGTAGAGCGCCGGGTCGGCGGCCTCGGGTCCGGTCATCTCGGACCCCGCGATCGGATGCCCGGGCAGGAACTGGCCCACACGGTCGCCCAAGGCCTCGCGGGCAATCGCCGCCACGTCGGACTTGGTGCTGCCGGCGTCGGTGACGAGGGCCTGCGGACGCAAATCCGGACGCAGGGCCTCGAGCGCACCGCGCATTGCGCCCACCGGCGTGGCCAGCAGAATCAGGTCCGCACGCCGCGCCGCCTCGGCATAATCCACCGCCTCGTCGATCAGGCCCAGCGCCAGCGCCCGGTCGAGCGAACTCTTGCGGCGGCCTACCCCCAGCACCCGTCCGACTTGCCCAGCACGGCGCAACGCCGCGGCAAAGGAACCGCCGATCAGACCGATGCCCACCACCGCCAGGACCGGCACCAGGGGAGATGCGTCCCCTAATTCGCGCTTGGGACGGCCCGGCGCGCTCATGTCACCCCCTGGGCGCTGCGCGCCACCCCCCCAAGGGGGGATTCGCGCTTGGGACGGCCCGGCGCGCTCATGTCACCCCCTGGGCGCTGCGCGCCACCCCCCCCAAGGGGGGATTCGCGCTTGGGACGGCCCGGCGCGCTCATGCCACAAGAATTTCCGTGAGCGCCTGGACGAAGCGATCGTTCTCCTCCGGCAGGCCAACGGATACGCGCAGGTGCTCGGGCAGGCCGTCGCCGTCGACGGATCGCACGATGACGCCACGCTCGAGCAGGGCGCGATTGACGCGCGCGGCATCGCCCACCCGCACCAGAACGAAATTCGCATGGCTAGGGACGAACTCGAGGCCGAGTTTGGTGAACGCCCGCGACAGTTGCTCGCGCCCGGCACGGTTGATCTCGTAGGTGCGCCGCAGGAAATCCTGATCGGCCAGGGCCACGCGCGCGGCCAATTGCGCCAGCGCATTGACATTGAACGGCTGGCGCACGCGATTGAGCAGATCGGTCACGTCCGTCTGCGCCAGGGCGTAGCCTACGCGCAGGGCCGCCAGGCCGTAGGCCTTGGAGAGCGTCCGGGTCACGATCAGGTTCGGATAGCGGCGCACCCACTGGGCGCTGTCGAAGCGCTCGGCCGGGTCCAGATAGTCGTCATAGGCCTCATCGAGCAGCACCACGACCCGCTCGCCGTGCCGGACCCGCACGCGCTCGAGAAAGGCCTCGATACGATCGGCCGGATTGTGTGTTCCCGTCGGATTATTGGGGTTGGCAATGAACACCAGGCGCGTGTCGTCGACAATCGCCTCGGCCATCGCCTCCAGATCATGGCCATAATCCCGGGCCGGGACCATCACGTGGCGCGCGCCACGCGCTTGGGTCGCGAGGCGATACACCACGAAGGCATGCTGCGCATAGACCGCCGAGGTGCCGTCGTCGAGAAAGGCCAGCGAGGCGAGCTCCAGCAGGTCGTTCGAGCCATTGCCCAGCGTGACCCACTGTGCCGGCACCTCGTGACGCGCCGCGATGACCGCCTTCAGATCGAAACCGTTGGCATCCGGATAGCGGCCATGCAGGTCGCCGACCGCCTCGCGCAAGGCCTCGCGAACCCGCTCGGAGCAGCCCAGGGGATTTTCGTTGGAGGCGAGCTTGATGATGCGCGCCGGATCCAGCCCGAACTCGCGAGCCAGCTCCTCGATGGGTTTGCCCGCCTGATACGGCGCGATGGCTTGCACATGCGCCGGAGCGATTGGATGAGAGGACATGGACATGAAACCTTATTGCCTGGGATAGGAGCCAAGGATCTTGAAGAACGCGGCCTGCTGCTTGAGCTCGGAGAGCGCTTGGCTGACCGCCTCATCGTCGCGATGGCCCAGCAGATCAACATAGAAATAATATTCCCACTGCCCGGTGCGCGCGGGGCGCGATTCGAAGCGCGTCATGGATACTCCATGGGCCGCCAGGGGCGCAAGCATCTCGTAGACCGCGCCGGCGCGGTTGGGCACCGCGAGAACGACGCTGGTCTTGTCGCGGCCGGTGGCGCCGGCGTCGGCCGCGCCGATCGCCAGGAACCGCGTCTGGTTCTGCGGATCGTCCTGGATGCCCGAGACAACGACGCTCAGTCCCCACGCGGCGGCGGCGGCCTCGCCGGCGATCGCCGCGCGCGTCGGATCCTCGGCCGCCAGGCGCGCCGCCTCGGCATTGCTGGCCACCGGCAGGCGTTCGAGCTCGGGGTGGTTGCGGCTGAGCCAGGCCTGGCACTGGGCCAGGGCCTGGGGGTGGCCCAGCACCTGGCGCACGCCCTCGAGCCCGCCGGTGAGTGTCATGAGATTGTGGTGGATGCGGATCGTGCGCTCGCCCAGGACCTTGAGCGAGGAGTTCAGCAGCAGATCGAGGCTGCGATTGACCGCCCCCTCGGTCGAGTTCTCCACGGGCACCATACCGACGTCGGCCTGCCCGGCCTCGACCGCGCGAAAGACCTCGTCAAAGGACTCGCAGCGCAGGCCGCTGACCGCGTGGCCGAAATGCTCGAAGGCCGCCTGTTCGGAAAACGAGCCCTGCGGCCCCAGGTACGCCACGGTCAGGGTGCTTTCGAGCCCACGACAGGCCGAAATGACCTGATTCCAGACGGCCTGAACCGCCTCGGCGGGAATCGGACCGGGATTGAGCCCTTGCAGGCGGCGCACGATCAGGGCCTCGCGCTCGGGCTTGAGGACCGGCCCGTCCGCGTCGAACGCCTTCTTGACCTCGCCAACCTCGAGGGCGGCACGCGCCCGGTCGTTGAGCAGGCCGAGAATCTGCTCGTCGAGCGCGTCGATGCGCGCCCGCAGGGGCTCGAGCCGAGCAAGCAGCGCCTTATCCATGACGCCTCTCGAAGTCACGCAGAAAATCAATCAGGGCCAGCACGCCCTCGATCGGCATGGCGTTGTAGATCGAGGCCCGCATCCCGCCGACGCTTTTGTGGCCCTTGAGCGACAGCAGCCCCGCCGCTTCGGATTCGGTCAAAAAGACGGCATTCAGCCCGTCGTCGCCCAGTACGAACGGCACATTCATGCGCGAACGACAGGCGGGATGGACACGGTTGCGGTAGAACGCCGAACCGTCGAGATATCCGTAGAGTGCGCTGGCTTTGCGGTCGCTGGCCGCATCCATCGCCGCCACCCCGCCTTGGCGCAGCAGCCACTTGAACACCAGGCCCGCAATGTAGAGCGCGTAGGTCGGCGGCGTGTTGAACATCGATTGCGCACTCGCGACATTCGCATAGTCGAACACCGAGGGACAGACCGGCAGGGCATGGCCCAGCAGGTCCTTGCGCACGAAGGCCAGGGTGACGCCGGCCGGCCCCGCATTCTTTTGGGCACCGCCATAGACCAGGCCCACCCGCGAGAAATCGATGGTGCGCGACAGAATATCCGAGGACATGTCCACGGCCAGGGGCACATCCGGCGCGCCCAGTGCGGCCAGGTCCGGCAGTTCGGCCAGCTCGACCCCTCCGATCGTTTCGTTGGCGCAGACGTGCAGATAGGCCGCATCCGGACGCACGCGCCACTGCGCGGTCGGCGGCAACCAGCACCAGGGATCGTAGTCCCGCCCATCGATCCTCGCGGCATCCTCGGCGGTGGCGGCCACCGCGATATCGCCGTAGCGGCGGGCCTCATTCCAGGATTTGCGCGCCCAGTGGCCAGTCAGCACGTAGTCCGCCCGGCCCAGACCAGCCCTGCCGATCAGGTTCAGGGGGACGATGGCGTTCTGGGCCGATCCGCCCCCCTGCATGAACAGGACCTCGAAATCGTCGGGCACCGCCAGCAGGGTCCGCAGATCGGCCTCGGCCTCATCGCGGATGCGGGTATAGTGCCGGCCGCGATGGCTCATTTCCATCACCGACATGCCACTGCCCTGCCAATCGGCCATCTCGGCGGCCGCTTGCTGCAGGACCTCGAGGGGCAGGGTCGAAGGACCCGCCGCGAAATTCCACGGGCGCATCACGCATCATCCTCATCGTCCGCGGCCCGGTCCGGCGCCTGGCCGGTGCCGTCCACGCCGTCGGCGTCGGGCTCGCGCCCCACGTCTTCATCCGCCTCGGCCTCGTCGGCGTCGCTCTCGACGACCCGGCGCACGCCCGAGAGCAGGCTGTCCTCATCCACATTGATCAGGGTGACACCTTGCGTCGCCCGACCCATCTCGCGGATTTCCGACACGCGCGTGCGCACCAGCACGCCGGCCGTGGTGATGAGCATGATCTCGTCCTCTGGACGCACCAGCACCGCGCTGACCACCTTGCCGTTGCGCGCCGAGGTCTGGATGGCGATCATGCCCTTGGTGCCCCGGCCATGGCGCGTGTACTCGACGATCGAGGTGCGCTTGCCATAGCCGTTCTCGGTCGCGGTCAGCACGCTCTGGGTCTCGTCCTCGGCAACGAGCAACGCAATCACCGTCTGCCCGTCCTCCAGCATCATGCCACGCACGCCGCGCGCGGCGCGGCCCATGGGACGCACGTCGTTCTCATCGAAGCGCACGGCCTTGCCCGCATCCGAAAACAGCATCACGTCGTGCGCGCCATCGGTCAGTTCGGCACCGATCAGGAAGTCGCCCTCGTCCAGCCCCACGGCAATGATCCCCGCCTTGCGCGGATTCGAGAAATCCGAGAGCGGCGTCTTTTTCACCGTCCCCCGCGACGTTGCCATGAAGACGTACTGGTCCTCGCTGAAGGCTTTGACCGACAGCACGACGGTGATGGTTTCCCCATCGACCAGCGGGAACATGTTCACGATGGGCCGTCCGCGCGAGTTGCGCGAACCCTGCGGCACCTCCCAGACCTTGAGCCAGTACACGCGGCCACGATCCGAGAAGCACAGCAGGTAGTCGTGCGTATTGGCGATGAACAACTGGTCGATCCAGTCGTCTTCCTTGGTGGCGGCCGCCTGCTTGCCGCGGCCGCCGCGTTTCTGTGCGCGGTACTCGGACAGCGGCTGACTCTTGATGTAGCCGCTGCGCGACAAGGTCACCACCATGTCGGTCGGGGTGATGAGGTCCTCGGTCTCGAGCTCGGTGGCGTTGTATTCGATCTCTGAGCGGCGCTGATCCCGCACCGCGGTCGAGAACTCGGCACGGATTGCCTGCAACTCGTCGCCGATGATGCTGGTGACGCGCTCGGGACGCGCCAGCACGTCGAGCAGATCGGCGATCGCGTCCATGATCTCGCGGTACTCGCCCACGATCTTGTCCTGCTCGAGCCCCGTCAGGCGCTGCAAACGCATGTTCAGGATTTCCTGCGCCTGAACCTCGCTCAAACGGTACAGGCCGTCGGCCTGCAATCCGAAATGGGCCTCCAGCCCCTCGGGCCGATAGGCCGCGCGCCCGCCCGAGGCGACGTTCTCGTCGGCGCGCACCAGCATCTCGCGCACCAGGGAGGAATCCCAGCTACGGTCCATCAGGGCCTGGCGAGCGACGGGCGGCGTGGGCGCCGCCTTGATGATGGCAATGAAATCGTCGATATTGGCCAGCGCCACCGCCAGGCCTTCCAGCACGTGGCCGCGCTCGCGGGCCTTGCGCAACTGGAATATGACGCGCCGGGTCACGACCTCGCGCCGATGCAACAGGAAATACTCGACCATCTGCTTCAGGTTCAGCAGGCGGGGCTGGCCGTCGACCAGCGCCACCATGTTCATGCCGAAGGTTTCCTGCAGCTGGGTATTCTTATAGAGGTTGTTCAGGATAACCTCGGGCACCTCGCCGCGCTTCAACTCGATCACCAGGCGCATGCCGTCCTTGTCGGACTCGTCGCGGATGTCGGAAATCCCCTCGATTTTTTTCTCGTTCACCAGTTCGGCGATACGCTCCTGGAGGGATTTCTTGTTGACCTGATAGGGAATGGCATCGACTACGATCGCCTGGCGGTTGCCGCGTTCCAAGTCCTCGAAATGTGCCTTGGCGCGCATCACCACCCGGCCGCGGCCGGTGCGGTAACCCTCGCGCACCCCGCTCATCCCATAGATGATCCCGCCAGTGGGAAAATCGGGTGCCGGGATGCGCTCGATCAGTTCGTCGATCGAGCAGTCGGGATTGTGCAGGCAATACAGGCAGCCATCGACCACTTCGGACAGATTGTGCGGCGGGATATTGGTCGCCATGCCGACCGCGATCCCGGCACTGCCGTTGACCAGCAGATTGGGCAGGCGCGAGGGCAGCAGCAGGGGTTCCTGTTCGCTGCCGTCATAGTTGGGGCCGAAATCCACCGTTTCCTGATCGATATCGGCCAGCAGCTCGTGGGCGATCTTGGCGAGGCGAATCTCGGTGTAACGCATGGCCGCGGCATTGTCGCCATCGATCGACCCGAAGTTGCCCTGCCCGTCGACCAGCATGTAACGCAGGGAAAAATCCTGGGCCATGCGCACGATGGTGTCATACACGGCGGTGTCGCCATGGGGGTGGTATTTACCGATGACATCCCCGACAATGCGGGCGGACTTCTTGTAAGCGCGGTTCCAGTCATTGTTCAACTCGTGCATGGCGAACAGCACTCGCCGGTGAACGGGCTTGAGGCCGTCGCGCACGTCGGGAAGCGCACGCCCCACGATCACGCTCATCGCATAATCGAGATAACTGCGGCGCATTTCATCTTCGAGCGAGATGGGTAGCGTCTCTTTCGCAAAGGAGTCCATGGTGTATCCGAGACCTTCAGGCGTAAATAAGTACCGATGACGGGCCAATCGTAAATTCTAGCATTGACGCGCCCCCCTCTCCCCAGCGACGGCCCCAGGGGGTCCACGGCCCGCCGATCCGGCCCGCCCCCCAAGGTCGTTGCGAAAACCCCACAACAATCCGCCCATGAGAGGGGAAATTCCCTGATCTGGGCCTCTAGGCCCGCCATGACTTAACCCACGACAGAAAAATGCCTTAAGATTTCGGCTAACACGCATAAAACCCAGCGCAAATTCTGAGTATCCAGCCAGGACATTGCTATACTGGACGCGTTTATCGATATGCGGCGGGGGTTCGCTGCGGTCACTTTCAAGCATCATGCTCAAACGAGGAGAAACATGAACAAACCCTCCAAAATCGCTATGGGACTCGCCATCGCCGCCATGTCGGTCGTCGGCTCGGCTTCTGCCAGCGACAACTGGACGAACGTTGACGGTAACGTCTGGAAAGATGCTAGCGGCCAAAACTGCTGGCGCGATGCGTTCTGGACTCCGGCCACCGCCGCCAACGCTGAGTGCGGCCTGCCCGTCGCCCAGTCCCCCGTGGTCGCCCCGACCGCCAGCAAGGTCGTCCTGAACGCCGACACCTTCTTCGACTTTGACAAGGCCACCATCAAGCCCGAAGGCCGTCAGGTTCTGGATCAGGTCGCCTCGCAAGCCTCGTCGATCAACCTGGAAACCGTGATCGCCACCGGCCATACCGACTCGATCGGCAGCGAAGCCTACAACCAGGGCCTGTCCGAGCGCCGCGCCAATTCGGTCAAGCAATACTTGATCAGCAAGGGCGTGCCCGCCGACCGCATCTACGCTGAAGGCAAGGGCGAACTCAGCCCCGTCGCCTCCAACAAGACGCGTGAAGGCCGCGCCCAAAACCGTCGCGTGGAAATCGAGATCGTCGGCACCCGCAAGTAATCCTTGCCGGCTGCCGTACCCGCCGAGCCGCTGGCCCGGCGGGTACAATAAGGGCTCCGTTATACGGAGCCCTTATTTTTGGAGCGCCCTTCCATGCAGACCGCCAACGCCGATCAGGCCGAACTCGACAAATTCAGCGCCCTGGCCTCGACCTGGTGGGACCCCAACGGCGCCTTAAAGACCCTGCACGACATCAACCCCCTGCGCCTGGACTGGATCCGCGAACAGGCCGGCGGGCTGGACGGCCTGCGCGTCCTGGACGTGGGCTGCGGCGCCGGCCTGCTGGCAGAGGCGATGGCCGCCGAAGGCGCCACGGTCACCGGCATCGATCTGGCCAGCGAATCCTTGCAGGTCGCGCGGCTGCACGGCCTCGAGACCGGGATCAAGGCGGACTACCGGCAGATCAGCGCCGAGGCGCACGCCGCCGAGCATCCGGGACAATACGACTTGGTGACCTGCATGGAGCTCCTCGAGCACGTCCCCGACCCGGCCTCGATCGTACAGGCCTGCGGCACCCTTGCGCGCCCAGGCGGGCTGGTCTGCTTCTCGACCTTGAATCGCAACCCCAAGGCGTTCATGCTGGCCATCGTCGGCGCCGAATACCTCCTGCGCATGCTGCCACGCGGCACCCACAGCTACGAACACTTCATCAAGCCCAGCGAGCTGGCCGCCGCCGCCCGCGCGGCCGGACTCGAGCCCGCCACCCTGGCTGGCCTGGAATACAACCCCCTCGCCCGGCACTACCGGATCACGCGCGACACCAGCGTAAACTACATGATGGCCGCCAGACGCGCGGATTGATCACCATGGAAAATCTTGTCCTGTTTGATTTCGACGGCACACTGGCCGACACCGCGCCAGACCTGGCCGCGGCCGCCAACAAGCAGCGTGCCCATCGCGGACTACCGCCCCTGCCCTACGAGGCCCTGCGGCCGCACGCCTCGCACGGCGCGCGCGGCCTGCTGGGCGCGGCTCTGGGCCTGCGCCCCGGGGATCCCGGCTACGAGGACTGCCGCCAACGTTTCCTCAGCGACTACGCCGAAGCCATCGTCGTGCACACGCAGCTGTTTCCCGGCGTGCCCGAATTGCTCGACGAGCTTGCCCGGCATCACTATGCCTGGGGCATTGTGACCAACAAAGTCGAATACCTCGCCCTGCCGATCATCCGCCACCTTGGGCTCGACTCCCGCTGCGTGGTCACCGTCGGCGGGGACACCACCCCCCACATCAAGCCACACCCCGAACCTTTGCTGCACGCCGCCCGGCAGGCGGGCTACGCGCCCGCCCAATGCATCTACATCGGCGACGACGAGCGCGATGTCCTGGCTGGCAAGGCGGCCGGCATGGCCACCGTCGCGGCCGCCTACGGTTACTGCTCGCTCGAGGACCCCGCCACCTGGCGCGCCGACGCCATCGCCCGACAGGCGCCGGATCTCTGGCCCATCATCCAGCGTTGGTCGACCCCCACGGCCCAGACGGCGCGGACGTGACACCACGACAGGCGGCCACGGACGTCTCCGATGCCGGCACCGCGGCCCTGGCCCCCAGTGGCCGCCTGCGCGTGGCGATCAATGTCGGCAACCCCATCCTGGCCCGCCTCGACCCCGCCACCGGCCTGCCGGCCGGCGTATCCGTGGACCTGGCCCGCAGGCTCGCGACGCGGCTTGGCACCGCCCTTGAACTGGTGGTCTACGACGCAGCGGGTAAATCTGTCGAGGGCGTGGCCAGCGGCGAGGCGGATTGTGGTTTTTTCGCAATCGATCCCAACAGGGGCGAAACCATCGCCTTCACGGCCCCCTACGTGCTGATCGAGGGCTGCTACCTCGTCCGCACAGACTCCCCCATTCAGGACAATAGCGAGGTCGACCAGGCAGGGCATACCGTGGTCGTCGGCAAAGGTAGCGCCTATGACCTCTTTCTGACCCGCACACTCGGTCATGCCTCAATCCTCCGCGCGCCCACATCCCCGGCGGTGGTGGGCACATTCATGGAATCCGACGCCGACGTGGCGGCAGGTGTGCGCCAGCAACTCGAAATGGACGCCCGGCGGCTAGGCGGCGGCCTGCGACTGTTGGACGGCCGTTTCATGGTCATCCGGCAGGCCATGGGCACAGCCCGCGACCGAGGCCCGAAGGCGGCGGCCTGGCTCGCCGGTTTTGTAGAGGATGCCAAGGCCGACGGCTTTGTCGCCGAGGCGCTCGCACGCCACGGCATCCAAGGAGCATCCGTGGCACCCGCCGCCTGAAGGCGGTTGTCCAACCGGCCTTTCGGCAGCTTCTATTTCATTATCTGAAAAATAACGGTAAAATGGCGTGTCTGGGGCCGACATGGCTTCGACGTGGGTCACAAAGCAAGATAGTGCATACCGAGCACCAGTTCGCTCGTAAATCCACTGGAAAACTACAAACGCCAACGACGAGCGTTTCGCTCTGGCCGCTTAAGCGGTGAGCCGCTGCACCGACTGGTCCCTGGGTCGGGTGGGGTCAAACCCACTGCAGCGTCATCTACAGGGAATCGGATTTGATCAGGTCACTGGACCAAATCTTAAATCAGTGTGAATCGCCGAAGAAGGGCCTGTCGTCCGGCATGATCCGAGGTTAAATCTAAAATTGGCCGACTAAGTATGTAGAGCTGCTTGTGGAGGGCTTGCGGACGGGGGTTCAATTCCCCCCGGCTCCACCAGAACACCTTCCGATAAGTACCTTGAAACCCGTATGAACACTACGTTCTGCGGGTTTTTTCTTGCCCGCAAGGTTCGCCAGCGTCCGCTAACGGCCCCGATGGAGAGCCGGTACCCTCAAGGTCATTGCTCGCGATTACATCCATGCCACGCATAGCGCCGACCATTATTGATGAAGCCAGACCTTCACTGATGAAACGACCAGAATTACCGCCAGAGCTGGCAGCAGTATGCTGGGCTGGACGACCCCCAGCAACTGATCGCCGATAGCCGCGCCAACAATTGATCCCACAGCCATCGCGAAGACAAAGGATTTGTGGGTCCGCAAGATGCTAAAGGATCGATCCTGGCTGTAGCTCGCGAAACCGACAATCATGGTGGGCAAGCTGATCGCCAACGACAGCGAACCGGCCAGCTTGATATCCACGCCAAACAGCAATCCCAGCGTGGGTATCAGCAACTCTCCGCCGGCCACGCCCATGATAGAGGCCACCATACCGATGCCAGAACCCGCTATTACGCCAACCACAAGTTGAGCGGCACCAGTCAGCATCGGACTATGTGTGGCCCGATCGTGGCCGAGTATCAGCACAATGGCGATCATTACGAGCAAGACCGCCAGAACTTGGCGCAGCATGCGCCCGTGTAATGACCCAGCGGAACCTGCACAGGTTAGGCGGCTAATGCGAAGGCCTCAGCCGGGGTTTTCATGTTCAGTGCCTGGTGCGGGCGTCGGTGATTGTAAAAGCGGATCCAGTCGCCGATGACGCGGCAGCCACATCTCAGGATTCTAAAATACGTTGGGGTAATGCCGAGACGCCGAAAACATCCAGCGGGGAAACACCACGCAAAGCCAGGTAGGGGGCTATTTGTAAAAAAACTTCCAAGCCTAATGGATAGTGCGGCGTTCCTCACAAGCGTTTACATCGGCGTAAAGCAAGCAGCATGAGAGTGACTGGGGGCGGAGGGAATGCCAAGCACACTGATGACCCAGCGTCCGTATGTGCTTGTGATGATTATCCACGATAAAACAGTAATTTTTTGTAATCCCGCCTGACTGCGATGCAAAATCAACCTCTAATAAGTGTGGATCGCCCACAGGGTCAGAGCGAGTTATGGGCGCCACACGATCTGCTGGACGACCCGCAGGCCATAGGGGGGCAGGCGGTTGCCCGGGCTGCATCTGGTCCGACTGAGATCCAAGTCCACAGAGTGATTTGTTATACTATGGAAGCCGCTAGGCGTCGACTTTCCTAAGGACGTTTGGGTCGGCTTCGGGGGACGGCAAGTGACATGACGAGCGAAAAGCCAGTACGCTTCGGGTTCTTGTTGCTGCCCAGTTTTACACTGACGGCATTTTCCGGGATGCTGGACGTATTGCGCCTGGCCAGTGACGAGGGGGATCGCAGCCGACCGGTACGCTGCGACTGGCAGATCATCGGCGAATCGCTAGCGCCCGTCTGCTCTAGCAGCAGTATCGAAGTCACGCCATCGGCGTGCTTGGGGGACCCGACTCGCTTTGACTACCTGGTGGTGGTGGGCGGCCTGCTGCAGCGTCCACCCACCAGCCAGACGATCCTGAATTTCATACGATCTGCCGCGTCCTCTGGCGTCACCATCGTGGGCCTATGCACCGGGGCCTTTACGCTGATGCAAGCCGGCATTCTGGACGGCTACCGCATCTGTATCCACTGGTTCCACTATTGGGATTTCCTCGAGCATTTTCCCAATGCCGATCCGGCAAAGATCGTGGCTGACCGCCTCTATGTGATCGACCAGCGCCGCATCACCTGTTCCGGGGGGCGGGCCACGATCGACCTCGCCGCCGAGATTTTAACCCACCACATCAGCCCATCCATCGTGCAAAAGGCGGTGCGGATCCTGCAGGTTGACGATGTCCAGCGCAGGAATGCGGCTCAGTCGCTCCCCCCGGGCATACCCCCACCGACCCATCCAGTCGTACGCCGCGCTGTGCTGCTCATGGAGCAACACATCAGCCAAGGACTCAGCTTGGACGAGCTGACCAGCAAATTAGGGGTTTCAGGACGCCAACTGGAGCGACTCTTCAAGGAAACCATGGGTCAAAGCCCTCAAAGCTACGCGCGCGGCGTGCGCTTGCGTCTCGCAGCCTGGATGCTGACGAATACCGATAAAGCCATTTCCGCCATCGCGATGGATTGCGGTTTCTCGGGTGCATCGCATTTCGGACGGATATTTCGTTCGACCTTCCACATGCCACCCAGCGCATGGCGCGAACGGGCTCGGTCCACTGATGCCTTGGCACAGGCGTCGGAGGCGCTGCCTGACCCCATTAGCGAAGTCTTCCCCGATCGCCGGGAGTTCTATTGAGCGTCTCGCGACGCCTGGGGAACCCCGCTAAGCCGCGCTCAAATACAGCACGCGCTCGACGACGGGCCGGATGCGTTTGCCGACGAACGCCTCAGCCTAACAACCCTTGCATAGCCCGACTCTAGATGGAAAGTGGGCGACGAGCGCGGTATCAGCGCCATATTCCCCTATTGGCGCCGCTGCGCCTGGAGCCCCCAACGCCGCGGTTTTTCCCTGCAAAATCTCGGTAAAGAATTTCACATTATCGGCGATATACATTGTCATATCGTCCGGCACATCTTCATCAAAGAAAATGGCATCCTCCGGACAGGCCGGCACACAGGCTCCGCAGTC
Source organism: Castellaniella sp. GW247-6E4 (assembly GCF_040276065.1). Classification (NCBI taxonomy): domain Bacteria; kingdom Pseudomonadati; phylum Pseudomonadota; class Betaproteobacteria; order Burkholderiales; family Alcaligenaceae; genus Castellaniella; species Castellaniella sp. GW247-6E4. The sequence continues at coordinate 402,995 of NZ_JBELOI010000001.1, read as the reverse complement.
GATGCACTCGTCCGGTTGAATGTACAGGGCCCGGGCTCCCCAATATATGCAATCAACGGGACACTCTTTTACACACTCCTGGTGTATGCAATCGATGCACGTTTCGGTTATCACATGTGGCATTTTCCAACGTTCCCAATACAGGTATTTTCCATCAGGGCCAAGATCGCGGCATGGCACGTCACGGGCGCAGACACCCGAGACACACCATGTATGCTTATCCGTCCATTCAAAAGCAGGCGGCCCTCTTTCGAGGACCAACCTGGATGCCTTGCCTACTTCAACAGTACATTTACCGGTGAAACCGAATGATACATTTCGCCGGCCCACTTTGGCTTTGCCCCTTTGGGGTCGAACTCGATCGAGGCGGCTTCCGCCAACAGGCCTTTGATCATTTCGGCGGCCTCCACGCGGCCGACGTAACGGCCCACGCAATACCCCGCGCCAAAGCCAAATGCAAAGTGCGTATTTTGCTCCCTGTTCGGCACAAAGCTATGCGGGCACTCCCACTTCTCTTCGCTCCTGTTCGTCAGTGGTGTGATCACGTAGATCCCATCGCCTTTCTTCATCTTGGTGCCGTTCAGGTCAACGTCCTTGAGTACCGTCCTGCGAATCGTTCTGAACGGCGTGAGATAGCGCAAACCTTCCTCGACATAATCCTGCACCAGGTTCGAATCCTTGCGAAGCTTTGCCTGTAAATCCTGGTCACGCACCAGTATGTACAGCAAGCCTCTCGACAAGGGCTTCGTCTCATTGTCCATGCAGCTCCAGCAGTAAGTCATGATATCTTTTTCACCCCAATCCGGAAAAACAGAGGGGCCTTCCTGCCAGAACTTGCTGATCAGATCGTCGCGCGGGTTGTCGCGCCGATCCCTTATAGTGGGCATGACCAGTTCTTCCACCGCGGCTAGTGCTTTCATGCCATCCTGGGCGATCTTGCTGTTCAGCGAAATACCCTCCCCAGAGTGCAATGCCTCTTTCCAGACGGCCCGTATTTGCATTTGATGATTTAGTTCCTGCATGAAGGCATCACTGGAAGTGTCGATCCCGAGGAAAGTACAGCCCACATGCAAAGGCACCGTATCGGCGTATTCCACTGACAGCTCGGCGGATCCCCGCGCCACCAATGCCGCACCGATCTGTTTCGCCTTTTCAAAAGCCATGGGGCGGATTTTTTCCGCAAAGTCCTCACCCGTCAACTTCATATGCAGGGTATGCAGGCGTCGGTGATCCCGCCCCGATAGATTCAACAAATGCCTGCCCCAAAACTCATCGGCACCTTCCCGGTCTGGAACGTCACGCCAGAAGGTATCGGCTTCCTTAAGTACGCGAAACCCCTCATCGTAGCCAGTAACGATCCAGGCATTCCTATCTGAATTCCAATATACCGGCTCGGATTCCAACCATCGAACAAAACCCGCTTCGATTTCCTTGCTCAACTCGTTATCGGTTGCTATTGCTGTTCCTGTGCTCATCTCATCCTCTTTCTTAAGATAGGTTTAACCTAGCCAGGCGCTAAAAACTCACCTCGATTTTCCATCATCAAACTTCGCAGTGCACCATGTAAATATTAAAGATCCTTCGCATAGATTTATATCCGACCTAAAAACCACCACAAGCGCTATGAAAAAATTCAGCGATTTCTCATCAGTGTAGTCAGCACGGCGATTCATGCCGGCACATTCGCGACGATTCGATAGCATGTTCGAGCCATCTCAGGCTGGTAAGCCCACCCTCACGTGCTCGCCCGCATATTGCTCGGCGGCTCGATACCCGCCGCCATCGTAGACATCGCACGGCATACGTCACATAGGGTATTGACCAAGGTTTCGAATTTCATCGCCGACACGGTAATGGGGGGCAGGTTTGCCTGATACTCCACCACGATTGGATAATGCTTCACCGTTGCTCCAACCTGTTTCCCAAGCTCCATCAACCTCATCATGCACGTCCCCGCAGCCCGCTCCGAAATATGAAAACCAAGGCTCAGTTCATCGGCCCCGGTGGCAACAACTCCCACATGAAGATCCCACATCCGCCAGGGCTCAAATGTAAACGCGAGAAAACGGAACCCGGCCTTCCTTTCGCGGAAAACCACCGCCTCCGGATCCATTCCTTCTTCATAATCCTCGCCGATATGTGCCGAGACCCCTGTGATTTCCCCGCCCAGCCTCTCGAGCACCTCTGCGCCAAGCGTGCGGCGCAGGCTTTCATCGTTCACCAGCTCTTCCTGGATTTTCGCTTCAACTGCTTCGTGGCGAGTCCCCATCACAAGTTCCTCCAATATCCGACATGCAGCGACAGCCGGCGAACATCTGAAATCACACCTCAGAGGTAAACAAAGCGCGCCAGCTCATGGTCATTAAAATTTTCCCGTGTCGCCACCGCCGTATCGTCATATACAATTTCGCCTTCCCGCATGACCATGATGCGGTCGGCCACTTTGAAAACCAAATCGAAATTCTGCTCCACGATCAGCATCGTCGCGCCCTGCTCCTTGAGCCGGCTGCAGATCGAACCGATCTCGGCAACGAACTGCGGCGACAAGCCTCCGGACGGTTCGTCGAGCAACAGCAGTTTGGGTTGGCCCATCATGCTTCTACCGATGGCGACCATGCGACGCTCCCCGCCCGACAAGGTGCCGACCTTTTGGCTGCGGCGCTCCGCCAGTCTAGGAAAGGACTTGAATACGGCGTCGAGCGCGCCCCTCCCCGTCTCCGCTCGGCCGCGCGCGCATGTCGCCCCCAAACGCAGGTTGTCCTCCACCGACATATCCAGGAACAAGTCCATGAACTGCGAGACCTGAATGACGCCCAGGCCCGCCACCTGATCCGGGCGCCGCCCGATCAAGGACGCCTGCTCGAACAGGATGCTCCCGGCCGTCGGTTTGATGAAACCACTGATCACGTTCAGCAGGGTTGTTTTCCCAGCGCCATTGGCGCCGAGCAAGCCCACGACCTCAGCGCTTTGGACTGAAAACGAAATACCGCGATTGACTGGATTTTCTCCGTAGCCCGCATCCAGGCCTTTAATCGATAAAATATTCTCATACGTAGCCAAGATACGCCTCCGCAACCGTTCGATCTTCTCTTATCTCCGTCGGTGAGCCGGAGGCGAGGAGCTTGCCGCCGTTGAGCACGATGATTTTGTCGGAGCCTTTCAGAACCATTTCCATGGTGTGCTCGATCATAAGAACACCGATGCCTTTATCGACGGCAATACTGCGAATCGCCTCGAGCACCTTTGCGCGCACCGGCGGGCTGAGCCCCACTGCAGGTTCGTCCAGCATCAACAACCGCGCTCCAGTGCTCCAGGCTCGCGCAATTTCGATCAGCCGCTGCTCTCCCCCCGACAATTGGCCCACCGGCACGTTTTCCGGCACGTCGATTTCAAATTCAGCCAGCAATTCCCGGGCGCGAGCGATTGCCGCATGCTCCTGCTCGCGCGCCTTGCGCTTGCCCAGCAGTGTCCCAAAAAAACCACTGTTGATTTCCGTATGCAATCCAATCAATATATTTTCAATGGCTGTGAGCTGCCTGAATAACCCGCCGTTTTGAAAAGTTCTCCTGATCGCGCATCCTGTAATTTCCAGGGGCGTGAGATGGCTGATCTCCCGCCCATTCAAACGGATGGAACCTTCCCGTATCTGTACATTCCTGGTGATGGCATTGAACAGCGTCGTCTTGCCGGCCCCATTGGGGCCGATAATGGATGTGACCTGGCCGCTTTCAGCCGTGAACGACACTTTCTCGACCGCCCTCAAACCGCCAAACTGTATCGACACGTTCTCCACTTCAAGCAGCGCCGTCATACAGGCTCCTTATAGAAATACGCATACCGTTTGGAACCTCGGCCACCCCAAAGACTAATGAGCCCCCGCGGCAAAAACAGGAGGACGAGAATCATGACCGTGCTTGTGACAACCTCGGCGGTCCCCGGATACGCACTCAACAAGTCAGGCACGATGCCCAGCACGATGGCACCCAAAACCGATCCGCCGATGCTCCCCAAGCCTCCCACCATGACCATCGCGAACTGGTTGATGAGAGCACCCATATCAAACATATCGGGAATCACGCGACCCACGGTGATTGCGCTCAATCCGCCACCGACCGCGGTGACACATCCGCTCCAGCAAAAGGTGAAGATCACGTAACGTGGCACAGAGATCCCCAGCGACGTCGCCGCAACCGCGCTATCCCGTATGGCCACGATCGCGCGCCCGAACTTCGAGCGCAAAAGCACGAGTGTCAGCCAGATCATCAGCGCACCAATACCTACGAAAAGGTAGTACTGATTGAATGCCGTGGTCATTTCGAAGCCAAGGAAGGTCGAACCAGGCACGTCGATTCCGTTGGCTCCCTGCGTGACCGGCCCCCCGTAGATATACGCCCAGCGCAGGAGCTCTCCAAACGCGAGCGTGATGATGGCCAGATAGAGTCCGCGTATTCCCCTCAGCGCCGGCAGACTCACGATGAGCCCACCGATCGCCCCCGCTAATGCGCTTGCCACCAGGGCCAACTCGAGCGGTAGGTGGAGGATTCCCAGAACGATTGCCGTTGCATACGCGCCGATGCCGAAAAACGCCACATTGGCAAACGCGAGCTGACCCAAATAGCCGAGGGCGATATTGAAGCCCACGATCGCAATCGCCGTAACGACGATCCTGTTCACCACATACTGCGTATATTCCCCAAGAAACAATGGCAAAGCCAGTAGTGCGAACAAGCCAATAAATGTCCAGGCTCGGCGATGGGACCCACCGAAAGAAGACTTTCGCCCATCAACTTGCCCCTCGCGATGTTGTGTCGCATCAACTTTCACAGCAGGCTCCTCTAAATGCGTGTTCCATCATCAGATACCGCCTCGCTCACACGCGCTCTACGATGCGCTGCCCAAGCAACCCCGTCGGGCGCACGACCAATACAATGATGATGATCAAGTATGGAACGATCTCTATGAGAGCCGTATCGATATAGGCCCCCGCCACGTTCTGTAGGATCCCCACCAATAGCCCCCCGATCACCGCACCCCACAGGTTTCCGAATCCCCCCAACGCCATGCTGGCAAAAGCCATGAGCAAAAGGCCTCGGCCCATATCAGGGTAAAGCTGGGTCAGCGGGGCCAGCAACACCCCGCCTACGGCGCCGATCGCGAGCCCCGCCCCCCATAAGCCCGCTTGATAGCGTCTGACGCTGATGCCGACCAGGGCGGCCCCCGTCGGGGACTGATAGACCGCCTGGATCTTGCGGCCCAGCCATGTCTTGTTCAATAAAATGAAGAATGCAAGCGTGAGCACCAACGCCACCGAGGCGATCAAAAGACTGGATCCCGTAATGATCACGTCTCCGATGATGATCGGCTTGAGGTGATAGGGCAGCCGCAAGGCGACCACGTCGCGACCATAGATGATATTGGCGATGCTGTTTAACAAAAAACCGATCGCGATGGTCATCATGATCTGGCCAAGGTGCGATCCCTTGGTAGTTGTTTCAATGAAATAGATGTGAATCACCAGCCCCAGGACACACAGTAGCGTCGTGCTTATCAATAGCGCGAGCAAGAACGGGAAACCAGCCGAGACCGTAAATGCAAAGACCAGAAAAGCGCCCGCCATGATGAAGTCGCCATGTCCAAAGTTCACTATCGTCGTACCGCGATAAATGATCGTCATGGACAAAGCAACCAAGGCATAGATGGCGCCCTGTGCCGCACCGCTGATAATGAGTTGCGCTAGCATGAGGTTGTTCCTAATCCAGATTGCAGAAATGATGGCCGGGACACCGCCCGAGTGCCGCAAGGCTGCGTGGGAGGCAGCAATTTAAGAAATCAGGAGGGAAGCGTCGTCGGGCCGCCTCACGGCGACCGGCGATGCCATTGCCCACGCACCCGGCAATGGCCGCCGCTACGCCGCAAAACGAGCGCCCTGATATTACGGACCGCGTACGAACGGCTCAGGCAGCCAAGTCCGTACCCTGCCCCCTTATTTTGCGGCCAATGGCTTTTGCCAGGATGCATAGAAAACGGCATTTCCGGCATCATCGTAGCAAGCCACGGCTGACTGCTTGACGCCTTGGTGGTCCTCCGGCGTGAAGGTGATTTTGCCGGCCAGGATGCCAGTGTCAAAATCCCTCAGCTTTTCCAGCTCAGCAATGAATTTTTCCCGCGTGAGCTCTGGCCCCGCGGCCTCCATGGCCTTGACCGCGGCGACGGCGCCACCCATACCGAGATACGTGTACGTCGTTATGGATTCTTTGGGATAAGTCGCCTGGAAGATCTTATTCCAGGGCTCCAATGCGGGGGATCCGATTGGCGCAATCATCGCATCCAGACCGCAGTAGGGCCGCATGATGTCCAAACTCTGGACCCTGGCCAGCAAGTCCACGATATTGGTTGCGAAACCGCCGATTACCGGTATGTTGATCCCCAGATCATGCATCTCACGCAGCATGATGGCGGTCTCAACCGCATACAGGTTCGCGATGATGAAAGTGGCATTGGCCTCTTTGATTTTAAGCAATTGTGGAACCGCCGTCGTCGCTCCGCGCGCCATCGTCAAATCCACGACAGGCTTGGTATTATATTTTTTCTCCAGGTACGCGACTTCCGGATCGTGATAGCTCTTGCCCCATTCATCATTGAACGAAATAACGGCAATCCGATGCGGTTCGGGGGCGGACATGGCAAAATCCACCTGAGTATTGCCTGCATCGACGCTCGTGGGCACCGTATGGAAAACGTACGGCGTCACAGGACTCGAAATATCCGGGTTCACCGCCTGCGCAACGAGAAACGGCGTTTTATTGGTCAAGACCAGCGGTTTCACCGCGAGCCCGACCCCGCTGCAACCGATGCCATTGATGAAAAAGACTTTATCATCGAAAATAAGCTTCTTGAACGCCGAGATCCCCTGCGCCTCATTGCAAGCCGTGTCGATCTCGATCGGCTCCAGTTTTCTTCCGTGAATTCCGCCCTTCGCATTGATGGAGTGATAGTACGCGGAAATACCGTGTTCAACGGCGCCAAACGGCGCATTGAAGCCCGTAAAAGCACCCGGCACGCCGATCTTGATAGTGTCTGCGGTGATTCCCGTCGTATCGGCCGCGTACGCAGTGGCCAAAGGCAAGGCCAACGACAAGGCGGCGAACTGGCAAGCCAGCTTGAAATACTTTGATTTGCTCATTTTTGTCTCCTTCCACGTCCAGCAGCCATCCCCCGCAATTACGCCAGTCAATCAGGCCGTCTCTCTGGCGGCTTCCGTTGATTTGCTGAGAAAGGCAAACGTGTTGCACAGTAAAAACTACATTTCAACGCCGCCACCACAGACGGCGCCACCGACCTCCCAAAACACTGGTACCACGCCTTGCCGTTTTGCCATTGCGCGTGACGCACGCCTTCCGGCAAGCCCCAAAGCCTCCGGAAATTCTCTCTGTCCTATTCAGCAGCTCGGCTCGTCAAACCCGGTTGCGGGATCCTTGCGAGCGGTCAAGCTGGGCATCGGCAGTCCGAATCAGCGGTATCTCAGGACATGGTAGCCGGGGCCCCGGAAAATGCTTATGTGATTTCGACGGATATGTTGCACAATTCCGCCATACCGGCATTCGAAAGAGTGATCCCCTCGAAAACCCTAGGTTGCCTCTCGTGGCCACCACGGCGGACAGGGAGGTTCCCGCCGGCCACTGCGTCACCCCGCAGCGGCGGCACTCCATCGAGCGATGCGGCCATCATCGAAAAGCGGATGGGCCGCTGGGTGCCCTCCCTCAGGATGCCGAATCACCCTCGCCCGCCAGCTCGGCCTTGTAGGCGAAGGCGACGAATATCGAATGGGCCAGCGCCATGGAGCTGACCAGGGAGCGGAAGCCGAGGGTGGGACGCTCTTTAATCAGAATCAGGTGCGCCGCCAATTGCGCATACGGACTCATTTGACTGTCCGTGATGGCGACAATGGCGACGCCCTGCTCGGCCGCAAAGCGCGCGATGTCCAGGGTTTCCTCAGCGTAGGGCTCGTAGCTGAATAGCAGCAGGATGTCGTCTTTCGCCATGCGCCGGATCTGGCTCCGGTACATTCCGCCGGTATTGGTGATCTGCACCGCATCAGAGCGGATGTGCTGCAGCGCGTAGGTCAGATACGAGGCGACGGGATAGCTGCGCCGCATGCCGGCGATCCAGATCTTGTCGGACCCGATCAACCGATCGACCACGGCGTCGATCTCTTTGAGGCTGGGCTCCGAGCCCAAAGAGACCAATTCCTCGATGGAGCGCTGCGTCGATTGCTGAATGATTTCATCGCTGCCGAATACCGTTTGCCGGGTGCCGATGACTTGGCGGATCCGGTCCCGGTAGGGGTTTTCGAGCTCGACCCTGCGGCTGAGCCTTGCCTTGAAGACCGCCTGCATCTCGGAGAAGCCCTTGAAGCCAAAGTGGTGTGCGAACCGGATGATGGCGGAGGGCTGGACATCGCATCGCTCGGCGATGTCCTTGATCTTGTAGAGGCCGACGTACTCGTGGTTTCTCTCGATGAATACAGCGATTTTGGCGAGTTGCCGGCTAAGGTTCGGGTACTCGGCGGATATCGTCTGCAGCAAGGTCTCGACATTGCCCGCGCCGCGCGCATCCTCGTCGGTCGTCGTGTTCCGGAGGGCCTTCTTCGCCATTGCAATCCCGCCTGCCTGAAGTGATCGGTTTCGCCGCCGCGCACGGAAACACGAGGCGCGGACACGGCCACCCGTGATCGGGGAGCGGTTCCGATTGTATCGTCCTATTGGAAAATATTTTCTAAGTACTTACACTAATGGAAAAAAATTTCTATAATCACTACAGTCTGATTTCCCGGCGGCTTGCTCCGCGCGCCTGGGCGCAACAGGCGGAACCGCCGGCCCCCAGCACCTCCCCGATCCAGGACCAGGGTTAATGAACTACAGTTTCGATTTCGCAAGCCTCCTGCCGCACTGGCACGCCTTTCTGGGAGGATTGTGGCTGACGACGCAACTATCGTTTTCGACGACTATCCTGGGTTTCGTGTTCGGGACGCTGCTGGCCATCGGCCTGGACACCCGGGGCTGGGTCGCGGTGCCCTGCCGCATCTATGTCGAGCTGATCCGCAACACGCCCCTGCTGGTCCAGTTGTTCGTCGTGTTTTTCGTATTTCCCAGCCTCGGGTGGAAAATCTCCGCCATGAGCGCCGCCGTGATCGCTCTGGGTGTGAACCTGGCGGCCTACGCCAGCGAGGTGATCCGGGCGGGCATCCAGTCCGTGCATCATGGGCAGATCGAGGCGGCCGAATGCCTGGGCCTGAACAAGGCCCAGATCTACTGGCACGTCATCCTGATGCCCGCCATCGAGAAAGTCTATCCAGCCCTCTGCGGCCAGTTCGTGCTCCTGATGCTGGCGTCCTCCCTGACCTCGCAGATTTCAGTCAATGAACTGACCGGGATCGCCGGCCAGATACAGTCCGAGACTTTCCGCTCGTTCGAGACCTATACCGTCATCGCCGGCCTCTATCTGTTGCTGGCCTTCAGCATGCGGCTCGGCCTGTGGCTGCTGGGCATGTTGATCTTCACCCGCCGCCGCAGGCTGGGTTCTTCGATTTCGATCTAGGCGGCCGCGATGGACATGTTCACACAGACGCATCTAGAAATCATCCTCCAGGGGGCCGGCTGGACGGTGCTGCTATCGTGCATCGCCATGATCGGAGGCGGCGCCCTCGGGCTGCTGATCGCCCTATGCAACATCTCCAAGAGCCGGGCCCTGCGCCTGCTCTCGGGCGCCTACATCCAGTTGGTCCAAGGCACGCCGCTGCTGGTGATCATGTTCCTGTCGTTCTTCGGCCTGTCGATCGTCGGCTGGAATCTGCCGGCGATCGTGGCCGCCTCGCTGTCACTGTCGCTGTACACCGGGGCACACCTGGGCGAGATCTGGCGCGGCTGCATCCAGTCCGTCCCCAAGAGCCAGTGGGAGGCCGCCGAGTGCCTGGCGCTCAGCCGCTACACCCGCATGCGGCAGGTGATCCTGCCCCAGGCCCTACGGATCGCGACCCCGCCCACGGTGGGCTTCATTGTCCAGTTGGTCAAGAACTCCTCGTTGGCCTCGGTGATCGGTTTCGTCGAACTAGTGCGCGCGGGGCAGTTGGTGAACAACACTATTTTCGAGCCCGGGATCATCTACTTCCTGGTCGCGGCGCTTTACTTTCTCACGTGCTACCCGCTTTCAGTGTTCAGCAGAAAGCTAGAGAGGAAACTACATGTCGGCCGTCGTTGAGCTGCAGGATGTACATAAGAAATTCGGCAACAACCGGGTCCTGAACGGCGTCTCGTTCTCGGTCGAAAAGGGCCAGGTCGTCGCCATCATCGGCCAAAGCGGCTCGGGCAAGAGCACCGCGCTGCGCTGCATCGACCGCCTCGAAACCATAGACCAGGGGCGGATCGTCGCCTGCGGCCATGTGGTCAGCGACCCGCAGGTCGACCTGCTCGAGCTGCGCAAGGACATCGGCATCGTATTCCAGGGGTACAACCTGTTTCCCCATCTGACGGTCCTGCGCAACATCACGCTGGCCCTCACCTCGGTCAAGAAAATGAGCCGAGCGCAAGCCAACGAAGTGGCCGGCGAGGTCCTGGACCAGGTGGGCCTGCGCGCCAAGATCGACGCCTACCCCGAGGAACTCTCGGGTGGACAGCAGCAGCGCGTGGCGATCGCGCGTTCGCTGGCCATGCATCCCGGCCTCATGCTGTTCGACGAGGTGACCTCGGCGCTGGATCCGCAATTGACGGGCGAAGTCCTCAGAGTCATGGAGGGGCTCGCGAAGAATGGAATGACCATGATCATGGTGACCCATGAAATGGCGTTCGCGCAAAAGATCGCGGACACCATCATCTTCATGCACCAGGGCAAGGTCTGGGAAATCGGCGGGCGAACGCTTTTGCAATCGCCTCAAACAAAAGAGCTGCAGGACTTTATCAGTAACGGGCTCTAATTCTGGAGAGTGGCACATGAACCTGAAGAAAATCGCAAGCATCGCATTCATCGCAGCCAGTTGCGCCATGGCTTTTCAGCCGGCCGCGGCCGACACGCTGGACGACGTCAAGGCAGCCGGCAAGCTGCGCGTCGCCATCGACCTGGGCCTGCCGCCGTTCGGCATGCTGGATCAGAACCAGCAGCCCACCGGCTCGGACATTGACGCCGCAAAGCTGCTCGCCAAGGACCTGGGCGTCGAACTCGAGGTCGTGCGCACCACGACCCCGAATCGCATCCCATTCCTGCTGACGAACAAGGCCGACGTCATCATCTCGACCCTGTCCATCACCGAAGAGCGCATGAAGGTCATCGATTTTTCGAAACCCTACTCCGTGCTGGCGCAGGCGGTGGCCGCGCCCCAAAGCGCACAGATCAAGGACTACGCCGACCTCAAAGGCCAAAAAGTAGCCACCGTCCGCGGCGCGCAGGGTGATGCGATCCTTTCGGCCAACACCAAGGACGCGCAGATCATGAAGTTCGACGACGACGCCACGGCGGTGACCGCGGTCCTCAGCGGCCAGGCGGACATCCTCGCCAACTCCACGGCCGTCATCCAGCAGCTCAAGGACAAGGCTCCGGACCGCAACTTCGAGACCAAGTTCCTGATGAAGAACTACGCGCTGGGGGTGGGCCTGCGCAAGAACAACCCGAAATTCAAGGCGTTCCTCGACGAGTGGGCGCAAAAGAATTTCCAGAACGGTCAACTCAACACTATCTACAAGGGCTATCTCCATGTCGATCTGCCGGCCGACCTGATGGAGATGGCCCCCGCCAAGTAACCGTCCTGGACGGAGCACATGGAAAAGGACAGGGTTGACGCATATATTTTCGGAAGTTCAGATGATTCGTTTCAATATCGTTGAAGGCAGAAAGTTCGACTTGGTCTGCCTGGGCAGGCTGGCTGTGGATCTATACGCCAGGCAGGTCGGCGCCAAGCTCGAAGATGTGTCGACCTTTTCCAAGTATCTCGGCGGCAGCTCCGCCAACATCGCCTTCGGCGGCGCGCGGCTAGGCCTGCGCACCGCCATGCTGTCACGGGTCGGCGACGAGCAGATGGGCCGTTTTCTGGTGGAAACGCTGGCAAACGAAGGCTGCGACACCTCGATGATCCAGGTGGACCCGGACCGCCTGACCGGCCTGGTGCTCCTGGGCATCAAGGACCGGGAAACGTTTCCGCTGCTGTTCTACCGTGAGAACTGCGCGGACATGGCGATCGACCCGGCGCTGATCTCCGAATCATCCATCGCCGACAGCCGCGCCCTGCTGATCACCGGCACGCATCTCTCGCAACCCCTGGTGCGCGAGGCCTCCGCCAGGGCACTGGCCTTTGCGCGCCGGCATGGCACGTTCAAGGTCCTGGACATCGATTACCGCCCGGTGCTGTGGGGCCTGACCAAGCGCGGCGAGGGCGAAAACCGTTACGTCCCAGACCAGGACGTGACCCGTAGTCTGCAAGCAATCATCCCCGAGTTCGATCTGCTGATCGGCACCGAAGAGGAATTCCTCATCGCCGGCGGCGTACCCCACGACCTGATCGGATCCCTGAAGGCGCTGCGCGCCATCACGCCGGCGGGCTTCGTGGTCAAGCTCGGCGCCAGGGGCTGCTGCCTGATCGACGGCGAGGTTCCCACGGACATCGAAAACGCGGTCATACATCGCGGGGAAAAGGTCAAGGTCCTGAATGTGCTGGGTGCGGGCGATGCGTTTGCCTCCGGCCTGCTGGCCGGAATCCTGAGCGGCAAAGACTTTGCCGAGACGGCGCGGATGGCCAATGCGTGCGGTGCCATCGTGGTCAGCCGCCACGCCTGCGCACCAGCCATGCCGACGCCGCGCGAATTGGAATACTGGCTGTCCAAGGACGGCCGCGACATCGACTACGCACACCTCGATCACCTGCACCGCACGACCGCACGCCGCAAAGCCTGGAATGAGCTGAACGTGCTCGCCTTCGACCACAGGCAGCAGTTCATGGATCTGGCCCGAAACAACGGCGCGGGCCTGGACGAGGTCCGGCGCTTGAAACAAATGCTGGTTGCCGTGGTCGAGCGCGCCGAGCAAAAATATCAGTTGCAAGGCAAGATCGGCGTCCTCGTGGATGGCGGCGAGCAAGGCGGGGATACCCTGTGCTCGATCACCGGGCGCGGATGGTGGCTCGGGCGGCCGGTGGAAAAGCAGATGTCACGGCCATTGAAGTTCGACCATACCTCTTCGGTCGCCTCCATGCTGGCCGACTGGCCGGTGGAGCAGGTGGTCAAATGCCTGGTCGGCTATCATCCCCGGGACGAGGCCACCATCCTCGAGGCCCAGGAAGACCGCCTGCGCGAACTCTGGGAGGCCACGCGCCACAGCGGGCACGAACTCCTGCTCGAGATCATCCCGCCTGCGGACAAGGTCACCGCCGACACCCACGACCATGTGGTGCTGGAGAGCCTCGAGCGGCTCTACTCTCTGGGCATCAAGCCGGACTGGTGGAAACTCTCGCCCATGGCCGAAGCCTCCTGGAACCGATTGGCCGAACTGATCCAGGCCCAGGACCCCTATTGCCGGGGTGTGGTGCTGCTGGGCCTGAACCTGCCCCTGGACCATCTGGCCACCTCGTTCAGACAAGCCCGCCATCCCTTGATCAAGGGATTCATGGTCGGGCGCTCGATCTGGCAGGCGCCCAGCATCGAGTGGCTCAATCGGCGCATCGACGACGAGGCCTTCATCGAGGCCGCGGGCGCCAACTTCTCGCTGTTGATCGACGCCTGGCGAAACAGACACACCGCCGTGGAGGCATGAAAGTGAAATCACTACTATCCAAGGCCCGCAAAACGGGGAAGGACATCGTTCAAATCACCCCGCAGGATGCGGACTGGACCTATGTCGGCTTCAAGGCCGAGCGCCTGTCCGCGGGCGAGACGACGCGCACGGAAACCGGCAGCCGCGAACTGTGCATCGTGGTCCTGACCGGCCGGGTGGACATACGCGTGAATGGCGAACTCTATCCCGGCCAGGGCGGGCGTGACTCGGTCTTCGAGGACAAGGCCCCGGCCGCCCTGTACGTGGCGATGGGATCCTCCGTCGAAGTTCAGGCCAGCGCGCCCGCCGAGATTGCGTTCTGCTACTCGTCCCTGGGCAGCCCCGCCAAAAAGACCAAGGTCCTCGATCCGGCCGCCATGCGCCGCAGCGTCCGAGGCCAAGGGTCCAATCAGCGTTTCGTGTGCGATATCCTGCCGCAGGACGACCTCAGTGCCGAGAGCCTGCTCGTGGTGGAGGTGGTGACCCCGGCCGGGCACTCATCGAGCTATCCGCCGCACAAGCACGACACCGACAACGAACCGTACGAGACTCGGCTCGAAGAGGTCTACTACCACCGGATCAATCCGTCCCAGGGCTTTGCCTTTCAGCGGGTCTATACGGACGACCGATCCATAGACGAGACCATGGCGGTCGAGGACCATGACCTGGTCTCGGTCCCCCGCGGATACCACCCCTGCGTGGCACCGCACGGCTACGACCTGTACTACCTGAATGTGATGGCCGGCTCCAAGCGGCATTGGATCTTCAAGAACGATCCCGCCCACGAATGGATGATTGTCCAGGGCTAGTATCCTGTTCGGTTAATCCGGCATGGCTCACGCCACTCGGCCCGCCCGCACGGCCATAGGCCAGTGGACTAGGCGCTGGCGGTGCGCGCCGCCCCAAGCGGGCGCAAGGCCGACGGTCAGCTCGGCGACGGGATCGAAGCCCCGCGCGGCCATGAAGCGGGCGGTGGCGGACCAACTGCGCAGATAACCCAGCATCTGATCCAGATCCCAGGTGGCTTGCAAGAACAGCGGCGGCGCCTCCAGGGGCTGGAAGGGAAACGGCAGGTCGCGGTAGCCGGTCTCGACGTGCCGGCGTTCGGCCGGCCACCAGGGGCCGACCGTCTCGTGATAGTAGGCCCGCAGCAGCCGGTCGACGGCATCGCCCTCGACCATCATCACGCCATAAGTCCAGGCGGCGAACACGCCATCGGGCCGTGCCACCCGCCGCACCTCGCGATAAAAGGCCTCGAGATCGAACCAGTGCAGGGCCTGGGCCACGGCCACCAGGTCGACGCTTTGATCGGGCAGGCCGCTCGCCTCGGCGGGCGCCACGCGGTATTCGACACGCTCATGGGCCCGGGCCTGGGCGATCTGCGTGGGGCTGGCATCGGTGGCAATCACGCGGCGAAAATCCCGGGCCAGCATGACCGAGGCCTGGCCGCTGCCGGCCCCGCAATCCCAGGCGCAGGCCCGATCGGCGCACTGCGCGGCCAGCCAATCGAACAGCGCGGCCGGATACCCCGGCCGGCTTTCGGCATACTGGCGGGCCACATCCTTGAAATGGTCGCTGAACGGTTTGGGCGTCATCCCGCCATTGTATCCGTCCGGCGTGCCCGGGCGACACGCCGGGGACCGCTCCTGGTATCCTCCCGATGAGCGGATTCCAGGAATGAAGGCATGTTCAGGTGGCTGGCCGGCAAAGGCGCCTCGCAGCGCAAGGTCGAACACACGCTCGCCCTGATCGGGGACGAGCAATGGCGGCGCGCGATCGAAACGCACCCCTTTCTCGACGGCCTGGCGCCGCGCGAGGACGAGGCCCTGCGCCGCCGGGCCGCATGGATACTGGCCAGCAAGTCCTTTCACGGCGCCCAAGGCTTCCCCATCGACGATGAGATCATGCTCTCGATCGCCCTGCAGGCGGCGCTGCCCATCCTCGAGCTCGACCCGGGGCTGTATGAGGGATGGACCGACATCGTGCTGTACCCGGGCGGTTTTCTGATTCCCCGGGTCGAGGTCGACGAGAGCGGCGTGGTGCACGAGTATCTCCAGGAATCCTCCGGCGAGGCCTGGGATGGCGGGCCGGTGATTCTGTCCTGGGAGGACGCCGATCCGGACACGGCCCGCTATGGCAACGTGGTGATCCACGAGTTCGCGCACAAGCTCGACCAGCACTCGGGTGAGGCGGACGGCATGCCCGGGCTGCACGCGCACGCCGATCTGCGACCCCGCCAGTGGCGCCGCGTGCTCGATGCGTCGTACGAGGCATTCTGCGAGGCGCTGACCCATGTCGAGGAGGCCATTCCACCCGATATCGACCCCGAGTCCGAGGACGCGTCGCCGTGGTATGACACACTGCCGCTGGATCCGTATGCCGCGACCGACCCGGCGGAGTTCTTCGCGGTCAGCTCAGAAGCGTTCTTCATCGATCCGGCGCCGCTGGCCCGAGGATTGCCCGACTGGTACGCCCTGCTGTCGCGCTATTACCGCCAGAACCCCCTGCGGCGCCTCGCGCCCGGCGCACCGCGCATCGCCTGAGCCAGCCCGGCTGGCGCAAGCGGTCCACAGCTCCTACACTGGCAGGCATCGTTTCTTCGAACGCACTGGAACATCTTGGAGGCACACGCATGAGCGACATCACCCTGACCGCATCCGACGGACACACCCTGGACGCCTACATTACCGGTCCCGAGGACGCCCGCGCAGGCGTGGTCGTCCTCCAGGAAATCTTCGGCATCAATGCCAATATCCGCCACATGACCGATATGTTCGCCTCGCACGGCTATCGCGCGATCTGCCCGGCGATGTTCGATCGGGTGCAGCCCAAGGCCGAGCTGGGCTATGACGCCGCCGACCTCGACCAGGGCCTGGCTCTGCGCAACCGGATCCCCGAATCGGCGGCGTTGCTCGACATCCAGGCCGCGGCTGCCGCCCTGCCCGCACACAGCGCACGAATGATCGTTGGTTATTGCTGGGGAGGCACTCTGGCATGGCTTGCGGCGTGCCGCGACGATACGTTCGCCGCCGCCTCATGCTGGTACGGCGGCGGCATCGCCAAGGCCCTGGGGGGAACCCCCGGATGCCCGGTGCAAATGCATTTCGGCGAAGACGACCCGTCGATCCCCATGCGCGATGTGGAGGCCATCGGCCGCGCCCACCCCGAGGTCGACCTGTACACGTACCGCCATGCCGGCCATGCTTTCGGGCGCGCCGGCACACCCGCCCACCACGCGGCCTCGGCGGCGCTCGCCTGGGATCGCACCCTCAAGCTCTTCGCCGCGGCTGCCGGCTCGCCAAGCGCCTGAGGCCGGCCAAGGGGCTTGCGCCGGCGCGTCGATCAACCGCCCCAGTGCCCACAGGCGCTAATGCAGGACACCGAGGTCCGCGGGCCCCTCGTCCTGCGGATCATCGGCGCTGTACTCGTCGACCCGCAGATCGGGCGCGCCCATCGCCGCTTCCCAGCTTCGCAGGGGTACGCAGGTCTGCAGGCGGATGATCGCCTGCCGGATCAGGGCCTCGTGCAAAGCGTGGCTGATGCCCGAACCGATGTCCAGGGTGGCATCGCCGCGCAGCTCGGCCAGGCGGGCATGGACCTGCCGCGCCTGGCTGGCCGGCGCGACGCGATCCTGGGCGCCATGCAACAGGTGCACAGTGGTGCGGGGCGGCGCCGCCTCGGGCAGGGTCGCGAATCTCGTGGAAAACAACAGGGCGCGGCCCGCCAGATCCGGTGAGGCGCAACAGGCCTCCAAGGCCACCGCCGCGCCTTCCGAGAACCCCGCCAGCGCGGTCTGCTCGCCGCTCAGGCCGTGGCGCCGCTGCCAGGCCTCGATCTCGGGCGCCAGCGCCGCTCCCGCGGCCGCAACCAGGTCCGCATACGCCTGCGCATCCGGGCGGGCGTCCGCGATCCAACGCCGGTCGTCCCCCTCGCCAAACGGCCCGTGGGGCTGGACGATCGCCGCCAGCGGGAAGGCTTGGCGCACCGCCGCCGCAAGTTCCAGCAATTGCCCCGGTCCGGCGGACTCGCCATGCAGCAGGACGAAAAGCTGGGCGGCCGCGCCGTCCGACGGCAGGATGAGCAAAGGTTCCGGTCTCATGGCGGGGCTCCGGGTGTGGGCATGGGCCCCACTGTACGGCGTGGACCGGCGTCAGGGCAAGGCGTCCAACAAGCATGCCGCTTCCCGATCGAGCGCGTGCGCTGCCTCCGCACTCACGCCCGATCGAGGAGCGGCATCAGGTCTCGTGAAAAAAGAAGCGCCGATACATCTCGATCTGATGCGACAGCATGTGCTCGCCATAGAACACCGGCATCCCGCGCCCCTCGGCGAGCTGCAGCAAGCGGGTCTCGCGCGGCTTCATGATGATGTCGGCGATCAGCGTATTGCCTGCCAAGGCGAGCGGATCGAAGGGCAAAGGGTCCGTGAGGCGCAGGCCCAGCGGCGTGGCGTTGATCATGATGTGCGTACCGCGCCAGTCCGTCCCCTCGGGCTCGAGCTGCGCGACACCGGCACGGTGCGCGTTCAAACGCCGCACGAGCCGCTCCGACTGCTCGGGGCGCACGTCGCGGATGCGGATCGCGGCGGCGCCCGCCTCGACCAGCGCCGCCGCGATGGACACGCCGGCGCCACCCGAACCGACCAGGCCGATCACCTGGCCGGCGGGATTATGCCCCTGCGCCTCGAGGCCGGCGACAAACCCTCGGCCATCGAAATTGTCAGCCTCCCAGGCACCGTCGGCGGCACGGCGCAGCGCATTGGCCGAACCCGCGAGCTGCACGGCCGGACTCAGCCGCTCGACCGCGTCGCACACGGCGAACTTGTGCGGGATGGTGACCATCATGCCGTCCATGTTCTCGATCCGCCGCAACGCGGCCACGACCCCCTGCAGCGCCTCGGGCCGGACATGCATGGGAACCATGATCGCATCGGTGCCCAGTTTCGCGAACAGCTGGTTCATCAGGGACGGACCCTTGACCTGGGCGATCGGGTCGCCCAGGAGGGCGTACAAACGGGTCGCGCCGGTGGGATTGGGGATGCTGAGAATGTCGCTCATCGGGCGTCCAGTTCGTGGATTTTCACGCTACGGCCTTCACGTGCGGACCAAACGGCCGCCTCCGCGATGCATTGCGCCGCAAAGCCATCTTCGATGGTGGGCACAGAGGCCCCGGCGTCGGCCAGGAAATCGGCGAAAGCCTCAATCGTCCGATAGTACGACCCGCCAATCCGTTCATAGATATTCTGCGGAAACGGTGCTGACGCCAGCTCGGCGCCCACCGCGCGACGCACCGCAGCCGCCGGCTGGCGGCAGGATTCCACCCATCCCTGCGAACCGAACGCCTCGATGCGCTCGTCGTATCCATAGCTGGCCGTGCGGCTATTGTCGATCTGGCACAGGGCGCCGCCGCGCATGCGCAGGCTGACGATGGCCGTGTCGAAATCGCCGAGGTCGCGCACATCCTGGTGCACCAGGGCGGCGCCCATGGCCGAAACCTCCTCGACTTCGTCGCCGGTGATGAAACGCGCAAGGTCAAAAAAATGCACGCCCTTGTCGCGAAAGAAGCCACCGCTGCTGCGCAGGTACTCGACGGTGGCGAGCCGGCTCGGGCCGCGCGAGGTGAGCTGGACGATCTGCAGCCGCCCGAGGCCGCCGGACGCGACCTGATCGCGCACCGCCGCATGACTTTCCTCGTAGCGCCGGTTGAACCCCATCATGATGCGTGCGCCGCAGTCCCGCGCCACCGTGACCGCCCTGCGCGCCTCATCGAGGCTCAGGTCGATGGGTTTCTCGCAAAAGACCGGCTTGCCCGAACGCGCGGCTTGCCGCAACAGCGCGCTGTGGCTGTCCGTGGACGAGGCGATCATCACGGCATCGACATCGGGCGCCTCGAAGACGTCCGCCAGGTCGCGCGCCGCGCGGCCACCGAACTCGGCGGCGAAGGCCTCGCGGCGCTGCGGCGAGCGCGAGTACGAGGCGGCGAGGGTCAATTCCGGATGGCGGGCGATATTGCGTGCATGCACAGCGCCGATATGGCCGACGCCGATCAAGCCTATACGATACATTGTATATATACCAATGATAAACGGATCACAAGGACAAAAAGCCACCATCCACCGCAAGCTCGACGCCAGTGATGTACGAAGCCTCGTCCGAGGCCAGGAAGAGGACGGCGGTGGCGACCTCCTCGACGTGTCCGGCCCGCTTGAGGGGCACTGCGTCGATCTGCTTTTCGCGCCAGACTGGATCGGCCGAGCCCCGGGACGTGCGCATGGGCGGCAGCAAGCCCGGCGCCACGGCATTGACGCGGATGCCATCCTCCGCGTAGTGGACCGCGGCGGCGCGGGTCATGGCCTGCACCGCCGCCTTGGAGGCGCTGTAGCCCATGTGCACCCGATGCTGCCCGACGGATGCCGAGATCGAGGACATATTGACGATCGCGCCGCCGCCACGCGGACGCATCAAGGGCACAGCGTGCTTCATGCCGAGGAAGACACCCTTGGCATTGACGTCCAGCAGCCGTTCCCAGGCGCGCGTGCTGCTCAGGTCCGGATCGAAAGTACCGCTGATGCCGGCATTGTTGAACAGCACGTCCAGACCGCCGCTGTCACGCAGCATCCGTGCGAGCACCTCCCAGTCCTCCTCGCGGGCAACGTCCAGGCGGACGAACCGCGCCCCCCCGCCGCCCGCGGCGTCCAGCTCGGCCAGCAGCGAGGCGGCCTCGTCCTCCAGCAGATCGCAGGCGACGACGGCAGCTCCCTCGCGCGCGAACCCCAGGGCGGCACTGCGGCCCATGCCGCTGGCCGCGCCGGTGATCACGACGGTCTTGTCTTTGAATCTCATGGTCTTTCCTTCCCCCTGAATATTTGACTTCAATTGACTTCAAGCCGGCTCGGCACACGCCGCGGCATCCTCGAACAAGGACTTGTCCATGCGCTTGGGCTCGGCCGGGACGATCGGGGCGAACCCCATCCGCTCGAGCACGTCGCGGCGCACGTCAATGCCCGGCGCGACCTCGGTCAGTACCAGCCCCTCACGGCGCAGCTCGAACACGGCCCGCTCGGTGACGACCACGGCCTGATGGCCGCGCAGCAGCGCCTGAGCGCCCGAATACGTGATCTGCTCAACCTGCTCGACCAGCTTGCGCACGGAGCCATGCCGGTTCACGCGCAGGCCCTCGGGTGTCACGCTCACATCGCCCCCCTTGGTGTCGAAGGTGCCGCAGAACACGACTTTGCGGGCGTTCTGGGCAATGTCCATGAACCCGCCCGGGCCCACGGTCAAGCCGCCCAGCCGCGACACGTTGACGTCCCCGCGCGCGTCGAGCTCGCCGAAGCCGAGAAAGGCGATATCCAATCCACCGCCCGAGTAGAAATCGAACTGCGAAGGCCCGTCGATCATGGCCGAGGGACTCTGCGCAAACCCGAACAGCATCCCCACCAACAGCGAGCCGCCATAGGTGCCATGCTCGATCGTCTGGTAATAACGGCCGCCCTCGCCGCGCTCGGCAATCAGGCGGGCCACCCCCTCGCCGATGCCCACGCCAAAGTTCAGGATGGCGCCATCGCGCAGCTCTTGGTAAGCACGCCTCGCGATGAGGGCGCGCACGGCCGAGGGCTCGGCCGCCAGCGGGCGCGCCGGGCCGGCACGCTCGCCCGAAATGGTGGGGTCGTACGGCAGGTCGTAGCTCATGCGCTGCTCGGGGTCGACCACCACGACATCGACAATGGCACCCGGCACCCGGACCGAGCGCGCCGGCAGCGAATTCACGTTGACGGCGGTGCGCACCTGCGCGATCACGAGCCCACCGGAATTGTGCGCCGCGAGCGCCGCCGCGTAGACATCGACATTGGCGGCCTCCTGGTCCAGGCTGATGTTGCCCTCGGCATCGGCAAACGAACCACGGATGATGGCCACGTCGACCGGAAACGACTTGTACCGAAGCAGCTCACGCCCGCCGATCTCGACCACCTCGACCAGATCCTCGGTGGCCGAACGGTTCACCTTGCCGCCCTGATGCCGTGGGTCGACGAAGGTGCCCAGGCCCACATGGGTGAACAAGCCGGGGCGCCCCCCGGCGATGTCGCGATAGAGCTGCATGATGCAGCCGCTGGGCAGTACATAGGCTTCGATTTTTTCGTCGCGTGCCAGCGCCTGCATCTTGGGCGACCACACCCAGTGGCCGCCGATCACGCGCCGCACCAGGCCCTCGTGGGCGAAATGGTTCATGCCCTCGGCCTTCTTGTCGCCGATGCCCAGCGCGTGCACCACGGTCAGGTTTCTCGGAGCGCCGGTCTCGAGAAAGCGCCGGGACACCGCACGGAATACGCAGGTCGGCTCCATCAAGCCGCCGCCGCCGCCGACCAGCGCCACCGTGGCGCCGTCGCGGATCAGCGCAACGGCTTGTTCGGCGGTCCTGAACTTATTGCCTTTCATGCCCGCATCCCCCCGACACACCCACATGGGCCGGCAGGCGCCCTTCGGCCGCCGCCACGCGCGGGGCCGGGCGGGTCGCGCTCAGCGCAATCCCGCCAAAGCATTTTCCGGATGACATCTCGATCCTCGATAAAGAGCCGCTCAGGGCACGAGCAAAATACGGCCGATCGCCTCGCGGTCGCCCAGCAGGCGATGGGCCTGCGCGGCCTGCGCCAGCGGCAGTTTTTGCCACACCACGGGCTCGATGCGGTGTTCATGCATGAAGCCCAGCACCTCGGCCAGTTCATCGCGGGTGGCGCTCTGGACGCCGCGGATTTCCCATTCCTTGAGAATCACCAAGCCAAGATTGATGCTCACCGGCGTTCCATGCAGTTCGCCGATCACCGCGCAGCGGCCGCCCGGCGCAAGGCTGCGCATGGCGCCGTCGAAAGTCGGCGAACCAATCAGTTCGACCACCAGATCCACACCCCTGCCCCCGGTCAGGCCCCTGACCTGCTCGCCGAACGCGCCGTCGGGGCTGACCACCACCTCGTCCGCGCCAGCGGCACGCAAGGCCTCGACCTTGCCCTGGCTCCCGGTGATGGCAATGCTGCGGGCGCCCAGGGCGCGCACGATCTGGATCGCCGCCAGGCCCAGTCCGCCGCTCGCGCCAGTAATCACGACCGACTGCCCGGCACGGATTTGCCCGACATGCCGGATGGCCTTGTAGGGCGGCGCAAAGACGCAAGCGCCAAAGCAGGCGTGCTCGAAAGGCATGCCTTCTGGCAGCTTGACGAGGTTGCCCTGGAGCAGGCAGGCGTACTGGGCATAGCCGCCATCGCGCGTCTGGCCGATGTCGCCATGGGTCTGGCGGCACAGCGAGGGGCGCCCGCGCAGGCAGTCCTCGCAGACGCCGCAGGCCTGGAAGTTGAAGGAGGCGACCCGGTCCCCGGGCGCGAAACCCTCGACGCCCTCGCCGACCTCGGCCACGGTTCCCGCCAGTTCGTGCCCGATGATGCGCGGCGGCTTGACGCGCGAGCGCATGCCCTTGCGCAGGATCAGATCCAGGTGACAGACCCCGCAGCAGCGGATTTCGATCAAAACCTCGCCGGGCCTCGGCGCCGGCCTGGGCACCTCGCCATATTCCAGGACCTCGGGCTCGCCAAAGGCACGCAGCACAACGGCCTTCATCATCGCTTCATGTTTCATATATCGTCATTCCTCCAAGTTAGTTGGCGCACCCGCGAGCGCGCTCACCGATCAGCCCTGATCATTTGTGCAAAATCTGCCCCAGGAATTCGCGCAGGCGCTCGTGCCTCGGGTTGGAAAAGAAACGCTCGGGCGCGTCCTGCTCGACGATGCGGCCACCGTCCATAAAGATCACCCGATCAGCGACGCTGCGCGCAAATCCCATCTCATGCGTCACGCACAGCATCGTCATACCATCTTGTGCAAGGCCTATCATCGTGTCGAGCACCTCCTTGACCATCTCGGGATCGAGCGCCGAGGTCGGCTCATCGAACAGCATGATCCTGGGCGTCATGCACAGCGCCCGCGCGATGGCCACGCGCTGCTGCTGACCGCCCGACAACTGGGCGGGGTATTTATCCGCCTGGTCGGGAATGCGCACCCGCTCGAGATACTTCAGCGCCAGCTCGCGCGCCTGCTCGCGGGACGTCTTGCGCACCCGCATCGGGGCGAGCATGCAATTCTCGAGCACCGTCATGTGGGGGAACAGATTGAACTGCTGAAAGACCATGCCCACCTCGGCGCGCACCGCCTGAATATTGCGCGCATCGCCTCCCAGGTCGATGCCATCCACCAGGATGGTACCCTGCTGGTACTGTTCCAGGCTGTTGAGACAGCGAATCAAGGTGGATTTGCCCGAACCCGAGGGGCCGCAGATGACGATGCGCTCACCGCGCGCGACCTCCAGGTCGATGTCGCGCAGGACCTGAAAATCACCATACCATTTCTGCACGCCCCGCATCGAGACGATGCTCTCGGAGGCCCGGCCGCCGTCCGCGCGGCGGACGGTGCCGGCCGGCTCTTGGTGAGGCATCGCTGCGCCGCTCACTTCGTCACGATGGCCGGCAGCGGCGCATCCCCTTCACCGGTATCGGGCATATCCGCGGGCAGGTCGTTGCCGATCCATTTCTTGTAGAGCGCCGAGAGCTCGCCGTCGGCGATCTTGCGGCCGATCACATCGTTCAGGTAGTCGGCCCACTCGCGCTCACCGGGGCGCACGGCGGCACCGTTGTACACCCGCGAGAGCACCAGCCTGGATTCGTACTTGCCGGGCCCGGCAACCTGAGCCAGGTTGCCCACCTGAGTGATGGCCGCGCCGATCGCATCGACCTGTCCCGATATCAGCGCCTGCACGGTGGCGGCGTCGTCGTCGAAGCGCATCAGCTTGGTGTCGGGCAGGTTCGCATCGGTCAGCGCCTTGTCCTGGGGCGTGCCCCGGGGAACGCCGACGCGCATCCCCTTCAAGCCCTCCCAGCCCTGCATCTGCGGGCCGGCCTTGGCGATGACGACATTCTCGTTGACCGCATAGGGCCTCGAGAACAGCACGACTTTCTGCCGGTCAGGGAAAATCCCCATCACCGCCGCCAGCATATCGACCTGTCCGGTCAGCAGCGCGGCCGTGCGATTGGCCGGAGTCACCGGCACGATCTGCGGCTGGACGCCAAGATCCTTGGCCACCATGCGGACGAACTCGACCTCGAAGCCCGTGAGTTGGCCCTGCGCATCGGTGAAGCCCCAGGGCACTTGCGCGACCTGCACCCCCGCCTTGAGCACGCCGGAGGCCTTGACCGCGTCGACGCTCTGGGCCTGGGCCGACGGCGTGAACGCCGTTCCGAGGGCCATGGCGGCGACTGCGCTCAGCAAGAGGCGGCGCGTGCCACTGACGGGACGAAATGATGCTGATTTCTTCATGATGTCTCCTGTGGAGGAATGCGAGCCGGGGGCCGCGATGGAATGGACGTCCGGAGGGCGCCGAGCCGTCAAGTGGCCACGGCGTACCGGCGCTCGAGCCGCGCTGCATAGCGCGACAAGGGAAAACAGATCAGGAAATAGCCCAGGGCCGCGAAGCCATAGGCCCACAAAGGCTTGTAGGTCGCGCTCGAGACGAGCTGCGCGGAGCGTGACAGCTCGACGAACCCGATGATGGCGGCCAGCGACGTCCCTTTGATCAACTGCACCAGGAAACCGATAGTCGGCGCAAATGACATGCGCAGCGCCTGCGGCAGCACCACGTAGCGCATCCGGTCGACGTAGCCCAGGCCCAGCGCCCCGGCCGCCTCGCTCTGGCCGCGAGGCACCGCTTGAATGCCGCCGCGCCAGATCTCGCCCAGGAACGCCGCGGCATGCAGGGTCAGGCCCACGGCCGCCGCCACCCACACGTTCACGTGCAGGCCAAAGACCGGCAGGCCATAGAAGACCAGGAACAACTGCAGCAGCATCGGCGTGCCCTGGAAGAAATCGATGAATCCACCGGCCAGCGTGCGCAGCGCGCGCACCGGCGCCGTGCGCAGCAGGGCCACCAGCAGGCCGAACACCCCGCCGCCGGCAAAGGCGATGGCCGACAGGATCAGCGTGGCCTGGGCCCCGGCCAGGATCATCCAGATTTCATTGAGGGTGAATTCGCGGACCATGGCCTCGCCTCACTTGATCGGGTAGGAAAAGCAGGCGCGGTCGATCGCCTTGAACAGGTTCGAGAACATCAGCGACATGCACAGGTACAGCAAAGTCGCGACGATGTACACCTCGAAGCTGCGAAACGTCGTCGAATCGATGCTCTGGGAAACGGATGTGAGTTCCTCGGCCGAGATCGAGGACACGATGCTGGTCGTCAGCAACAGCAGGACGAACTGTCCCGAAAGCGCCGGAAAGATCACGCGGAATGCGGGCTTGAGGACGATGTGGCGGAACGTCTGGAACGGTGAAAGCCCCAGCGCCGCCCCCGCCTCGAACTGCCCGCGCGGCACGGCATCGATGCCGCCGCGCACGATCTCGGCCGAGAACGCGCCCAGGTTCAGGCTGAGCGCCGCGACCGCCGCCGCCCAGGGCGACAGGCTGATGCCGAGTTGAGGCAAACCGAAAAAAATGAACAGCACCTGCACCAGGAACGGCGTATTGCGAATGATCTCGATATAGCTCACCCCGACCGCCCGCAGGAAGGCATGGCGGCTGCGCCGCGCCAGGATGGTCAGCATCCCGAGGCTCAGCCCGAGCACGGTCGACAGAGCGGTGAGCGCCAACGTCAGCAGGCAGCCATGCAGGAAGACCTGCCAATACGGCAGCAGCGCGGCAAAGTTGAAGGTATAAGTCATGCGTCCAACCTTTGTTCGTGGGGCGAGTATAGCAATCTGTGGAAACCCTTTCCACATTGGAACACCGTTGAATATATCAGCGTTTACCCTTAATAGAACTCGGTTCTGATATGAAGATTAGCCAAAATCCTTGATCTCGAGAAGGTTCTCCAGGTCAGGGTTCCAATTTGGAATGGCTTTCCAATACAATGAACCCATGCCCGTGCCGCCCATCGATGAGACCCGCCCATGAGTAGCAACCTGCCCCGGGGCCTGCTCGCCCTCGAACTGCTCACCCGCCACCCGGGCGGCCTGCCCCTGCACGCCATCGCCGCCGAGCTGCGAATCCCGCGCAGCACGGCCCACCGGATACTCGCCGAGCTGGTGGCCACCGGATACGTGCGGCAACAGGACGGAGACTTCAGCCCCTACCGGCTGACCCTCAAGGTCGCGACCCTGGGCATGCAATTCCTCTCGGCTACCGGCGTTGTCGAGCTGGTTCAGCCCGTGCTCGACAGGCTCGCGGCGGACTCCGGCGAGCTCGCGCGCATGAGCATCGTCGAGAACGACCGCTTGATCTGGGTCGCCAAGGCCCAGGGCGCCCGAGGCGGGCTGCGCTACGACGCCCAGTCGGACCCGGGCGAGGACGTGCGCCTGTTTTGCAGCTCCAACGGCCAGGCCTGGCTGTCGACGTTGAGCGACCAGAAGGCGCTCGAGATCGCCTCCAGGCAGGGCTTCGGCGAGCCAGCGCAGTTCGGGCCCAACGCGCCGCGCACTATCGAGGCGTTCCTCGACTGCATCCGGCTCGCCCGCGCGCAGGGCTACGCCATCGTCCACGAGACCTACGAGATCGGCCTGTCGGCGATCGCCGCGCCCGTCCTCAACCCGCATTCCGAGACCGCGATCGGCGCGGTCAGCATCGCCGGCCCCGAGGCCAGGATGAAGCACGCCGAGCATCTCATTCCCCTGATCCAGAGCGCCGCCCGCGCGCTCTCCGCGCTCAGCCCAGGCATCCGCGCCTGCGGCCGCTGAACCACACTCGACCGCAACAATCGTGAATGGATGTGTACCCCAGGGCGCAGCGCCGGCCTGCGGTAGCGTTTTGAAGCGAATCTGCGGAATATCCTCACGTTTGCCGGCGGACCCGAGGCCACAATGGATGCATCGAAGCAAGGAGAAGGATTCGGCATGAACAAGTTCTTACTGGCGGCTGCCGCGACACTGGCCATGACCGCCGGCCAGAGCGCGCTGGCGGACGTGGACGTGGGGATCTCGATCGGCATCCCCGGCTTCGTCTACCCAGCGCCGGGATACTATTACGAACCGCCGCCGCGATATGTCCGCCGGCCTCGCGTCGTGGTCGTGCCCGAAGCCGTTTACGTGCCTGGCCCGCGCTGGGTATGGTCGGACCGCGGCCACGGCTATTACCGCGCGGTCCCGCCGGGACACCGTGGAGGCAAGCACTGGAAGAAACACCGCCGCGGCCACGGCGACTGGGACGATTGACCCACCGCCGACCGCGGTCGGGCACGAGGGGCGCGGACCACAAGGCCGCGCCCCTCGTCATGTGCCACCACAGCGCCACGCGGGGACATTCCCCGGGAAGGGGCCGAGACAGGTCTATGATGGTCGCACGACCACTTCCTCAGGAGCCTCTCATGGATCAAGCGATGTACCCGAACCCCACCCCGGAAATCGCCCGCAAGCGCGCGGAGCTCGCCCCCGAGCCTCTGACAGCGTTCAAGGCCTTCAGCAAGGCGGTCTTTGCGCCCGGCGCGCTGGATGCGCAAACCAAGCAACTGATCGCCGTGGCCGTCGCCCACGTCACCCAGTGCCCATATTGCATCAAGGGCCATACCGAGAGCGCGGCCCGGGCCGGCGCCACCGAGGCCCAGATCATGGAGGCGATCTGGGTAGCGGCCGAAATGCGTGCCGGCGGGGCCTACGCGCACTCGGCCCTGGCCCTGCAGACGCTCGAGCGCCTGCATCCGCACGATCCCGCCTGAACCACGCCGACCCGCGCGGCGGGCGCATGCTACGATTCCCAGCTGGCCGCCGCCATCCACATCATCCACGGGAACTCGTACATGAATCCAGACCACACGCCCGCCGCGTCGCCCGGCAACGAAAGCCTGCGATCCGCCAGAACCTTGACGGCGGTGATCTATGGCCTGCAGGTCGCCGCGTTCTTCCTCGGCATCACGGCCGTGATCGCCCTCATCATCAATTACGTCAAGCGCGGCGACGTGCGCGGCACGTGGCTGGAATCGCACTTCCGCTGGCAGATCCGCACATTCTGGTTCAGCCTGCTATGGATGATCGTGGGCGCGGCGACGGTCTTTGTGCTGGTCGGATACGCCATCATCGCGGCCAACACGATCTGGGTGCTCTATCGCATCATCAAGGGCTGGCTGCGCCTGAACGACAGCAAACCCATGTACCAGGGTTGAGCCCGCACGGCCCGAGGCATCAAAGCCCGACGTTTTCCTTTTCCAGGACCTGCTCGGCCCGGTAGCTCGAGCGCACCAGGGCGCCCGAGACCACCTCGCGGAACCCCTTGGAGAGGCCCAGGTCGCGATAGGCACGGAATTCGTCGGGCGTGACGAAGCGGCGCACCGGCAGGTGATGCTGGGTCGGGCGCATGTACTGGCCAAAGGTCAGGATATCGACATTCGCGGCACGGATGTCGTCCATCGCCTGCTCGATCTCGGCATCGGTTTCCCCCAGGCCCAGCATCATGCTGGTCTTGGTCAGGGTATGCGGGGCGTGGCGTTTGGCAAAGGCCAGCACGTCCAGGGTCTGGCGATAGCCCGCGCGCGCGTCGCGCACCTCGTGGGTGAGGCGCTCGACAGTCTCGACGTTCTGGGCGAAAGTGACCAGGCCCGCATCCAGGACCTTGGCCACACAGGCCTCGCTGCCCCCGAAGTCGGGTGTCAGCGCCTCGACTGCGGTCTGCGGGGAACGCTCGTGGATGGCGCGGATACAGGCTGCGTAGTGCCCGGCGCCGCCGTCGATCAAGTCGTCGCGGTCCACCGAAGTCAGCACCACGTATTTCAGCCGCATCAGCGCCACGGCATCGGCGACGCTGGCCGGCTCGTTATGGTCGAGCCAACCGTGCGGGTTGCCGGTGCTGACGGCGCAGAACCTGCACGCCCGCGTGCAGACCGAACCCATCAACATCAGGGTCGCCGTCCCCCGCCCCCAGCATTCGGCGATGTTGGGGCATTTGGACTCGGCGCACACCGTGTTCAGCTTGTGAGTCTGGACGATTTCGCGAACCTCCTGGTAGCGCGCGCCCGAAGGGACGCGCACGCGCAGCCAGGCGGGCTTGGGCTGGGAATCGGGGATGTGCGACAAATCGCTGGGGCGCATGCCGTCCTTGACGGCCTTGGTGCCCTGCGGGCTGATGAACTTGCTGCCCGAGCGGGCGCGGATGATGGTGACTTCGTCGGCCATGACAGACCTATCGGGTGAATAAATCCAGTGGGCGTCCGCTTCGGGCGCCCCTGCGTTGAATAGTACCACGCACCCCCGCCTCGTCCGGCAGTACCATCGTTGCCCTTGGGGCGCTCGGCGGTTCGCCGCCGCGCACCGCGCAACGGGCCGGTAAACGCGGCTTTCTTGATTCAGCGCAAATCCCATTTGGGCAGCGCG
This sequence comes from Castellaniella sp. GW247-6E4, assembly GCF_040276065.1. Lineage (NCBI taxonomy): Bacteria > Pseudomonadati > Pseudomonadota > Betaproteobacteria > Burkholderiales > Alcaligenaceae > Castellaniella > Castellaniella sp. GW247-6E4. The sequence continues at coordinate 372,823 of NZ_JBELOI010000001.1, read as the reverse complement.
GGCATTTCAATCGTTTCGAAGCTATGCTGCGAGCTTCAAAACATGTCAGACCGCACCGCCCCCCTTTCGACGGATTCCCGCCCCGCCATGCCCAAGACCTTCAGCATCAGCGCGCGCCTGAGCGCATCATTCTTTTTCCTCATCTTCCTGAACATCGGGCTGACCGGCGCGGGGCTGTGGCTGATGGAAAGCAACAACGCCGCGGTCAACAACCTGATCGAGGTGCGGCTGGTCAACGAACGCCTGAGCACCCACTGGGAAAAGCTCCTGGACATGAACATGACGCGCACCGAGGCCATCGCCCGCACCGACGACGCCGCTGCCATCCAATATTTCCTCGCCGAGATCGAAAAGGACACCGCCGTGGCCCTGAAGACGATCGAGGCCCTGCGCGCCAATCTGCTCGACCAGGAGGCCAAGGACCGCTTCCGGCGCACCTACGACCATTACATCGCCTTTCGCGATGCCCGCCTGTCCGCCCTGCAAGCCAAGGCGCGCGGGGACCACGCGGCCGCCCAGCCGTTCTTCGAACGCGACATGGCGCGGCTGTCCCAGCCGTATAAGGAAAGCTTCAAGTCGCTGATCAGCTACTTCGCGGGCAAGATCCAGGAAAACACCCTCACGATCGAGGCCAACAACCACCGGGGCCGGATCATCATGATCGGCCTGACCGGCCTGGCCCTGCTGATCGGCCTGGGCCTGGGCTACATGATCCAGCGCTCGATCACGCGCCCGCTCAACCGCGCGGTGCGGCTGGCCGAGGCGGTGTCGCAGCGGGACCTGAGCCAGGCCGTCGAGGTCCACGGCCGGGACGAGACCGGCCAACTGATGCAATCGCTGCAGACCATGACGGGCAGCCTGACGCTCACGATCGGCCAGTTGCGCGACGACGCTCAATCCATCGCCGCGGCTGCGCGCCAGATCGCCGTGGGCAACCAGGACCTGGCCGCGCGCACCGAGCACCAGGCCTCGTCCCTGGCCCAGACCGCGGCCACGATGGAGCAAATGACCGCCACGGTCAAACAGAATGCGGACAATGCCCAGCAAGCCAATGCCGTCGCCAGCTCGGCCGCCGAGGTCGCCCTGCGCGGCGGGCGGATGGTGGACCAGGTCGTGGAGACCATGGCCTCGATCAACGACTCGGCGCGGCGCATCGAGAGCATCATCGGCGTGATCGACAGCATCGCCTTCCAGACCAATATCCTGGCGCTGAACGCGGCCGTCGAGGCGGCGCGCGCCGGCGAGCAGGGCCGCGGCTTTGCGGTGGTCGCCTCCGAGGTGCGCGCCCTGGCCCAGCGCAGCGCCGCGTCGGCCAAGGAAATCAAGGGGTTGATCGACACGTCGGTCGCCGCGGCCGAAAACGGCAACGCGCTGGTCGCCGATACGCGCAGCACCATGGATGAGATCGTCGGCGGGGTCCAGCGCGTCACGGACATCATGGGCGAGATCACCGCCGCCAGCCGCGAGCAGAGCATCGGCATCGAGCAGGTCAACACCGCCATGAACCAAATGGACGAGGTCACCCACCAGAACGCGGCCCTGGTCGAAGAGGCCGCCGCCGCGGCCGCCAGCCTGCTCGATCAGGCCAATACCCTGGCCGCGCTGGTGGCGACATTCAAGCTGCGCGCAGACGCCTGCGCCGTCCATGCGTCCGGGCCGGACGAAATCGCCATTGGCGGCTCCAGCATCGCGCCCGCCGGCGCGCTGGCGGCACCGATCTGAGTCTACCCGGGCCACGGGCGGCGGCCCGCCGAGCGGCATGCCGCTCCGGTATACTTTCCGCCATGTCCGCGACCCCGTCCACGATCAAGCGCCCGCCGGGAGACCGGCTGATGCTGGCCTGCCTGGCGGCCATGGTCTGCCTGTGGACCGTCCTGTGCGCCATCAGCCACAAGGCGCCCGATCTGGACGGCATGGAAGAGCTCGTCTGGGCCGCCAGCCTCGAACTCGGCTACACCAAGCATCCGCCGCTGCCGTCCTGGTTCATGTATTTCGCCACCGAGGCGCTGGGCCGCCCGATCTGGCTGCCCTTCCTGATGGGCCAGCTATTCTCGGCGCTGGGATTGTGGTTCGTCTGGAAACTGGCGCGCGAAATGACGACGCCACGCCTCGCACTGATGGCGACCCTGCTGGTATCCACGACGGCTTATTTCTCGCTGCGCGGCACGATCTACAACCACAACACCGCACAGCTCTGGTCCATCGCCTGCGCCACCTGGCTGTTCTACCGGGCGCTGCGCGACCAGCGCCTGCGCGACTGGTTCTGGCTGGGCGTGGTCGGCGCCCTGGCGATGATGACCAAGTACAGCGCCGTCATCCAGTTCGCGGCCTTCCTCCTGGCCATGCTCGCCGCCGGCAGCTTCCGGGACACGCGCACCTGGCGCGGCCTGGGGGTGGCGCTCGCCACTTTCTTGGCGGCCCTCTCGCCTCACCTGATCTGGCTCGCCCGGCACCATTTCGAGCCGCTGCTATATGCCGATGCGTCAATCGAGCTTCCCGGCCGCCTCGCTGCGCTCGGACTGATGCTGGATTTCATTCTCGACCAGGCCGGGCGCTTGGCGCCAATGGTACTCGTGCTGATCGCCTGGACACTCTGGCAGCACCGCAAGGGCGACCGGGCGCCGGGCGTCGTCGCCAACGAGGACATTTTCCAGCCCGCCGAGCAGGGTCCAAGACGGTATTTCCATGCCTTCGTCCCCGGGGATCGCCGCTTCCTGCTGTGGGTGGGCCTGGCGCCCTTCCTGTCCACGCTATTGGTCTCGATCGTGCTGGGCACGCGGCTGGAAGCCTCGTGGGCCAGCACCTTCTTCATCCTTTTCGGCTTTTACGCCGTCTGGTGGCTGCATGGCCCCCAGGCCCTGCAACTACGCCGCATTCTGATTCTCGTGGCCGCCGTCCACATCGTGATGGCCGCGGGCTACGCCCTGGCACGCGGGCCGCTGGCCTGGGAGGCCGGACGCGCGGCCCGCTCCACCTATCCGGGGCCGGAGCTCGCGAGCCTCGTCCTCGAGCGCTGGAACGAGCATCAGCCGGGGCGCCCCCTGCGCGTGGTGGTGTCCAACACCTGGATGGGCGGCAACATCGCCGTGCACGTGAGCAACCGCACACAGGTGTTCATCGATGCGAGCGAGGCTGAATCGCCGTGGTTCGCACCGGGCGAGGCCCTGGCCTGCGGCGCGGTGGTGGCCTTCAGCGAAAAGGGGCGCGCCGCGCCGGCGCCCGCCGTCCAGGCGCTGTTCGATGCCGCGCCCTGGAAGGGGGTGAGCGAGTTGCATTGGTCCTCGGAACGCAGCCCCGTGATCGACCTGCATTGGGCCGTCCTGCCGGCCACTGAACACTGCAAGGGCCGATAAGGGCCGCTGCGCGGCCCTGGACGGCACCCTTAGCCGGACTCGCAGGCTCTCTCGGGCCGCATGTCGCGCCCGCCCGACAGCAGGGCCTCGAATCCCGCCGCGGACAGCGGCCTGGAGAACAGGAAGCCCTGCCCGAAATCGCAACCAGCCGCCGCGAGGAGCTCGTACTGCGCGTGGGTCTCGATACCCTCTGCGACGACTTTCAGGCCGAGCTTGTGCGCCAGCAGGATGACCGCCTCGCACAGCGCCAGGTCGGGCCCCTGCGGGCGCAGGTTCGCGACGAAGGACTGGTCAATCTTGAGATAATCGATCGAGAACTTCCCCAGGTACGACAAGGACGAATAGCCGGTGCCGAAATCATCGAGCGAGACCTGGATGCCGGCCTGATGAAAGGCCGCGATCTGCTGGTCGATGCGCACCGCCGAATCCAGGAGGATCCCCTCGGTGATTTCGATGATCACGCCCCTGCCCTCCAGGCCCAGCGTATCCAGATGGCCGAGCCAGAACCCCAGGTCGATCCCCTCGTGGCGAAACTGCACTGGCGAAATGTTCACGCTGAGCTGGAGCCCATCCGAGTAGTCGCGGCGCCAGTCGCGCGCCTTCCGCGTGGCCTCGCAAAACACCCAGTCCCCGATATCGCGGATCATGCCGGTTTCCTCGGCCAGCGGCACGAACTCGGCCGGAGGGATGAGCCCGCGCACGGGATGATTCCAGCGCAGCAGGGCCTCGGCCTTGGCGATGCGCCCTGTCGAAAGCTCGATGATGGGTTGGTAGGCCAGGAAGAACTGTTTTTGATCCAGCGCCACGTGCAAGTCGTTGACCAGCCGCATGCGCGTCTGCGCCTGTTCCTGCATGGAGGCGGTGAAATAGCAGCTACGGTTGCGGCCTTCGGCCTTGGCGGCATACATGGCCTGATCCGCATTGTTGAGCAGCACGTCGGCCTCGGTGGCGTCGTCGGGGTAGAAGGTGACCCCGATGCTGGTCGAGATGAATACGGTCTCCATCCCGAGATGGAAGGGTTCGGAGAGCCGGCGCAGGATCTTGCGGGTGACTCGCTCGACATCGCGGGCCTCGTCGATGCCATCGAGCAGGACCGTGAACTCATCGCCACCCAGGCGCGCCACCGTGTCGTTCTGGCGCACGCAACCGTTCAAGCGGCGGGCGGCCTCCTTGAGCAATTCGTCGCCCACGGCATGGCCCAGCGTGTCGTTGATTTCCTTGAAGCGGTCCAGATCCAGGAACAGGAGGCAGGTCTTGGTGTTGCCACGCTTGGATTTCCTGATGCTCTGCTCGAGGCGATCGTTGAACATCTGGCGGTTGGGCAAGTCCGTGAGCTTGTCGAAATTGGCCTGCTTCCAGATGATGGCCTCGGCCCGCTTGATCTCGGCGATATTCGAAAAGATCATCACGCGCCGATACACCTCGCCGTCCTCGGCGTACGAGGTATTGATGCTGAGCCACTCGGGGTAGAGCTCGCCGTTCTTGCGCTGGCCCCAGTGCTCGCCCTGCCAGCGTCCGGTCTCGAGCACGCCGCGCCACATGCCGCGATAAAAGTCACGGTCGTGACAGGAAGAGTTCAGACAGCGGACATGGCGTCCGATGACCTCGGACTCGTGCTGGCCGCGCAGGCGGACGAAGGCGGGGTTCACGTCCAGGATGAACCCCTTGGGATCGAGCACCAGCATGCCTTCGCTGGTGGCGCGATACACCAGCGACGCGAGGCGGGCCTGGCGCTCGTCGTCGCTGACCTCGGGATTGCGCTCGCGCATCAGGCACAGAAAGCTGCGCCCCGACAGGCCGAGCATCGGGGTCACCGCGCCCACCAGGCTGAACGTCGACTGATCCGGGCGCCTGCCGGTGCTGCGCCACGCGATCGAGGACGCCTCGCCCGGATCCTCGAGCCGATCGAGAAACATCTGGATGTCGGGGAGCAGGTCCGCGACCGGCAAACCGAGCGCCGAACGGCGCCGGTAGCCGAACAGGCGTTCGGCCGCACGATTCATGTAGGCAACGCACCCCTGCGGATCAGTGGCGAGAAACGCGTCGCGCGCGAAGTCCCCCAGGCGCAACAGGGCAAGGATGTGGCTGCGGTCCAATGCACTGCGCGGCATTTTCCGGATCGCAGCCGTATCGGCGGTCAACACGTGGGAAAAGGTGTCGGCAGCGGTGTTCTGAGGCATGGAGCCAGCCCTTGCCAGGATCGCTAATGCCCCGCGCCAGCAAACCCCTGGGATTGTTCAGTAAAGTGAAACCTTTTTAACATGATCACACAATTGGAGCCATCGGGTTTACCCTTCGACCCCCTGCGCCATGAGCGATGCTAAGGGCCTTCGCCGAAATATTCCTTGAAGCGATGGCCGAGCTTGCGCGCCTTGGTGCGCAGGTACTGCTCGTTGTAGGGATTGCGGTTGACCTGCAGGGGAATACGTTCGCAGACCTCGATGCCCAGGCCTTCGAGCATCCGCACTTTGCGCGGATTGTTGGTCATCAGGCGCACGCGTGAGACGCCGAAATGGGCCAGCATGGGGCCGCACAGATCGTAGCGCCGCATGTCGGCCGGAAAACCCAACCGCTCGTTGGCCTCGACCGTGTCGGCGCCCTGGTCCTGCAACTGATAGGCGCGGATCTTGTTCAGCAAGCCGATGCCCCTGCCCTCTTGGCGCAGGTACATGATCAGGCCCCTGCCCTCGTGCGCGATGCGCTGCATGGCGGCCTCGAGCTGGGCGCCGCAGTCGCAGCGCTGGCTGAACAGAGCATCGCCTGTCAGGCATTCGGAGTGGATCCGCGCGAGCACCGGTTCGCCGGCGCCGAGGTCGCCGAGGGACAGCGCGATGTGCTCCTTGCCCGTGTCGGGTTCGACGAAGGCATGAATCTCGAAAATGGCCCAGGGGGTGGGCAGTTTGCTGGAGGCGGCGTATTGCAGGGCCGCGCCTGTCGCGGCGCCGTGGGCGCCCTCGCTGGGATGCATAGGATAGCTTGAACGTGTTGAAGACCGTGACGGGCTATAGCTTAGCGCAACACCGCCGCAAGAAGCCAAAAAAACCGGACCCCGCTTGCGCGGGATCCGGCCGCAGCCCCCCCGGGCCACACACAAAACAGTGGGTTCAGGCCTTCACCCCCAGATAGCGTTCGATGATCTCGCCATTGCCATGCAGGTCGTTGGGCGTGCCCTCATAAACCATATGTCCATTGTTGATGATATAGCAGCGATCCGCAAGTGACAAAGCGGCGCGGACGTTCTGCTCGACAATCACGATCGTGTTCCCGGAGTCGGCCAGCTTGCGGCAGACCCCCATCAGGTCGCGCACGATCAGGGGCGCCAGGCCCTCGAAAGGCTCGTCCAGAAAAATGATGCCGGCGTTGCGAATCATCGCCCGGGCGATCGCCAGCATCTGCTGCTCGCCGCCCGAGAGCTGCTTGCCGCGATTGCGCTTGCGTTCGGCCAGCCGCGGGAAGCTCTCGTAGATCTCATCGAGCGAACGTGGGCTCTCGGCGGTCATCGCCGCGAGCTGCAGGTTTTCCTGGACTGAGATCGAACCGAACACCCGCCGCTCCTCCGGCACGAGCTGGATCCCCAGGGCCGCGCGCTGGTAAGGCGGCAAATGCTGCACCTCGACCCCATTGTGGCGGATGGCGCCGGATTTCACGGCGACCATGCCCATGAGGGATTTCAGGGTTGTGCTTTTACCCGCGCCATTGCGCCCCAGTAGGGCCACCACCTCGTGCTCCTCGACCCGCATCGACACATCGAACAGGATGTGCGAGTCGCCGTAGTAGCTGTTGATTTTGTCGACTTCAAGCAAACTCATGATCGTCCACCCCCCCGAGGTAGGCGGCCTGCACCGACGTATCCTGGCGGATCTCGTCCGGCGTGCCTTCCGCCAGTTTGCTGCCTTCATACAGGACCGTGATGCGCTCGGCCAGTTCGAACATGGCATCCATGTCGTGCTCGACGATCACCATGCTGCGGCCCTTGCGGATGGATTTCAGCAGCGACACCACCAACACCCGCTCCTCGGGGCCCAGGCCGGCCAGCGGCTCGTCGAACAGCAGGACGTTGGCGCCCGTGGCGAGCGCCAGGCCGATTTCCAGCCGGCGCTTCTCGCCGTAGGACATCTCGGACACCAGCGTATCGGCATGATGACTCAGGCCGACCAGCGCGATGGCCGCGTTCACCTGTTCATCGAGCGCTTCGGAGTGCAGGCCCCTGAGCATGTCGCTGCGGAATTTGCCGCGACTGCGGGCGAGCACCGGAATCATCGCGTTCTGGCGCACGGTGAGCTGCTCGAACAACTGGTTGATCTGGTAGCTCTTGCTCATGCCGAGCTGGCAGACTGCCGTCACGCCCACCCCCGTGATCTCCTGGCCACGGAAATACACCTTGCCGGCCGTGGTGGGCAGTTCACCCGCCAGCATGGCGAAGAACGTGGACTTGCCGGCGCCGTTGGGGCCGATCACTCCGTGCAGCTCGCCCTCGCGCAGGCTGAAGTCGACGTCGCTGACCGCCTTCAACCCGCCGTACTGCTTGGTGATGCCGCGCGCCTCGAGGACGGGCGTACCGGGGCGGCTGGACGCCAGCGGCGGAACGATTGCGAGCTCGGATGAAACCTTGGCGCTGGCGCCGGCATCGATGTCCGCCGGCAGCCGGCCGCGGCGCATCCTGACGAAATCCAGGATGGCGCCCGCCACGCCGTGGCGAAACACGGTCACCAGGACCACAAAGACGATGCCCAGGATCAGTTTCCAGTAGGGACCCAGGTTGCCCACCTGTTGCAGCCCCTCATACAGATAGAGCCATATCGTGGCGCCCAGCAGCGGTCCGAGCAAGGTGCCGGCACCGCCCATCACGGTCTGGATCACCAATTGCGCCGACGTGTCCAGCGCGAAAGCGTCGGGCGGCATATAGGACTGAAACAGGCCCAGCAGCCCGCCGGCCAGGCCACCGTAGGCCGCCGCCACCACGAACACCGTCAGCTTGTAGGACTGGATCGAGTGCCCCAGCGCCATGGCGCGCTTGGGATTGCCCCGGATGGCCTTGAGCACCGCGCCGAAAGGCGAGCGCACGATGCGCCGGGCGATCAGATAGCCAACAAAAAAGAAAATCGCCACGAACCAGTACATCGGCCAGCCGCTGGAGATGTTGAAGTCCACGAACCCCAGCGACAAGTGAGGTGGCGGCACGCCAGCGATGCCGTTCTCGCCGCCGGTGTACTCCTTGAAGGAGGAGTTCTCCAGGAAATAGAACATCTCTCCAAAGGCCAGCGTGCTCATGGCGAAGTAAATCCCCGTGCGCCGCAGCGTCAGGTATCCGATGACCAGGCCCGCGACCGCCGCGACGACCATGCCGATCAACAAGGCGATCAGCATATTGGGCACCAGATCGGCCGTCAGCAGATAGGCCGTCACAAAACCGCCCGTCCCGTAGAATGCCGCCTGGCCGAAGGACAGCAGGCCCGTATAGCCGAACAACAGATCAAAGCCCAGGCCGAACAGGCCCCAGATCAGAATCCGGGTCAACAGATCCGGGCTCATCCCCACGTGGGGCAGCACGAAGGGCGCCGCGATCAGGCTCAGCCCCACGAGGATTTCCGGCAACTGTCTACGCATGCTGCCGCCGTGGGCCGGCTGCTGCGGCGCCGCGGCCGCCTCTGCGGTTCGATGGCCCGCGGCCATCATGCTGTCATGTACGGAGCTCATTCGCGTCCCTCCTGTCCCATCAGGCCCTGCGGGCGGAAGATCAGCACCAGCGCCATGGCGATAAACAGCATGACATCCGAGTACTGCGGATTGACCATCGCGGTCAGACTGAGGATCTCACCGGCGATGATGCCGCCGATGATGGCCCCCGGGAACGAGCCCACCCCGCCGATCACCACCACCACAAAGGATTCCACCAGGTAGCGGAACCCCATGTCCGGCGTGAGCGCGACGATGGGCGAATTGATTACGCCTGCGAAACCGGCGGCCATGGCGCCGATGCCGAACACCAGCAGGAAGGTGCGCTTGACGTTGATGCCCAGCGCGTTGACCATCTGGGCGTCCTCGATGCCGGCGCGCACGATCAGCCCCAGGCTGGTGCGATACAGCACGAAATACAGTAGCAGCAGCGTGGCCGCGGCGATGCCCAAGGTTTGCAAGCGATACATTGGATATATCAAAGAGCCCAGACGGGCAATCCCCTGGCCCCAGTCGGGCGGGGTGACCGACAGGCTGACGCCGCCGTACAGGCCGCGCACGATCTCGACCAGGATGATGCTGATGCCGAACGTCACCAGGATCTGGTCCTCGGGCGGGCGGCTGTAATACTTGCGCATCAGGCCGCGTTCCATGATCAGGCCGGCCGCCAGGGCCACGGCCGAACCGCCGGCCACCGCCAGCACGAAAGAATCCGTCAGGCTGTAAACCGTATACCCCGCATAGCCCCCGACGACGAACAGCGCGCCGTGGGCGAAATTGATGACACCGAGCGTGCCGTAGATAATCGTCAGGCCGGTACTGATGAGGGCCAGCAACAGGCCGGTGGCCAGCCCATTGAATAGCTGCGAAAGAAACAAAGACATGCTCGGCATCGAGTTGCCTCCTGTGAGAGCCCCGGAACCCGGCCTTTCCCCCGGTCTGGAGGAAAGGCCGGAAACCGCGCTTAGACGTAATCACCCATCTTGCAACCCAGCAGGCCGACCGGAGGCAGGACGTCCTTGCCGCTGACGACCTGGACGACATCGAAGAAGTCCTCCGGGCTCTTCATGTCGGCGGGCTTCTTGCCGCGCAGGATCGGAAAGTCGACGATGCCCTGATGGTCTTCGGGGCGGAACGTGACCTTGCCCACCGGGCTGTCGCGAAGCTCGCCGGCCTCCAAGGCCTTGACCACGTCGATCGGGTAGAGGCTCTTGGCGCGCTCCACCGCATCGGCCCACAACACCAGCGCCAAGTAGGCGTACATGGCCGAATCCCGGGGTTTGCTGTTGTATTTTTTCTCGTAGGCGGCCACGAAGTCCTTGGCGACGGGAATCTTGTCCTCCATGGTCCACCAGAAGCCCTGGGCGGCGTAGACGCCTTGCATGACCTCGGCACCGACTTCCTTTTCCAGGTAGGCGGACATATAGGGAATGACGATCTTCATCTTGTCGAGCAGGCCGAACTGCTTGGCCTGCTTGATGGCGTTGGCGGCATCCGCGCCATAGGCCACGACGACCAGCACATCGGCGTCGGTGTTGGCGATGTTGATCAGGTAGGAGCTGTAGTCCTTGGCACCCAGCGGGTGGACCTGGTTGGTGATCGTCTTCCAGCCTTCCTTCTCGGTGAACTCGGTCATGGACTCTGTGGTGGTATGGCCGTAGGTGTAGTCCGGGGTCAGGTAGGCGGCCTTGCGATTCTTGCCAAGCTCCTTGGCGACCACCGGGGCGATGGCCTTGCAGGCCATGTAGGCGAAGTAGCACAGGCGAAAGCCGTAGCGCTGGCAGTCCACGCCAGTGGTTTCGTTGGAGCCCGAAATGGCCGTGAAGTACGGGGTGTGTTCGCGGTTGCAGACTTTCTGCAGGGCGATGGCCACCGCGCTGCTGGTGCTGCCCGCGATCATCATGGCCTTGTTGTCATGGATGAAGCGGGTGGCCGCCTGCACCCCGGTGTTGGGCTTGGTTTCGGCGTCGGCCGAACCGAGCACCAGCTTCTTGCCCAGGATGCCCTTCTTGATGAGCGGGGAGATCTTCTGAACCTCGGGAGCCCCGGCATTGATCTGCTCGGCGGCCAGCTCGTAGCCGTTCTTCTGCTCGGCGCCCTGGGCCGAATACGGACCTGTGAGGTCGACGGTCAGACCCACAAATACGGAATCCCCGTCGGCGCCCGCCGGCCACGCCCCCAGGGGCTTCTTGTCCTCGGCCAAGGCAACCCGGGCGGCTCCGGGCATCAGCATGCCGCCGGCCACGCCGGCCGCACCCGCTTTCAATACCGAGCGGCGCTGCACACGTGCCTTCAAGGCGTTGCCCAAAGTCTTCTTTTCATCCATTGCTTGTCTCCTGAGTGATTGAGCCCGGGTATCGGGGACGCCCGGCGTGAAATGAATTTCCAGTGAAGCACCCGCTGTCTTTTTGTGAGTCATGTCAAGCTTTGTTTTTATGTCGGCAGATAAAAACCTCACTTACTTCCGCGTGACGCTATTAGTAAGATTTGAAACTTACGCAAAACTTACGCAAATAGGACATGGATTTATTTGCTTCTGACATACCTCAGGCAAACATCGGCCCATCGCGAATATCCGCGATATTCAAAGCACTGTTTTCAAATGGATTTATCGCCCGGAAAAATTTCCGCAACGCACAAAATCAGGGTAATTGCTTAAGGGAAAACAGCAGGGCGGAAAAATCGGCATTTTTCCCCGCGGCATGTCAGGACCCGCTCGGCGGATCCGAATCATTCAAGTCAAAATGATCTTGTCGACATACTCGCACGGCGTCTCGAGGGCCGGACCCCTGGACGGCTGGATCAGGCCGGCGCCTCTGCCTTTGCCACGCAGCCTCTTGCATCCGGAAAGAAAATGAAATGTAATCGCAGGGACACCTGAAGCCGGTCGAGGCTCGAGAATCCTTAGCACACTGCGTCCATCCACGATCATGCGGTTTATCCCAGGCCTGCTATCCGCCATCATGCTATGCGCGGGCCTGGCGCCCGCACACTCGCAAACAGCGGACCTCTGGCCCGACCCGCCGTTCCGCAACGTGCTCGCGACCCCATACGGCACGCTGGAGGTGCGCACCACCAGCTACGTCTACGGATCCGCCCTGCTGCTCGACGGCACAGAGGTCGAGCCGCCCATCGAGGGTCTCATCAACATCAGCTATGCCTACCGCGTGGGCAAGCGCAGCGTCGCCCTCATCAGCGTCGACACCGGCGATCGAGCCTGCCCCATCCACTACCACTGGATTGCGCTCGATAAATCCGGCCACCGTGTCACCAAGGCCTTCGGCTCGTGCTCGCCCAAGGTCCGGGTGAGCATCCACGGCCGCAACCTTCAGCTCGAGACGCCGAGCGCCGACGCGCCCGGCAAGATCGACCTCTGGTCCTACGATGGCCGCTCGGTCAGACGTCGCCACTGAGGCGCGGCTACTCGAAGGCGCCAAGCAGCCAGGGCGACACCAGGGCGAGGAAATCCACCACCGGCATGTCCCGCCCATTCAAGATCACCCGGCCGGCGCCATAGATGAACGCGAGCCGGGCGACACCGCCCTCGAGCCCGATGAGCCCCGCACGCACGAGACGGCCCGAGACATGATCGAACGCCATGCTCGCCATGGCCGCCGCGCGCTCGGCATCGGCCGGATTCGCGCGCCGCGCCGTTTCGAGCAACATCGCCTTGGACACCTCGACATCCAGGCGCACCTGCCGCAGCGCGCCTTCGATGAAGGCGCCCAGCCCGGCCGCATCGGCGCCCGCCTCGCCGGGCGCCGTGAAATCCACGGCCAGCGTGGCCTGGCTGCGACCCTGGGCATTGAGCCAGCGCAAGGGATCGATCGCGACAGAGGGTCCCGCCGCCAGCACCGGACCCAGGCGCTCGCGCAGCATCGCCTCGTCCTCGGGGCTGAGGCCCTCGGATTCATCGCCGGTCGCCGCGATCCGCTCCCAATCCCGCCGCAGAGCCTGGAACGCCGCCACGTCCAGGCGCTGCGCCGAGGCCCCGAATTCCAGCCGACCCATGTCCGCGCCCCCCACCCGCAACTGATCGAGGGCGTAGCGCAGCCGGCCATCGGCAAGCGCGCCGGTGCGCGCCGCATCCAGGCCGACCTCGAGGCCGTGCATCTCGACCACGGGCGTATCGGGCTGCTCGAGCAAGGCCTGCCCGATCGAGAGGCGATAGTGCGTCTGCCCACCGCTGTCGTCGGCCAGCACGCCATTGCTCTGGATCGTCACGTCCCGCAAGCGCAACCGCTCGCCGGTTTCGGGGGCGACCAGGCCGAGCTCGCCCAGGCTGCCTTGCGCCTCGGTGGCCCGCGTGCCGGGATCGTAATCCACCGTCATGCGTCCCGCATCGAATGCGAGCTGGGTATCCTCGCCGTTCACCTTTGCGGCCCGCAGTTGCCAGACCGTGTGGATCTTGCCATCGAACGCGATCCGGGTGTCGATCGTCAGCGGCGAGCCACCGCCCTCGACGCCATCGAACCAGGCCCGCCAGGCGTCGCTGGGCGTCAGCGAGAGGCGACTGTAGGCCATCGCGGGCCGCCAGTCGCCCGCGCGCAGCGCCGCCCAGGGCAAGGGTCCATGCGCCAGATCGTCCTGGAAATGCAGATCGCGCGCGCGCCCGGCATCGTCCCGGTAAGCCAGGGTGTAGCGGATCTGAGACGAGAACCAGCCGCGCTGGTAGTCGTCGATGCGCAAAAGCGGCTGCGGTTCGGACACCGTCCACTGCGCCGCGAGGCCGAGATTCACCTGCTCGACGAACCGCTCGATTTCGGACTCGGCCTCGCGTCCCGCGTACCACGATGCCCCTGCATAGGCGCCCACCAGCACGAGCGCCCCAACCACCGCAACCGCGGCCGGGGAACGGCTCATGGCCGGCCCCCATCGGCGCGCTCGTAGAGACGGGCCAACTGCGAGACGTCCTGCGGGCCCAGCCCCCGGCGGCTGGCGAGCCGGTAGCTTTGTCCGGCGGCGGCCGCCACGGGAACGGCAGAGCCCTGGGCACGGGCCAGGGCAGCCACGGTGTCGAGGTCCTTGAGCATGGTGTCCAGCCCCGCCTGCACCGGTGGCGGCGGCTGGGTCATGCGCGGCACGAAAATCTGCAGCAGCGTCGAGTCCGCCCAGCCACCGCCCAGGGCCTCGGCCAGGCGCGCCGGGTCCACCCCGGCATCGCGCGCCAGGCCCACCGCCTCGGCGATGGCGGCGATGGTGGTGGCCACGATCGTCTGGTTGCAAAGCTTTGCCACCTGGCCCGCGCCGGTATCGCCCATGTGCGTGATCCGCCGGGCATAGGCCGTCAGCACGGGCTCGACCGCATCGAAGGCGGCGCGCGGGCCGCCCGCCATGATCGCGAGCGTGCCGGCGTCCGCGCCGCCGGTACCGCCCGATACGGGCGCATCGACCCAGACCGCGCCCGAGGCCTGCTCGAGGCGCGCGGCGAAGCGCCGCGTGGCATCCGGCGGGATCGAGGAATGGTCGACGACCACCGCGACACCAGCCGCCTCCGCCAGCCCCTGCGGCCCGAACACCACGGCCTCGACAGCGGCCGCGTCATACACGCACATCAGAACGTAGTCGCATTGCTCGCCCAGGGCGCGCGGCGTCTCGCACACGCGTGCGCCCTCGACGCCGAGGACCGCGGCGCGCGCCGGCGAGCGATTCCAGACCCGCAACTCGTGCCCGGCCGCCAGCAGCCGCCGCGCCATCGGGGTCCCCATCAGGCCCAAGCCGCAAAAACCGATAATCATCCGTTCTCCTTCCGGCGCGCTTCGCGCTATGCTCGAACAAATATAGTACCTTGCCCAAGGACGCCCACATGCCCGCACCCCTCGATTTCTATTTCGATTTTTCCTCGCCTTACGGCTATTTCGCCAGCACCCGCATCGATGCGCTGGCGCGGGAGCTGGGCCGCGACGCCCGCTGGCACCCGATCCTCCTCGGGCCGATCTTCAAGGCGACCGGCACGGTGCCCCTGGTCCAGATCCCGCTCAAGGGCGACTATTCACGCCTCGACATTGCGCGCACCGCGCGCCTGCACGGCATCCCCTTCAAGATGCCTGATCCTTTTCCCATCGCGACCGTCGCCCCGGCGCGCGTCATGCTGCACGTCGGCCAGGATAATCCGGCGCTGGCCAAGGCCTACGCCCGGCGGGTCCTGCACGCCTACTATGTAGACAACAAGGCTATCGGCCAGACCGAGGAGGCGCTGCGCCTGGCCGGCGGGCTTGGCATAGATACGGGGGCGCTGGCCGAGGCGATCGCCTCGGAAGCGGTGAAGACCCTGTTGCGCCAGGCCAACGACACGGCTATCGAGCGGGGCGTGTTCGGCTCGCCCTTCATCCTCATCGACGGCGAACCGTTCTGGGGCTTCGACCGCCTCGAAACCATCCGCCTGTGGGCGCGCGACCCGCAGGGCCGCGCCCCCACCGGGTCCTGATCGACCCGACAGGCGCTAGGTCGCGAGCTTGCGCGAGAGCTCTTTGGGCAGCGGAAAGGCGACGTTCTCGACCACGCCCTCGAGCGGGCGCACCGAGCGCGCGCCCAGCTCTTTGAGCCGCGCGATCACCTGCTCGACCAGCACCTCGGGCGCCGAGGCGCCGGCCGTCACGCCGACCCTGCGGACCCCCCGCAGCCATTCCGGATCGATCATGTCCGGATCGTCCAGCAGGTAGGCGGTCACGCCGCGGCGCTCGGCCACCTCGCGCAGGCGGTTGGAGTTCGAACTGTTGGGGCTGCCCACGACCAGCACCAGATCGCAGGCCGGCGCCATGATGCGCACCGCGTCCTGGCGATTCTGCGTCGCATAGCAGATGTCGCTTTTCTTGGGCTCGGCGATGCCCGGGAACCGCGCGCGCAAGGCGGCGGCCACCTCAGCCGCGTCGTCGACCGACAGCGTGGTCTGGGTCACAAAGGCCAGTCGATCAGGGTTGGCCACCTGCAGGGCGGCGACGTCGGCGATGGTTTCGACCAGGTGGATGCCGCCTTCGGCCTGGCCCAGCGTCCCCTCGACCTCGGGGTGTCCCCGATGACCGATCATGATGATCTCGCGCCCGTCCGCGCGCATGCGCGCAACCTCGATGTGGACTTTGGTGACCAGCGGGCAGGTCGCATCGAAGATCCGCTGGCCGCGCGCCTGGGCCTCGGCACGCACCGCACGCGAGACGCCGTGCGCCGAAAAGATCACGATGGCGCCGGAAGGGGCGTCGACCAGTTGGTCGATGAATATGGCGCCCTTGCTGCGCAGGTCCTCGACCACGTAGCGGTTGTGCACGATTTCGTGGCGCACGTAGATCGGCGCGCCGTGGAGCTCGAGGGCGCGCTCGACGATCTCGATGGCCCGGTCCACGCCGGCGCAAAAGCCCCGCGGCTGAGCCAGGACGATTTCAGGTTCGGGCAAGAATGTCTCGGTCATGGTCACAGTACCCCCAGGATCCGGACCTCGATCTGCAGATCGACGCCCGCCAGCGGATGGTTGAAATCGAACAGCCCCGAGGTTTCGCCCAGCTCCTTGAGCACGCCGGAATACCGCCCGCCGTTGGGCGCCACGAACTCGACCATGTCGCCCGGCTCGAATTCGGCGTCCGGGGGCGCGTTGTCACGCATGGTCTCGCGGCTGACGCGCTGGATCAGCTCGGGATTGCGTTCGCCGTAGGCCTGCGCCGCCGGCAGTTCGACCGTGAAATGCTCGCCCTCGACACGCCCGACGAGGAGGCTCTCGAGGCCCGGGGCCCATTGCCCCACGCCCATTTGCAAGGTCGCCGGCCGGTCCAAAAAGGTATCGACGAACACCGCGCCGGCCCCCTGGCCGCTGGCGAACTCGATGCGGTAGTGCAAGGTCACGTAGGAATCGGCACGGACAAAAGTATTCACCGCGTCAGATGTGGAAGTCAAAGTGTGTCACCGTAGAAGATCATGCTTATGCGCCCATTTTAGAGCCTAATGTGACACAAGATCCCGCTTCTCCCTATTCCCGGCCCCCGGCCGGCCGCATCGCGAGCCCCGAGCGCCCCCGCGAGCGCCTGCTGGCCCACGGCGCCCGCTCGCTCACCAGCGCCGAGCTGCTGGCCGTGGTGCTGCGCACCGGCACCCGCGGGTGCGACGCCGTCGCACTGGGCAGGCGCCTGCTCGAGCGCTTCGGCGGCCTGCGCGCACTGCTGTCCGCCCCGGCCGGCACGCTGCTGGAGATCCCGGGCGTGGGGGTGGCCAAGACCTGCGAGCTACTGGCCATCCAGGAACTGAGCCGCCGGGCGCTCGAGGAGGGCCTGCGCGCCGGCCAGTCGATGGATCAGCCCCAGCGCGTCAAGCAGTTCTGCGCCGCGCACCTGGCGCACCTGCGGGTCGAGCACTGCATCGCCCTCTATCTCGACACCCAACTGCAATTGATCGGCTGCGAGGAGGTCTCGCGCGGGACCCTGTCGCAGGCGACCGTCTATCCCCGCGAGGTCGTGCGCGCGGCGCTGGGCCATCATGCCGCCGGGCTGATCCTCGCCCACAACCACCCATCGGGCCTGGCCGAGCCCAGTCCCGCCGACCTGAGCCTCACGCGCCACTTGAAGCAGGCGCTCGCCCTGGTGGACATCCGCCTGATAGACCACCTGATCGTGGGCGCCTCCGGGACGGTATCCCTGGCCGAGCGGGGCGAGTTGTAGGCCGCGGCCCCGGCGGCGGCGGGTCTGGCCCGCGGCGCTTGAGAAAACGCCTGCAACGCAGTAGAATGGTCGGCTTTACTGGATACGTTGTTGGGTCTTTGATGGGGTTTGGTGCCATCGGCCCGGCTGGCGACCCTACCACAGACCGACTGGAACCCACCATGAAAGAAGGCATCCACCCCGAATACCGCGAAGTCGTATTCCTGGATCAGCAAACCGGCAACAAGTTCATCTCGCGCTCGACCCTCTCGACCCGCGAAACGACCGAGATCGACGGCAAGACCTACCCGCTTTTCAAGTGCGATGTGACCTCCGAGTCTCACCCCTTCTACACGGGCGCCCAGACCCGGATCGTCGAGACCGGCCGCGTCGAGAAATTCCGCGCCCGCTTCGCGCGCACCGCCGGCACGGTCAAGAAAGACCAGTAAGCACGCCCCGCAAGGTCGCAGGCAGCCGCTGGGCTGCCTTTTTTATCGGGGAACAGCAAGCCGAAGGCGCCGCGTGGGGGTCCTTTTTTCATTTAAGATGGCTCTGTCCATCTCCTCACTGGTGCTGTCCCGGTGCTCCAAGACCACGTTCGCTCGACACCCGCCAGGCTGACGGCTCCCGCCGCCGTCAAGCTCTCGCGTCTATTCCTGCTCGTCGTCGGACTGGTCTACATCCTGGCCGGCCTGTTCTACCGCGACCCCTGGAAGACCGACGACGTCACGAGCCTGGCCACCATGCTCACGGCGCTCTCGGACACGGGCACCCATGCCTGGCTGCTGCCGCAGATCGGATCGCTCGCGCACGCCCAGGACGGACCGCTGGTCACCTGGGTGGGGGGGTTCTCGATCTGGGCATTCGCGCCACTGTTCGAATGGTTCTCAGGGCCGCTGGATGCGGCGATCATCGCCTCGCGCTTGCCCAATCTGCTATGGTTCGGCATCCTCACCAGTTCGATCTGGTATGGCACCTACCTGCTGGGCCGGCGCGCCGAGGCGCAGCCCATGGCCCTGCCCTTTGGCGGCGAACCGCATCCGCGCGACTACGGACGCATGCTGGCCGACGCCGCCTTGCTCCTGATCGTCGCAACCGTCGGCATCGTCTGGCGGATGCACGAAACCTCCGAGGTCCCGGCGGTCATCGCGTGCCAGGCCCTGGCCTTCTATGCCGTCGCCCGCATGTTGGACCATCCGCTGTCCGGGGCGGTGACGCTGGGCGTGGCGCTGGGCGCCGCATTCCTCGCGCGGGGATGGCTGGGCGGCCTGCCGCTGATGCTCGCCGCCGGCTGTGCGTTCTTGCCGCGTAGCCCGCTGCGCGCCGAATCCAAGTGGCTGGCGATCAGCGCCCTGATCTGCGCGGTCCTGATCCTGCTCTGGTGGATCCCCGCCCGCGAGTTCGGCCCGTACTGGACGCGGAGCTGGTGGTACTGGACCAGCCAGTCCTTTGGCTGGCCCCACCCCAAGGCCTTGCTGAGCATCGCGCGCGACCTCCCCTGGTTTCTATGGCCCACGTGGCCGCTGGCGCTGCTTGCGCTCTGGCGCTGGCGCGGCTGGCTGGCGGCGCCGCACATCCTCATTCCCGCGAGCTTTGCCGGCGGCGCCCTGCTGGTGATGTTGTTCGTGGCCGACCCCTTCGAGCCGGAATACAGCGTGCTCGCCGTGCCCTGCGCCGCCCTGGGCGCATTCGCCCTGCCGACCCTGCGCCGCGGCATCGTCAATACCCTGGACTGGTTCGCCATCATGTGCTTCTCGCTGACGGCCGCCACAGTCTGGCTGGGCTGGGTCGCCGTGCAGACCGGCTGGCCTGCCCAGATCGCACGCAACATCGACCGCCAGACCTCGGGCCTGGACGCCCACGTCGCCTGGCCGGCGCTCGCGCTGGCCGTGCTGGGAACCGCCGCCTGGATCCTGCTGGTGCGCTGGCGGGTGCGCTCGCACCCGGCCGGCCTTTGGCGCGGCACGGTGCTGTCAGCCGGCGGGCTGATCACGACCTGGCTGCTGCTGGCGACCCTCTGGATGCCCGCCCTGGACTACGTCCGCAGTTACCGCGAGGTCTCCCACTCGCTCGCGGCCGCGCTCGCGATCCACCAGCAGCCTGGCGACTGCGTGCGCACGCTGCACCTGGGCACCGGCCAGCGCGCCTCCTTCCTGGTGTTCGACGGCATCGAGTTCAGTTTCGACGAGCGCTGCCCTCTGGTTCTGCAACAGGTCGCGCCCGAGTCGCTGCGCAACGGCGAGGCGCCCTACGCGCAGCGCGCCGCGCTGTGGGAAGGCCGGCGCGGCCCCGACCGCAACGAGATGTTCCGCTTGCTGCGACTGAAGCAGGCCCCATGAGTCGACCGCCACGGACCGGCCCGGTGCGCGGCGCCATCGCCGAGATCCTGCGGCAGGCCTGGCCCATCCTGATCAGTTCCTGGGCCGGGATCATCTTTGCCGTGCTGGACACGGCGATGGTGGGCCACACCACGGCCACGGACCTGCAGGCCATGGCCCTCGGGGCCTCGATCTACATCACGATCTTCATCGGCCTGATGGGGGTCGTCCACGCCCTGATTCCCATCATCGCCCAACACTTCGGCGCCCGGCGCCTGGACCTCGCCGGCCACGCCTGGGGCCAAGGCGTGTGGCTGGCCCTCTACCTGTCCCTGATCGGCGGCGCCACGCTGCTGTTTCCCGATGCCTGGCTGTCCCTGTCGGGCACGGTCGACCCCGAGGTCCGCAAGCGAATCGCCTGGTATCTCCTGGCCCTGGCGGCCGCCCTGCCCGCCGCCCTGGTGTTTCGCAGCATCTATGCCCTGTCCACCGCGATCTCGCAAACCCGGGTCGTGATGCTGATCAACGTCGCCAGCATCGGTTTCAAATTGCTGTTCAACGGCATGTTCATCTTTGGCTGGGCGGGAATCCCGGCCATGGGCGCCGTGGGCGCCGGACTGTCCACCCTGGTGGTCAGTTGGATGACCCTCGCCGCCGGGCTGTGGATGATCCGGCGCCTGCCGGCCTTTCGCGCGCTGGACCTGCGGGTGCGCCGCCCCCGGTGGGCCGACCAAAAGGAATTGCTCAGGCTCGGACTGCCCATGGGCGGCTCGTATCTGATCGAGGTCTGCGCTTTCAGCTTCATGGCCCTGTTGATCGCGCGCGACGGCCTGTACGTCAGCGGCGGCCAGCAGATCCTCGCCAACTTGATCGCCCTGTGCTATATGCTTCCGATGTCGATCAGCCTGTCGACGGCTTCGTTGACGGCGCAGGCGATTGGCGCGCACGACGCCGCGCGGGCCCAGACGACGGGCTTGTCCGGCGTGCTGCTGGTCGCGCTGGGCGCGGCCGCCACGGCGGCGGTCCTGGTCCTCGCGCAAGGGCCCATTGTGCGCGCCTATACCGATGAGGCCCGCGTGGCGCTGGTCGCATTGGCTCTCCTGCAGGTCGCCCCCTGGTTTCATTTCTGCGACGCCATGCATTGCGCCAGCGCCTATCTGCTGCGCGCCTACAAGGTTGCCGTGGTGCCGTTGATCCTGCAGATCGTCGCCCTGACCGGCGTGGGCCTGGTCGGCGGCTGGTGGCTGGGCTACGGTCCGGGCGCGGGCCGTCTGCGGCCCGTGGCCGACTGGCTGATGCCCGGCGCGCCCGTGGGGGCCGCCACCATGTGGATCATGGCGGCCGCCGGCCTGGGCCTGACCTCGGCCCTGCTCTTCGGATGGTACGCCCGGGTCCTGCGGCGCACCGCCGCCCGCCTGGCCCGGGGCTGAAACCCACACCAGGGCAAGGCTCAGGCCGCGTCCCGCGCCACCGCTGCCATGGGCTCGGGCGGCGGTCCCGCCCCGTCCGCGCCAGCCACCGGGCTGACCAGTTCCACCACGCGGCTGCGCGACAGCACCCCGACGAACTCGTCGTCCTCGCCGGTGACCGCCAGGGGTTCGGGGCTGCGCAGCAGACGCGCGAGAACCTCGTCGAGGCCGGCGCTGGCGGGCACGGAAGCCATGTCGCCCACGTAGCGCGCCACGTCGCGCGCACCGCTGCGCACTGCCCGCTCGGCCTGCTCGCGCGTCAGGACCCCCGCCAGGCGCTTGCCGTCGAGCACTGCCGCATACTCGTAGCCCCGCCCCGCCAGGCGATCCAAGGCATGTGCGGGATGCGTGCGCATGGTCAGCGTCAAGGGCCGCTCGTTGCAGGCGTGCGCGGCGTTGAGGACCTTGCCGCGATTGACATCCTGCAGGAAGGACTGGACGTAGTCGTTGGCCGGCGCGAGCAGGATGTCCTCGGGCGCGCCTTCCTGGACCAGCTCGCCGTCCTTGAGGATGGCGATCCGGTTGCCCAGGCGCAAGGCCTCATCCAGGTCGTGAGTGATGAACACGATGGTCTTGTTCAGGCGCGCCTGCAGGGCCAGGAGTTGGTCCTGCATCTCGCGGCGGATCAACGGGTCGAGCGCCGAGAACGCCTCGTCCATCAGCAGGATTTCGGCATCGGTGGCCAGGGCGCGGGCCAGGCCCACGCGCTGCTGCATGCCGCCCGAGAGCTGATGCGGATATTGCCCCTCGAAACCGGACAGGCCGACCTGCTCGAGCCAATGCATGGCGCGTTCCTTGCGGGCCGCGCGGCCCACGCCCTGGACGGCGAGCCCGTAGGCGGCGTTGTCCAGGACGCTGCGGTGGGGCAGCAAGCCGAAGCGCTGGAACACCATGCTCATCTTGGAGCGCCGGAAACGCTCGAGCTCGCGCGGGCGCAAGCGCATGACATCGACCCCGTCGACCAGAATCTGGCCGGCGCTGGGGTCGATGAGGCGGTTGAAATGACGAATCAGCGTGGACTTGCCCGAGCCCGACAAGCCCATGATCACGTGGATGTGGCCATCCTCGACGGACAGGCTGATGTCGCGCAGGCCCAGCGTATGGCCACTGCGCTCGAGCAGCACCTCTTTCGAAATGCCGTCGCGCACGGCATTCATCCAGCGTTGCGGCCGGGGGCCGAACACCTTGTAGATATTGCGGACTTCGATCTTGCTCATGTCAGGCCCTCCGCCGCAGCTGCCGATTGCCGAACTGCTGGGTGATGCGGTCGAAGATAATTGCCAGAATCACGATCCCCAGACCCGCCAGCAGGCCGCGCCCCACCTGGAGGCGGTTGATCCCTTGCAGGACCTCGTAGCCCAGTCCGCGCACCCCGATCATGGAGGCGATCACCACCATGGCCAGCGCCATCATGGTGGTCTGGTTGATGCCCGCCATGATGTTGGGCAGCGCGAGCGGGAGCTGCACCCCAAAGAGCTGGCGCGTGCGGCTTGCTCCAAAGGCCCGCGAGGCCTCCAGCACCTCGTGATCGACCAGGCGGATGCCCAGGTCGGTGAGGCGGATGACCGGCGGCACCGCGTAGATCACCGTGGCGAACAGCGCCGCAAGCTTGCCCAGGTTGAACAGCATCACCACGGGGATGAGGTAGACGAAGCTGGGCATGGTCTGCATGACGTCCAGGATCGGCAGCATGACCGCGCGCACCCACTTCACACTGGCCATCAGGATCCCGACCGGGATTCCGATGGCCACCGAAAACAGCACCGCCACCAGCATGAGCGATAGCGTCTGCATGGCGGCATCCCACAGGCCGACGGCCCCCAGCAGGCAGAGCAACCCGCCCATGAGCAGGCTGAACCAGGGCTTGCGGCTACCCAGCCAGGCGACCGCCACGATCGCGCCCACCACCAGCCACCAGGGGGCGTGTCTCAGGGTCTGGTCGGACCAGACGAGCAGATCGAGTAGTGGCTGGGTCAGGGCGCGCAGGGTATCCGCGTACTGATTGACGATGCCCTCGACGAAATCGTCGATGGGGCGCTGCAGCTCGCGCGCCTTGATGAGTTCCGGGAACATGGCGGCCCCGCTTAGAGCGCCGCCTGCACGCGTTGCGCCACATCGGCCGGCAGCCACTGCGTCCAGATATCCTGCTTGGATTTCAGGAACCACTGGGCGGCGGGCTCGGCATCCAGTTCGTTCTCATCCATGTACGACAAGGTTGCGTTCATGGCGTCGAGCGGAACCTTGACCCCGGAGAGGAAGCCGATCAGCTTGGGCGCCTTTTCAGAGAACTCGGTATTGACCGCGGTGAACACCGGATTGTCCGGATATGCGGTGGGCTGCGGATCGGCGCAGTTCACGTCAGTCAGGCAGAGCTGCTTTTCCTTGTCGTAAGGCGGCAGCTCGAGTTGCACCAAGTCCATGGACCCTACAATCGAGGTCGGGAACCAGTAGTAGAAGACGATGTTTTCCTTGCGCTGGTAGGCGGAGGCCAGCGCCGCCTTCTGTGTCGCGCCGGTCCCCGGCGAGAACAATGTGAAGGTGTCGCTCATGCCCAGGGCCTTGAACAGATTGCCGTTCACGACCTCGCAGGCCCAGCCCGCCGGGCAACCGTAGAAGCGACCCTTGCCGGGCTCCTCGGGATCCTTGAATTCGTCCTTGAACTTGGGCAGGTCGGCGGCCTTTTTCAGCCCAGGCAGCCGCTCGGCCGTATAGCGCGGGATGAACCAGGCCTCGCCGCCCATGTACAAGTCGCCGATGCGCTTGACCTTGCCGCTCGCCTGCGCCTTGTTCCAGGGCTCGAGCGTGCTG
Source organism: Castellaniella sp. GW247-6E4 (assembly GCF_040276065.1). NCBI lineage: Bacteria > Pseudomonadati > Pseudomonadota > Betaproteobacteria > Burkholderiales > Alcaligenaceae > Castellaniella > Castellaniella sp. GW247-6E4. The sequence goes on along the minus strand of NZ_JBELOI010000001.1, from coordinate 348,581 downwards.
TTCAGCCACAGCTCGGTATTGATGTCCAGGTCGCCGCGCTCGAGGGCCGCGAGCGCGGGCAAGGTCTCGGTGGGCAGGACCTCGGACTCGCAGCCGTAGCCGTGCTTGATGATGAAGCGCTCGACCTCGACGAGCACCAAATTCGACTCCCAGTTCATGCCGCCAAACCGCATCGGGCGGTCGAGCTCGCATTGCGGGGTGTCGGCGGCCTGGGCCACCAGGGGAACACCGCCCAGCAGGGCGGTCAGCGCAAGGCCGACCATCCCTTGGGATAGGCGATGACGAAAGGCCGTCTTGCGCGGCAGGGGGGATTGAGTAGACATGTAGCCTCCTTTGGGTTACGGAGACGCGCAATACACGAAACGTATCGCGCGCCATAGCTTAGGGGAGGGTGTGCGGAAGACGGGGGCTGACCCGCCAATACATACCGGCACTAGCGCGGATGCCCAATGGCATCCATTGACAGGGTGATGGGGCCGATGCGAACCGGCCCGTCATACGCCAGAATTGAAAAATCATGCCGCCCGGCTTATTCGGAACCCCGAGCCCGGGCGGCTGACCCATGACCCTCAAGTCACGGGCGAAACCTTATTTTACACACATGATGATGCAAAATAAACCTTTTTGGCTACCTGGAGGGGCTTGACGGATCGCGATAAATGTAGTCCCGGCGCCAGGGATAGCTCAGGTCGGCGGGGTAGTCGAGCTCGTCCTCACGCCCGTGGGTACGGGGCTGGACGAGGATCTGGTGCAGGGCGATCCAGCCGTGCTCGAAGCCCATCGCGCAGCCCGCCAGGTACATGCGGTAGGCCCTCAGCGACCGGGCGCCCTGGTCGGTGTTCAGAATGGCGCGGGCCTGTTCGAGCTTGTCCTCGAGGGCGTCGCTCCAGGCCCAGAGCGTGCGCGCATAGTGCGGCCTGATGTTCTCGACATCCACGTCCTCGAGGCCCGCCTCGGCGAGCGTGCGCATGACGTAGTTGATGTGCGAGAGTTCGCCGCCGGGGAAGATGAATTTCTCGATGAAGTCCCCCATGCCCGCACCAAGCTCGGCGTTGTCCAGGCCGCCGGCGGTGATGCCGTGATTCAGGATCAGGCCGCCCGGGCGCACCAGGCGGCGCAGCTTGGCGAAGTATCCCGTCAATTGCGCGCGGCCCACGTGCTCGAACATGCCGACCGAGGCGATCTTGTCGTATGGCGTGGATTCATCGAGCTTGCGGTAGTCCAGCAAGTCCATGCGCACGCGCCCGCCCAGGCCCTTTTCCTCGATCAGCCGATTGACGTAGGCATGCTGGTTGTGCGAGAGTGTGATCCCCGACGCCTGCACGCCGTAGTGCTCGGCCGCCCACAGTAGCAGCCCGCCCCAGCCGGCGCCCACGTCCAGGAAACGCTCGCCGGGCGCCAGCGCGAGCTTGCGGCAGATGTGGTCGAGCTTGGCCTCCTGGGCCTGCGCCAGCGTCATGCCGGGCTCGCGGAAGTATGCACAGGAATAGACCCTGCGGGGATCCAGCCACAAGGCATAGAAATCATCCGACAGGTCGTAGTGGAACTCGATCTGCCGGGCGTCGCGTTCGATCGAGTGGCGCCAGACCGACACCAGACGCCGCACGATCCCGGTGAGCCAGCCCGAGCGCGCGGCATCGACCGGCGATTGAGGCAGGATTCCAGCGGCCAGGCGCATCAGATCGCGCATGGAGCCCTCAAAACCGAACCGGCCCTCGACGTAATCCTCGCCGAGGATTCCGACCTCACCCGCGGCAAAATGCGCCAGGACGGCGTGGTCCTTGACCCGCAGCCGGATCGCCGCGTCGGCGGCGCCGATTTTTTGCCTATCAGGCAGTTCGAGAGATACGGGAATAGGCAATGCAGCAAGCTTGGCTTCTATAGCGGACTGGATAGCACTCAACACAACCTCCCTTTTGTACGCTCAGGACCTTGCTATAGTAGCGCCAAATAGATTGAGCTCAAGCCCCTCGCATGCCTCCCCGCACGACACTGGAAACCCTGCCGCCCTGGCTGATCCTCATGGGCTCGTTGGCGGCGATCGGGCCGCTCGCGGTCGACATGTATCTGCCCGCGTTTCCGGCGATCGCCGCCGACCTGGGCGTCGCCCAGGGCCTGGTGGAGCAGACCCTGGCCTCTTACCTGCTGGGCCTCGCGCTGGCGCAGCTCTGCTATGGCCCGCTGGCGGACCGCTACGGACGCAAGGTCCCCCTGCTGGGGGGCCTCACCCTGTTCGTGGTCGCCTCGCTGGGCTGCGCCACGGCGGCCACCATCGACCAGTTGGCGCTCTGGCGGATCATCCAGGCGTTTGGCGGCGCGGCGGGCATGGTGATTCCGCGTGCCGTGATCCGCGATCATCTCGAGACGCGCGACGCGGCCAAGGCGCTGTCGATGCTGATGCTGGTCATGGGTGTCATGCCGATCCTGGCCCCACTGATGGGCGCCCAGGCCCTGCTGCTGGGATCCTGGCGGACGATCTTCCACATCATGGCCGCGGTCGGGATCATGCAGTGGCTGGCGGTGGCGAGCTCGATGCGCGAATCGCTCGACCCGGAACACATCGCGGCCCTGACGCCGCGCATCGTCGCCGCCACCTACCGCGACCTGCTACGCCACAAGGCGTTCATGGGCTACGCCCTGGCGGGCGGATTCGGATCGGCGGGCCTGTTCGCCTACATCTCGGGCTCGCCCCGGATCTTCATCCTCATCTATGGAATCGAGCCGCAGTACTTCGGCCTGCTGTTCGGCCTGAACGCGGCCTCGCTGATCGTCGCCTCGCAGCTCGGCGCCCGCCTCCTCAACCGCCACACCCCGGCGGCGCTGCTCGCGCGGGCCCTGCGCGGTATGGTGCTCGCGGCCGTGGCCGCCCTGCTGCTGGCACTCGGCGACCTCATCACCCTGCCCCTGCTGATGGCGTGCCTGATGGGCTTCATGGCCAGCCTGGGATTCGTGGGCCCCAACGCGGCGGCGCTCGCATTGGCCGAGCAGGGCCGCCGGCTGGGCGTGGCCTCGGCGCTGATGGGCGGCATGCAGATGCTGTGCGGCGCGGCCTCGGGCCTGGCGATCAGCGCCTGGCACACCGACACCCCGCTGCCGCTGGCGGGTATACTGGCGCTCTGCGCGACGCTGGCCTGGCTGTCCGGCCGTTTTGCGATGCGCCCCGCTTGATTTTCCAGGCATTTTCAGTTTAGAATGCTTGGCTTTACTGATATCCATATTACACAGAGGTGAGCCCATGGCACGCGTATGCCAAGTGACCGGCAAAGGCCCGATGGTGGGCAACAATGTCTCGCACGCCAACAACAAGACCAAGCGTCGTTTCCTGCCCAACCTGCAGTCACGCCGTTTTTGGGTCGAGAGCGAAAACCGCTGGGTGCGCCTTCGTGTGTCCACCAAGGCCCTGCGCACCATCGACAAGAACGGCATCGATGCCGTGCTGGCCGACCTGCGCGCGCGCGGCGAACTGGCCTGACCGGCCCTAGGAGCACACCATGGCAAAAGGCATCCGCGAAAAGATCAAGCTCGAGTCCACCGCTGGGACGGGTCATTTCTATACGACGACCAAGAACAAGCGCAACATGCCCGAAAAAATGCTGATCAAGAAGTTCGACCCCGTCGCGCGCAAGCACGTCGACTACAAGGAAACCAAGCTGAAATAGTCCGAGGCTCCGCCCCCGCGGGGGCGCCTCGCCGGCTTTCGCTGGTATCCCCACCGCCCGTTCCACGGGCGGTTTTTTTTGCCCGGCACCCGGCGGCCGCGCATCGAGGGGCCGCACCGGCCCAAGCAGGGCACGGCACGGTACAATGACGGGTTGCCCAATTCCAACACAATCCAAGATCCCAACATGCAGGAACGCTACCTCCCGACCGAAGTCGAAACCGATGCCCAGGCGCACTGGCGCAAGGCCGATGTCTACCGCGTCACCGAGGACGCGCGCGACGTCCGGGGCGAACCCAAACCCAAGTTCTACGCCTGCTCGATGCTGCCCTACCCCAGCGGCAAGCTGCACATGGGCCATGTGCGCAACTACACCATCAACGACATGATGACCCGGCAGTTGCGCATGCGCGGATACAACGTGCTGATGCCCATGGGCTGGGACGCCTTCGGAATGCCGGCCGAGAATGCCGCGATGAAATCCGGCGTGCCACCGGCCAAGTGGACCTACGACAACATCGCCACTATGAAAAAGCAGATGCAGGCGATGGGGCTGGCGATCGACTGGTCGCGCGAGATGTGCGCCTGCGACCCGAAATACTACAAGTGGAACCAGTGGCTGTTCCTCAAGATGCTGGAAAAAGGCATCGCCTACCGCAAGACCCAGGTCGTGAACTGGGATCCGGTGGACCAGACCGTGCTGGCCAACGAGCAGGTGATCGATGGCCGCGGCTGGCGCTCGGGCGCCCCGGTCGAAAAGCGCGAGATTCCCGGCTACTACCTGCGCATCACCGACTACGCCGACGAACTGCTCGACACCCTCGATGGCGGCCTGCCGGGCTGGCCCGAGCGCGTGCGCCTGATGCAGGAAAACTGGATCGGCAAGAGCGAGGGGGTGCGCTTCGCCTTCCGCCACGACATCCGCGACGCCTCCGGCACCCTGATCCAGGACGGCCTGCTGCACGTGTTCACCACCCGCGCCGACACCATCATGGGCGTGACCTTCTGCGCCGTGGCCCCCGAACATCCGCTGGCGACGCGTGCCGCCCGTGACAATCCCGGGATCGCGGCCTTCATCGAGGCGTGCCGGCAAGGCGGCACCACCGAGGCCGAGCTGGCCACCCGCGACAAAGAGGGCATGGACACCGGCCTGACGGCCATCCACCCCCTCAGCGGCGAGGCCGTGCCGATCTGGGTCGGCAATTACGTTTTGATGGGCTACGGCGACGGCGCGGTGATGGGCGTGCCCGCCCACGACGAGCGCGACTTCGCCTTCGCCCGGAAATACGGCCTGCCGATCCGCCAGGTCATCGCCATCGAGGGCCGCGAGTACTCCACTGAAACGTGGCAGGACTGGTACGCCGACAAACAGGCCGGCCACGCCGTCGCCTCCGGCAAGTACGACGGCCTCGGCACCGCCGATGCGATCCGCGCCGTGGCCGCCGATCTGAGCGACATGGGGCTGGGCGAGACCCGGACCACCTGGCGCCTGCGCGACTGGGGCATCTCGCGGCAGCGCTACTGGGGCACCCCGATTCCCATCATCCACTGCGAGGACTGCGGCCCGGTGCCCGTCCCCGAGCGCGACCTGCCGGTGATCCTGCCCGAGGACCTGGTGCCCGACGGCAACGGCAATCCGCTCGCCCGGCACGAGAGCTTCCTGTCGTGCCAATGCCCGCGCTGCGGCAAGGCCGCGCGCCGCGAGACCGATACCATGGACACCTTTGTGGACTCGTCCTGGTATTTCATGCGCTACACCTCGCCCGGCAACGACACGGCCATGGTCGATGCGCGCAACGACTACTGGATGCCGATGGACCAATACATCGGCGGCATCGAGCACGCGGTCCTGCATCTGCTGTACGCCCGGTTCTGGACGCGCGTGATGCGCGACCTCGGCCTGCTCGAGTTTTCCGAGCCCTTCACCCGCCTGCTCTGCCAGGGAATGGTGCTCAACCATATCTATTCGCGCAAGAACGCCCGTGGCGGCATCGAGTATTTCTGGCCCGAGCACGTCGAGAACATCCGCGACGACAAGGGCACGATCGTCGGCGCGCGCCTGAAATCCGACGGATCGCCGATCGACTACGGCGGCATCGGCACCATGTCCAAGTCCAAGAACAACGGTGTCGACCCGCAATCGCTGATCGATGGACTGGGCGCCGACACCGCGCGACTGTTCGTCATGTTCGCAAGCCCACCCGAACAGACCCTCGAATGGTCGGACTCCGGCGTCGACGGCGCGAATCGCTTCCTGCGCCGGCTCTGGGCCCTGTGCCACGCCCACGTACAGGACATCCGTGGCGCGCGCGACACCGACGCCGACTGGTCCGGGGCCGGCGAGGCCGACCTGGACCTGCGGCGCCAGATCCACACCCTGCTCAAGCAGGCCGACTATGACTATCAGCGCATCCAGTACAACACCGTCGTCTCGGCGGCGATGAAGATGCTCAACGCGCTCGAGACCGCCGGCGCGGCGCCGGCCAGCGGCCGCGCGCTGTCCGAGGGGGTGTCGATCCTGCTGCGGGTGCTGTACCCCGTGGTGCCTCACATCACCTGGCGCCTGTGGCGCGAGCTCGGCCTGGATGCCCGCTGGGGCGACCTCCTGGATGCGCCCTGGCCGCAGGTCGACGAGGCCGCTCTGCGCGCCGACCGGATCGAGCTGGTCCTGCAGGTCAACGGCAAGGTCCGCGCCCAGATCTCGGTTGCCCAGGACGCCGACAAGGCCAGCATCGAGGCCCAGGCCCGCGGTCACGAGGCCGCCCTGCGCTTTCTCGAGGGCCGCGAGCCCAAGCGCGTGATCATCGTCCCCGGCCGCCTGGTCAACGTCGTAGGATAGCCTCCCCATGGCCCCCTTCCGCCCTGCCCGCCGCCATGGCCTGCGCCTGGCCGCCACCCTGGCGCTGTGCGCGGTCCTGGCCGCCTGCGGCTTCCATCTGAAGGGGGCCACACCCGTGCCCTTCAAGACGATCTACACCAACATCAGCCCGGATACGGAATTCGGCGCGCGCCTGCAACGCGCCATTCTGTCGAACTCGCCGGACACGCGCTTCACCGAGCGGCTCACCGAGGCCGACGCCTACTTGCATCAGATATCGGACGAGCAGAACCTGCGCCAGGTCTCACTGGACGCCGAGGGCCGCGTCGAGGAATACGAGCTTCAGCTCGCCTTCACCTTCGAGGTGCTCGACCGCGAGGGTCACCTGATCCTGGCACCGACCACGCTGCACAGTGTGCGCGAGCTGCCCTACAACGAGCGCATCGTCCAGGCCAAGGAAAGCGAGATCACGCGCACCTTCACCAATATGCGCAATGGGCTGATCGACCAGATCCTGCGACGCCTGAGCGCCCCCGAGGTCGCCGAAGCCTACGCCAACGTCTCCAGCCGCCCGGTGGTGGAGGTCCCCGGCGAACCGGACGCGACGGCGCCCGCCAAGCGGCCGATCGGTCCGCTGTCGCGGCCGGCCTCGCCCGCCACCTACCCCTGAGGCCATGAGCCGCGACGCGGATCCCGATCGCTTCATCGCACAACTGGCATCGGCGCAATCGCTTGCGCCCTGCACGGTGATCTGCGGCGACGAGATCCTGCTCGCCACCGAGGCGGGCGATGCGCTGCGCGCCGCGGCCACGCGCCTGGGCTGCGCCGAGCGCACACGGCTGGTCATGGATGCGCGCGGCGATTGGAGCGCCGTGCTGGCGGCCACGCAGAACACCTCGTTGTTCGGCGATCTGCGGCTGCTCGAGATCAGCCTGCCCACGGGCAAGCCCGGCAAGACCGGCGGCGAAACCCTGCAACGCATTGCGACCCTCGCGGCCGAGGGCCGGTTGCCGGACGTGCATATCGTCGTCCACCTGCCGGGGCTGGATCGCGCCACCCAGCAAAGCAAGTGGGCTCAAGCCCTGCGAAAGGCCGCCCTCTGGGTGGACGTGCCCGCCATCGGCCGCGAAGCCCTGCCCGCCTGGATCTCGAGCCGCCTCGGGCGCCAGGGGCAGGACATGGCGCGCGAGGCCCTGGACTGGGTGACCGACAAAGTCGAGGGCAACCTGCTGGCCGCCCACCAGGAAATCCAGAAGCTGGCGCTACTCTATCCGCCCGGCCGCGTCTCGCTCGAGCAGGCACAGGCCGCCGTCCTCAACGTGGCACGCTACAACCTGTTCGACCTGCGCGATGCGATGCTGCAAGGCCGCGCCGACCGGGCCCTGTCGGTGCTCGAGGGCCTGCGGGCCGAGGGCGAGGCCCTCCTGCTGGTATTATGGGCGGTGGGCGAGGAAATCCGCATCCTCGCCCGCCTGTCCGAAGCCCAGCGCGCCGGCCAGAGCATCGATGCGCTGTTGCGCAAGCACCGGCTGTTTGGCCCGCGCGAACGCCTCGCGCGTCAGGCGCTGGCGCGGGTGCCGCCCGGCGCCTGGCCGGCCGCGGTGCGGCACGTCCAGGAAATCGACTGCCTGATCAAGGGCATCCCCGTCCCCGGCAGACTGTCCGACCCCTGGGACGAGCTCACCCGCCTGATCATGCGCATCGCCGTCGCGGGCGCACCGCGTCCCTGAACCTTACTTTTGTACTGTGGCCCCATGAGCGACATCCCCTCCGACTCCTCCATGACTCTCCTGGGCCGCCAAGCCCGCCAGGCGGCGCGCGGCATGCGCAATGCCACCGGCCAGGCCAAGGCGCGAGCCCTACGGGCGATGGCCGGCGGGCTGCGCACCCGCAAGGCCTGGCTGCAGGCCGAAAACGCCCGCGATCTCGAGGCGGCCGAGAGCAACGGTCTCGAGGCGCCCCTGGTCGAACGCCTGCGGCTGTCCGACAAGGCCCTGGACACCATGGCCCTGGGCCTCGAACAGATCGCCGCCATGCCCGACCCCATCGGCGGCCTGAGCGAAACGCAGATCCGCCCCAACGGCATGCGGGTCGCGCGCATGCGGGTGCCGCTGGGCGTCATCGGCATCATCTATGAATCGCGGCCGAACGTGACCATCGATGCGGCGGCCCTGTGTCTGAAATCGGGCAATGCCGCCATCCTGCGCGGCGGCAGCGAGGCATTCCACTCGAACCGCGCCCTGGGCGCCATCATCCAGGCGGGCCTGGCCGAGGCGGGGCTGCCCGCCCACGCCGTCCAGGTCGTCGGCACCACGGATCGGGCGGCCGTGGGCGAAATGATACGCATGACCGAATACATCGACGTCATCGTGCCGCGCGGCGGCAAGGGCCTGATCGCGCGCCTGGCCGAGGAAGCCCGAGTCCCCATGATCAAGCACCTCGAAGGCAATTGCCACATTTACGTCGATGCGGCCGCCGACCTCGAGCGCGCGATCGAGGTCGTCGTCAATGCCAAGACCTACCGCTGCGGCATCTGCGGCGCGGTCGAAACCCTCTTGGTCCACGCGGATGTCGCCGAGACGCTGCTGCCCCGGCTGGGCCAGCGCCTCGCAGCGCTGGGGGTCGAGCTGCGCGCCTGCCCGCGCGCCGCGGCATGGCTGGGCGACAGCGTGCCGGCCACCGAGGCGGACTGGGCCACCGAATTCCTCGCCCCCATCCTGGCCGTGCGCATCGTCGACACGCTCGACGAGGCCATGGAACACATTGCGCGCTATGGCTCCGAACATACGGAATCGATCATCACCGAAAACCTGGCGGCCGCTCAGCGTTTTCAGCGCGAGGTGGACTCCAGCTCGGTCTACGTCAATCTGCCGACCTGCTTTGCCGACGGCTTCGAGTACGGGCTCGGGGCCGAGATCGGCATCTCGACCAATCGCCTGCACGCACGCGGCCCGGTGGGCCTCGAAGGGCTGACGATCCTGAAATGGGTGTTGACCGGCGAAGGCCAATTGCGGGGATGACCGTGCTCTGGGTCAAAACCTTGCACATTTTGTTCGTCGTCGCCTGGTTCGCGGGCCTGTTCTACCTGCCGCGCATCTACGTGAACCTGGCCCAGACCGCCGACCCTGGTGCGCGCGCGGTGTTGCTGGGCATGGCCCGCCGCCTCTATCGATTCATGACGCCGCTGGCGGTGCTGGCCGTCCTGCTGGGGCTCTGGCTCTACCTGGGATGGGGCGTGGGCCGCGGGCAGCTCTGGATGCACGTCAAGCTCGCCGCCGTCGCCGCCCTCGTCGCCTACCACCTGCTGTGCCTCGCGGCCCTGCGCCGCTTCGAACGCGGCAGCAACACCCACGGCCACCGCTATTTCCGCTGGTTCAACGAAATCCCCGTCCTGCTCCTCCTGCTGATCCTGGCCATGGTCGTGATCAAGCCCTTCTGAAGCCATGAACGACTCCTCCTCACGCAAGACCCTGAGCCTCAAAGGCAAGGCGCGGGCGCCCGCGGCGCCGGACCGGGAGGCGCCGCGCAAACGCTCGGGCGCCCGGGCGCGCCAGGTCGCGCTCCAGGAACGCGCCCAGCAGCAGTCCCCCGAGGCACGGCCATCGGCCGGTGGCCCGCCCCGCCACCGCGAGCCCACGCCCCGACCCGGCACCCGTCCCGCGCGCGAGACCCGGCCCCCGCGCGAGGCGGCGCCCCGCACCGTACACCCCTCCGAGACTGCGCACGCGACGCCCGAACCCGAGGCGCGCATCCGCCGCGTGCGCGCCCCGCGCGCGGCCGAGATCTTCGATCTGTTTGCTTCCTGCCCGCACGGGCTCGAGGAAGCGCTCGAGCTCGAGCTCCAGGCCCTGGGCTACGACGCTGTGCGCCGGGGGCGCGCCGGCTGCCACTTCCGCGCCGACTGGACCGGCGTGCTGCGGGCCAACCTCCACTCGCGGCTGGCCACGCGCGTCCTGGTGCGCGTGGCCCAGGCCGGGATCCAGACCGAGGATGACATCCTCGAACTGGCGCGACAGACGCCCTGGGAGCGCTGGTTCGGCGCCGAGCAGACGCTGCGCGTGGACACCTCGGCGGTACGCAGCCCTCTGCGCAGCCTCCAATACTGCAACCTGCGCGCCAAGGACGGCATCTGCGACCGCCTGCGGGAACGCGAAGGCGCGCGGCCCGACATCGATACCGTGCGCCCCGACGCGCGCGTGCACCTGTTCCTCGAGGCCGACCGGGCCACGCTCTACCTCGATGTCTCGGGGGAATCGCTATTCAAGCGCGGCTGGCGCCTGGACAAAGGCGAGGCGCCCCTGCGCGAGAATCTCGCGGCGGGCTTGCTCGCCCTGTCGGGCTGGACGCCCGACGCGGCCCTGCTGGATCCCTTCTGCGGCAGCGGCACCCTCTTGATCGAGGCGGCCTGGATCGCCCTGGGCGTACCCCCGGGGATCTGGCGCCCCTTCAGCTTCGAGCGCCTGCGCAGCCACGACGCGCGCCTCTGGCGCGACCTCAAGGACGACGCCCGCGCGCGCATCGCGCCACGGCTCGAGCAGGCGCTGGTCGGCTGCGACCTGGACCCGGCCGCGATCGCCGCCGCCCGCGCCAACCTCGAGCGCGCGCACTTGACTCCTGAATCCGTCCGCCTCGAGATCGGGGATGCGCGCCGGATCCTCCCGCCCGCGCCCGAGGGCTGGATCGTCACCAACCCCCCCTACGGCGAGCGCCTGAGCGGGGACGACGCCGACCTCTGGCCGCAATGGGCGAGCCACCTCAAGCAGCACTACGGCGGCTGGCAGGTCAACGTGATCACCAGCGATCTCGACCTGCCCGAGCGCATGCGCCTCAAGGCACACCGCCGACACCCCCTGCACAACGGTGCCCTGGACTGCCGGCTGTTTCAATTCAGCATGGTGGCGGGCGGCTATCGGGACCGGGAATAGGATTCCGGCGCGGCTGGGCCGCGCGCGGGCCCCAGGGCAAAGGCAAACACGATCGGAAACGCCAGCAGGCCCAGCACGACCAACATCGCCAGGCTCAAGCCGATGCGCTCGCCGATAAACCCGAGCATGGGCGGGCCGACCAGAAAAGCGGTGTAGCCGATCGTGGCCAGCACGCCGATGCGTGCGGCCGGATTCGGTCCGTTGGCCGCACCGGCGGACATGGCCACCGGAAAGCCAAGTGATGCGCCGATGCCCCACAGCACCACGGCCGCACCGGCCAGATAAAGATTCGGCGCGAGGATCACGGCCAGGATGCCCAACGCGCCGATGATGCCGCTGACCCGCATCACGGCCACAGGGCCGAAGCGGCGCAAGGCCCCCGTCCCCAGGAAACGACCCGCCGTCATCGTCGCGGCAAAGGCCGTGAACAGCAGCGAGCCGGTTTTTTCCGAGGCCCCATGCGCATCCACGATCAGCAAGGGCAGCCAGTCATTGGCCGCACCCTCGGCCAACGCGACCGCCACCACGATCAGGCCGATCAGCAATAGCCTGGGATCCGCTCCAATCGTGGCCAGGAAACCCGCGTGCCGCGCCCCGGCGCCCGGCCGCGCGCCGGGGGCGCCGGCGACGCCTCTGGATACGTGGATCATCATGGGCGCCAAGATCGCGCAAGCCACCAGCATGTGCCATGCCACTGAAATCCCCCACGCGACGATCAGCAGCCCGCAGGCCGCGCCAACGGTCGTGCCCAGGCTGAAGCACCCATGGACAGCGGTGAGCACCGGGCGCGACAGCCCCCGCTCGACATGCGCGCCCAGCACGTTGACCGCGACCTCGGACACGGCCATGCCCAGCCCAACCAGTCCCAGGCCCAGACCGGCCAGCCACGCCGAAGCGGCCAAGGTGCCCCCGGCCACTCCCAGCAGACCGGACGCGGCCAAGCCCAAACCGGCCAAAATGGCGCGGTCGGCCCCGACGCGTGCGACGATCCTGCCCGCTTGCAGGATGCCGCCCATGGAACCCAGCGAAAAGCCAAAGAGCACCATGCCCATCTGCGCGGTCGACGCATCCAGCGCATCGCGGATGGACGGCGTGCGCACGATCCAGGACGCCATGGCGAAGCCGATGGCGAGAAAACAGCCAAACAGTGCCCTGCGCACTCTGAGCAGTTCTTGAAACGATGCATCCATGCGTGCGATTGTACGTATCAGACCCGACACGTCCACTGCGCCGACAAAGAGAGCCCCAACGACACGGCCGGGGACGTCGAGGCGCGCGTGGCGCAAGCCCGCGGCCCGCCTCCCGTTTCATGCCCCAGTGCTCTTCAGTAAAAAGCCGCTTGCATTCAATCTAGGGTTAACCCTATAATAGGGTTAACCCGAGCGAAACGCTCTTCATCAGCTAAGAGGCTAGCCATGAACATCAACCACACCCACCTGACCGATTCCCTCGAACGTGAACTGCTGCAACAAGCCATCGCAGCCCAGTATGAGTACCCCCGCCTGGACGAATTGATGGTCAAGCTGTTCCGCAAGATCGTGTCGTTCTTCAGGGGCCCCGAGGTCGTGCTGAATCAGACCCACACCGCCCACTGAGCCTCGCTGTCGCATCGCCGCGAGCGCAGCCAGGATGAACTGACGCCCAGAAGCTGGGCGGTCAAAGCGTAGGCAATCGAGGCCCGCGCCCGGTCCACACCGGTCGCGGGCCTCGTCATTGGGCCATTCCCCTAGCGCCGAGAGACTACGCGTCGGCTTTCGGAATGAACCTCAGGCCCACGCCCGGCTCGGTCGCGATCCAGCGCGGCCGCGCCGCGTCGTCGCCCAGTTTCTGCCGCAGCTTGCCGGCCAGGACCCGCACATAGTGCGTGTCCCCGACATGGGTCGATCCCCACAATTCCCTCAGGATCTGTGGTTGGGTGACAACGCATCCGCCATGCTTCAACAGCAAGGCCAACAGCGCGTACTCCTTGCGCCCCAGCGCCAGGCGCCCGCCATCCAGGAGCACCTCGCGCCGCGACAGATCGATGTGCAAGCGACCATCGTCGAAAACAACGGCATCCGCGTCGCCACCCGCATGCTGACGCAGCAGCACGCGGACGCGGGCCATCAGTTCCTGGGTGCCAAAAGGCTTGGTGACATAGTCATCGGCGCCGCCATCCAGCGCGGCGACCTTTTCCGACTCGCTCGAGCGCACGGTCAGCATGACGACGGGCACCTGCGACCAGCCGCGCAGGTCGCGCAGCACCTCATGGCCATCCATATCGGGCAAGCCGATATCCAGCACGACCAGATCGGCACCATGGCTGGCCAATACCTCGAGCCCTTCTTTGCCTGTCGCCGCCAAAGCAACCGCGTACCCCTGGGCGCGCAGGCTGATGTCGAGGAGCCTGCGAATTTGCGGCTCGTCATCGATCACCACGATATGCGCGGCATTCCGGGAGGGATCAGTCAGCATCCAGGCTCCTGGGGAGCGGGGGCGGTTGCAGTAAGGGGAGCGTAACGCGGATCAGGGTGCCGCGCCCATCCGGCCCGGGCAGCGCCTCGATATGGCCGCCATGGGCGCCCACCATGCCGCGCGCGATCGTCAGGCCCAGGCCCGAGCCCTGGCGCCCGCGGTCGCCGCGCTCGACGCTGTAGAAAATATCGAACACGCGGCCACGCTCGGATTCTGGAATGCCCGGCCCACGATCCCACACGTCGAGTTGCAGGTTTTCGCCGATCACGCGCCCGGCGATGTCGATCGCCTCGCCCGGCGGCGAAAACTTGGCGGCATTCTCCAGCATGTTGAACAGGGCTTGCTCGATCAAGGCCGGATGAACCCATATCGCCGGCAAGCCCGCATCGAGATTCACCTCGAGCGTCACGCTGGGCTGATACCGGCGCAGGCGGCCGGCCGCCGACCCGATCAACTCATCGACACCTATCCAATCGCGGTTCAGGGTCAGGCCGGCATGCCCCAGCCGCGTCATGTCGAGCAGGTTCTGGATGTAGCGGTCCAGGCGGTCGCCTTCGAGCAAAATGGTATCGAGCAGGCTCTTGCGATCCGCGTCGTCCATGGCGCCGGCATAGTTGGCGAGGCTACCGGCCGATCCCACCATCGCCGCCAGCGGCGAACGCAGGTCATGGGACACCGAGGACAGCAGCGCCGAACGCAGGCGTTCGGCTTCGTTGACGATACGCGCGTTTTCCAGATCCACCACCAGCGAGGCGCGCAACACAGCCTGGGCGATGTCCGCGGCCATGGCCTCGGCCAGGCGACGGAAGGCCATCGCCGAGAGTTTCGGCCCCGCACTGAACTTGAGCCCCATCGCGCCGATCGTGTCCCGGCCATTGCGCAGCGGCAGGAACCACCAGGCCGCGCCCGCCAGGGTATCGGTGCCGCGCCCGGCGGCTTGCCCATGCGCGAGCGTCCAATCCGCGGCCGCGCGATCGATCTCCGCAAGGACGGCGCCACGGGTGGTTTCATCGGCCCCGCCGGCAATCAGCCAGACATCCGCGCCAAGCGCACGCTCGAGCGCGCTGCGCCCCGCCTTCAACACCAATCCTAAATCCGCTGCCGCACTCAATTGACGCCCCAGATCCTGCAATGCCGTCGCGTGGGCATTGGCCGCACGCAAGGCCAGCACCTGCATGCGCAACTGAGAGGCCAGACGCCCGGCCACCAACGCCGCCAGCAAGAACAGCAGCACCGTGGCGAGCCCCTGGCGCGCGCCGATGAAAATGGTGAGCTTCGGGTCGATGAAGAAGAAGTCATAGCTCAGGAAGCACAGCATCGCCGCCAGCACCGCCGCCGCCATGCGGGTGCGGGAGGCCACCAGCACCACGGCGACGATGAAGACCATCGACAAGTCCTCCAGACCCACCCAATGCTCCGCAAGCCACGCCAGCAGGGTGGACACGGCGGCAGCGGCGACCGCCAGCAGCGCGTCTCGCCGCCGCAAGCGCCAAATCGAAGCTCTGGCGCGTTGCTGGGCGCGGACCCTCACCTGCGGGGAACTGATGATGACCAGTTCGTAGTGCGCGCCGCGTTGCAGCAACTGCTGGGTCAGGGTGCGGTTGACCATCCGGGCCCATGGGCGCTCACGGGTGCGTCCCACCACAATCGTCGACACGCCCTCGCGCCCGGCATGGTCGAGCAAAACATCCGCGGTGCGCGGGCCATGCAGGACCTCGGTATCGGCGCCCAGGCTGCGCGCCAGCGCAAAGGCCTGGTCCAGCTCGGCTTGGCGGGCCGGGTGGACGGCGCCGGATTGCACCGTCACGACGCTCCAGGGCGCATCACGGCGTTCGGCGATGCGGCGCCCGGCGCGCACCAGATACTCGGAGGCGCCCAGCCCGTCGATGGCGATCAGCACGCGCCGGCGCAGCGCAATGCCCGGCAGGCCACGCGCGGCCTGCGACTCCCGCACATCGTCCTCGACGAGATCGGCGGCGGTCTGCATCGCCAGTTCGCGCAACGCCGCCAAATTCGAAAGTGAAAAAAAGGCTTGCAAGGCGCGCCCCGCCTGATCGGGCAGATAGACCTTGCCCTGATGCAGGCGCTCGATCAATTCCCGAGGCGGTAAATCCACCAGGCGGATGTCGCGCAGGCGATCGAATACCACATCGGGCACCGTCTCGCCGACCCGCACGCCGGTGATGCGATGAACGATGTCGTTGAGGCTTTCGAGGTGCTGGATGTTGACCGTCGTGTAGACATCGATGCCGGCATCCAGCAATTCGACCACATCCTGCCAACGCCGCTCGTGGCGGCTGCCTGGCACGTTGCGGTGCGCCAGTTCATCGACCAGGGCGATGCGCGGACGCCGCGCCAGCACGGCGTCGATGTCCATGTCCTCGAGCGGGTGGCCCTGATAGTCGATGCGTCTGCGCGGCACGACCTCCAAGCCCTCGATCAGGGCCGCCGTCTCGCTGCGCCCATGGGTTTCGGCCACACCGACCACGATGTCGATGCCCTGACGCTGCAATTCGCGGGCGCGGGCGAGCATCGCGTAGGTCTTGCCGACGCCCGGTGCCGCGCCGAGGAACAAGGTCAGGCGGCCCGCCTCCTGGCGGCGCAGCTCACCGGCCAGCGCATCGGCTTTCGCGCCACGATCCTCGTTCATATGCTCAATGTACACCGCCCGTTGCCTGCCAGGCATCCAGTGCCAGGTTCAAGCTCAGGACGTTGACCCGGGCCTGACCGAAAAGACCGAGTTGCCGCCCTTGGACATGGCGCTCGACCAGAGAAGCCAGGCGCTGCGGATCCAGGCCGCGCGCCCTGGCCACGCGGGCGATCTGAATGCGGGCCGCCTGCGGGCTGATATGCGGATCGATGGCGCTGCCGGATTGCGTCACGAGGTCGCCGGGCACCGCGTCCGGCGCGACGCCTTCGCGGGCGGCAACCGCGGCGCGCGCCGCATCCAGCCGCCTGCGCAAGTCCGGATTGGTGCGCGCCTGGTTGCTGCCCGCGAGCGCCATCACGTCGTAGCCCGCCGCCGAGGGACGGGGATGAAAGTAGCGGTCGCTGGCAAAGGGCTGCGCCACCAGCACCGAGCCGATCACTTTGCCGCCGCGCTCGATCATGCTGCCGGTGGCCGCCCGAGGGAACAATACCCGGCCCATATAGGTGGCCGCCAGCGAGTAGGCCAGGCCAAACACCAGCAGCGTGATCGCCGCCAGGCCGAACGCCGCGCGCAGCGGCCTGCCGCCATGCGGGGAGGCTTGTGCGGACGCCGCCGCGCGGGATATGTCGATCCACATTTGGCCCTCCTCAGGTGCCGGCGGTCGCGGCCAGCAGCAGGTCGATCAGCTTGATCGACGGAAACGGCAGCAGCACCCCGCCAACCCCATAGATCAGCATGTTTCTGCGCAGCAGCGCGCTGGCCGCCGCCGGGCGGAAGTGCACGCCATGCAGCGCCAGGGGAATCAGCAGCGGGATGATGATGGCATTGAAAATCAGCGCCGCCAGAACCGCATTGGCCGGACTGGACAGGTCCATGATGTTCAAGGCCGCCATCGAGGGGATGGCGCCGGCAAACAGCGCCGGCAGGATAGCGAAATACTTGGAGACGTCATTGGCCAGTGAAAACGTGGTCAGCGCGCCACGGGTGATGAGTTGCTGCTTGCCCACTTCCACCACCGCCAGCAGCTTGGCCGGGTCGGAATCCAGATCCACCATATTGCCGGCTTCCTTCGCCGCTTGCGTGCCGGAGTGCATCGCCAGGCCGACATCGGCCTGGGCCAGTGCCGGGGCGTCGTTGGTGCCGTCGCCCACCATCGCCACCAGATGGCCGGCGGCCTGTTCCTGACGGATGCGGGCCAGCTTGTCCTCGGGTTTCGCCTGGGCGATGTAGTCGTCCACGCCAGCCTCGGCGGCGATCGCGGCGGCGGTCAGCGGATTGTCCCCGGTGATCATCACCGTCTTGATGCCCATGGCCCGCAAGCGCGCGAATTTCTCCTTGATGCCATGCTTAACCACATCGGAGAGCTCCACCACGCCGAGCACATGGCGGCCATCGGCCACCACCAGCGGCGTGGCCCCTTTGCGTGCCACCTGCTCGACGCGCAGCCGCAGTTCCACGGACGTGCCGCGGTCCGGCGCGCCGACATGGTGCAGGATGGCGTCCATGGCGCCTTTGCGGATGCCACGGCCATCGGCCAGGTCCACGCCGGACATGCGAGTCTGCGCGCTGAAGGCGATAAAGTGCGCGCCCACCGGCTCATCGAGGACCGCATCGGACTGGCGCGCCAGCTTGACGATGGACTTGCCCTCGGGGGTCGGATCGGCCAGGGAGGCGAGCAAGGCGGCCGCGCGCAAGTGGCCGGCATCGACGCCCGCCAGTGGATGAAATGCCGTGGCCTGGCGGTCTCCGTGGGTGATGGTGCCGGTCTTGTCCAGCAGCAGCACATCCACATCACCAGCAACCTCCACCGCCTTGCCGGACTTGGCGAGCACGTTCGAGGACAGCGCACGGTTCATGCCGGCGATGCCGATGGCGGGCAGCAGGCCGCCAATGGTGGTCGGAATCAGGCACACCAGCAGCGCGACCAACAACAAGGGATCGAGCCGCACGCCGACGAAACCGGCGATGGCCGGCAGCGTGGCGACCACGATCAGAAAGGACAAGGTCATCGTCGCCAACAGCAGGCCGAGAGCGATTTCGTTCGGGGTTTTCTGGCGGTTCGCGCCTTCGACCAGCGCGATCATGCGATCGAGGAAGCTATTGCCGGCCTGCGCGGTGATCTGAATCACGATTTCGTCGGACAGCACCTTCGTGCCGCCGATCACGCCGGAGCGGTCGGTGCCGGCTTCGCGCAGCACCGGCGAAGACTCGCCCGTCACCGCCGACTCGTTGATGGTGGCCAGACCACGCACGATCTCCCCGTCGCCCGGAATGACCCCGCCTTCGGAGACGACGACCAGGTCCCCCGGCCTCAATTCGGCGGCGACGACGGTTTGCGCACCCCGCACGTCATCGGCGTCGGTGATGCGCCGCGCCACCAGATCCCGGCGCGCCTTGCGCAGCGCGGCGGCCTGACCGCGCCCGCGCGCCTCGGCCACGGCCTCCGCAAAGTTGGCGAACAGCACGGTCAGGAGCAGTAAAGCGCTCACGCTCCAACCCATGCCCGGGGCGCTCTTGCCCAGCAGGGTAAGCACGGCGCACAGCCAGGTGCCCAGCCAGACCACGGCCATCACCGGATTCCTGAAGGCATGCCATGGCGCGAGCTTGGCGAAGGCGCCGAGAACGGCCGCCCTGGCGCCGGCGCCATCGAGCAGCGCCGTACGACTGCCGCGCGGGATCAAGGAAGTGAAAGGTTCGATCACGGCACATGGCTCCTATTGCACCGCCAGGGCCAGGTGGTCGGCCACCGGCCCCAACACCAGCATGGGCATGAATTGCAGCAGCGTCAAAATCACGATCACCGCGATCAGCGTCCCGGCGAAAGTCGGGGTTTCGACGCGCAGAGTCCCAGGGCCCTCGGGCGCCACCCGCTTGCGCGCCAGCATTGCCGCAATCGCCAGCGGCAGGATCAGCGCCGGATAGCGCCCCAGCGCCAGCACCACGGCGGCGCTCAGGTTCCACCAATACGTGGCGTCGCCCAAGCCCTCGAACCCCGAACCATTGTTGGCAAAGGCCGAGGTGTACTCGTAGAACACCTGGCTGATGCCGTGGAAGGCCGGGTTGGAGTTTCCGACGATGGACGGCATCGCCAGGGCCGCCGCGCTAAAACCCAGCACGACCAAAGGCTGCAGCAGCACCAGTGCGGCCAGCAGCCTCACCTCCCGGGCCTCGATCTTGCGCCCGAACAATTCCGGTGTGCGCCCGGTCATCAGGCCGGCAAGGAACACAGACAGCAACAGATAGACGAGAAATTGCTGCAAGCCGCAGCCGATGCCGCCCCAGATGGCATTGACCAGCATATCGCCCATCATCACCAGGCCGGTCAACGGTGCCAGCGTATCGGACATGGCGTTGACCGAGCCGTTGCTGGTCTGCGTGGTCACGGCGCTCCACAGGGCGGAGGCATCCACGCCGAGGCGGACCTCTTTGCCCTCCATCAAGGCACCGTCGGCCGCGGTGGCGGAATAGCCTTCGGACCACAGCGCGACGCCGGTGGATACCAGCGACATCGCCAGCATGCTGCCAAACACCAGCGCGGTGACGCCGCGGCGGCCGGCCAGCGATCCGGCCATGACGGTCACGGCCATCGGCAACAGGACGATGGCGAGCGTTTCCAGCACATTCGACAGCGGCGTGGGATTCTCCAGCGACACGGTGCTGTTCGGGCCATACCAGCCGCCGCCGTTGGTGCCCAATTGCTTGCTGGCGATCATCGCCGCCACGGGCCCCAAGGGGATCTTCTGCTCCCGCATGTGCGCACTGGCATCCAGAGGCGCCGCCACCGGCCCCCCTTGCAAGGTGGACGGCACACCCTGCCAGGTCAGCAGCAGCGACAGCAGCAGGCACAGCGGCAGGAGCACGCGCACGGACGGACGGATCACATCAGCCCAATAGTTGCCGACATCCACCTCGCATGTGTCGTCCCCGCCTGGGCCGTGTTGCGGCCGACGGCCGCCGAACAAGCCTCGAAGCGTCGCGGTCACCAAGGCAAGCCCCATCATCGGGGTGATGACCTGCAGGCCGACGATGCCGGTCATCTGCGCCAGATGCGACAGTTGTGCCTGGCCGGCATAATGCTGCTGATTCGTATTGGTCAGAAATGACACCATCGTATGCAGCGCCAGGTCCCAGCGCATATCCGGCGCCGCATTGGGATTGAGCGGCAGGCGCGCCTGGGTCACGAAGATGACCCAGACCAGTGCCCCCAGCACCACATTGCTCAGCAGAAAGGCACCGGCATACGCCTTCCAATCCATGCCTTGCGCGGGATCGACGCCAAGCACCCGATACAGCGGCCGTTCGGCCAGGCCGAATACGCGGTCGCCGCGCATCGGCGCGCCACGCATGACCACGGCCAGATAGCGGCCCAACGGCCAGGCGAGCGCAATGGCGCAGGCAAAGACGACAAGGAACTCGGCCATGAGCATTGTCCTGAAAGCCGGACCGGCGGTTTCAATATTTTCGAACCCGATGGCATAACGTTTCCATTCCCGTGTCGAGCGGTACACATCAATTCTTCGTAAATTTTGGGGCCAACCGGATGCGTTCAGGCCACGATCCGCACGCCGCTGGCACGCGGCCGCAAGGATGGCGACAATATCGATCTGGACCCGGCGGTCCAGGCCCCTGGTCCGCCGGCCTCCCGACCCGACCGTTGTCAACGACCCAAGGAGCCCGCCCATGTTCTCCGGCCTCAGCGCATTCCCCCTGACCCCCACCAGCGAGGACGGCATCGATGAAACCGCCTTCGCGACACTGGTCCAGCGGCTGGCCGCCGCGGGTGTCGACTCCATCTGCGCGCTCGGCTCCACCGGCAGCTACGTCTACTTCACGCGCGCCGAACGGGCGCGGGTGGCACGGCTGGCCATCCAGCATGCGAGCGGCGTGCCGGTCATCATCGGCATCGACTCTCTGCGCACCCGTGACGTGCTGGCCCTGGCCGAGGATGCGCAAAAGGCCGGGGCCGGCGGCGTGCTGCTCGCGCCCGTGTCATACCAGCGGCTGACGCAGGACGAGGTCTTCGGGCTTTACGAGACCGTCACGCGCGAACTGTCGGTGCCGCTGTGCGTGTACGACAACCCCGGCACCACGCGCTTCGAGTTCAGCGACGAACTGCATGGCCGTATCGCCCAGCTCCCCCGGGTGGGTTCGATCAAGATTCCCGGCGTGCCGGCCGAGCCCAAGGCCGCCAAGGCGCGCGTCGAGCGCCTGCGCGCCCTGATTCCCTCGCATGTCACCATCGGGGTCAGCCGCGATGCCCTTGCCGCGACCGGCCTCAATGCCGGCTGCGACGCCTGGTACTCGGTCATCGGCGGCCTGTTCCCCAAGGTGTCGCTGGCGCTCACCCGAGCGGCCCGGGCGGGCCACGCCGAGGAAGCCGCACGGCTTTCCGAACGCCTCGAGCCGCTGTGGACGCTGTGTGGCGAGCATGGCGGCGGCCTGCGCGTCATGGCGGCGGCGGCCGAGCTGCGCGGCCTGACGCAGCGGCCCTGCCTGCCGCTGCCGCTCCAGGCCGTGGACGGCGCCGCGCGCCGGCGGCTCGGCGAACTGCTGGACGCGCTGGAGCTGGCATGACGCGCCTCTCTGCGCCGGCGGGCCTTGCCTGCCACGTTTTTGCAGGATAATAGGGGGTTTTACCGATACTCTTTTGCACCATGCCCGCCAGCCCGTCGCCCACCCCGCCCGTCCCCAGCCGCCTGCGGCGCTTTGCCTGCATGATGTATGAGGGCGTCCTGCTTTTTGGCGTTCTGTTTCTCGCATCCTATCTGCTCGACACTCTGACCCAGAGCCGCGAGGCCCTGACGCTGCGCCATGCGCGCCAGGGTGTCGCCTTCCTGGCGATCGGCCTGTACTTCATTCTGTGCTGGCGCCACGGCGGCCAGACCCTGCCCATGAAGACCTGGGACATCCGCCTGATCGGACAGGATCGGGCACCGGTGCCTCTCTCGAGGATGCTGCTGCGCTACCTGCTGATGTGGCCGCTGCCGCTGCTGGCCGCCTGGCTCGTCAGCCGCCTGTCGGCCGCCACGGGCTACGCCTCGATGGACCTGCTGATCGTGGCGGCGCCCTTCTCGATTTTCATCTGGACCTGGTTCGACCCCCAGGGACAGTTCCTGCACGATCGCCTGCTGGGCACCAGGCTGGTCGATCTCAAAGCGACGGCGCAACCATGAGCGACACCTTGCACAAATACCTCGCCCTCGACCACGGAACCCGTGTCCAGGCGGTGCGCCTGGAGGACGCCTGGCGCACCGGCCTGGCGCACCAGGACCTCCCGCCCGTGCTCCGTGGTCTCTTGGGCGAGCTCGCGGCGGCCGCGGTCCTGCTGGCGAGCAACATCAAATTCAACGGCTCGATCGTCCTGCAACTGCAGGGCAACGGCCCCGCGCGCCTGATCGTGGTGGAATGCACCGCCGATCTGGGCCTGCGTGCGACCGCCCACGTGCGCGAGGGTGCCGACATTCCCGCCGACGGCACGCTGCAGACCCTCCTCAATGCGGACGGCCAGGGCCGCTTCATGGTGATGCTCGATCCGGCCGAACGCGCCGCCGGCACGCCGGCCTACCAGGGCATCGTGCCCCTGGAGGGCGAAACGGTGGCCGAGGCGCTCGAGCACTACATGCGCAACTCCGAGCAGCTCGACACACGCATGTGGCTGGCGGCCGACGAGCGGCATTGCGCGGGCTTCCTGCTGCAGCGCATGCCCGAGACCGGAGGCCAGGCCGCCGAACCGGGCGCCGAGCCGAGCTGGGAGCGGTTCGTCGCCCTGGCCGAGACCCTGCAAGCAGCCGAGCTCCTGGCCGAAGACACCGAGACCCTCATCCACCGGCTGTTCTGGCAGGACGACCTGCGCATGTTCGAGCCCCGGTCGGTCCGCTGGCACTGCCCGTGCTCGCGCGAGCGCGTCGCCAACATGCTCCGCTCCCTGGGGCGCGCCGAGATCGACAGCATCCTGCGCGAACAGGAGCAGGTCCAGATTGCCTGCAATTTCTGCGGCAAGCCCTATGCCTTCGATGCGGTGGACTGCGCCATGCTGTTCACCGACAGCCCTCAGATCCCCCAGGAACCGGGCCGCACCCTGCATTAGCGCGGGCGCTGGGGCCGCGCACGGCGGTCCGCGCGGTTTCCACAATCGACAGGCGTTCGGCGGTCACGGACACTGGCGGGCCATCGAGGCCATCCGAGACCGCCAGGACATGCGCACCCATATCGTCCCGTCCCGCGCCGCCACGGCCCGCCAGCGCGGCGCGGGCATGGCGGGATTCCTGCTCACCGCCCTGCCTGTCCTGCTGCTGGGCGCGGGCGGGATCGAAACCGCCCATTGGCTGTTTCTCAGGCAGTCCCTCGGCTTCGCGCTGGTCGAGGCGGGCCGCGCGGCCATCACGCGTCAGGCCGAGCCCGCCGCGCTGGCGCAGGCCTTCGAACGGGCGCTGCGCATTCTCCACCCACAGCCTCCACAGTTGGAGGCCGCCCTGGCATGGCGGCGCCACGCACTGGATGGGCTGCCCTGGAGAATCCGCATCGTCCGGCCGGCGCGGGCCGCCTTCCTGGATCACGCGGACGCAGACCTGGGCGCGCGCGGCGCGCCGGCGAGGCTGGCCACCATCCGCAACGACCGCCAGGACGAGCAATACCGGCGCGATCGCGCAAAAGGCTGGCCCGAAGGCCGTGGGCCCACGTCGGGGGACACGATCTTCGAGGCCAACACGCTCGCGCTCGAGCTGACCTGGCCTCACCGCCCGCTGCTGCCGGGCGTTGCCGCCGTGCTGCGACTGATGGCGCGGCCGTCCGCGCCATCGGACTACCGCCAGCGGGTGCTGGCGCAAGGCCTGCTGCCGATCATGCGCAGCACGATGCTGGCCATGCACTCGCACCCCGCGCGCTGGCCGGATCTCGCCGACGGCCGCGTCGTGCATGAGGGGTCGGCGCCGACTGGGGCCGCGCACGCCTCCGGCTGCCGGGCCGGGGCGCCGGCCTGTCTTCCCATCCACAACGAAGCCGGGCCGGTGCCCGGTGTGCCAGGGCCCGGCCTCGCGCCGGCGACCGGCGCGGATAGCCTCGATAGCGGCACGCCGGCGGACAAAAAAGCCGGTGCCGGCGATCAGCCGCCGTCCGCGGCCAAAGACGCGGACGGAGCGCCACCCGGCGAGGGCCTCACCTGCGATCCGCCCTCAACCTAAGGGGGATCGAGGGTTCTCAGGGTTTCGGTCCGGCCGGCAGGATCTGGACAAAGTATTCGCCTTCGCGAATCATGCCCAACTCGCCGCGCGCGCGCTCTTCGATGGCCGAGGTGCCGGATTTCAGATCCTGGACCTCGGCCTGCAGGGCATTGTTCCGGGCGGCGAGCGCCTGCGTGTTTTCCTGCTGGGCCGCGACCTGCTTTTGCAGCTCGTGGACCCGCATCCAGCCGCCCTTGCCCCACCACAGCGGATACTGGGCAGCCACCGTGAGGGCGGCCAGGACGAGGACCAGCAAGCGCATGCCCGGATCCTCGCGGGATCAGCGCAGGTTATAGAAAGCGTCGCGCCCGGGATAAGCGGCCACCTCGGCCAGCTCTTCCTCGATGCGCAACAACTGGTTGTACTTTGCCATGCGGTCCGAGCGCGACAGCGAACCGGTCTTGATCTGCATGGCGTTGGTCGCCACCGCGATATCGGCGATGGTGGAATCCTCGGTCTCGCCCGAACGGTGCGAAATGACCGCCGTGTAGCCGGCGCGCTTGGCCATCTCGATCGCCGCAAAGGTCTCGGTCAGGGTCCCGATCTGATTGATTTTGATGAGGATGGAATTGGCGATCCCCCGGTCGATGCCTTCCTTGAGGATCCGGGTATTGGTGACGAACAGGTCATCGCCCACGAGCTGTACCTTGCGTCCGAGCTGCTCGGTCAGGATGCGCCAGCCGTCCCAGTCGTCCTCGGCCATGCCGTCCTCGATCGAGATGATCGGGTACTTGTCGCACCAGGAGGCGAGCAGGTTGGCAAAGTCCTGGGAGCCGAGCGCGATGCCGCCCTCGCCCGCCAGATGGTACTTGCCGTCGCGATAGAATTCGGAGCTGGCGCAATCCAGGCCCAGCACGATCTGCGAGCCAGCCTCGTAGCCGGCCGCGTCGATGGCCTTCAGGATGAGCTCGATGGCCGCCTCGTGATTGGCCACATTGGGCGCGAAGCCGCCCTCATCGCCCACGGCGGTCGACATGCCCTGCTGGCCGATGATTTTCTTGAGCGCGTGGAAGACCTCGGCACCCATGCGCAGCGCCTCGCGAAAACTCGCGGCACCCACCGGCAGGATCATGAACTCTTGCATGTCGAGGGTATTGTTGGCGTGCGCCCCCCCGTTGATGACGTTCATCATCGGCACGGGCATCTGCATCGGGCCGCTGCCGCCAAAATAGCGATACAGCGACAGCCCCGCGTCGTCAGCCGCCGCGCGCGCCACGGCCATGCTCGCCGCCAGGATCGCATTGGCGCCCAGGCGGCTTTTCGAGTCGGTGCCGTCCAGGTCGATCAAGGTACGGTCGATGAAGGTCTGCTCCTGGGCGTCCAGGCCCATGAGCGCGTCGGAAATCTCGGTGTTGACGTGCTCGACCGCCCGCAGGACGCCTTTGCCCAGGTAGCGGGCCGCATCGCCGTCGCGCAGTTCGATTGCCTCGCGCGACCCGGTGGAGGCGCCCGAGGGAACGGCCGCCCGGCCCATCGCACCGGACTCGAGCAGCACGTCGCACTCTACAGTGGGGTTGCCGCGTGAATCCAGGATTTCGCGTCCGATGATATCTACGATTGCACTCATAATCTGACTATCCTGCCTGTGTTGAGGGGTTGCGTGAAAAAACGCAAAGCCCGGGTATTTTACCCGGGTGTCCGGGGGGCCAGTCTACCCCGGAGGCGGGCTGTTCTCATCATAGCCCAGCAAGCCGCGCGACATCGCGGCATCGTTGCGCGCCGGACGTCTGGCCCGGGCCCACCGGACCGGTTCACCTCTTGCCGTTCAGCTCATTCATGATAAGATAGTAATCAATTACTCACTTATGGGAAATCAGGCAATGAGCGGACGTTCGAAACACCTGCCCGCCGAGGAACGACGCGCAGCCACCGTCGAGGCCGTGGTCGAACTGGCCGCCGAGCAGAACCCCGGCGACATCACGACCGCAGCCATCGCGCAACGCATGGGACTGACCCAGGGGGCGCTCTTCCGGCACTTCCCCACCAAGGACGCCATTCTGGAAGCCGCGATGGCCTGGGTGGCGGAACGCCTGCTCGCCCGGATCGACAAGGCCGCGCAAGGTGCCGCCTCCCCGGCCGTCGCGCTCGAGGCCGTCTTCATGGCGCACATCGACTTTGTCACCCAGCACCCCGGCGTGCCGAGGATGCTCTTTGGCGAATTGCAGCGGCCGGGGGAAACCCTGCTCAAACAGACGGTGCGGACCTTGATCCAACACTATGGCGAGCGACTGCGGCGCCTGTTCGAGGCCGGCAAGGCACAGGGCGAACTGGACGCGGCCCTGGACACGGACGCCGCCGCTGTTCTGTTCATCGGCACCATCCAGGGGTTGGTCATGCAGTCCATGCTGGTGGGCGACGTGAACCGCATCCGCCGCGACGCCCCGGGTGCCTTCGCCATCTACCGCCGCGGCATCGGAGGCAGCGCATGAGACTTCCCCGCCCCCAGCGCCGCACGCTCGCCCTGATCGCCGTCGTCGCGCCGCTCCTGGCACTGTTCGCCTATGTCGCCCTGCGCTCGGGGCCGCTGGCACCGAGCGCGGTGACCGTGACGACGGCCGAACAGCGATCCATCGCACCGGCCCTGTTCGGCATCGGCACCGTGAGCGCCCGCTATCGGTACAAAATCGGACCCACCCACGCTGGACGCATCCAGCATCTGGACGCGCACGTCGGCGATGCGGTCGAGGCGGGCCAGGTATTGGGCGCGATGGACCCGGTGGACCTGGATGACCGCATCAGGGCGCAACAGGCGGCGATCAAGGGTGCCGAGGCCATCTTGCTGCAAGCGCAGGCCGGGCAGGCTTTTGCGCGGACACAGATGAATCGCTACGAACGGCTCGCCGCCGCGCGCGGCACCAGCGCCGAGAGCGCCGCCATCAAGCGACAGGAGTTGGCGGCGGCCGATGCGGCCCTGACCGCGGCCCGCGAGGACGTCGCCCGCTTGCATGCCGAACAGCAAGCCCTGCGCGCCCAGCGCGACGACCTCATACTGGTGGCACCCGTCGCCGGCCTCGTCATCGCACGCCACGCCGACCCCGGCACCACCATGGTGGCCGGCCAGGCAGTGATCGAAATCATCGATCCCGCCAGCCTGTGGGTCGATGCGCGCTTCGACCAGATCAGCGCCGATGGGCTGGCCGCCGGCCTGCCCACCCGGATCACGCTGCGCTCGCGCCAGGGCCGGCCTCTGACGGGCCGCGTGCTGCGAATCGAGCCGCAGGCCGACGTCGTGACCGAGGAAACCCTCGCCAAGATCGTCTTCGACGGGCCGCTCTCGCCGCTGCCGCCGGTGGGCGAGTTGGCCGAGGTCACCGTGCAGTTGCCCGGGCTGCCCGCGGCACCCACGATCCCCAATGCGGCCATCCGCACGGTCGATGGCCAGCGCGGCGTATGGAAACTCACCGATGGCGGCCTCGCGTTCGCACCAATCGTGCTCGGGCGCTCGGATCTCGATGGCCGCCTGCAAGTGGAAAACGGCCTCGCCGCGGGCGACCGGCTCGTGGTGCATAGCGAAAAGACGCTCACCGCACGCAGCCGCATCCACCTGGTCGACCGCCTGCCGGGGGTGGCGCCATGATCAGCCTGGCCGGGCGCGACATCCTGCACACCTGGGGAAAATTCATCTTCACCGGCATCGGGCTGGGGCTGCTGATCGGCGTGACGCTGACCATGGCCGGGGTATACCGCGGCATGGTGGACGACGCCAAGGCCCTGCTGGACAACAGCGGCGCCGTACTCTGGGTCGTGCAGAAAGACACCCTGGGCCCCTACGCCGAATCCTCCAGCATTCCCGACGACCTATGGCGCGGCATCCGCGCCATGCCGGGCGTGGCGGAGGCGGCCAATATCACCTACCTGACCATGCAAGTCGGCAAGGGCGACCAGGACGCCAGGGCGATGGTGGTAGGCATCACCATGGGCGGGCCCGGCATCCCGGGCTGGCCGCCACATCTCGTCGCCGGGCGCCAGATCACCCGCGGGCACTATGAGGCGGTCGCGGACCTCGCCGCCGGCTTCCAGCTCGGGGACGTGCTCACCATCCGCCGCAACCGCTATACCGTGGTTGGCCTGACGCGCCGCATGGTCTCGTCCAACGGCGATCCGATGGTGTTCATCCCGCTCAAGGACGCCCAGGAGGCTCAATTCCTCAAGGACAACGACGCGATCCTGATGCAGCGCCGTCGCACCACCGCCGACCCGGCCTTCAACCGCCCCGGCGCGCCCGAGCTGCTGGACGCGGTGCTCGCCTCGCAGACCGGCAACGGCTATGTCAACGCTGTTCTTGTCCGCATCCGCCCGGGGTTCACCGCGGCGGAGGTGGCCGAGCCGATCCGGCGCTGGAAACGACTCACGGTATACGACCGCGCGCAAATGGAAGGCATCCTGGTCGGCAAGCTGATCGCCGCCTCGGCCCGGCAGATCGGAATGTTCCTGGTGATCCTGGCGCTCGTCAGCGCGGCCATCGTGGCGTTCATCATCTACACACTGACCATGGACAAGATCCGCGAAATCGCCGTACTCAAGCTCATCGGCACGCGCAACCGGACCATCGCGGGGATGATTCTGCAGCAGTCCCTGGTGCTCGGCGTGATCGGCTTCGTCGTGGGCAAGATCACGGCGACCTTCGCCGCGCCCCTGTTTCCAAAGTACGTGCTGCTGGTGCCGATCGATTCGATCCTGGGCTTTCTCGCGATGCTGGCCATCTGTGTGCTGGCCAGCATCATCGCCATCCGCATGGCACTCAAGGTCGATCCCGCAGCGGCGATCGGGTGATGACCATGGGTGAAAAAGGCATCCGCATCGAGCACCTGAGCAAGCGTTTCGGCGAAGGCGACACCGCTGTCCTCGCCCTGAAGGACGTGAACATGCGCGTGCTGCCCGGCGAGGTGGTGGGCCTGGTCGGGCCATCCGGCTCGGGCAAAAGCACGCTATTAAAATGCCTGGGCGCGGTGATCGACCCGACCTCGGGCCGCATGGCCCTGGACGGCGAGACGATCTACGACAATGGCTGGAAGGTGCGCGACCTGCGGGCCCTGCGCCGCGACAAGATCGGCTTCGTGTTCCAGGCGCCCTATCTGATTCCGTTCCTGGATGCGACCGACAATGTGGCGCTGCCCCCCATGCTGGCCGGCGTGCCCACCGGTGAGGCGCGCCGGCGCGCACTTGAACTGCTGACCGCGCTCGATGTGCAGCACCGCGCGCGGGCCATGCCCGCGCAACTGTCAGGCGGCGAACAGCAGCGCATCGCCATCGCCCGGGGCCTGGTCAACCGGCCCCCGGTGATCCTGGCCGACGAGCCGACCGCACCGCTGGACTCCCAGCGCGCCATGGCGGTGATCCGGATTCTGAACGACATGGCCAAGCGCTTCGAAACCGCGATCATCGTCGTCACCCACGACGAGAAGATCATCCCGACATTCCGGCGCATCTATCACATCCGCGACGGCGCGACCCACGAGGAAGCCGGCGAGGGTCGGGGTTTCGACTAAAAGCCGATACAAACGGCGGCTCAGACGCCCTGGACGATGTACATGGTCACGCGCGCCGCGTCGGCGCGAGCCTTGCGACCTTGACGGTACTCGGGGGAATCGTAGAACCTCCGCGCGGCCTCGACATCGTCGAATTCCATCACGACCGTGCGTCCCGGGAGGGCGCCCTCCAGGGACGTGACCTCGCCGCCGCGCACCAGCACCCGGGCGCCGTACTTGCTCATCGCCTCCGAAGAGAATTTTTGATACTGCTTGTATTGCTCGGGATCGGTGACTTCGACATTGACAATGATGTAGGCACTCATCGGACTTCCTTTACAAGATTCAAAGCGAATTCAGCAGCGCGCCGCCTTCCTTGACGCAGCGATCGATGCCCTGCAGGCTGGCGAGCAGGTCGCGCATGCGGTCCAGCGGCACCGCGTTGGGGCCGTCCGACAGCGCGCGGTCGGGGTCGGGATGGGTTTCCATGAACACCCCCGCCACCCCCGCGGCCACCGCCGCGCGGGCCAGGACCGGCACGAACTCGCGCTGGCCGCCCGAACTGGTGCCCTGCCCGCCCGGCAACTGCACCGAGTGTGTCGCATCGAACACCACGGGGCATCCGGTCTCGCGCATGATCGCCAGCGAGCGCATGTCGGACACCAGGTTGTTGTAGCCGAACGAGGCGCCGCGCTCGCACACCATGATGGTATCGCCGTCGCCGCCGGCCTCCTGCGCCGCGGCGCGCGCCTTGGCGACGACCTGGCGCATGTCCTGCGGCGCGAGGAACTGCCCTTTCTTGATGTTGACCGGCTTGAGTGTGGCCGCGCACGCATGGATGAAATCGGTCTGGCGGCACAGAAACGCCGGCGTCTGCAGTACATCGACCACCTGCGCCGCCTCGCGCGCCTGATCCGCGTCGTGCACATCGGTCAGCACGGGCACGCCGAGCTGCGCCCGCACGTCGGCGAGGATCGCCAGGCCCTGCTCGATGCCCGGCCCGCGGAAAGAGCGATCCGAACTGCGGTTGGCCTTGTCGAATGAACTCTTGTAGATGAAGGGGACACCCAGCGAACGGGCGATTTCCTGGAGGCGGCCGGCCGTCTCGAAGGCGAGCTCGCGCGACTCGATCACGCAGGGGCCGGCGATCAGGAACAGCGGTTGGTCCAGGCCGACCTGGAAATCGCACAGTTTCATGGATCCCCCTCAGGCCTCGGCCAACTCGCGCTTTTGGTGATGCGCAAGTGCGGCCTGAATATAGCTGGTGAACAGCGGATGCCCATCGCGCGGGGTCGAGGTGAATTCCGGATGGAACTGGACGCCCATGAACCACGGATGGTTCGGGATCTCCATGATTTCGGGCAGATTCTCCGTGGGCGTGCGCGCGCTGATCACCAGTCCCGCCTCCTCGAGGCGGTTGACATAGACGTTGTTCACCTCAAAGCGATGGCGATGGCGCTCGTTGACCTCGGGACCGTAGATCTCGAAGGCGCGCGTGCCCGGCTTGACCGGGCAGCGCTGCGCGCCCTTGCGCATGGTGCCGCCCAGGTCGGAGGCCTGGTCGCGGCGCTCGATCTTGCCCTCGCGGTCCTGCCACTCGGTGATCAAGGCGATCACGGGATGCGCCGCCGAGGGGTCGAACTCGGTGCTGTTGGCGCCGCCGAGGCCGGCGACGTGACGCGCGTACTCGACCACCGCAAGCTGCATGCCCAGGCAGATCCCCAGATAAGGAATGCCGTGCTCGCGGGCATACTGGATGGCCTTGATCTTGCCCTCGGTGCCGCGCTTGCCGAATCCGCCGGGCACCAGGATCGCATCCAGGGGCTCGAGCACCGAGGTGCCCCGCGTTTCAATTTCCTCGGAGTCGATGTACTCGATCTGTACCTTGGAGTGCGTGTGGATGCCGGCGTGCACCAACGCCTCGCTGAGGGACTTGTAGGATTCGGTCAGATCGACGTACTTGCCCACCATGCCCACAGTGATGGTCGCACGCGGATGCTCGATGGCGTCGATCAGGCGGTCCCACAGCGTCAGGTCCGCGGGCGGCGGGGTCAGGGCCAGGGCATCGCACACCAGGCTGTCGAGCCCCTGCTGATGCAGCATGGCCGGAATCTTGTAGATCGAATCGGCGTCCCAGACCGAGATCACCGCATCCAGCGGCACATTCGAGAACAGCGAGATCTTGGCGCGTTCGTCGTCGGGCACCGGACGGTCGGCCCGGCACAGCAGCGCGTTGGGGTAGATGCCGATCTCGCGCAATTTCTGCACCGAGTGCTGCGTGGGCTTGGTCTTGAGCTCGCCGGCCGAAGCAATGAAGGGCACCAGCGTCAGGTGCACGAACGCACACTGATTGCGTCCCAGCCGCAGGCTCATCTGGCGCACGGCCTCGAGAAAAGGCAGCGATTCGATGTCCCCGACCGTACCGCCGATCTCGACGATCGCGACATCGGCCGCGCCGTTCCAGGCCGCCTCGGCGCCGCGCACGATGAAATCCTGGATCTCGTTGGTGATGTGCGGAATCACCTGGACCGTCTTTCCCAGATAGTCGCCGCGGCGCTCTTTGCGCAGCACGGACTCGTAGATCTGGCCCGTCGTGAAGTTGTTGACCTTGCGCATCCGCGTCGAGACAAAACGCTCGTAGTGGCCCAGGTCAAGGTCGGTCTCGGCGCCATCCTCGGTGACGAAAACCTCGCCATGCTGGAAGGGGCTCATCGTCCCCGGATCGACGTTGATGTAGGGATCCAGCTTGAGCATGGTGACGCGCAGCCCGCGCGACTCCAGGATGGCGGCGAGCGACGCCGCCGCAATGCCCTTGCCCAGGGAGGACACGACGCCTCCCGTGACGAATACGTATTTGGTCATCTTGACATGCCCGGGATTGGCGGGCCGGAGCGGGAAATTTGGATTATAGCCTTTCGGTGCGCGCCAGCAGCCAGTCGCGCGCCGGGCCCTCGACCCACGGCAGCAGGCGCGCACGCACCAGGGCGTGATAGTCGTTGAGCCAGCCGAGCTCCTCGGCCGACAACGCGCCGGGCAGCACGCAGCGCGTATCGATCGGGCACAGCGTGAGCGTCTCGAAGCACAGAAAATGGCCGAATGCGGTGCGCTCGCCCTCGACGGCAAGCACTAGGTTCTCGATCCGGATGCCCCACTGCCCCTCGCGATAGAGCCCCGGCTCGTTGGAAGTCACCATGCCCACGCGCATGGCCTGCTCGGGGCGGGGACGGGCGCGCACGGCGATCGATTGCGGCCCCTCGTGGACGTTCAGAAAATAGCCCACGCCGTGGCCGGTGCCATGCCCGTAATCCAGCCCCTCGCGCCATAGCGGCATGCGCGCCACCGTATCGAGCGCGGGCGACGGCGTCCCGTCGGGAAAACGGGCCAGGGCCAATGCGATATGCGCGCGCAAGACGGCGGTGAAATCCGCAAGCTGCGCGCGGCTGGGCCGCCCCACCGGCACAACGCGCGTGATGTCGGTGGTGCCACCCAGGTACTGGCCGCCGGAGTCGATCAGCAGCAGGCCATCGCCCTCGAGCGCGGCATGCGACTGCGGCGTCGCCTGATAATGGGGCATGGCCCCGTTGGCATTGAAGCCGGCGATCGTCGCAAAGCTGGGCGAGACGAAATCCCGGCGGCGCGCCCGCGCGGCCGTGATGCGTTCATCCACGTCGAGCTCAGTGATGCGCTTGCCCGCCGCCAAGGCGGCTTCGAAACCGGCAAAGAATTCGCACAGCGCCGCGCCGTCCTGCTCCATCGCCCGGCGGATGTTCGCCGCCTCGGCGCTGGTCTTGAGGGCCTTGAGCATCTGGGACGGGTTGGCCGCCTCGATCAGCCGCGCCCGCGGCGCGTGGGCCAGCGTCCCGGCGGTCACCCGGGCGGGATCGACCATCAGCGGCGCGCCCTCTGGCAAGGCCGCGAGATCGCAGGCGATCTCGTCATAGCCGCGCAAGGCCACGCCATCGCCGTGCAGGACATGCGCCAGGCCCTCGCCGATCTTGCCTGTAGCGACATACAGCCGCGCCTCATCCAGGCCCACCAGAACGTGGGCCAGGAACACCGGGTTGTAGGGCACATCGGCGCCGCGCAGGTTGAGCAGCCAGGCGATGTCGTCCAGAGTGGACAACAGCAGCCACTGCGCCGCATGGTCGCGCATCCCCGCGCGGACCGCCGCCAGATTGTCCGCGCGGCTGCGGCAGGCGTGCGGCGGCAGATGTTCATACACGGGCGCGGCCGGCAGCGCCGGCCGATCGGTCCAGACGGCGCCGACCGGATCGCGCGCGAGCTCGAGCTCGAGGCCTGCCGCCTCGAGGCCCGTGCGCCAGCGCCGGGCCGTGCCGAGGTCGAGAACGCGGCCATCGGCGGCCACGCGCGCGCCGCGCGGCAGGTGCGCCAGGGCCCAGTCCAGCGGCTCGGGCACCTCGGCCTGCCCCGCGCGCATCAACGCGATGCCCGACCCCCGGAGCTGGGCCTCGGCCTGTGTCCAGTACCGGCTGTCGGTCCACAAGCCGGCAAACTCATCGGTCACCAGCAGGCTGCCGGCCGAGCCGGTGAAGCCGCTTGCCCAGACGCGCGCCTGCCAGTGCTCGGGCAGGTACTCCGACAGATGCGGGTCCGCCGACGGGATCAGGCAGGCCTGCAGGCCCTCGGCACGCAATTGCGCGCGCAAGGCCCGCACGCGGTCCGCCGCAGGCATTCCGGATGGCGACGAGGTCACGGGCTCAGGCGACGGCCGACACGTCCAGACGGGCGGAGGTCTTGGAGCGGACCTCGTCGACGGTGACGCCGGGCGCGAGCTCGATGAGCTTGAGCCCATCGTCGCCGACCTCCATCACCCCCAGATCGGTGATGATCAAGTCGACGACGCCCACCCCGGTCAGCGGCAAGGTGCACTCGGGCAGCAGCTTGAGGCTTTCCGTGCCGTCCTTGGCACGGGCGACGTGCTCCATCAGCACGACGACCTTGCCGACGCCGGCCACCAAGTCCATCGCGCCGCCCATGCCCTTGATCATCTTGCCGGGAATCATCCAGTTGGCCAGGTCGCCCTTTTCGGACACCTGCATGGCCCCCAGGATGGCCAGATTGATCTTGCCGCCACGAATCATGCCGAATGAATCGGCCGAGGCAAAAATCGAGGAGCCGGGCAACGTGGTGATGGTCTGCTTGCCGGCGTTGATGCAGTCAGCGTCGATCTCATCCTCGGTCGGGAAGGGGCCGATGCCCAGCAAGCCGTTCTCGGATTGCAGCCAGACCTCGACACCCTCGGGCACGTGGTTGGCCACGAGCGTGGGCAGTCCGATCCCCAGGTTGACGTAGAAACCGTCACGTAGCTCGCGCGCCGCGCGCGCTGCCATTTGTTCGCGATCCCAAGCCATTTTCTATCCCTCCTCAAGCCTTGCGCGTGGTGCGTTGTTCGATGCGTTTCTCTGGATTCGCGTTGAGCACGATCCGATGGACGAAGATTCCGGGCAGGTGGATGTCGTCGGGATCGAAGGCGCCCGTGGGCAGGATCTCCTCGACCTCGACGATGGTGACCTTGCCGGCCATGGCCACGTTGGGATTGAAGTTGCGCGCGGTGCGCCGGAACCGCAGGTTGCCGCTGCGATCGGCCTTCCAGGCCTTGACCAGCGAGACGTCGGGCACCAGCGAACGCTCCATGACATAGGTGCGACCGTCGAACTCGCGGGTTTCCTTGCCCTCGGCGACGACCGTGCCCACGCCCGTAGCCGTGAAGAAAGCCGGAATCCCGGCGCCGCCGGCGCGCAGCTTCTCGGCCAGCGTGCCCTGCGGCGTGAATTCGAGCTCGAGTTCCTTGGCGAGGAATTGGCGCTCGAATTCCTTGTTCTCGCCAACGTACGAGGCGATCATCTTGGAGATCTGGCGGGTGCTCAGCAACTGGCCCAGGCCGAAGCCATCGACCCCGGCGTTATTGCTGATGCAGGTCAGGTTGCGCACGCCGGAATCGCGTAGCGCGGCGATCAGCGCCTCGGGAATGCCGCACAGCCCGAAGCCGCCCACGGCAATCAACTGGCCATCGGCGACCACGCCCTGCAGTGCCTCCGCGGCGCTTCCATAGACTTTTTCCATGCTCTAGTCCTCGTGAAGGATGGATACAACGGTTCAAACAGAAAAACAGCGTGCCAAGGCCCGGCGATCGGCTTCGGTCCAAGGCGTCGGGCGCCCGGTCGCGCCATCGGCGCATACCAGGACGTTGCGCCCGCGCGCGTATGCTTCCCCCGGCTCGTCGGCCCGCTCGATTCGGGTGTCCAACTCGAGACTGCTGCGTCCCAGCCGCAAGAGCTTCAGGCCCACGACGATACGCGCAGGATACAACAGCGGCCTCAGAAAATCACACGAGGCATGGGCGAGCAGGCCCACGCGCCCCGAGGCGAAATCCATGTCGATCGCGGCGTACAGGTGAACGCGGGCTTCCTCGAAATAGCGGAAGTAGATGGCGTTGTTGACGTGGTTCAGGGCATCCAAATCACCCCAACGGACGTCGATCAGGGTATCGAACGTCCCGGAGGGAGGGGGCGTGGCGGAGGGATCCAAAGACATGGGATCATGGTACCACCCCGCGCCGCCGGTCATAATACAATGATGGTCCGGCTGCCGCGGGGCGCCGCAGCCGGATCAAAACCTCGACAACCGGAGTCACACCACCCATGACCGAACGCGAATCAATGGAATACGACGTCGTGATCGTCGGCGCGGGGCCCGCCGGCCTGTCCGCCGCGATCCGGCTCAAGCAAATGGCCGCCGAGGATGGCCGCGAGATCGGCGTCTGCGTCCTCGAAAAGGCCGCCGAAATCGGTGCCCACATCCTGTCGGGCGCCGTGATGGATCCGCAGGCGCTCACCGAGCTGATTCCCGACTGGAAGGAAAAAGGCGCGCCGCTGGACACAGCGGTGACAGAGGATAAATTCCTGTTCCTGACGACGAAAGGCGCGCGCGCCACGCCCGGCTGGCTGCTGCCGGACTGTTTCAAGAACCACGGCAACTACATCGTCCGCCTGGGTCATGTCACGCGCTGGCTGGGCGAGCAGGCCGAAGCCCTGGGCGTGGACGTGTTCCCGGGTTTCGCCGCCGCCGAAATCCTGTACGACGAGGCCGGCGCCGTGCGCGGCGTGATCACGGGCGACATGGGGGTGGCGCGCGACGGCAGCCCTACCGACCACTATCAGCCGGGGATGGAACTGCTGGCCCGCTACACGATTTTTGCCGAGGGGTCGCGCGGCCACCTGGGCCGCCAGCTGATCGAGAAATTCCGCCTCGACGCGGGCCGCGATCCCCAGAGCTACGCCATCGGCATCAAAGAGCTCTGGGAGGTCGACCCGGCCCAATCGCACCCGGGGCGCGTGGTGCACACCGCGGGCTGGCCCCTGGATGCGGACACCTATGGCGGCTCCTTCCTGTACCACCTGGACGAGGGGCTCGTGGCCGTGGGCCTGGTGGTGGGCCTGGACTACGCCAATCCCTGGCTGTCGCCCTTCGAGGAATTCCAGCGCTACAAGACCCATCCGGCGATCCGCACGACCTTTGAGGGCGGCAAGCGCATCGCCTATGGCGCCCGCTCGCTGACGGCGGGCGGCCTGCTGTCGCTGCCCAAGCTCTGCTTCCCCGGGGGCGTGCTGGTCGGCTGCGAGGCCGGCGTGCTGAACGCCTCGCGCATCAAGGGCAGCCATTCGGCGATCAAGACCGGCGCCCTCGCGGCGGAGGCGATTTTCGAGGCCCTGGCGGCCGGTCGCGCCCACGACGAGCTGACCGCCTACCCGGCGGCCTTCGAGCGCTCCTGGCTGCACGCCGAGCTGAACAAGTCCCGCAACTTCAAGCAATGGTTCAAAAAGGGCCGCACCGTCGGCACGCTCATGACAGGCATCGAGCAGTGGCTGCTCAGGGGCAACATCCCCTGGACGATCCACCGCAAGAAACCCGACCACGCCTGTCTGCAGCCGGCGGCCGAGTGCGCGCGCATCGACTATCCAAAGCCTGACGGCACACTGACCTTCGATCGCCTGAGCTCGGTGTTCATCTCGAACACCAACCACGATGAAAACGAGCCCGTGCACCTGACGCTCAAGGACGACACGGTCCCGGTAACGGTCAACCTCGCGAAATTCGGCGGCCCCGAGGCGCGCTTCTGCCCGGCCGGCGTCTACGAGTTCGTCAAGACCGAGACCGGCGAGGACCGCCTGCAGATCAACGCCCAAAACTGCGTGCACTGCAAGACCTGTGACATCAAGGACCCGACCCAGAACATCGTCTGGGTGACGCCGCAAGGCGGCGAAGGGCCGGTATACAACGGGATGTAGAGCTTCTTGCCGTCCCTCGCCTCGAGCCGAGGCCCCTGGAGCGGGCGGCAGCCTGCTCCAGGGGCATATAAGAAAGAGGCGGGGGATTCCCCCGCCTCTTGGGTGGCGTCCGATGCCCTGGATCACAAGGCACCGTCCAGCACTCGTTACCGGACCTGGGCCAACTGGTCCAGAATCCCCGGATTTTCCAGCGTCGACACATCCTGCGTGATCGCCTCGCCCTTGGCGACCACCCGCAACAGGCGGCGCATGATCTTGCCCGAGCGGGTCTTGGGCAGGTTTTCGCCGAAACGAATTTCGCGCGGCTTGGCGATGGGGCCGATTTCCTTGGCCACCCAATCGCGCAACTGCTTGGCCATGGCGTCGGCCGCCGCACCCTGGGGCAGCGGGCCGTTCAGCACCACGAAGGCCACGACGGCCTCGCCCGTGGTGTCGTCCGGGCGGCCCACCACGGCGGCCTCGGCCACCAAGTCATGCGCCACCAAGGCCGATTCGACCTCCATCGTGCCCAGCCGGTGGCCCGAGACGTTGAGCACGTCGTCGATGCGGCCCATGATCCAGAAATAATCGTCCTTGTCGCGCTGCGCCCCGTCCCCCGCCAGGTAGTAGCCCTTGAGCTCGGGTGGGAAATAGGTTTTCTTGAAGCGTTCCGCGTCGCCCCAGATCGTGCGGATCATCGAGGGCCAGGGACGGCGTATCACCAGGAAGCCCCCCTTGCCGCGCCCGACCTCCTCGCCGGTCTCGTCCACGACCGCCGCATCGATGCCGGGCAGCGGCAAGGTGCAGGATCCGGGCTTGAGCGGCGTGACGCCCGGCAGCGGGGTGATCATGTGGGCGCCGGTCTCGGTCTGCCACCAGGTGTCGATCACCGGGCAGTGCTCGCGGCCGACGTTCTTGTAGTACCAGACCCAGGCCTCGGGATTGATGGGCTCGCCCACCGAGCCGATGATGCGCAGCGAACTCAGGTCGAACTCGCGCGGATGCACCTTGGAATCCGTCTCGGCGAGCTTGGTGAGCGAGCGGATCGCCGTGGGCGCGGTGTAGAACACCGTGACCTTGTGCTGCTCGATCATGCGCCAGAAACGGGCCGCGTCCGGGTAGGTCGGCACCCCCTCGAACACCACTTGCGTGACGCCGGCGGCCAGCGGGCCGTACGTCACGTACGAGTGCCCCGTGACCCAGCCCACGTCGGCGGTGCACCAGAAGACATCGTCGGGCTTGGAGTCGAAGGTCCATTTCATGGTCATCAGCGACCACAGCAGAAAGCCGGCCGACGCATGCTGCACGCCCTTGGGCTTGCCGGTGGACCCTGAGGTGTACAGGATGAAGAGCGGATGGTCCGCATCCACCGGCACAGCCGGGCAATCGTCCGGCTGGCCGGCGATCACGTCATGCCACCACAGGTCGCGCCCATCCCGCCATTGCACCGGGCTGCCGGCGCGCTTGTAGGTGATGACGTGGCGCACCCCCTCGCAGCCGCCCATGTCCAGGGCCTCGTCCACGGCATTTTTCAGGGCGATGGTCTTGCCACCCCGGATCTGGGCATCGGCAGTGATGATCAGCGTCGCCCCCACATCGACCGTGCGCTCGTGGATGCTCTTGGATGAAAAGCCGCCGAACACGACCGAATGGATGATCCCCAGCCGCGCGCAGGCCTGCATGGCGACGACCGCCTCGATCGACATCGGCATGTAGATGATGGCCCTCTCGCCGGTCTTGCAACCCAGGGACTTGAGCGCATTGGCGAATTGGCCGACGCGCGCCAGCAATTCCTTGTAGGTGACCTTGGTAACCTTGCCGTCGTCCGCCTCGAAGATCAGCGCCACGCGATTTTCCGCGGGCGTGCCCATGTGTTTGTCCAGGCAATTGGCTGAAACGTTCATCTGGCCGTCGGGGTACCACTTGTAGAACGGAGCGTTGGACTCGTCGAGCACCTGTGTAAAAGGACGGCTCCAGACGATGTTTTCCCGCCCCAGACGCGCCCAGAACGCGTTCGGGTCGCGCCGAGCCTCATCGCACAGGGCCCGGTACCCGGCCATGCCCGAGACATTGGCCTGCCTGACCAGGTCTTCAGGGGGCTGGAACACCCGATTCTCGATCAGTATGGATTCAATCTCCGTTGTCGTCATGATTGGCTCGCTCCTAAGGTTTGACTGTATTTGAATGCGTACTGTTCTTGTATATCCACTATATTGTGTCCACTATGTGCAACCCTACTGCACGATGCTTACTCGTCGCTGACAAATGCAACCGGATCGCGATGGGCGCCCGCATCGCGGGTGCCACTCACCGGATCACGGCGACCCGGCGGCCTCGCGGCTGCGCAGCCCGCGCTGGAAATCCAGGCCCGCCAGCACCACCAGCCCCGCCACAAAGAACACGCCCGTGACCAGCAGCCCCAGGCGATGATTGCCGCCCGTGACCCAGACCACCAGGCCGTAGCACAGGGGCCCCACCACCGCCGCGAGTTGCACCGCGAAGGACCATAGCGCATAAAACTCGGCCGGCCGCCGGGTCGGCGCGAGCACCCCCACCATCGCCCGGCCCGCGCTTTGGCTGGTGCCCATGCACAGGCCGGCCAAGGCCGCGGCGGCCCAGAAGGTGCGCACGTCCTCGGCCGCGACCGCAAGGGCCACCATCAGCAGCCAGCCGACCAGGGTGACGGCCAATGCGCGCTTGTGCCCGACCCGGTCCTGCGCATAGCCAAAGGCGAAGGCGCCCAGGGCGGCGGCGATGTTGACCAGGAACACCAGCAGCATGGTCTGCTGCATCTGGAAACCCATGACCTCGGTGGCATACACGGCCGCCAGCGTGATCACCACCGTGATCCCCGCCTGGTAGCAGGCGATGCACAGCAGCAGACGGCGGAAATCCGGAAAATCGAGGCGCGTCTCGCGCCAGGCGCGCCGCAGGTCGGCGAACAGGGCGCTCGAAGCCCGGCCATCGCCCGGCGCCGCACGCTCGCGCAACCACAGCATCGAGGGGATGGCGGCAAGGGCGAACAACGTCGCGGTGGACAGCATGACCCAGGGCACGTAATCCTCGGCGGCGGCCCCCCGGGCCTCGCCGCTGGTGGCGATCCACAGGGCCAGACCCAGGGCCAGCATCCCGCCGCAATACCCGAAGCTCCACCCCCACCCCGACACCCTGCCCAGGGATTCCGTGCGGGCCAGCCCCGGCAGAAAAGAGGCGACCGCCGATTCGCCGACGCAATAACAATAGTTCGACAGCGCCAGGCACAGCAGCCCCCAGACCACGTCGCCCGGGCCGACGGTGGCCAGCAGCACGGTGCCGGCGATGCAGCCCGCCGTGCTGGTGAACAACAGCCGGCGCTTGGCCGCGCGGGCGTCCGCGTGCGCACCGAGGCCCGGCATGCTCAGCATCACCGCCAGGTAGGACAGGGACAGCGCCAGGGTCAGCGCCAGCGTGCCCCAATGGCGCCCGGCGGCGACGACGCCGACGAAATAGGCGTTGAAGACCGTGGTCAGGACGACCGTGGTGTAGCCCGAGTTGGCGAAATCGTACATCGCCCAGGACCAGACCTCGCGGCCGCCGACCCCGGGTTGCAGCGTCTCGCCGCGCGCCATCCGGGTGCTCAAAGGGTCGCGCGAATCTGGTCGAGCGCGCCCGGATCCTCGATGGTCGTCAGATCACCCGGGTCGCGCCCCTCGCACAAGGCTACGATGGCGCGCCGCAGGACCTTGCCGGAGCGGGTCTTGGGTAGGCTGTTGACAAAGAGGATCCGAGCGGGCCTGGCGACGGGGCCATTGCGCTGCTCGATGATTTTCTTGATCTCGGCCTCGAGACGGTCGCGCGCGCCCTCCTCGAGCAGCAGGTCGGGGGCCCGCAGCACCGCGAACGCCATGGCTGCCTGCCCCTTGGTCGGGTCGGCCACGCCGACCACGGCCGATTCGGCTACCGCCGGATGCGTATTGACGGATTCCTCGATCTCGCGCGTACCCAGGCGGTGCCCGGCCACATTGATGACGTCGTCGGTGCGGCCCAGGATGTACCAATAACCATCCTTGTCGAACAGGCCCCAGTCCGAGGTCGAGTACAGCATGCGGCCGGGGAACGATTCAAAGTACGTATGCACAAAGCGCTCGTCGTCGCCCCAGATCGTGCTCATGGCGCCCGGCGGCAGCGGCGGCTGGATGGCCACGACGCCCTTCTGGCCGGGGCCGCAATCCTGGCCCGTCGACTCGTCCACCGCCCGCACGTCATAGCCGTAGACCGGAAAGGACGGGCTGCCGAAGCGGGTGGGAACCTCCTCGAGCCCCGGCTGCGCCGACAGGATCGGCCAGCCCGTCTCGGTCTGCCAATAATTGTCGATGACCGGCTTGTCCAGGGCCTCGGACAACCACTGGCCGGTCAGCTCGTCGAGGGGCTCGCCCGCCAGATAAATACGCTCGAGGCTGGACAGGTCGTGGCGGCGTAGCAATTCCGGATCATGTTTTTTCAGCACCCGGATGGCGGTGGGTGCGGAAAACAAGGCATTGACCTTGTACTGCTCGACGATGCGCCACAGGACGGCGGCGTCCGGGCGCACCGGGGTGCCTTCATACATGACGGTGGCCTGCCCATTGAGCAAGGGCCCGTAGACCACATAGGAATGCCCCACCACCCAGCCCACGTCGCTGGACGAAAAATACACATCGCCCGGCTTGCCGCCATAGATGTACTCCATCGAGGCGCACATCGCCACGGCGTAGCCGCCGGTGTCGCGCTGCACGCCCTTGGGATTGCCCGTGGTCCCCGAGGTGTACAGCACATAGGAGGGCTCGTTGGACTCCAGCCAGACGACCGGCACGTGCGCGTCGAGGTGGCGCGCGCGCAGGGGCGCGTAGGCCAGGTCCCGGCCTGCGTGCATGGCGCAGGGGACGAGACCGCGGTCGATGATGACCACGTGCTCGGGC
The DNA here is from genome assembly GCF_040276065.1 of Castellaniella sp. GW247-6E4. Classification (NCBI taxonomy): domain Bacteria; kingdom Pseudomonadati; phylum Pseudomonadota; class Betaproteobacteria; order Burkholderiales; family Alcaligenaceae; genus Castellaniella; species Castellaniella sp. GW247-6E4. Next base: position 305,164 of record NZ_JBELOI010000001.1, on the reverse strand, counting down.
GCGTGGCCGGCGATATCGATGGCCTGATCCAGCAGCGGCTTGTAGGCGACGGGTTTGCCGCCGCGCGAGCCGGCATCGGTCGAGACCACCACCTTGGGCTGCGCATCATCGATGCGCTGGGCCAGATTGTGCGAGGCGAAGCCGCCGAACACCACCGAATGGATGGCGCCGATGCGCGCGCAGGCGAGCATGAAGAACGCGGCCTGGGGAATCATCGGCAGGTAAATCAGCACACGGTCGCCGCGCACGACCCCGAGCTCCTGGAGGATGGCGGCCGCGGCGTTGACCTCGCGTGCCAAATCGGCGCGCGTGTAGACGATTTCCTTGTCGACCTCGGTGGATACCCAGATCAGCGCCGGCTGGTCCCCCTGGGTGTCGAGCCAGCGGTCCACGGCGTTGTAACACAGGTTCGTACGCCCGCCGACAAACCAGCGCGCAAACGGCGGCTTCGAATAATCCAGGACTTGCTTGAAGGGCGTTTCCCAGTGAATACGTTGGGCCTCGCGCCGCCAGAATGACTCCCGCTCTTCGATGGATTGGCGGTGAAACTCGCGTGTCTTTTGCATGCCGTCCTCCTGTGCGCGTCTGTCCCATGGGCGCACGAGGCACCCGCTCGTCTCGAAATTAATTTTTGATCGGACTACATGCTACTACAGCCGCAAGCTGGGCGGACCCTCCCGAAACCCCCCTCCTCGACTTTACCCAAGCGCCCGGATTGGCTAAACTCGCCCGATTGGCGATTCTTTGCCCCTCCCAAAAAAACAAGCCATGCCACCGCCACATTCTCCACCACATTCCGGTCTGTCACGCGCCTTCACCCGACTGTCCAAACTCTTCTTGTGCGCCGCGGCCCTGGCCCTTGCCGGTTGCGCGACCCAAACAAAACAGACCGCCGACGCCTCCTCTTCACACCTGCTGCGCGACGCCTACCTCATCCAGACCCAAGCCGACCCTCTAGGGGCATGGCTGAGCACCGATGGCGACCTGGCAATCAATCGCGCCGATTCCCTGAACTACGGCTCGTCCTCGTCCCCCAAGACGATCGTCTCGACGGCCATGAAGTTCCTTGGGGTCAAGTACCGCTACGGCGGCGACACGCCGGGCGAGGGCTTCGACTGCAGCGGGCTGGTGGCCTATGCCGCCGAGAAATCCCTGGGCCTCAAGCTCCCCCGCAGCGCCCGCGAAATGGCCCGCGAGGGCATCTCGGTCGATCGTGACGAGCTGCGGCGCGGCGACCTGGTGTTCTTCAACACCCGCGGACACCGCTATTCGCACGTGGGCATCTACCTGGGTGATCATAAATTCGTCCATGCGCCCCGCTCAGGCGCCAAGGTCCGCGTCGAAAGCATGGACATCGCCTACTGGCGCAAGCGCTACAACGGCGCGCGCCGCATCGGATCCGAAATCCGGACCGCGGCCGCCGAGACGTCCAAGCCCACCCAGCGTGCGGCCGCCCAAAAGCCGCAACGGAAAATCGTCAAGAAAGCCGCCCGCTGATTGTCACGCCTCGCGGCGCGACGCCAGGCGGATCCCCCCTCGCGAGCGTCACACCACGGCGTGGACGCGGCCCGCCCTGGATGCCGCCGCCTCCTCGCGCAGCGGACATGCCTGACAATAACCGCACTGATCCAACGCCTGCTTGACGCTGCATACCGAGCGGCGGCAGGCCATCACCTGGATGCCGGCGCGCTGCGCCGCTGCCCGAAAGGCTTTCATCACGTTGTGGCCCAGGAAGTCCGTGAGCAGGATCACCAACTGGGTTCCCGACGGCAATTGCGGCGTTTTCTTTTGGTGGGAAGGATCGCGGCCGCTGATGTGGTGGCGGATGGCGATGTTGTGGTCTCTGAGCAGATCGGGGATGTTGCCCAGCCGATCCGCACCAACGACCAGGGCACTGACGGGTTGCTGCGCCATAGGAAGTTCCTGCGAGGTTATGAATTATTAATGATAATCATTCCTATTATCAAAAGCAATTCTTTAACCCTGGAAAAAACCCTAGACTCGGCCTGGATTTGCAACCAAACTCGACAGGCGGCGCGCCCGCCCGCAGCGCCTCTCAGGCGGCGGCGCGCGGCGGCTCGCCGCTGCGCTCGACGGCCTTGTCGACCACCTCGCGGGTCAGGTCGGCGGCAAGCATCTCGAGCAGCACATACACATAGTCCCGCAGGAACACGCCGCGCTTGATCGCCACCGAGGTGGTGTGCTGGCCGAACAAGTGCCCGGCGGGCAGTCCGACCAGAGTCTTGTCACGGCGCGGATCGAAGGCCACGCCCGCAATGATGCCGATGCCCAGGCCGATGTCCGCGTAGGTCTTGACCACGTCGGCGTCGATCGCCTCGAGCACGATGTCGGGCACCAGGCCGGCGTGCTCAAAGGCCGCGTCGATCGCACGGCGCCCCGAGAATGCCCGATCGTACGTCACGATGGGATAGCGCGACAGGTGCTCGAGCGACAGGCTGCGCGCCGCGCTGGAGGTCAGCTCGGCCAGGGGATGGTCGGGCAGCACCACCAGGGTGTGCTCCCAGGTGTAGACGGGCAACGTGACCAGGCCCGGGGTCTGGGCCAGGGTTTCCGTGGCGATCGCCACATCGGCCTTCTCGTGCAGCACGAGCTGCGCCAGGTGCTCTGGATTGCCCTCGGCGAGCGAAACGTGGACCTTGGGGAATTGCTCCCGAAACGCGGGGATCACGCGCGGCAGCAGGTAGCGGGCCTGCGTATGGGTACAGGCGATCACCAGGGCGCCCTCGTCGCGCCGCGCGAACTCGTCGCTGACTTTCTTGAGGTTGTCGACCTCGCGCATGATGCGGTCAATGATGACCGCCACGACCTGCCCGGGCTTGGTCAGGCCCTTGAGGCGCTTGCCATGGCGCTCGAAAATCTTGATCCCCAGTTCGTCCTCGAACTCGATGATCGCCTTGGACACCCCGGGCTGCGAGGTGTAGAGGGCACGCGCCGCCTCGGTAAGATTGAAGCTGCGCCGGATGGTTTCGCGCACGAAACGGAATTGCTGGAGATTCATGAAAACGGCCCTAGGTAGAATAACTATTATATTGAATAAGGAATCATTCAATTATTACTTTTAGTTATTTACTTAGGGCGAGCTACCGAAGAACCGGAGGGTGCGGCTGGATCACCTCCGGCATCAGGCCGGCGCCTTGCGGGGCCTGCGGACGCGCAAACGGTGCCAGAACAGCCCGGCCGCTAGAACGAAAAACAGCACATGCACCAGCCAGACCCCCAGGCCAAAGCTCAACTGCCCACGGGCAATCCAGCCGCGCGACAGATTGATCAGGTTCATATACAGCAGGGCCACCAGGCCGGCGATCAGGAGATCGCCCGAGCGCCCCAGGCGCGGGTTGACCGCCCCGAGGGGAATGGCGATCAGGGCCAGGTTCAGGACCGCCAACGGCAGGGCCAGGCGCCACATGAGCTGGGACAGGGATTCGGCATCGCTGCTGGCCACCAGCATCGACGTCGGGCGCGCCTTGATTTCCTGCAGCGCCGCCTGGCGCGCCGCCTCGAGCGAGTTGGCATCGCCGCGGCTCTCGATGCGGACCCCATAGCGGTCGAAATCCAGCAGCCGCAGCTCGGGCGTGCCGGGCTTGAGATCATAACGATGGCCCGGCCCCAGCACCAGAAACCGGTCGCCATTGGGCTCGCTGCGGATGGACGCGCTGTCGGCGGTCACGATGCTGAGCCATTCGGGCTCGATGACGCGCGCGATCACGCGCCCCAACTCATCGCCGTCCCGGGCCGGCGGCTCGGCGAAAAAGACCCGCGCGCCGCCCTCGGTCTCGATGAACTGGCCGGCGGTGACCTTGGACAGGTCCGAGCGCTGCTCGAAGCGCTGGCGATACTCGGCGATCTGGCTGTATGCCCAGGGAGAGGCCGCCAGCGACAACGTCGCCACCAGCGCCGCCACCGGCAGGGCGAAACGCATCACCGGCCGCACCCACTGGGCGAGCGACAGGCCGCTGGCGAACCACACCACCATCTCGGATTCACGGTAATTGCGCGTCACCGTGGTCAGCACGGCCACGAACAGGGCCACCGATAGAATCACCGGCAAGGCGGTGATGCTCGAGAACGCCGCCAGCCCCAGCACGACGTTGGCCCCGATGTCGCCATTGGCCGCCTCGCCCAGCAGGCGCACCAGCAGCACGCTCAGCCAGACGACCAGCAGGGTCGAGAACACGATGCCTGCATGGCTGGTGATCTCGGAAAAAACGGAGCGCTTGAACAATGACATGGAAAATGCGGAATAATGGACTATCTACCCAGGAATGCACGAAACCCATCGAGGAAAAAACGAATGGAATTTAGCACACTGACCCATGCTTCATTACACACTCTGAAGACCCCCGCGCTGGCGGTGGGTGTATTCCAGGACGGCGTCCTTAGCGAGGCGGCCGATGCCCTCGATCAGGCTGCCTCGGGCGCCCTGCGCACCATCATCAAAACAGAATTCGACGCGGTGCCGGGTTCTTGCCTGCCGATCCATGCCCCTGTGGGCATCGCCGCCAAGCGTGTCATTTTACTCGGGCTCGGCCCTCAGGACCATTACAAAGCCTCAGCCCACGCGCGCGCCGAGGCGGCCCTGGCCGCCTACTGCGCGCGCGCCGGCGTGACCGGCGCGGTCTCGACCCTGGCTGCCATCGCCTGCGCCGACGCTTCGCTGACCGATCGCGCGCGCACCGCCGCCCGCGCCGCCGGCACAGCCGTCTACCGCTATGACGCGACTTTCAGCAAGCGCCGGCCCGCGCCCAAGCTGCGCAGCTTCGCACTGCACGTCGGACGTGGCCAGACGGCCCAGGCGCGCGAGGGGCTGCGCCAGGGCGGCGCCATCAGCGCGGGCATGAACCTCGCGCGCACCCTCGGCGATCTGCCGCCCAACGTCTGCACCCCCACCTACCTGGGCAAGACGGCACGCGACCTGGCTCGGCAGTTCAAGACCCTCAAGGCCGAGGTCCTCGACCGCCGCAAGATCGAGGCCTTGAAAATGGGCTCCTTTCTCTCGGTGGCGCGTGGCTCGGCCGAGCCACCGGCCTTTATCGTCCTGCGGCACACCCCCAGCGTCCGGCCCTCGGGCAAGGCGGCCCCCATCGTCCTGGTCGGCAAGGGCATCACGTTCGACTCGGGCGGCATCTCGCTCAAACCCGGCCAGGCCATGGATGAAATGAAATTCGACATGTGCGGGGCCGCCAGCGTCCTGGGCACCATGCGGGCGATCGCCGAACTCGACCTGCCGCGCGAGGTCGTCGGCATCGTGCCCTCGTGCGAAAACCTGCCCAGCGGCACGGCCAACAAGCCCGGCGACATCGTCACCAGCATGTCCGGCCAGACCATCGAGATCCTCAACACCGACGCCGAGGGCCGCCTGATCCTGTGCGACGCCCTGACCTATGCCGAGCGCTTCAAGCCCGCCGCGGTCATCGACATCGCCACGCTGACCGGCGCCTGCGTGATCGCCCTGGGACACGTCAACAGTGGCCTATTCACGCAGGACGAGGCGCTCGCCCAGGCGCTGCTGGCCGCCGGGCGCGGCGCGCTCGACCCCGCCTGGCGCATGCCCCTCGAGGACGCCTACCAGGATCAGCTCAAGTCCAATTTCGCGGACATGGCCAATATCGGCGGACGCGCCGCCGGCTCGGTCACGGCGGCATGCTTCCTGTCGCGATTCACAGGCAAATACCCCTGGGCTCACCTGGACATCGCCGGCACCGCCTGGAACGAGGGCAAGGCCAAGGGCGCCACCGGCCGCCCGGTGCCCCTGCTGGTGCAGTACCTGCTGGGCCAGGCCGGCAGCCGCTAGGGCCATGAGCCGCATCGACTTCGCATTCGGCGCCGAGGACCGCCTGCGCATGGCCTGCCAGACCGCCGAGCGGCACGCGCAGGCGGGCCGGCGCCTGCTGGTCTATTGCACGGATGCGCGCCGCATGCGGCGGTTCGACGCCCTGCTCTGGTCTTTCGAGCCGGCCAGCTTCGTCACGCATGCGCCGGTCGGCGATCCCCTGGCCGCCGAGGCCGCCGTGCTGCTGGCGGCCGGCCCCGAGGCCCTGGATGAGGCCGTCCACGACGGCTGGCTGCTCAACCTCGACCTGGAATGCCCGCCCGGGGCCGGACGCTTCGAGCGCGTCCTCGAGATCGTCTCGGGCCACGAGGCCGACATCGCCGCCGCCCGTCGCCGCTGGCTGGCCTACAAGGCCGAAGGGCACGAGTTGCGCGCCCACGACCTCGCCGTCGGGAACCCTGGCGCCGGCGCATAGTCCAAGCCCATGAAACCCCTGAAAACAAGCATGGACTCGATGATTCAGCTTGTTGTAAGATGATTTACATCCCGGCCCCGATCGACGATGGGCCCAACCGCATCAGAGGAAACCCGACATGTCCGACTTCCACCCGTCCAGCCTGCCCCGCGAGGGGATGTACCCGGCCGGGGCCGCGGCGCGCAACCGCGTCCTACGCAACACCTATTGGCTGCTGGCCCTGTCGCTCATCCCCACCGTACTGGGGGCGGCCCTCGGCCTCACCTCCGGGGTCAACCAATTCATGGCTGCCAGCCCCGGCACCAGCACCATCATCTTCCTGGTGGGCGCCTTCGGCCTGATGTTCCTGATCGAGCGCAACAAGAACTCCTCGCTGGGCGTGGCCCTACTGCTGGGGTTCACGTTCTTCATGGGCCTGATGCTCTCACGCCTGCTCGGACACGTGCTGGGCATGGGCAACGGCTCGCAACTGGTCATGCTGGCCTTCGGCGGCACGGCGGCGGTCTTTGGCGTCATGTCCAGCGTCGCCGCCACCACCAAGCGTGACTTCACCCACCTGCAGAAATTCCTCTTCATCGGCGTGGTCCTGCTGATCCTGGCCTCGCTGGCCAATATCTTCCTGCAGATCCCGGCGCTGATGCTGACGGTGTCGGTGCTGGCGGTCGGGATTTTCTCGGTCTTCCTGCTGGTCGACCTGCAGCGCATCGTCCAGGGCGGCGAGACCAACTACGTCAGCGCCACCCTCGCCGTCTACCTGGATTTGTACAATATCTTCGCCAACCTGCTGATGCTGCTGGGCATCTTCGGCGGCGATCGCGAGTGACCCCACGGGCGGCCCCCCCAGGGGGCGGTGCCCGAACTACGGCGTACGGACCTGGCGGGCTTCGGCCCGCCATTTTTGCAGGCCCTCGAAACCCACCAGGCTGATCGCCACCCAGATCGGCACATAGGTCAGCCATTGGGAGGCCGTCACAGGCTCACCCAGGACGAGGAACGCCACCCAGAACAGCAGCACCGGCTCGATGTAGCCAAGCAGCCCGAACAGCGACAAGGGCAGCATGCGGCTCGAAGCAAAGTACATGGCCAGCGCCGCCGAGCTGAGCAGACCGAGCATCGGGACCAGGAAAAACAGGCGGGGATGCTCCAGGAAGGCACTCAGGGCCTCCTGGCCCTGTATCTGCAGGACCAGCAGAGCCACCGGCAGCAGGAACAACATGTCATACCACAGGGCGACCAGGGAACCGACCCCAAGGCGGCGGCGCAGCATGAAATACGGCGGATAACCGAGGATCACCACGGCGGTCGCCCAAGACACCGCCCCCACCCGGAAAAGCTCGTGCGCCACCCCCATCGCGGCCAGGCCGACCGCCCAGCTCTGCGGACCGCTGAGCCGCTCGCGATAGAACAGCCGGCCCGCCACCACCATCATCAGCGGCAGCAGAAAGTATCCCATCGAAACGTCCAGGCCCATGCCATGCAGCGGCGCCCACACGAACAGCCAGAGCTGCACGGCCAGCAAGGCGGCGCTCAGGACCGACAGTGCGAGAAACCCGGGTTTGCGCATGCGCCGGCCGACGGCGCGGACCTCGCCCCAGGCCCGTGCCCGCAACACCATGAGGGCCAGGGCGGGCAGGCCCAGCAGGACACGCCAGGCAAAGATGATGTCCCCGTCGTAGGGTCGCATCAGGGTCACGTAGAAGTACATGCTGGCAAACAGCACCGACGCGCCGATCGACATGGCGACACCCTGCTTCATGGGCCGTTCTTCCTTTCAACGGCGCCGCGGGCGCCAGCTTGTCTCGCCATTCGGCGGTTGGTGTGCCGCTTGGCTCATTCGCACCCTAGTAGCGCTGCAGGTCCATCAGGACCTTACGGGTGCGCAGCGGGGTCTCGAGTAAGGCGTCCAGCCGTTCGCGCAAGCGCCGTCGCAGCATCGGCTCGCCGCCATCGTCCTCGAAGTCGGGCGGCTCGCCCTCCTGGCCATACCCCGTCTCGTCGAGCAGCAGCCACTCGAAACGGCGCAGCGCCCCGGCGGGCGGGCGCCGGCGCGGATCCGCCAACTCGTCCAGGGCCGCCTCGTAGGCGTCGAAGACGCCCGGATGCGGATCCTCGCGCGCCAGCAGCCGCAAGATCAGTTCGTTCATGTACCAGCCCGACATCATGGCGCGCCCATCGAGCAGTCGCACGCCGCAGGACTCCGCCCGCACCAGCGTGCGCACCTCGGCCGCACCGCTCCAGGACAGGGACAGCGGCTGGAAGGTCGCCAGGATCGGCCGCAAGACCGAATAAGGCCGTTTGGCGCCCTTGGCCACCAGGGCCACGCAGCCGTGCTCGCGCGTGAAGCCCTGGACGATCAGCGAGGTCTCGCGCCAAGCACTGGCATGCAGGACGTAGCCGCGCGCGTCCTGCACCCGCTGGCCGCGCCTACTCATAGCCCAGTTCGCGCAGCGCCGCCTCGCGGTCCGACCAGCCTTTGCGGACCTTGATGTATACGTCCAAAAAGACGGGCTTGCCCAACAGCTCGACGATGTCCTGGCGCGCCTCGGTGGCGATGCGCTTCATGTGCAGGCCGCCGGCGCCCAGCAGGATGGGCCGATGGCTCTGACGCTCGATGACCACGCAGGCGGCGATGCGCGCGCCCTCCTCATTTTCCTCCCACTGCTCGATCACGACGGTGCAGCCATAGGGCAGCTCGTCACCCACGAGGCGGAAGATCTTTTCCCGGATCAATTCGGCGGCGATGAAGCGCACCGGGCGGTCGGTCAGGGTGTCGGCCTCGAACAGGTGCTCGCCCTCGGGCAGCCGCGCCGCGATCTCGTCGAGCAGGATGCCGAGCTGGACATCGCGCAAGGCGCTGACCGGCACCACGGCCGCATAGGGAAACTGGGCGGTGATGCGCGAGACGTACGCGAACATCGCATTTTTGTCCCGCAGCGCATCGACCTTGTTGACGGCGAGGATCACCGGGCGCGACGTCGGCAGCAGCGGCAGCAGCTGGGCATCGCCCGAGGACCACTTGCCGGCCTCGACCACATGCACGACCACATCGACCTCGGCCAGCGCCTGGGTGACCACGCGGTTCATCATGCGGTTCATCGCGCCGCCGTGCCGGGTCTGGAAGCCCGGCGTATCGACGAATACAAACTGGTCCGCCCCCCGGGTCAGCACGCCGTGGATGCGGTGGCGCGTGGTTTGGGCCTTGCGCGATACGATGGAGATCTTGGTGCCGATCATGGCATTGGCGAGAGTGGACTTGCCCACGTTGGGCCGCCCCACGATCGCCACGAAGCCGCAGCGGCCCGGCGCGCTCATTTTTTCTCCTGGGCGACCGCCACCGGCAGGCTGAGCTGCGCGGGCTTGCGGCCGCGACGGGCGGCCTTGCGGACCGGCCCCAACGCCTCGATGGCGTCGATCGCCTGGCTGGCGGCGAGCTGCTCGGCCGCGCGGCGGCTGCTGCCCGAGGCGGTGACGCGCACGTCCAGCCGGTCGATCCGGCACTCGACGTCAAACACCTGGCTGTGCGCGGCGCCCCGCGTGGCCAGGATTTCGTAATGCGGCAAGTCCAGGCCGCGCCCCTGTACGATTTCCTGCAGCAGAGTCTTGGGATCCTTGCCAAAGGTGCGGATGTCGATGTGGCTGAGGATGGGCCGGTAGAGGCGCTCGATCACCTGGCGCACGGCCGCATAGCCGCCGTCGACGTACACGGCGCCGAAAATCGCCTCGAGGGCGTCGGCCAGAATCGATGGTCGGCGAAAGCCACCGCTCTTGAGCTCGCCCTCGCCCAGGCGCAGGTGCTCTGAGAGCGTGAGTTTTTGCGCGATGTCCGCCAGCGCCGCCTGCTTGACCAGGTTGGCGCGCACCCGCGACAAATCGCCCTCGTCCATCTCGGCATGTTCCCCGAACAGCAGGGTCGTGACCACGAAATTCAGCACCGAATCGCCCAGGAACTCGAGGCGTTCATTATGCGGCGCACCATGGCTGCGATGGGTCAGCGCCTGCTCGAGCAGGCCCGGGTCGCGAAAGACATGCCCCAGGGCGGACTGCAGGGACGACAGGGTAGCCATCAATCGAATCCACCTATCCGGCTCGGAGAGCCGAAGTTCATCCAGATGAAAAACGCCCGGCCGACGATGTTGGCGTCCGGCACGAAGCCCCAGTAACGGCTGTCCAGACTATTGTCCCGGTTGTCCCCCATCATGAAGTAGTGGCCCTGGGGCACGGTGCAGCGCACGCCGCCGCCTGCGTACACGCATTGGTCATAGCCCGGAAACCGCAGGATCGGCATCAGGTCCTGGCGGGCATTCTCGTTGAGCAGAATCCGATGCGAAGCCTGTCCGAGCTGCTCGCGGTACTGCCCCACGTAGACCGCCCGATCAGGCTCATAATAATCCCCATCGCGCGCGCGCGGCACCTCCTGGCCATTGATCGTCAGGACCTTGTTGCGATACTCGATCACGTCGCCCGGCAGGCCCACGACCCGCTTGATGTAGTCCACGGCGGGGTCCACCGGATAGCGGAACACCACCACATCGCCGCGCTCGGGCGTCCCGATGTCGATCACCTTGCGATCAATCACCGGCAGACGGATGCCGTATTGAAACTTGTTCACCAGGATCAGATCGCCGCTCTCGAGGGTGGGCAGCATTGAGCCCGACGGAATCCGGAACGGTTCGACCACGAACGAGCGCAGGACGAAGACGAACAAGACCACCGGAAAGAAGCTGACCCCGTACTCGACCCACCAGGGCGGGCGCGCCGCGCGCTCGTAGGCCCGCGCGCAAGCCTCCCGCAAGGCGGCCTCGTCCAGGCCCGCCGAGTTGTTTCGGCAGGCTTCAGCGGCCTGCTCGGCGCGCGCGGTCCGGCGGGCGCGCAGGCGAAAGACGTCCAGGCACCAGACGATCCCGGTCAACACCAGCGCCACAAACAAGATCAGGGCGAAATCCCAGCTCATCCGGTTTCCTCAAGGTCCAATGGTCACGATTCGGTTCATTTGTCCTCGACCTGCAGCACGGCCAGGAAGGCTTCCTGCGGGATCTCGACGTTGCCGACCTGCTTCATGCGCTTCTTGCCGGCCTTCTGCTTTTCGAGGAGCTTCTTTTTGCGCGAGATGTCGCCGCCATAGCATTTGGCCAGGACGTTCTTGCGCAAGGCCTTGACGTTCTCGCGCGCCACCACCTCGGCGCCGATGGCCGCCTGGATGGCGATGTCGAACATCTGGCGCGGAATCAGCCCGCGCATGCGCGACACCACCTCGCGGCCCCGGTATCGGGCATTGGCCCGATGCACGATCATGGACAGGGCATCGACGCGGTCGCCGTTGATGAGCAGGTCCACGCGCACCACGTCGGCGACCCGGTATTCCTTGAACTCGTAGTCCATCGAGGCGTAGCCGCGCGACACGGACTTCAGGCGATCGAAGAAATCCAGGACGATCTCGGCGAGCGGAATTTCGTAGCTGAGATGCACCTGGCGGCCATGGTAGCTCATGTTGAGCTGTATGCCGCGTTTGGCGGTGCACAGCGACATGACCGGCCCGACGTACTCCTGCGGCATGAACAGGGTCACCGTCATGACGGGCTCACGGATTTCCTGGATGTGACCGACCTCGGGCATGCGCGCCGGACTGTCGACCATCAGCAGGTTGCCATCGCGATCCAGGACCTCATAGACCACCGAGGGCGCGGTGGTGATGATGTCCATATCGAACTCGCGCTCGAGGCGCTCTTGCACGATGTCCATGTGCAGCAGCCCCAGGAATCCGCAGCGAAAGCCGAACCCCAGGGCCTGGGACACCTCGGGCTCGAACATCAGCGAGGAGTCGTTGAGCTTCAGTTTTTCCAGGGAGTCACGCAACTGATCGTATTCGCTGGACTCGACCGGATACACCCCCGCGAACACCTGGGGCTTGACCTCTTTGAAGCCGGGCAGCGCCTGCGGCGCGGGCTTGCCGGCCAGGGTGATGGTATCCCCCACCTTGGCATGCTCGAGCTCTTTGATGCCGGCGATCAGGAAACCCACCTGGCCGGCCGACAAAGCGTCGCGCGGCTGTGACTTGGGCGTAAAGACCCCGAGATGCTCGCACAAATGGGTGGCGCCGGTGGCCATGAGCAGGATCTTGTCCTTGGGGCGCAGCACGCCGTTGACGATCCGCAGCAGCATCACCACGCCGACATAATTATCGAACCAGGAGTCGATGATCAGCGCCTGCAACGGCGCCGCGGGGTCGCCGGTGGGGGGCGGCACCCGGTGAACGATGGCCTCGAGAATCTCGTTCACCCCCATGCCGGTCTTGGCGCTGGCGGGGATGGCCTCGGTGGCGTCGATCCCGATGACATCCTCGATCTCGGCCGCCGCCGCATCTGGATCGGCCGAAGGCAGATCCATCTTGTTCAGGACCGGGAGGACCTCGACGCCAAGCTCGATCGCGGTATAGCAGTTGGCGACGGTCTGGGCCTCGACCCCCTGGGAGGCGTCGACCACCAGCAGGGCGCCCTCGCAGGCCGACAGCGAGCGGCTGACCTCATAGGAAAAATCCACGTGCCCCGGGGTGTCGATCAGATTCAGATCATAGACCTTGCCATCGGCCGCCTCATAGCGCAGCGCAGCGGTCTGGGCCTTGATGGTGATCCCCCGCTCGCGCTCGATATCCATCGAGTCCAAGACCTGCGCCGCCATCTCGCGGTCCTGCAGGCCGCCGCAGCGTTGGATCAGGCGATCGGCCAAGGTCGATTTGCCGTGATCGATGTGCGCAATGATGGAAAAGTTGCGGATATGGTCCATAAACCCCGTCTAATGCCAGAAGATCCCGGCCGCCCAAGAAAGGGCGAAGACCGGCTGAGCCCGCCGCCCACGAGGGCGGGCATAAAAGGGGGACGCCCTGGGGCGCCCCCTTCACGTCAAACCGGTATTTTAGCTTTTTCCAGCGGGCAAGATCATTCCGGCTTGACAATCACCCACTGGGACTGGTCCCCGCGCTGGATCAGCAGCACCGCCGGGCGCGACTTGTTCAGCCCCTTGACGACCTTGGCGTACTGCTCGGGGCTCGTGATGTCGACGTCGTTGACACGCAGGACGATATCCCCCTGCTCGATGCCGGACTGTGCCGCCGGCCCCTCGGACTCGAGCACCTCGACCCCTGCCGGGGCGTTCTTGTCGCCCGAGGCCACAGGCCCGATCTTCAGGCCGAGCATGTCGGTGCTCGCAGCGGACTCCTCAGCCTCGGCCGGTGGCGCGGCCGCCTCGTCGCTGAGCTCGGCCACCTTGGCCTTCAGTTCAACGACCTTGCCCTTGCGCCACACCTGGACCGCCACCTCGGTGCCGGGACGGGTCCCGCCGACCAGGCGCGGCAGATCGCTCATGTGCTCGATCTTTTGGCCGTTGAAGCCGGTGATCACGTCGCCGGCGCGGACCCCCGCCTTGGCCGCCGGGCCGCCGGGCTCGACGTTGCTGACCAGGGCGCCGTGCGCCTTGTCCAGGCCCAGAGCCTTGGCCACGTCGTCAGCCACCTCGGTGATCTGTACACCGATGCGCCCGCGGGTCACCTTGCCGTGCGCCTTGAGCTGATCGACCACGCGCATGACCTCATCGATCGGAATCGCCAGAGAAATCCCCATGAAGCCGCCGCTGCGTGACACGATCTGGGAATTGATGCCGACCACCTGGCCCTGGAGGTTGATCAGCGGCCCCCCCGAATTGCCCGGGTTGACCGCCACATCGGTCTGGATGAACGGCAGGTAGTCGCCCGTATCGCGGTTGATCGCACTGACGATCCCGGCGGTCACGGTCGAATCCAGGCCGAAGGGCGAGCCGATGGCCAGCACCCACTGCCCTTTCTTGAGCATGTTGGAGTCGCCGATCGGCAGGGGCTTGAGATCCTTGGCATCGATCTTGATGAGGGCGATGTCGGTACGCGCGTCCTTGCCAATGACCTTGGCCTTGTACTCTTTGCCATCGGTCATCGTGACAAAGATCCCGTTGGACTTGTCGACCACATGGTTGTTGGTGAGGATATAGCCGTCATCGGAAATGATGAAACCCGAGCCGATGCCGCGCGGCACGGTGCGCTCCGCGGGCGCGGGCGAGCGCTGCTTGCCGTGCGGCTGGGGCTGCTGCTGCATGCCCGGGGGCATGAAGTCGGGACCGAAGAACCAGCGGAACAGCTCGGACGGATCGGCGCCCGGCCCCATGGGCGAGCGGCGCGCCGGCACCGCCTCGGTGGTGCGGATGTTGACCACGGACCCCTCGGTCTGGGCGACGATCCCGGTGAAATCCGGCAGGCCCGCAACCGCGGCGGATGTTTGCGCCTGCGCCACGGCCAGGGGCGCCGTGGCGACCAGGATCAGGCTGGCCGCTGCGCCGGCGACGGCCCGTTTGAGGATTGAGCGGTCTGACGGGTTCAATGGCATGGAAGACTCCTTGAGATCATTATTTCTGATGGGCGGCACGCGGCACGTACTCGACGGCATGCGCGATGTCGCGCACCGTCTGAGCCGGCACCTCGCCCACCGCGGTCAACCAAAAAGTCGCGACCCGCTTGCGGTAGACGTTGATGGCGCCTTGGCTCATACCGCCCTGCCTGACGTTTTGATCACGTTCCGGGTCAAAGGTTTCAATGAAAATCGAAATCGCCGCCAATCCGTCCGACAAGACGAGCTGATCGGCCTGGTGGCCGGGGCGGATGACGCGCACGATCTGGGTCAGAGGCCGGAAACCCTCGGGATAGGCGAAACGCCAGCCCCTGGCCGGAAGGTCCGTTGTCTGGATGGTTTCCTCGACGAGCCGCCAATCGCGGGTGTTCCACTGCGAATCGAGCTCACGGGTATTGGTTTCCTTGCCGATCCGCAGGCTGCCGAAGGCCACCTGATCGACGACCCCCCCCTGCTCGTCGAGCGTCTGGGCCTTGAGCATCAGATGCGACTGCAAGTCCGTGCAGATCCGGTAGCTGTAGCGCAAGGCGTCCCGGGCGAGGAGCTCGGAGACCGCGCAGTCGCGGCCGGCCACCCGGTAGGACCGGGGCGATTGTCGCAACTCATAGTGCGCGGGAATGCTCGCCGCGTCGCCCAGCAGCAGGCTGGGGAAATGGTCGCTGCGCGAGGTCTGGATGAGGATGAGCTTGTGGGCGGGGATCAGGGTCTGGCTCACGCTGCCCTGGCGCAGGTACTCGCGCGGCTCGCCGTCCAGGGTCTCGAGGCGCTCGCGCTCGCCCATGCCATCGACCACGTGCACGATGCGCGAGGACAGCATCGACGCCCCCTGCTGGTAGGTATAGACGCCCGAATAGTCCAGGGTGCGGGCGGCCTCTTGGATTTTTTGGAGAAAAACGACGCCGGGATCCACGGTTTTGCGGGCCTGCGCATGAAGGAGCCCGGGCGCCGCCAGGGTGCCCGCCAGGGCGAAGGCCAACGCATGCAACAGGCTCCGCATCCGACGGGCCGGGGCCTGTTGCATGCGTTGGCCGGGTATGCGCGAGTCGGCGGCGCCGCGCATCAGGGCGTCCCCATCCGATCGAAAGAGACCTGATGGACCGGCCCGACGCCAACGATTGCCCGATGGGCGGCCATGTAGTCGGCCAGGCCGGGATCGCCGGCGTCGGTCGGCACGGCGGCCGGCTGCGCCTGGGCGAGAACGGGTGCACTCTGCGAGGGTGCCTCGTCGGCACCGAGCAGGGCCGGGCGGGCGATCCATACCACCGAGGCGACGGCGGCCGCCACCGCCAGGCCCGAGAGGCCCAGCCGGAGCATCCCCCGGTGCGGGACCGCTGCGGGTGCCAGCACGACCGGTTCGGCGTCGATCGCGGCCGACACCCGCGCATAAAAGCGGTCCGTAGGCCGAATGGCCAGGTCGCGGCTGCGCATCACGTCGCCGATCAAGTGATAGGTATCCCAGACTTGGCGGCCGTAGGGGCTGTCAAGCTCGTCCGCACGGATGTCCGCCTCGCCATCGACCCAGGTGGACACCGAGGCTTCCCAGGCAGCATCGGATTCGCCATCTGTCGAATGTACGGTATTCATAGGGGCTCCTTACCAACGACGATCCGCATCGTGATCCATGACCGGGCGCAGGCGGGCCGCAATGGCCTCGCGCGCACGGAAAATCCGGGACCTGACTGTCCCGATCGGGCACTGCATGGTGCTGGCGATGTCTTCATAGCTCATCCCTTCGATCTCGCGCAGGACGATCGCCGTGCGCAAATCCTCAGGCAACGCCTCGATCGCGTCATTGACCGTTTCGGCGATCTGGCGGCTCGCAACCATGGATTCCGGCGTGCCATGATCACTTAGGCTGTCAATCTGGTCAAAAGTTTCACCATCCTCGTTTTCCAGGGCGGAGACGGTGTTCGGGCGGCGGTGACGGGCGGCCTGCCAGTTGCGGGCGGTATTGATGGCGATGCGGTAGAGCCAGGTATAGAAGGCACTATCGCCGCGAAACTGGGGCAGCGCCCGATAAGCCTTGATGAAAGCCTCCTGGGCGACGTCCTCGACATCGGCGGGGTTGTGGATCATGCGCGAGAGCAGGCGCATGATCTTGCGCTGGTACTTGATGACCAGCAAGTCGAAGGCACGGCGTTCGCCGCGCTGTACACGCTGGACCAGGTCCAGATCGACCTCGCGCTCGCTCATGGCTGTGCCCCTCGAGGCACGCGCGGCGCGCCGCGCATGTCGGGACCTATATCCGGCGCACGATCATCGAACCGTTGGTGCCCCCGAAGCCGAAGGAATTCGACAGGGCCACATCGATCGTCATCTCGCGCGCCTGGTTCGCGCAGAAATCCAGATCGCACTCCGGATCCTGGTCGAACAGGTTGATGGTGGGCGGCGACACCTGGCGATAGACCGCCAGCGCCGTAAACACGGCCTCGATCCCGCCCGCCGCCCCCAGCAGGTGGCCCGTCATGGACTTGGTCGAATTGATCACGAGCTTGTAGGCATGATCGCCGAATGCGAGCTTGAGCGCGTCCGTCTCGTTCTTGTCGCCCAGCGGGGTCGAGGTGCCATGCGCATTGACGTAGCTGATCTCGTCGGCGTTCACCCCGCTGTTGCGCAGGGCATTGAGAATGCCCCGGCGCGGGCCGTCCTGATCGGGGCTGGTGATGTGATAGGCGTCGGAGCTCATGCCGAATCCCGAGAACTCGCAGTAGATGCGCGCGCCCCGGCGGCGAGCATGCTCGTATTCCTCGAGCACCACCACCCCGGCGCCCTCGCCCAGAACGAAGCCGTCGCGGCCGCGATCCCAGGGGCGCGAGGCGGTCTTGGGGTCGTCGTTGCGGGTGGACAGCGCGCGCATGGCGGCAAAACCGCCCATGCCCAAGGGCGAGACAGAGCTCTCGGCGCCGCCGGCGACCATCACGTCGGCATCGCCGTACTCGATCAGCCGCGCGGCATCGCCGATGCTGTGCAGCCCCGTGGTGCAGGCCGAGACCACCGCATAGCTCGGTCCTTTGAGGCTCAGCATGATCGAGAGCTGGCCCGAGATCAGGTTGATGAGGGACGCCGGGACGAAGAACGGCGAGATCCGCCGCGCCCCGCGCTGCAAGTACTCGATCTGGGTCTCTTCGATCCGGGGCAGGCCGCCGATGCCCGAGCCGATGATGGTGCCCAGGCGGGTCGGGTCCTCTGTGTCGATGTCCAAGCCCGAGTCGCGCCAAGCCTGCAGGCCGGCCACCACGCCATAATGGATGAAGGTATCCATCTGCTTGGCTTCTTTGGGCGGAATATAGGCCGAGAGATCGAGTCCCCGGACCTCTCCGGCGATCTGGCTATTGAGCACTGAAGCATCGAAGCGTGTCACCCGGTCGATACCCGACCGGCCATTGACAATATTGTCCCAGGCGGTATCGACATCGTTACCCACGGGGGAGACGATGCCCAATCCGGTTATCACGACACGTCGTTTCACGTACGGCTCCTGAAATTGGAAAAGGCGGTTTCAAGCAGGTGGTGCGCAAGCCTGGCATGCCAAGGGTATTGGCATGCCCGCCAACCATCTGCTAGGAACCGCCCTGAGGCTCTTGCGCGGCGTGCCGCGTCATCGCTATGAAAGAAAGTATTATTGCTTGCTATGCGAGGTGATGTAGTCAACAGCCTGCTGCACCGTCGTGATCTTCTCGGCCTCTTCGTCCGGGATCTCGGTTTCAAATTCGTCTTCGAGGGCCATCACGAGCTCGACCATATCGAGCGAATCGGCACCGAGGTCGTCAAGGAAGGAAGATTCGTTCTTGATCTCGGCCTCGTTGACGCCGAGTTGCTCAGCGACGATCTTCTTGACGCGCTGTTCGATGCTTTCCATGCATATCTCCAAGTAGGGAAAATCCCGCGAATTATAGCCAAATGAGACAATCTGGGCAGCGGGTGGTGATAAAAAAGGCAGATCCAGGACGCGCGTCGACATCCCCCGGGATCTCGACGCGCCATGCGTGGCATGCCGGTTGATTTGAACGGATTTTACCTTAGACGGCGCCATCCGTTCCTGATGCATTACATGTACATACCACCATTGACGTGCAGAGTGGTACCTGTTACGTAGGCGGCATGCGGCCCCGCCAGGTAGGCGACGGCATGGGCGATCTCGGTTGCCGAGCCCAGGCGCCCCAGCGGAATCTGGCCGAGGATGGCGGCGGTCTGCGTTTCGTTCAGGGCACGGGTCATGTCGGTCTCGATGAAGCCCGGCGCCACGCAGTTCACCGTGATATTGCGACTGCCCAGCTCGATGGCCAGGGCGCGCGACATCCCGGCCACGCCAGCCTTGGCGGCCGCGTAGTTGGCCTGGCCGGCGTTGCCGCTGTACCCCACCACCGAGGTGATGTTGATGATCCGCCCCCAACGGGCCTTCATCATGGTCTTGGCCACCCCGCGCGACAAGCGGAACACCGCCGACAGATTGGTGTCGACGACCGCCGCCCAGTCCTCGTCCTTCATCCGCATGATGAGGCCGTCGCGCGTGATCCCGGCATTGTTGACCAGGATGTGCGGCGCGCCCTCGCCCGCGAGCTCTGCCAGCAGGGCGTCACAGGCCGCGGCGTCATTGACGTTCAGGACGACACCGCGCCCGCCATGTGCCGCCAGAGCCTCGCCGATAGCCCGGGCGCCCGCCTCGGAGGTGGCGGTCCCGACCACTGTGGCGCCGCCGGTGGCCAGTTCCTGAGCGATGGCGCGGCCGATCCCGCGCGAAGCGCCCGTGACGAGGGCGATTTTGCCTTTGAGTTGCTTGTCTGACATGTCAGCCTCCCAGTGCGTCCAGCGTCTGCCGCAGCGATGCCGGATCGGTGATGTTCATAGCCTGCAGGTTGCGGTCGATGCGCTTGACCAGGCCGGACAGGACCTTGCCGGGCCCGCACTCGACCACGTGAGTGACCTCGGCGGCGGCCAGCGCCTCGATGGTCTCGACCCAGCGCACCGGGTGCCAAGCCTGGCGCACCAAAGCGTCGCGGATCGCGCCGGGATCGCCCGGCCGGGCGACATCGACGTTGTTGATCAGGGGAATGGCCGGGCTGCGGACCTCGATCGCCGCCAACGCCTCGCGCAGCACCGCCGCCGCGGGCTCGAGCAGGCTGGAATGAAACGGCGCCGAGACCGGCAGCGACAGCGCGCGCTTGGCCCCGGCGGCTCGGGCGCGCTCGCAGGCGCGCTCGACCGCGCCCGCATGTCCGGCGATCACGACCTGAGCCGGTGCGTTGTAGTTCACCGCCTCGACCACCTCGCCATCGGCCGCCTCGCCGCAAACGCGACGCACCGTCTCGTCGTCCAGGCCCAGGATCGCGGCCATGCCGCCCATGCCGACCGGCACTGCGGCCTGCATGGCCTGCGCGCGCACCCGCACGGTGCGCAAGGCGTCGGCGAGATTGATCGAGCCCACGGCGGTCAATGCGGAATACTCGCCCAGGCTGTGGCCGGCGACCAGGTCAGGCGCGCGCCCACCGGCCGCGATCCAGGCCCGATACATGGCGACCGCCGACAGCAGCATCGCGGGCTGGGTGTTGGTGGTGAGGTTGAGATCCTCGGCAGGTCCCCGGGCGATCAGCCCGGAGAGATCCTGGCCCAGGGCGGCGTCGCCCTCGCGCACGGCCGCCTGGACGACCGCATCGTCGACCCAGGCATCGAGCATGCCGACTGTCTGCGAACCCTGGCCGGGAAAGACAAAGGCTATCTTCATAGGGACCCCTACATTTTGGCGAGGACCGAGCCCCAGGTGAAGCCGCCGCCGACGCCTTGCAGCAATACGAGATGCCCGGGACGGATGCGGCCGTCGCGACAGGCCGCGTCCAGCGCCAGCGGTACGCTGGCGGCCGAGGTATTGGCATGCTCGCCCACCGTGATCACGACCTTTTCGTCAGGGACGTGGAGCTTGCGGCTGATGAAGTTGATGATGCGCACGTTGGCCTGGTGGGGGACCAGCCAGTCGACCTGCTCGAGCGCCACGCCGGCCTGTTCGCAGACCTCGCGCGCCGAGCGCGACAGAGAATTCACCGCGAGCTTGAACACCGCCTGGCCATCCATCCGCAAAAAGGGGTCGCCCGTCACCTGGCCCCGATCGATATTGCCCGCCGCGCACAGGATGTGCATCTGGCTGCCGTCGGCGTTGAGCGTGGCCCCCAGGATGCCGGGCTCGTCGCTGGCGCGGAGCACCACCGCACCGGCGCCGTCGCCAAACAGCACGCAGGTGCGCCGGTCGCTCCAGTCGAGGATGCCCGAGAACACCTCGGCACCGATCACCAGCGCGTGACGCGCGCGACCGGCCTGGATGAAGGCATCGGCGGTGGCCAGGGCATAGACAAAGCCGCTGCAGACGGCCTGGACGTCGAAGGCGGCGCCGCCCGCGGCACCGAGATTGGCCTGCACGAGGCACGCCGTGCTGGGAAAAATGAAATCGGGCGTGGAGGTGGCGACGATGATCAGATCGATGTCGCCGGCCGCAACGCCGGCGGCGTCCAGAGCGGCCTGCGCCGCGTAAGTCGCCAGCGCGCTGGTCTTGACCCCCGGGTCGACGATGTGGCGCTGTCGGATGCCGGTGCGTTCGACGATCCAGGCATCGGAGGTCTCGACCCCACGCGTCGCCAGCTCGGCGGCCAAGTCGTCGTTGGTGACGATCCGAGGGGGCAGATAGCCGCCCGTTCCTATGATCCTGGCGTAAGGCATCGTTCTTCCGGAAAGAAAACTAGGGGGCGGCGGGCGCGGAATCGGCGGCCGTGTCCGAGAGCGTATGGCGCAAGGCCGCCAGGCCCTGGATCGTGCCGTCGAGCAGACCGTTGTGCACCGCCTCGCGAGCCCGCTGCAAGGCCTGCCCGAAGGCGTAGGCGTCGGCCGAGCCGTGGCTCTTGATCACGATGCCGCGCAGCCCCAACAGGGCGGCCCCATTGTAGCGACGATTGTCGACCCGCGAGCGGAAGCGGTTGAGCACAGGGCTGGCCACCAGGCCGGCGGCCATGGTCAGCGGCGTGCGGCGGAATTCCTCGCGCATCATGACGCTGATCATCCGGGCCAGGCCCTCGACGGACTTGAGCACCACATTGCCGACAAAGCCGTCGCAGACGACCACGTCGACCGTGCCCTTGAAAATATCATCGCCCTCGACGTTGCCGTGGAAGTTCAGGCCGCTGGCGCGCAACAGCTCGGCGGCGCGCTTGACCACATCATTGCCCTTGATGACTTCTTCGCCGATGTTGAGCAGCCCCACGCGGGGCTGTTCCAGCCGATCGACGCTGGACGCCAGGGCCGAGCCCATCAAGCCGAATTGGAGGAGGTGCTCGGCCGTGCAATCCACGTTGGCCCCGAGGTCCAGGACCGTGGTCGCCCGTCCCGCCTGGTTGGGAATGGCGGTGGCGATCGCTGGTCGGTCGATGCCGTCGAGCGTCTTGAGCACGTAGCGCGAGATCGCCATCCAGGCCCCCGTATTGCCGGCGGACACCGCCGCATCGGCACGCCCGTCCTTGACCGCCTGGACCGCGACGCGCATCGAGGAGTCCTTCTTGCGGCGCAGCGCGACCTCGACCGAATCGTGCATGGTGACGACCTCGGAGGCGTGGAGGATCTCGAACGAGCCGGCGGGCGCCGCGTCCTTTTGCAAGGCCTGGCGGACCTGCGACTCGTCGCCCACCAGCAGGCAGTGCGCATCGGGACACGCCCGCGCAAACGCGATGGCCGCCGGCACCGTGACCGGCAGACCATGGTCGCCCCCCATGCAATCGATGGCGATACGAACCCTGCTGTTAGGCATCGGATACGTGATCCGGGGGCGATTACTCGTCGTTCTTGGTCTTGAGGACCTTGCGGCCGCGGTAGACGCCGTTGGGGCTGATGTGGTGGCGCAGATGCAACTCGCCGGTCGTGGGCTCGATCGCCGTGGCCGGAGCGGCCAGGAAATCGTGCGCGCGGTGCATGCCGCGCTTGGACGGGCTCTTTTTGTTTTGCTGGACAGCCATGATGACTCCTGTAATCGGGCCGCTCATTGTAAGCGAAAGCCCAGGTGTTGAATAAATTTCAGTGCCGCTTGAGGCGCTCCAGCGCCGCGAAGGGCGACGGGCGCGCGTGATCCGCATCCCGCCCGCCGGCCGGCCCGTCGGGGCAGACCTCATGCCTGGGCGCATAGGGCACGGCGAGGATGAGTTCGTCCTCGACCAAGTCCAGCGCATCCAGGCGCCCCTCGGCGACCAGGTATTCTTCGCCGCCTTGCCCGCTCGCCTCGAGCGCATCCATCGCCTCGAGTTGCGCCTGGGTGCGCAGCAGCCGCAGGCTGTTGTCGACCTCGACCGGCAAGCCGAAAACCTCGAGGCATCGCTGGCACGTCACGCGCACCTCGCCCCGGGCCCGCACATCCAGCCAGGCGTTGCCCTGGCTGTCCGCACGGCCGGCCAGACGCCAGGCGATCGTGCCGTCCTGCGGCGCGGGCAACCCCTCGCATAGACGCGAAAACCGGGCAAGAGGCGTCTCGTCATGCAAAACCCGCCCCGTGTGCGCAAATTCCAGCGCATCGACGAGCCAAGAATTCGAGAAATCCATGGATTCGGTATTCGGAAAAACTCTAGATCATACCTTACTGCAAGAAATACGGTCAATTTCAACCGCCAAAACGCGCTCGCAGCGGCGCGGCGCGCGCTACACTGTCGCCTGGAATGAACATCTCCGGCCCCGTATGCGCCTGATTCTTGCATCCAGTTCCCCTTACCGCCGTCAGATGCTCCTGCGTCTGGGGCTGCCTTTCGAGGTCTGCCCTCCCGACGTGGATGAAACGCCCACCCCCGGCGAGGACCCCGTCGCGCTCGCCTTGCGGCTTGCCCGGGCCAAGGCGCTGAGGGTCGCGGCGGCGCATCCCGACGCCATCGTGATCGGCTCCGACCAGGTCGCGGTCTTCGAGGGGCGCCCGGTGGGCAAACCGGGCAGCCACGCCGGCGCACGCGCGCAGTTGCGCCGCTTCAGCGGCCGCAGCGTGGCTTTTCACAGCGCGCTGTGCGTCACCGACGGCACCACCGTTCACGTCGAGGATGTCCCCACCGACTGCGAATTCCTCACGCTCGATGAGGCCCAGATCGAACACTACCTGCGCACCGAGCGCCCCTACGACACCGCCGGCAGCGCCAAGGCCGAGGGTCTGGGCATCGCGCTGATGGCCCGAATGCGCAGCGACGACCCCACGGCGATCATCGGCCTGCCCCTGATCGCGCTCGCACGCCTGCTGCGCCGCCTGGGCCTCGACCCCCTGCAACCCCCGACTCTGACGCCACCATGACCGTGCTGCACCTGATCCCCGTTGGCCTGAGCCCGGCGCCCCTGGACGCCTGGCTGCCGGCGGCCGCCCGCGAAGCGGCGGCCAGCCTGCGGATCTACATCGCGGAAAACGCCAAGACCGCCCGCGCCTTCCTCAAGACCATCGGCACGCACGCGCCCTTGCAAGACATCGTGATCCACACCCTCAGGCCCGACACGCGTGACGACGAGATCCGGGCCTGGCTGCAGGCCATCCCCGCCGGGCAGGACATCGGCCTGGTCTCGGAGGCCGGCTGCCCCGCGGTCGCCGACCCGGGCGCTGCCGTCGTCGCCCAGGCGCACCGGATGGGCCTGCGCGTCCTGCCCTGGACCGGCCCCTCATCGATCATGCTGGGCCTGATGGCCAGCGGCCTGCAAGGCCAGCGTTTCGCCTTTCACGGCTATGCGCCGGTCAAGCCGGGCGAGCGCGACGCCCAGTTGCGGGCCTGGGAATCCGCTTCGCACAAACAGCAGCAGACTCAGATCCTGATCGAGACCCCCTACCGGAACGAAGCCATGTTCGAGGCGCTGCTGCGCACGCTGCGCGAGTCCACCCGCCTGTGCGTCGCCTGCTCGCTGACTGCCGAGAACGAATGGATCCGCACCTTGAGCATCGCGCAATGGCGCAAGGCGCCACCCCCCGACCTGGCCCGCAAGCCCGCGCTGTTCCTCTACCTGGCGGACTGAACCTCTATCCGGACGGCCGGGTCCGGACCCGCCACCACAGCCGCAACCCCAGCAGCGCGGCAAGAATCAAGGCGTAGACGTGAGGCTCGGCAAAATCGTTCTTGCCCGCGCGCATCAGGTAGAAATGCAGCACCGAGAGCACAGCCGCCGGATAGACGAGGGTGTGCAAGCGCCGCCACCCCCGCCCCAGCCGGCGGATCCATCCGTGAGTGGACGTCAGGGCCAGGGGCACCAGGCACAATACCGCCAGCGTTCCGATCAGGATGAAATCGCGCTGCCACACGTCCGTCCACATCGCCGCCCAGTTGCCGCCCCGGTCCCACCAGCCCCAGGCCAGCACATGCAGCACCGTATAGAAAAACGCGTACAGGCCCAGCATGCGGCGGTACCGGATCGCCCCCGGCCAACCCAGGAGACGCCGCAGCGGGGTTGCGCACAGGGTCAGCCACAGCGCGACCAGCGCCCAGACCCCCGAGGACCGGATGAGAAACTCAGGCGGGTTCGCGCTCAGCCCGTCGTGCGCTCCCAGCCAGAACCAGCGCGCCAACGGATACAGGCAGGCGAGGAACAGCCCCCCCTTGGACAGACGCAGGGGCCAGTCGGCGCGCGCCATCAGAAATTCCGTCGCAGATCCATGCCCTGATACAGTCCTGCCACCTGCTCGGCATAGCCGTTGAATGGCAGGGTGGGGATGCGCGGCGCGAACAAGCTTTGGCCGATGCGCCGTTCGGTCGCCTGGCTCCAGCGCGGATGCGGAACGTCGGGATTCACATTTGCATAGAAGCCGTACTCGCGGGGCGCGGCGCGCATCCAGCTCGAGACCGGCGCCTCGGCCTGCAGGCGGATATGGACCAGCGACTTGGCCGACTTGAAACCGTATTTCCAGGGCACCACCACCCGCAGCGGCGCGCCGTTCTGGGCCGGCAGGCGGCGTCCGTACACGCCAAACGTCAGCAGGGTCAGCGGATGCATGGCCTCATCCATGCGCAGGCCCTCGGTATAGGGCCAATCGAGGATGCCGTCGCGCACGCCCGGCATGGCCTCGGCCTGCAGGTCGGTGGTGAATACGACATAGCGGGCGTCGGCCGTGGGCTCCACGTATTTGATCAGGTGGGAGAGCGAATATCCCGTCCAGGGAATCACCATGGACCAGGCCTCCACGCAGCGCAGGCGGTAGACGCGCTCTTCGAGGGGCGCCAGGCGCAGCAGCGCATCCATGTCCAGCGTCACAGGACGGCGCAGCGCCCCGTCGATGCGGACCTGCCAGGGCTCGAGGCGCATCCGGCCAGCGTTCAGGGAAGGATCGGCCTTGCCGGTGCCGAACTCATAGAAGTTATTGTAGGTGGTGATGTCGCTCCAGGCATTGGGCGGCTCGTCGACCGACAGGGCCGGATTGGGCCTGCCCGCGAGGGGCGGCCCCTCGGGCGCCGCCTCGTCGGCGCGCGCGCCCCAGGGCAGGCCCAGGGCGAGCGAGCCCGTGGCGACTTGGCGCAGCCACTGGCGCCGGGACTGCCAAACCGCCTCCGGGGTGATCTCGGAGGGCCGGATAGGATTGCCGCCGCGCATACGTTCTCCAGGAAACCGGGACGAGGCCCGCATGAACCCTCGGACTATTGTCCGCCGCGAAAGTTCAAATTTCAAGCGTCCGGCGGGCGCGCTCAGGTCCGCGCCAGCAGCCAGGCCTGCATGTCGCCGACGCTCGAGGCCAGGGCCGTGGGCTCGGCCGTGCCGAGCTCCTTGCGCGAATGCGCGCCGTAGCTGACCGCCAGGCTGTCGACGCCCGCATACCGGGCCATCAGCACATCATGGGTGGTGTCCCCCACCATCACCACCTCGAAGGGCTCGAGGCTCAACTCGTGCAGCAGTTGCTCGAGCATGGCGGGGTCGGGCTTGCCGGCCGCCTCGTCGGCGCAGCGGGTGGCCTGGAACACCTCGCGCAGCGCCAAGGCGTCGAGCGCGCGGTCCAGCCCCCGGCGGCTCTTGCCCGTGGCGACCCCCAGGACGACGCCGCGCTGGTGCAAGCCCCGCAGGAAGGCGTCTTGCCCGGGAAAGAGCTGTTGTTCCCGATCCTGGCTCAGGAAGTGCGCGCGATAACGTTCGGCGAAGGCCTCCATCCGCTCGGACGTGAGGTCCGGGACCAGCCGGTACAGCGCGGCCTCGATGGACAAGCCGATGACCCAGCTCGCCTCCTCGACCGAGGGCAGGGGCAGGCCCAGATCGGCACAGGCACTGCGCAAAGCGGCAACGATGTGCTGCGTGGAATCCATCAGGGTGCCGTCCCAGTCGAAAATCACGGCGCGGTAGGTCTTCATGTGCGGTCTCCGAGAGTGCGCAGCAGGGCCAGGCAGGCGGGAGGCAAGGGCGCCTCGAGCCGCAGCGGTTCGCCGCTGACCGGGTGGGGCAACTCGAGGCGGTGCGCATGCAGGAACATGCGCCGGAACCCCGCGGCCGCGAGGGCGGCGCGCACCTCGTCCAGGCCGTACTTCTCGTCGCCCGCGATGGGATGGCCGCTGGCCGCCAGATGCACCCGGATCTGGTGGGTGCGGCCGCTGCGCAGCTCGGCGCCCACGAGGCTGTAGCGCCCATAGCGCCGCTGCAGGGTGACAATGGTGTGGGCGGGCCTGCCCTGTGGATCCACGCGGACGCGGCGCTCGCCCGAGGCGGTCAGGGTCCTCAGCAGGGGCAGCCGGATATGCTGCCGCTCGTTGACCCAATCCCCCACCACCAGGGCCAGATAATGCTTGTGCCCCGCCGCTTCGCGCAGCATATCGTGCAGGGCGAGCAACGCCCGGCGCGAACGGGCGACCATCAACAGGCCGGAGGTCTCGCGGTCCAGCCGATGCGCCAGCTCGAGGAAGCGCTCGCCGGGCCGCGCCGCCCGCAACTGCTCGATCACCCCGAACGACACCCCGCTGCCGCCATGGACCGCCACGCCGGCGGGCTTGTCGATCACCAGGAGGTCCCGGTCCTCGTGGATCACGGGAAACACGGCCGGCGGCACGGCGGGCCGCTCGCCGGGCGCGGGCAGGCGCAGGGGTGGAATGCGCAGCAGATCGCCATCGTTCAGGCGAGTGTCCGCCGCGCAACGGCCCTTGTTGATCCGCACCTCGCCACTGCGGATCGCCTTGTAGATGTGGCTCTTGGGCACCCCTTTGCAGGCGCGCAACAGAAAGTTGTCCACACGCTGCCCGGCATGCTCGGGCCCCACGGTGACAAAGCGCACACTGGGCGCGGGATTTTTCACGGGAATCGCATCAACTATTTTGCGCATAGGGAAAAGCGGCATATAATCGCTTCCAGCCTATAGAGGCTGGATACCGCTCGACGTAGAGATGCAATGGATGCGTCTCCGTCGAACCATAAGGCGCTCATTGTAATGCCTGGACTCCAGCCTCCGGGTCCAAGGTCGCCGGTACCATCCTGGTTCCACCCCGCCCACATCTCATGTCGGGCCCGGGGAATCGATGGAACACCGCGTGCGACGCTGTCGGTTTCTGCTCTTTTCAGCACCAGGCGTGGCCATTCGTGCGCGCCTGCCGTTCCCAGCAAGTATTTTTGTCAACCACTACCGTGCCCCTGACCGCCCTGCTGCCAGAACCTCGCGCCTCAAGGCGCGCCGTGCCTACCCGGACAGGAGTGGGCGCGGCCTGACGTTCCTGGCCCGCTCGACCCTTACGCAGACCACAGCCACGCAGACCGAGTGACCCGAGGTCGTGCGCCGAACCCGGCGCGCCATGACAACGGAGAAACCCACTCATGAAACGCATGCTGTTCAATGCGACGCACCAAGAAGAGCTACGCGTCGCCATTGTCGATGGTCAGAAGCTCATCGATCTGGACATCGAAACTGCCGGACGCGAACAACGCAAGGGCAACATCTACAAAGGCGTCATCACACGCATCGAACCCGGCCTCGAAGCCTGCTTCGTCAGCTACGGCGAAGAACGCCACGGCTTCCTCCCCTTCAAAGAGGTTGCGCGCAGCTATTTCAAGGAAGGCGTGGACGTGCGCACCGCGCGCATCCAGGACGCGCTCTCCGAGGGCCAGGAACTCATCATCCAGGTCGAAAAAGAAGAGCGCGGCAACAAGGGCGCGGCCCTGACCACCTTCATTTCGCTGGCCGGCCGCTATCTGGTCCTGATGCCCAACAACCCCCGGGGCGGCGGTGTCTCGCGCCGCGTCGAGGGCGAGGACCGCCAGGAACTGCGCGACACCATGGACCAGCTCGAGATCCCTTCGGGCATGAGCATGATCGCCCGCACGGCGGGCATCGGCCGCAGCGCCGAGGAGCTGCAATGGGACCTGAACTACCTGCTGCAGCTCTGGAGCGCGATCGATGCCGCCGCGCGCGACAACAAGGCGCCCATCCTGATCTACCTGGAATCCAGCCTGGTCATCCGCGCCATTCGCGACTATTTCTCGCCTGAAATCGGCGAGATCCTGATTGATACCGACGACATCCATGATCAGGCCACCGCCTTCATGAGCGTGGTGATGCCCGACAACGTCGGCCGCGTCAAACTCTATCGCGACGACGTGCCGCTGTTCTCGCGCTTCCAGATCGAACACCAAATCGAAACCGCCTACTCGCGCACGGTCCAGCTCCCCTCGGGCGGGGCCGTCGTGATCGACCACACCGAGGCGCTGGTCGCCGTGGACGTGAACTCGGCGCGCTCCACGCGCGGGGCCGACATCGAGGAAACCGCCTTGCGCACCAACCTCGAGGCCGCCGACGAGGTCGCCCGCCAGTTGCGCCTGCGCGACCTGGGCGGCCTGATCGTGATCGATTTCATCGACATGGAGGAAAGCAAAAACCAGCGCGCCGTGGAACAGCGCCTGCGCGACGCGCTGCACTTTGACCGGGCTCGTGTCCAGATGGGCAAGATCTCGCGCTTCGGCCTGATGGAGCTCTCGCGCCAGCGCCTGCGTCCGGCCCTGAGCGAAGGGTCCCACATCACCTGCCCGCGCTGCACCGGCACCGGCGTGATCCGCGACGCGGAATCCAGCGCCCTGCACGTACTGCGCCTGCTCCAGGAAGAAGCCATGAAGGAAGGCACTGCCGCGCTGCACGCGCAGGTGCCCGTCGAGGTCGCCACGTTCCTGCTGAACGAAAAGCGCCGCGACATCGGCCAGATCGAGTCCCGCCTCAAAGTGAACCTGGTCCTGATCCCCAACAAGTCGCTGGAAACCCCGCACCACCACATCGAGCGGCTGCGCCACGACGACCCGCGCCTGGAAGAGCACAAGACCAGCTTCGAACTGGTGCAGGAGCCCGAGGACAAGGTGACCTGGCAGCCCAACAAGGCCCAGGAGGCCAAGTCCCGGCCCGAGGCGCTGGTCAAGGGCATCCAGCCCGCCGAGCCGGCGCCGCGCCACGTTGAACCCGAGGCCAAGGCCGTGGCCGCGACCGCCGTCGCCGCGCCGACGCCCCGGGCCAGCGGCGGCCTGTTCAAGCGCCTGTTTGGCTGGCTGGCCGGATCGGACCAGACGCAAACCGCCACCGAGGCCCCCAAGGCCGAGGAAACCGCCTCGGCGCGCGGCCGGCGCGCCGGCACCGACGCGCGCCGCGAACGCGGCCAGGGCACATCATCGGGCCGCGGACGCCGACGCGAGCGCGGCGAGCGTCCCAACGAGCGCGGTGATCGCGAGGCCGTGCGCACCACCACTGCTGTCCAGGCAAATCAGGCTCCCGTACAAGCAGCCCCCGAGGCCGCACACGCCGAGACCGGCGAACCACGCCGTAATCGTGGTCGCCGTGGCCGCGGTCGTAGCCGCCACGAGGACGCCCAGGTCGCAATTGGAGCCGAAGCGGACGAGCTGACCACGGCGCTGCCGGCGGCGGCAAGCGCCGCCATCGCCCTGCCGGCCGAGACCCTGGCCCCCACCCTGGCCGATCTGCCGGATGACGAGACCGAAGCACCCGTCGCCGGTCCCGCCGTGGACACCGAATCCGGCGATCCCGAGCGCAAGCGCCGCCGCCGCCGCAGCCGCCGCGGCCGCCGCAGCGGCGAAGCCGCCGTCGAGGCCACGGACAGCGATACCCAGGCCGTCGAGGCATCCGGTGACGACGACGGCGCCCCACACGCGGTCGATATCGAAACCCACGAGTCACCGCGTTTCGATCCTCACGCCCTGAACGGTGCCGCACAGCCCGACGTGCAGCAGACCCTGGAATTCGCGCCCCGCGAACCCGCCCCCACGGCGGCTGCCGAACCGGCCCCGGCCGACGCCGAATCGGCCCATGACCGCTACGCCCGGATCTTGCCCGCTGCCGCGCAACCCGTGGCGGACACCGCCAACGAGGGGTGGACCGAGGCCAGCACCGGCTCGACGACCGCCGAATCCTCCACCCCGGTGTCCTGGGAGGAGGTGCCGACGGCCGAACCGGCCGCCCCGGCAGCCGAGGAAACCGTCCCCGCGGCCGAGGAGCCCGTCTCCGTGATCGAGGAAGCCGCCGTCACTGCCATGGAAGCCGCCCCCGCCATCGAGGAAACGGTTCCCGCCATCGAGGAAACGGTTCCCGCCATCGAGGAAACGGCTCCTGCCATCGAGCAGGCAACCCGGGCAGCCGCCCCCGCCGTCATCGAGGCCGCCCAGGCGCGCGACGACCGAGCCATCGGGCTTGCGGACACCACGATCGTGCAGGCCGAACCGCCCGCCGAGACCACGGTGCCCGACGGCACGGCGCCGATCGCCATGCCACCGATCAGCGAGTCGCTGCAGGCCGCCGGCATGCAGCTCATCGAAACGCGCACCACAGGCACGTCCTACACCCCGGCCGCGCCGGTGCGCCTGGGCCGCGCCCGCAAGCCGGCGGCCCTGCGCCAGGACGAGCCCCTGGAACAGGTGGAAACCCACTGACCCCCGACTCGGCCGCCCTTCGGGGCGGCCCCACGGATAAAAAGAGGGCGGCACGATGTGCCGCCCTCTTTTTATCGCGTGACCTGACGCTAGGCGACCTTTGACACCACCTCGATGGGCTGGCGCATGAACAGGGCCAGCAGGTGGGCCAGCTCGGTGCGCATCTCGCGGCGATCGACCACGCAGTCGATCGCGCCCTTGGCCAGCAGGAACTCGGCGCGCTGGAAGCCTTCGGGCAATTTTTCGCGCACCGTCTGCTCGATGACGCGCGGCCCCGCGAAACCGATCAGAGCGTTGGGCTCGGCCATCACCACATCACCCATGAAGGCGAAACTGGCCGACACGCCGCCCATGGTGGGATCGGTCAGGATGCTGATGAACGGCAGGCCCGCATCAGCCAGGCGGCTGAGCATGGCATTGGTCTTGGCCATCTGCAGGAGGGAAAACAGTGATTCCTGCATGCGCGCGCCGCCGGAAGCCGACACGCTGACAAAGGGCGTGCGCCCTTCGATGGCGGCCTGTACGCCGCGGGCGAAGCGCTCACCGACCACCGAGCCCATTGAGCCGCCCATGAAGCTGAATTCGAAACACGCCAGGACCGCCGGCACCGACAGGATTGTGCCGCTCATGACGACCATGGCCTCGGATTCCCCCGTCAGCTTGATGGCCTCGGAGACGCGCTCGGGATATCTGCGCGAGTCCTTGAACTTCAGGGGGTCCATCGGCCGCGTGCCCGCGCCGATCTCGACGCGGCCCTCGGGATCAAGCAGCGCATCAATACGCGCGCGCGCGCCGATACGCATGTGGTGGCTGCACTTGGGGCACACGTTCAGGGTCGCCTGCAGGTCCTCTTTGTACAACACGGATTCGCAGGAAGGGCACTTGACCCAGAGGCCCTCGGGAACGCGCTTGTTGGCGCTGGAATCGCTGCTGCGATTAATGCGCGGAGGCAGGATTTTCTCGAACCAGCTCATGAACTATCCTCGCTTGATCTCTGTCAGTGCCTGGTGGATGCCGCCCAGCCATTGAGCCGCGGCCTCGATGGCGGCTTGCGGTCCGCGCTCGTGCGAGGACTGCTCGATGACCTGGATGAGCGCGCTGCCGATCACCACCGCATCCGCGCAGGCGGCCAAGGCCTGTGCGCTGTGCGCATCGCGAATGCCGAAGCCCACCCCCACCGGGATATCCAGGTGGCGGCGGATGATCTCGAGGTGGCGCCGCACGTCCTCGGTATCGAGGTGCCCGGCGCCGGTCACGCCCTTGAGCGACACATAATACACATAGCCGCGCGCCAGTCGGGCGACCAGCCGCATGCGATCCTCGGTCGAGGTCGGCGCGAGCAGGAAAATCGGATCCAGGCCGGCCTCGGCCAGCATCCCGGTAAAATCCATCGATTCCTCGGGGGTGTAGTCCACCACGAGGACGCCATCGACACCCGCCTGCGCCGCGCGCCCGGCAAAGACCTCGCGGCCCATGCGCTCGATCGGATTGGCGTAACCCATCAGGACCACCGGCGTACGCTCGTCGCGGCGACGGAATTCGGCAACCATCTCGAGGACCCGCGTGAGGCTCGTGCCGGCAGCGATCGCCCGATCGCCGGCGCGCTGGATCACCGGACCATCGGCCATCGGGTCGGAGAACGGCACGCCCAGTTCGATCACGTCGGCGCCGGCGCCGGCCAGGGCATGCATGAGCTCGGGCGTTGAGGCCACCAGCGGATCGCCGGCGGTGATGTAGGGGATCAGCGCCGCGCGGCCGGCCAGCGCCCCGAAGGTCGCCGACAGGCGGGCATTGCCGACCCGGGTGGTGCTCTCGGTCATGGCGCGCTCCGTCACAGGGTGATGCCGCTGAACTCAGCGACCGTATGCATGTCCTTGTCGCCACGGCCGGACAGGTTCACCAGGATGACCTGGTCGCGCGGCAGCGTCGGGGCCAGCTTGGCCGCGTGGGCGACGGCATGGGCGGACTCGAGCGCGGGCATGATGCCCTCGATGCGGCAGCAATCGTGGAATGCCGCCAGGGCCTCCTGATCGGTGATCCCGACGTACTCGGCCCGGCCCGACTCCATGAGCCAGGCGTGCTCGGGACCGACGCCCGGGTAGTCCAGGCCTGCCGAGATGGAGTGGGTCTCGGTGATCTGGCCGTTGGCGTCCTGCAGCAGGTAGGTGCGGTTGCCGTGCAGCACACCCACCACGCCGCGCTCGAGGGAGGCCGCGTGCCGCCCGGTGTCCAGGCCCTCGCCCGCCGCCTCGACGCCCACGAGACGCACCCCCGAATGATCGATATAGGGGTGGAAGATTCCCATCGCATTCGACCCGCCGCCGACCGAAGCCAGGATGTAGTCGGGCTGACGGCCCGCGTCGCGCGGCATCTGCTCGAGGCATTCGCGGCCAATGATGGACTGGAAGTCGCGCACCATCATGGGATAGGGATGGGGCCCGGCGACCGTGCCGATGATGTAGAAGGTGTTCTCGACGTTGGTCACCCAGTCGCGCATGGCCTCGTTCAAGGCGTCCTTGAGCGTGCGCGAGCCGGACTCGACGGGCACCACGGTGGCGCCAAGGAGCTTCATGCGGTAGACGTTCGAGGCCTGGCGGCGGACATCCTCGCTGCCCATGTACACCACGCACTCGAGGCCGTAGCGCGCGGCCACCGTCGCGGTGGCGACGCCATGCTGGCCGGCGCCGGTCTCGGCAATCACGCGCGGCTTGCCCATCCGGCGCGCCAGCAGGGCCTGGCCGATGCAATTGTTGACCTTGTGCGCCCCGGTATGGTTCAGATCCTCGCGCTTGAACCAGATCTGCGCCCCACCGAGCTGCTCGGACCAGCGCCGCGCATGATAGACGGGACTGGGCCGTCCGACGTAATGCTCGAGCTCGTAGGCGAATTCACGCTGGAACTCCGGATCGTCGCGATAGCGATCGTATGCCTCGCGCAGCGCATCGAGCGCATGCACCAGCGTCTCGGCGACGAACGATCCGCCGAATACGCCGAAATGCCCCTGGGGGTCGGGAAGATGATAGGGTTCCAAGGCTTTCTCGAAAAACATCCGCTGGGCGAAGGCCCGCGCGGGGGCGGCACAAACGACGCGCCGGATCAAACAGGATATTCTACCAGCGCCGCCCCCGCGCGCGCCGCCAGGGCCATGCGGGCGGAAAATCACTGGCGGCTCGCATCCACGCCCGGCAACTCGTTGACCGCGGCCAGGGCCTGGGCGATCTGCTCGCCGTTGCGCACCTCGATGGTGAACACCATGTGCGCCAACGAGCGGCGGCTATGCGTGGTCACCCGCACCACCCGCAGCCGCAGGCGGGCAAAGACCTCGGACAGGTCACGCAGCAGCGTGGGTCGGTCCTGCGCATGGATGCCGAGGTCGATCGGATACATGGTGCCGCCGGTGTCGCCCCAGGCGACCTCGATGATGCGTTCGGGATGGCGCTGCGCCAGGGCGGCCCACGAGGCGCAATCGCGCCGGTGGATGGACACCCCCCGGCCTCGCGTGACAAAGCCGCCGATCAGGTCCGGCGGCGCCGGCCGGCAGCAGCGCGCAAGCTGCGTCAGCAGCGAATCCACCCCCACGACCAGCACGCCGCTCTTGCCGGTGCGCGCCACGCTGCCCTGGTCGCTCGCATAGACGCGGGCCTCGTCGCGCTCGGCCTGCGCGGGCGACACCGGCTCGCGAAAGACGTGGTCGATCTGGCGCAGGCTGAATTCTTCCTTGGCCGCGGCGACGTACAAGTCGTCGGCGCGAGCAAAACCGAGCTGCTGCGCAAGCTGCTCAAGGTTGGTTGCCGTGCGGCCCAGGCGCTGCAATTCCTTTTCGACCAGGGCCTGACCCTGGGCGATGCGCTGCTGCAGCTCGATCGCGTTGAACCATGCGCGCACCTTGGCACGCGAGCGGGGACTGGCGAGAAAGCCGAGCTGCGGATTGAGCCAGTCGCGCGAGGGGCCGCCGGACTTGGCGGCGATGATCTCGACCGTCTGACCGGTCTGCAAGGTCGTGGACAGCGGCACCATCTGGCCATCGACCCGCGCGCCGCGGCAGCGGTGCCCCAGGTCGGTGTGCAGGTAATAGGCAAAATCCACCGGCGTGGCGCCCGCCGGCAGCTCGATGACGCGTGCCTGCGGCGTCATGACGTAGATGCGATCGGCCGCCTGCGCCTTGGGCGCGGGCCCGCCCTCGTCCTTCCAGGCCAGGAGCTGGCGCATCCAGGCGATCTTCTGGTCGTAGTCGCCGCTGGCCGACACCTGTCCACCGCGCGCACCAGCCTCCTTGTAGCGCCAATGGGCCGCCATGCCGTACTCGGCGAACTGGTGCATGTCGCGCGTGCGGATCTGCACCTCGAAGGCGCGGCCCTGCTCGTCGGCAACCACGGTATGCAGCGAACGATAGCCATTGGGCTTGGGCCGGGCGATGTAATCGTCGAACTCGTCGGGCAGCGGCGTCCACAGAGCGTGCACGAGGGCCAGAGCGGCATAGCAGGCGCGTTCGTCCTCGACGATCACGCGCAAGGCCCGCAGATCAAACAGCTGGCCGAAGGCCAGGTGCTTGAGGCGCATCTTGTTCCAGATGCTGTAGATATGCTTGGGTCGGCCATGGATCTCGGCCGGAATGCGCGCATCCTCGAGCGCGTCGCGCAGCCGCCCCACCACCGCGTCAATGAAGGCCTCGCGCTCGTTGCGCTTTTCCTCGAGCTGGCGCGCGATGGACTTATAGATGTCGGGCTCGAGAAAACGGAAGGCCAGGTCCTCCATTTCCCACTTGAGCTGCCAGATCCCCAGGCGATTGGCCAGCGGCGTGTACAGCGACATGGTCTCGCGCGCGAAGCCGGGCGGACACGGCGTGTGTGTGCCCGCATACCAGCGCAGCGATTGCAGCCGCGAAGCCAGGCGCATCAGAACGATGCGCAAGTCGGCGGCCATCGCCAACAGCATTTTGCGCTGTTTTTCCTTTTGGTCGCCGTCTGCGGCGTCCTCTGCGCGCCCGGCGACCTGGCCCAGGCGCAGCAGCGCGCGCACGCCCTGCACCAGCGTCATCACCTCGGGCCCGAAGGCCTTGCGCATCGGATCCTGGCGCGCCGCCTCACCCGCGGGCGCGGACTGGACCGCCAGCAACGCGGCGGCCCGGGTCACCGCGTCCGACCCCAGCGCGGCCAGGATCGCGACCACCCCCGCGCTATGCGCATCCAGCGCCTCGCCCGTGCTCGCCCGAATGCCCCGCAGGGGCTCGCGCACCCACTCGGCGGCCTGCGCCAGCAACGCCCGCCCCGCCTCGTCCAGACCATCGCCCGCCGCCTGCAGCCAGGCGGCGTCGAATGGGTCGGCGGTTTCGGATTCGATCGGGGCGCTCATGGGTATCGGCAACACGCGGGGCGAATACGGGCTTCTCAGGCCCCTATACTACCGTGAGTCGCATCATGACGTAGGAGCCGCCATGCCGAAGCAATTGACAATCATCTGGCATTCGCGCACCGGCGCGGCGCGGCAGATGGCCCAGGCCGCGGCGCGCGGTGCCCAGGCAATCGCCGACGAGCTGCGGGCTGGCGAGAATTTCATTCTGTGCATGTTGCGCGCCGAAGACACGGGCGCGGAGGCGCTATTGGCCGCGGACGGCCTGATCCTCGCCGCGCCCGAAAACCTCGGCAGCCTGAGCGGCGCCATGAAGGAATGCCTCGACCGCAACTACTACGCCGTCCTCGACCGCCTCAATGGCCGCCCATACGCCGCAATCGTCACCGCGGGGTCGGACGGCCAGGGCGCCCAGCGCCAGATCGAACGCATCTGCACCGGCTGGCGCCTGGCGCAGGCCGCCCCGACCCTGATCGTGCCCATGCGCGCCCAGACCCCCGAGGCGATCCTGGCGCCCAAAACCGTCCCCGAGCCATGGCTGGAGCGCGGCGCGACGCTGGGCGGCACACTGGCCGCGCTGCTGCTGTGAGGGCGGGTGGCCTTTCTAGGAAATGCCGTAAGCACAAATTAACTTATTCCGGATATCCCTCATTTCGATCACAGATCCTGAATATATAGCCGCTACAATTTCAAATAATTATCATATAAAACAATAGATTAAATAAACAATCGAAAATATTCGATACCTAAAATATACGTTTTTTAGATTTATTTAAAATATACCTATATATGTCATTTTGACAACTTTACTGCCCAAATAGACATTCCAATCTCGGCTCTTCCGGCCGATGATGTCATCCTGCACCCCCCGACACCAGGAGACATCCCATGAAAACCCAAGTCGCCATCATCGGCGCAGGCCCCTCGGGCCTGCTGCTCGGCCAATTGCTGCACCTCCAGGGCATCGAAACCGTCATCCTCGAATCCAAAACCCCCGATTACGTTCTGGGGCGCATCCGCGCCGGCGTGCTCGAATACGGCTTCGTCGACCTTATGCGCGAGGCCGGCGTCGCCCGGCGCATGGATGCCGACGGCCTGGTCCATGACGGCTTCAGCCTCTCCTTCCAGGGGCGCCGCGAGCGCATCGACATGAAGGGCCTCACCGGCGGCCATTCGGTGCTGGTCTATGGCCAGACCGAGCTCACCCGCGACCTGATGGATGCGCGCCGCGCCAGCGGCGCACCCATCATCTACGAGGCGGCCGACGTGGAACTGCATGATTTCATGGACGAAAAACCACGCGTGTCCTTTACCCGGGACGGCGAGCGGATCGAACTCGAATGCGACTACATCGCCGGCTGCGACGGCTTCCACGGCGTCTCGCGCAAATCGGTGCCCCAGGGTGCCATCCGGAATTTCGAGCGGGTCTACCCGTTTGGCTGGCTCGGGCTGCTGTCGGACACCCCGCCGATCGAGGACGAACTCGTCTACATCCACAACCCACGCGGCTTTGTGTTGTGCAGCATGCGGTCCCACACGCGCAGCCGCTATTATCTCCAATGCAGCCTGGCCGAGCACGTCGAGGACTGGTCCGACGACCGCTTCTGGACGGAACTCTCGGCGCGCCTGCCTGAGGACATTGCCGGCAAGCTGATCACCGGCCCGTCGCTGGAAAAGAGCATCGCTCCCCTGCGCAGTTTCGTCGCCGAGCCCATGAAATTCGGCCGCCTGTTCCTGGTGGGCGACGCGGCGCACATCGTGCCGCCCACCGGCGCCAAGGGCCTGAACCTCGCCTCCAGCGACGTCTACACCCTCTATCACGCGCTGCGCGGCACCTATCACGACGGGCGTGCCGAACTGCTGGAAAAATACTCCGAAATCTGTCTGCGGCGCATCTGGAAGGCCGAGCGCTTTTCATGGTGGATGACGATGCTGCTGCATACTTTCAACGATGACCCCTTCAGCGAGCGCATCCAGCGGGCCGAGCAGGACTACTACACCAGCACGGTCGCAGGGCGCACCACCATTGCCGAAAACTACGTCGGGCTGCCCTACGAGTCCGTCGCATAGGCCGCTTTACGGCGCCAAGCCCACCCTCCACGCAGGGCAATCCGGGTTCACCCGAACATTTTCGGTAAAATCCCTCTTAGGCCGCGCGCGGAAACCCGATCCGCGCGCCGGCCCGATCGATTGCCGGAGCCCGAACCATGACACACGTCGTCACCGAAAACTGTATTAAATGTAAATATACCGACTGCGTCGATGTCTGTCCGGTGGATTGCTTCCGCGAGGGCCCGAATTTTCTGGTGATCGATCCCGAAGAATGCATCGACTGCGCGGTCTGCGTCCCCGAATGCCCCGCCAACGCGATCTTCGCCGAAGAAGACGTGCCGCAGGATCAGCTCGACTACATCCCCCTGAATGCCGAGCTCTCGCCCGAATTCAAGCCCATCAACCGCTCGGTGGGGGCGCTGGACGGCGCCGACGAATGGAACGGCGTCGCCGACAAGCTCAAATACCTCGAGCGCCCCTAAACAGAGACCACGGTCTGGCGCCGGGTCGCGGCGACCACCCCCCGAGGGAAGCCGTGGGCGCCACGGCACCCATCCGGGCGGCGCTTTATCGCATGACGTCATAAAAACGCCACATCCCCCTCTTCAGGGAATGGGGAAAACCCGTACCCAAGGGGTTTCGGGTACCGTCCCCCATCAAATTCCGTTACTTTAAGTACACATTCGATTGGAACGCGGACGCCCCATGCTGTACGACCTGCACGAACTACAACGCTCATTCCTGGCACCCCTGGCCGCTTTCACCGACACCAGTTCACAGTTATTTTCCAACCCCTACAGTCCCCTGGCCTATACGCCGCTCTCGCGCCAGTTCGCCGCCGCCTACGAGCTGGTGCACCGCCTGGGCAAGGACTACGAAAAGCCTGCCTGGAACATCTCCAGCGTCAAAACGGGCGTCCACACCGTCCCGGTCATCGAGGAGATCTCGCTCTCGCGGCCATTCTGCCGCCTGGTCCGCTTTCGCCGCGAGACGCGCCGTCACGATCCGCGGGTGCTGCTGGTCGCCCCGCTCTCGGGCCACCACGCAACGCTGCTGCGCGACACCGCGCGCGCGCTCCTGTCCGAGCATGACGTCTATGTGACCGACTGGCTCGACGCCCGCATGGTCCCGGCCTCGGAGGGCACATTCGGCCTGGATGACTATGTGCGCTACATCCAGGACTTCATCCGCCACCTGGGCCCCGACGTCCACGTGGTCTCGGTCTGCCAGCCCACGGTCCCGGTGCTCGCGGCGGTGTCCCTGCTCGCGAGCGAAGAGGCCACCTGTCAGCCACGCTCCATGACGATGATGGGCGGCCCGATCGACTGCCGCAAATCCCCGACCCAAGTCAACCGGCTGGCCACGACCAAGCCCTACGCGTGGTTCGAGGACAACCTCATCCACCGGGTGCCCGCGCGCTACCCCGGTGCCGGCCGCAAGGTCTATCCGGGATTCCTCCAGCATGCGGGCTTTGTGGCCATGAACCCCGACCGCCACCTGCGCTCCCACCACGACTACTACCTGCATCTGCTGCGAGGCGACGACAGCGATGCCGAGGCCCACCGCCGCTTCTACGACGAATACAACGCGGTGCTCGACATGCCGGCCCAGTTCTACCTCGACACCATCCGCACGGTGTTCCAGGAATTCCAGCTCCCGCGGGGCAACTGGTTCGTCGACGGCCAGCGCGTCGATCCCGCCGCCATCCGCCGCACCGCCCTGCTGACGGTCGAGGGTGCGCTCGACGATATCTCCGGCGAAGGCCAGACCCACGCCGCCCACGACCTGTGCCGCTCGCTGCCCCGATCCATGCGGCAAGCCTACACGGCCGCCGAATGTGGCCACTACGGGATTTTCTCGGGGCGGCGCTGGCGCGAGCAGATCTGTCCTAAAATCTCGGCATTCATCCGTTCACACTAGTCGGGTCCGCCGACCTCAACCACGCCAGCGCCAGGCGGCGCGCGGCGTGCTCCCGCGCATGCCCTCTCTCGCCGACGCCATCGATGCCCTCCTGCCACAGACGCAATGCATGCAATGCGGCTATGCGGGCTGCCGCCCGTATGCCGAAGCGATCGCGGCGGGCGAGGCCGATCTCAACCGCTGCCCCCCGGGCGGCCCGCGGACCATCGCCGCGCTGGCGGCACTGCTCGAGCGCCCCGAACGGGCGCTGGATCCGGCCGTCGGCACACACCAGCCTTTCCGCATCGCCCTGATCGATGAAGAACACTGCATCGGCTGCACACTGTGCATCCAGGCCTGTCCGGTGGACGCCATCGTCGGCGCCAACCAGTTGATGCATACGGTGCTCGAAGGGGATTGCACCGGCTGCGAGCGCTGCGTCGCGCCCTGCCCGGTCGATTGCATCACGATGGTGCCCGCCGACCGGGCCTGGGGCTCCGAGGACGCCCGCCACGCAAGAACGCGCTACCAAGCGCGCAATACCCGGTTGCTGCGCCGCCACGACGAGTCCGCCGGACCCGCCGCCCGCACCCTGTCCAACAAGCCCGCCCTGGCCGCACCCGCCGGCGACGAGGCCAAACATGCACGCATCGCCCAGGCGCTCGCCCAGGCGCGCGCCCGCCGCTCATGAACCAAAACTCCCGTCGAGAAATTTTTCGCCGTTTCCAGGCGGCCAACCCTGAACCCCGCACCGAGCTGGAATACGGCAGCACGTTCCAGCTCCTGATCGCAGTCATCCTCTCGGCGCAGGCCACCGACCGGTCGGTGAATCTGGCCACGCGCGGTTTCTTTCCCGA
The DNA here is from genome assembly GCF_040276065.1 of Castellaniella sp. GW247-6E4. Lineage (NCBI taxonomy): Bacteria > Pseudomonadati > Pseudomonadota > Betaproteobacteria > Burkholderiales > Alcaligenaceae > Castellaniella > Castellaniella sp. GW247-6E4. The sequence continues at coordinate 263,458 of NZ_JBELOI010000001.1, read as the reverse complement.
GCACGGAACGCCGCAAGGGCTGCTCGCGCTGGGCGAGGACGGCCTGGCCGAGGCCATCCGCACGATCGGCCTGTACAAGACCAAGGCGCGCAACGTGATTCGCACCTGCGAACTCCTGCTGGCCTGCCACGGCGGCCAGGTCCCGGACACTCGCGAGGCGCTCGAGGCCCTGCCGGGCGTGGGCCGCAAGACGGCCAACGTGATTCTCAACACCGCCTTCCGGCAACCGGCCATGGCGGTGGACACACATATCTTTCGCGTCGCCAACCGCACAGGCCTGGCACCAGGCAAGACGGTGCTGGCCGTCGAGCGGGCCCTGCTCAAGCGCGTGCCCGCCGAGTATCTGCTCGACGCCCACCACTGGCTGATCCTGCACGGCCGCTACGTCTGCGTCGCGCGCACACCCAAGTGCCCGCAATGCGGCATCCGGGATTTGTGCGAGTACACGCACAAGACCCAGCCGAACGGCAAGCCCTGACGCAAGGGACACCATGTAAAACCCGGATAGCGCTTCAAAGGTCAAAGATCGATACTGAAGCACAATCACATCGACGGGGAACGCATCCACATGGGCGGCCACATACTCGAGACCCGGGGGCTGAGCAAGGCCTTTCGCGGCTTTGTCGCAGTCGACGATGTGAACCTGCAAGTACGCCAGGGGCATATCCACGCCCTGATCGGCCCCAATGGGGCGGGCAAGACCACGTGCTTCAACCTGCTGACCAAGTTTCTCGAGCCCACCTCGGGCCAGATTTTCTATGATGGCGCCGAGATCACCCGCGACCGCCCGGCCCAAATCGCGCGCAAGGGCATCATCCGCTCCTTCCAGATCTCGGCCGTCTTTCCCCAGCTCTCTGTGCTCGAGAACGTGCACATCGCCCTGCAGCGCGCGCTGGGGCAATCATTCCATTTCTGGCGCAGCGACCGTGGCCTGGACCGCCTGAACGGGCGCGCGCGCGAACTGCTCGACGAGGTCGGTCTGGCCGGCCTGGCCGACGAGCAGACCGTGAACCTGCCCTACGGGCGCAAGCGCGCCCTCGAAATCGCCACCACCCTGGCGATGGAGCCGCGCCTGATGCTGCTCGACGAGCCCACCCAGGGCATGGGCCACGAGGACGTCGCACGCGTCACCCAGCTCATCAAACAGGTGAGTGTCGGGCGCACCATCCTGATGGTCGAACACAATATGAATGTGGTCTCGTCCATCGCCGACCGCATCACCGTACTGGCGCGCGGCGCGGTGCTGGCCGAGGGCGATTACGCGGCGATATCCCGCGACCCGGCGGTCATGCAGGCCTATATGGGCACAACCCAGGGCGAACTCGAAGGAGCTCACGGATGACTGCGGCGCTTGAAATCTCCGGCCTGCACGCCTGGTACGGCGAGTCCCATGTGCTGCACGGGGTGGACATGCGCGTCGAGCCGGGCGAGGTGGTGACCCTGCTCGGGCGCAACGGGGCCGGGCGCACGAGCACGCTGCGTGCGATCCTGGGGCTGACGGGCAGCCGCAAGGGCTCGATTCGCATCCGCGGCACCGAATCGATCCACCTGCCGACCTATCGCATCGCGCACCTGGGCATCGGCTATTGCCCCGAAGAGCGCGGCATCTTTGCCTCGCTCTCGTGCGAGGAGAACCTGCTGCTGCCCCCGACGGTGGGCGAGACGCTGGGCGGGGGGATGTCGCTGGCCGAGATCTACGACATGTTCCCCAATCTCGAAGAGCGTCGCCATTCTCCGGGCACGCGCCTGTCGGGCGGCGAGCAGCAGATGCTGGCGGTGGCGCGCATCCTGCGCACCGGCGCGAACCTGCTGCTGCTCGACGAGATCTCCGAGGGGCTGGCGCCGGTGATCGTGCAGGCGCTCGCGCGCATGATCACCGCGCTCAAGGCCAAGGGCTACACGATCGTCATGGTCGAGCAGAACTTCCATTTTGCCGCGCCCCTGGCCGACCAGTTCTACGTCATGGAGCACGGCCAGATCGTCGAGCGGTTCAAGGCCGCGCAGCTCGACGAAAAGCGGCAAATTCTGGACAACCTGCTCGGCGTCTGAGATCCATTCAGCCGGCTCGCCGGCAACACTAAGAGACCACCCCATGAAATTGCGTACGCTATCGACCGCTTTGACCCTCGCCGGCCTCGGGCTGGCGATGAACGTCCACGCGGCCGGCATTTCCGACGACGTGATCCGCATCGGCTTCATCGCCGACATGTCCGGCGTCTACGCCGACATCGACGGCAACGCGGGGGCCGACGCCATCCGCATGGCGATCGCCGACATGGGTGGCGAGATCAACGGCAAGAAGATCGAGCTGTTGACCGCCGACCACCAGAACAAGGCCGACATCGCCTCGGCGCGCGCGCGCGAATGGTTCGGGTAGACCTCGAGCGCCGTCTTGGCGGGCGGCACCCATCGCCTCGGCGCGCGCGCGCGAATGGTTCGACCAGCAGAACCTCGACATGCTGATCGGCGGCACCAACTCCGCCACGGCCCTGGCCATGGCCGCCGTCGCCGCCGAAAAGAAAAAACCCTTTATGGCCGTCGGACCGGGTTCCTCCGCCCTGACCAACGCCCAGTGCACACCCTATACCGTGCACTATGCCTACAACACCATCGCGCTGGCCAACGGCACCGGCTCAGCCGTGGTCAGCGAAGGCGGCAAGACCTGGTATTTCCTGACTGCCGACTACGCCTTCGGCCACTCGCTCGAACAAGACACCTCCAAGGTCGTCGAGGCCAACGGCGGCAAGGTCCTGGGCGCGGTGCGCGCGCCGATCGCCACCACAGACTTCTCGTCCTTCCTGCTGCAGGCGCAGTCATCCGGCGCCCAGGTCCTGGGCCTGGCCAACGCCGGCGGCGACTTCATCAATTCCGTCAAGGCCGCCAAGGAATTCGGCATCACCAACTCGATGAAGCTCGCCGGCCTGCTGGTGTTCATCAACGACGTCCACGCCCTGGGCCTGGAGAATACCGCCGGCCTGTACCTGACCACGGCCTGGTACTGGAATCAGGACGACGACTCGCGCGCCTGGTCCAAGCGCTTCTTCGACCAGCACAAGCGCGCGCCGTCCTTCCTGCAGGCGGGTGATTACTCGGTGGCCAAGACCTACCTCGAGGCCGTCAAGGCCACGGGCACGGACGACGGCGACGCCATCATGACGCACTTGAAGTCCATCGAGATCAACGATATGTTCATGAAAAAAGGCCACATTCGCGCAGATGGCCTGACCATGCACGACATGTACCTGGCCCAGGTCAAGACCCCCGACCAGTCCAAGGCACCCTGGGACTACTACAACATCGTCAAGACCCTGCCGGCCGAGGCCGTCTACGGGCCGCTATCCTCGTCCACCTGCCCCTTGCTGAAGAAGTAAGCTCCGCGCGGCGCGCCGCGCCCATGCTCCCGCGACCGGGCGCACGGGCGGGCGCATGACCGACCCGCCCCGACCCCTTCCGGCCGCATCCTTATGACACTACTTTTCGGCGTACCCATACAGGCCCTGCTGGGCCAGTTGCTGCTGGGCCTGGTCAATGGCTCGTTCTATGCCGTGCTCTCGCTGGGCCTGGCGGTGATCTTCGGCCTGCTGAACATCATTAACTTCGCCCACGGCGCGCTCTACATGCTGGGCGCCTTCGTCGCCTGGATGGGGCTGCAGTACCTGGGCCTGAACTACTGGGTAATGCTGCTGGCCGCGCCCATCGTCGTGGGGCTGTTCGGCATTGTGCTCGAGCGCCTGCTGCTGCGCCACCTCTACAAGCTCGATCACCTCTACGGACTACTGCTCACCTTCGGCCTGACCCTGCTGATCGAGGGCCTGTTTCGCAGCATCTTCGGCGTCTCAGGCCAGCCCTATGCCACCCCGAAGCTGCTGGCGGGGGGTGTCAACCTGGGCTTCATGTACCTGCCTATCTACCGTGCGCGGGTGGTCGTCGCCTCCATCCTGGCGTGCCTGCTGACCTGGTTCGTGATCGAGAAAACCCGCCTGGGCGCGCTGCTGCGCGCCGGCACCGAGAACCCAAAGCTTGTCGAGGCCTTCGGCGTGAACGTGCCGCTGATGATCTCGCTGACCTTCGGCTTTGGCGTGGGCCTGGCCGGTTTCGCCGGCGTGCTCGCCGCCCCCATCCTGCAGGTCTCGCCCCTGATGGGCTCGAACCTGATCATCGTGGTCTTTGCCGTGGTGGTGATCGGCGGCATGGGCTCGATCCTGGGGTCGATCCTCACCGGCCTGGGCCTGGGCGTGATCGAGGGCTTCACCAAGGTTTTCTGGCCCGAGGCCTCCAGCACCGTGGTGTTCATCATCATGGTGATCGTGCTCTTGCTGCGCCCGGCCGGGCTGTTCGGGAAGGAATCATGAATCGACAAGTGCTTGCCTACGGCGCAGCCCTCGTGCTGATCGCCGCGCTGCCCGCCCTGGGCGGCTACCCGATCTTCCTCATGAAGGTCATGTGCTATGCGCTGTTTGCCTGCGCCTTCAACCTGCTGCTGGGCTACACCGGGCTGCTGTCATTCGGGCACGCCGCCTTCCTGGGGCTGGCGGCCTACGCCTGCGGCCAGGCGCTGGCCGTCTGGGGCTGGCCCACGGGGGCGGGGCTGTTGTTTGGCACCGCCGCGGCCGCGCTGCTGGGGCTGCTCTTTGGGCTGCTCTCGATCCGGCGCAGCGGCATCTACTTTGCCATGATCACCCTGGCGCTGGCGCAGATGCTGTTCTTCTACTTCCTGCAGGCGCCGTTTACCGGCGGCGAGGACGGGCTGCAGGGCATCCCGCGCGGCACCCTGCTGGGCCTGGACCTCCGCCAGGACCTCCACCTGTACTACGTGGTGATGGCGATCTTCGTCATCGGCTACGCCATCATCTGGCGCGCCGTGCACTCGCCCTTCGGGCAGGCCCTCAAGGCGATCCGCGAGAACGAGCCGCGCATGGTCTCGCTGGGCTATGACACCGACCGCTTCAAGCTGCTGGCCTTCGTGCTCTCGGCCACGCTCTCGGGGCTGGCCGGCGCGACCAAGGCGCTGGTGTTCGTCTCGGCCACGCTCTCGGACGCCACCTGGCAGATGTCGGGCATGGTGATCCTGATGACGCTGATCGGCGGCATGGGCACGCTCACCGGCCCGGTGCTGGGCGCCGTGATCGTGGTGGCCCTGGAGAACAAGGTCGGCGAGCTCGGGCGCTTCCTGATGCAGCAAACCGGCATCGAATGGTTCCGTATCCTGGGCGAATCGGTGACCATCGTGATCGGGCTGATCTTCATCCTGTGCGTGATGGCCTTTCGCCGCGGCATCGTCGGCGAATGGCTGCACCGGCGCGCCCGGCGCCCCGCCCACGCTAGTGAGACTGCGCCCGGCGCCCCAGCCCCAGATAACTCTCGATGACCCGCGGATGGCCGGCCAACTCGCCGGCCGGGCCTTCGAGGACCAGGTCGCCGGTCTCGAGTACGTAGCCGTAGTCGGCCACGCGCAGCGCCGCCCTGGCATTTTGCTCGACCAGCAGGATCGAGACGCCCGTGCTGCGCAGACGCGCGATGGTCTGGAAGATCTCGCGCACGATGCGCGGCGCCAGGCCCAGGCTGGGCTCGTCGAGCATCAACAGACGTGGCTGCGCCATGAGCGCGCGACCCACGGCCAACATCTGGCGCTCGCCGCCCGAGAGCGTGCCCGCCTGCTGGCGCGCGCGCTCGCGCAGACGGGGAAACAGCTCGAACACCTGGTCCAGGGTCTCGCGCCAGCCCCGCACCCCGGCCTGGTAGAGCCTGAAGCCGCCCAGCAGCAGATTGTCCTCGACCGACATGCTGCCGAACAGTTCCCGGCGCTCGGGCACCAGCGACATGCCCTGCCCGACCTTGCGCTCGATGGCCCAGTCGTGGACCGCATGCCCGAGGAAATCCACCGAGCCGCGACTGTGGCCGCCAGCCGGCAAGGCACCCATGATGGCGTTCAACAGCGTGGATTTTCCCGCCCCATTGCCGCCGATGACCGTGACGATCCGGCTGGCACCCACGCGAATCGACAGCTCGCTGAGGGCCGCGACCTTGCCGTAGTGGGCGGACAGGCCGCGCACGACGAGCACGTCGGCCGCGTCCGGCGCGGAGGTTGTCTGGGGGCTCATGCGCGCACCTCGGCCGCGGCCGGCTCGTCATCCCAGTCGCCCAGGTACGCCTCGAGCACGGCCGGATCACGCTGGACGTCCTCGGGCCGGCCCTCGGCCAGCCGGGTGCCGAAATCCATCACCAGGAGGTGGTCGGTCAGGTTCATCACGAAATCCATATCATGCTCGACCAGCAGCATGCTCATGCCCTCGCCGCGCAAGCGGTCGAGCACCTCGGCGAGATCCTGTTTTTCCTTGTAGCGCAGGCCGGCGGCCGGCTCGTCGAGCATCAGCAGCACCGGGTCGCAGGCCAGTGCCCGGGCGATCTCGAGGATGCGCTGGCGGCCCAGGGGCAGGTTGCCCGCGAGCTCGTGCATATGCTCGCCCAGCCCCACCCGCCGCAACTGTTCGGCCGCCTCGCGCAGCAACGAGGCCTCGCTGGCGCGTTCGGCATGCAGGGCGGCGGCCACCACGCCGGCGCGGCTGCGCAAGTGCGCGCCCAGGGCCACATTCTCGAGCACCGACATGTCCGGCATGATCTGCACGTGCTGGAAGCTGCGGGCGATGCCCATGCGCGCAATCTCGTGCGCCGGACGGCCGTCGATGCGCCGGCCCATGAACAGGACCTCGCCGCCCGACAGCGGCGTGACGCCGCTGATCAGGTTGAAGGTCGTGCTCTTGCCCGCGCCGTTGGGGCCGATCAGGCCCATGATCTCGCCGGCGCGCAGCTCGAAACTGATATCGTTGACGGCGACCAGCCCACCAAAGGTCTTGCGGATTCCCGCCACCCGCAGCACGGACTCGCCCGCCGCGGGCCGCCCGCGCCGCGCAAGCGGACGCGCCGCCTCGAGGACCTCGACGGCCACAGCGCGCGATTCACCGCGTCCGCCCAGGCGCCTCCACGCCGCCGCCAGCGCCGGCCAGACGCCGTCGCGCGCGTGCTGCAGCACCAGCACCATCAAGACGCCGAACACCAGCAGCTCGACGTTGACCGAAGTGCCGACCAGCCCGGGCAACACGTTTTGCAATTGATCCTTGACGATCAGCACCACCGCGGTGCCCACGACCGCGCCCCAGACGCTGCCCATGCCGCCGACGACCGCCATGAACAGGTACTCGATGCCATAGCCCAGGCCAAAAGGGCTGGGACTGACGGCGCGCTGCATGTGCGCGTACAGCCACCCCGAGAGGCCGCCCAGCAGCGCCGCATAGACGAATATGACGACCTTGTAGTGCGCCAGATCCACGCCGAAGGATTCGGCCATCGAGCCGCTGCGCAAGGACCGGATGGCGCGGCCGGAGCGCGAGTGCAGCAGGTTGTGGGTTGCCCACATCGCCAGCAGCAGCAGGATCCAGATCAAGTAGTACATGCGCTCGCCGGGCCCCAGCGACCAGCCCAGCAGAGAAATCGCCGGAATGCCGGCGATGCCGTCGTAGCGCCCGAGGAAATCCAGGTTGCCATACAGATAATAGAGGGCCAGACACCAGGCCAGCGTGCACAGGGGCAGGAAATGCCCGGACAGGCGCAAGGTGATCGCGCCGAGCACATAGGCCACCAGCACCGTGAGCGCCAGGCCGGCCACCAGGCCCACCCAGGGCGAGAGGCCCGCCGTGGTGCTCAGCCAGGCGGTGGCATAGGCGCCCAGGCCCACGAACGCCGACTGGCCAAAGGACGTCAGCCCGCCCACCCCGGTCAGCAGCACCAGCCCGAGCACCACCAGGCTGTAGAGCCCGATGTAGTTCATCTGGGTGATCCAGAACACCGGCAAGCCCGGAATCAGCGGAAGCGCCGCCAGCAGAACGAGGATGCCGGCCAGCAGGTGGCGGGTGCGCATCCTCATTCCTCCTCATCCACGTGCGCGGCGCCCAGCGAGCGCCACAGCAGCACGGGGATGATCAAGGTGAAGACGATGGCCTCCTTGAAGGGGCTGGCCCAGAACGACGAGAACGCCTCGAGAACGCCGACGAACAGGGCACCGAATGCGGCGACCGGATAGCTGATCAGGCCGCCGAAGATCGCGGCCACGAAACCCTTGAGGCCGATCAGGAAGCCCGTGTCGTAATAGATGGTCGTGATGGCCGCGATCAGCATGCCCGAGAGCGCGCCGATCGCCGCCGCCAGCGTGAAGGTCAGCTTGCCGGCGACGCTGGTGCGGATGCCCACCAGGCGCGCCCCGCGGCGGTTCACCGCGGTTGCGCGCAAGGCACGGCCATAGAGGGTGCGACCAAAGAACAACCACAGGCCGACGATGAGGATCGCGCAGGTGGCCAGCACCGCGAAAGTCTGCGCCGTCCAGGCGACCGGCCCCATCTGCACGCTGCCCTCGACCAGAGGCGGCGTGCGCCAGCCCTCGGCTCCAAAGAACACCAGGCCCAGGCCGGTGAAGGCGAAATGCACGGCGATCGAAACGATGAGCAGCACCAGCACGCTGGCCTGCTCGACGGGCTGGTACACCAGACGGTAGATCATCGGCCCCAGGGGGATGACCAACGCCAGCGAGAACAGCACCCGCAGCCACAGGGGCGTGCCTTCGGCGGCGGCCACGGGCGCCAGGCCGTAGAGTGCGCCCGGCAGCGCCAGGGACCAGACGGCGGAGCGCACGAGGCCGCTCCAGTCCCGGCCGCGCCAGGCCGCCGCCAGTTCGACGACGAAGACCAGCGCGCCCAGCAGCATCAGCAGGTAGACCGTGCCCGGGATCCTGCCGTTGGACAAGAAGGCCAGGGTGAGCGCGCCGAAGGTGACGAACTCGCCCTGCGGGATGAAGATCACCCGGGTCACCACGAACACCAGCACCAGGGCCAGACCCAACAAGGCATAGATGGCGCCATTCATGACGCCATCCTGCAGCAGGATCAAGGCAATGGTGAGGTCCATCTACAACTCGTGACGCCGGAAGCCGGGGCCTACAGATCGGGCTGATAAGTCCATTTGCCGCCGACGACCTTGACCATCACCCGGCCGCGTTCGTCCAGGCCCGCGTGCTCGGTGGGGCTCATATTGAACACCCCCTGCGAGGCGGGCAGCTCGTGGACCTGCTCAAGCGCGCCGCGCAGCGCCGCGCGAAACTCGGGCGTGCCGGGCTTGGCACCGGATTTCAGCGCCTCGGGAATCGCCCGCTCGATCAATTTGCCGGCATCCCACATATGGCCGCCAAAGGTATTGATGGTCCCCGCGCCGTACTTGTCCTCGTAGGCCTTCTTGTAGACCAGCGCGCTTTGCTTGACCGGATGGCTGTCGGGCAACTGGTCGGCCACCAGCAGCGGCCCGGCCGGTAGGATCATGCCCTCGCAGTCCTTGCCGCAGACGCGCAGCACATCATTATTGGCCGCGCCATGGGTTTGGTAGATGGTGCCCTTGTAGCCCCGGTTGACCAACTCGCGCTGCGGCAGCGCCACGGGCGTGCCCGAGGCGGCGATCAGGATACCGTCGGGACTGGCCGAGAGCAGCTTGAGGATCTGGCCGGTGACGCTCGTGTCGGCGCGCGCGAAGCGCTCGTCGCCGAGGACCTGGATCCCCTTGGCCTTGGCCGCGGCTGACATTTCCTGGAACCAGCCGTCGCCGTAGGCGTCGCTAAAGCCGATGAAACCCAGGGTCTTGACGCCCTGCTTGACCATGGCGTCGGCCAGGGCGCGCGCCATCAGCGCATCGTTCTGCGGGGTCTTGAAGACCCACTTGCGGGGGCCATCGACCGGCTCGACCAGCTTGGCGCTGGCGGCCACGCTGATCATGGGCGTGCCAGTCTCGGCGGCGACGTCGGACATAGCCAGCGAGGCGGGTGTCACCGAGGTGCCGAGCACCACGTCCACGCCGTCGTCGGCAGTGAACTTGCGGATGTTCTTGACCGCCTGGGTGGTGTCGGTTGCATCGTCCAGCACAATGTACTGCACCGCCTGCCCGCCGATCTCTGTGGGAAGCAGGGCCACGGTATCGCGCTCGGGAATGCCCAGCGAGGCGGCGGGGCCAGTCGCCGACACCGTGACGCCGACCTTGATCTGCGCCGACGAGGCCAGGGGCAGCGTGGCCAGCAGGGCGCCGGCGCACAGGGTGAGCCCGATCGTTTTGGTGAATTTCATGAATGTCTCCGTCCGATTGGCATGGGTTGAGCAATCCAGGCCGGGCAATCGCCGCGGCCGCGGCAATAAAGATGCAGCCGGGCGCCATAATAACTCAGGTAGACGCAATTCGTTGCTATATATGCCCTTATTGCATGGCCCGCGCAGGACTGCGGCCGCTCTCAAAGTCGATTAAGATAGATTGTTTACCGCAAGATCGCGGGTATGGATGTGGAGTATGGACGTGGACAAGGTCTCCCGCACCGAGGCGCAGTGGCGCACCCGGCTCAGCCCTGAGGAATTCGCGGTCACCCGGCTCAAGCACACTGAACGGCCCTTCACCGGACGCTATTGGGACACCCGCCAGGCCGGCACCTATTATTGCGTGTGCTGCGGCACGCCGCTGTTTGCCTCCGACACCAAGTTCGATGCGGGCTGCGGCTGGCCCAGCTATTTCCAGCCCATCGATCCGGCCCATGTGCGCGAGGAACACGACACCAGCCACGGCATGGCGCGCACCGAAATTCTCTGCAACGTCTGCGACGCCCACCTCGGCCACGTCTTTCCCGACGGCCCGCCTCCCACGGGCCTGCGCTACTGCATCAACTCCCTGTCCCTGCGCTTCGCACCGACCGAATGAAAAAGTTCCTGTTCGACCTGTTCCCGCTGATCCTGTTCTTCCTGGCGTTCAAGTTCGCGGATATCTTCACGGCCACGGCGGTGGCCATGATCGCCGCAGTCGCACAGATCGCGTGGCTGAAGGCGACCGGGCGGGCCATCGAGGCCACCCACTGGATCAACCTCACCGTCATCATCGTATTCGGCGGCGCAACCCTGCTGCTGCACGACGATACCTTCATCAAATGGAAGCCCACGGTGCTGTACTGGCTGTTCGGCGCGATCCTGCTGGGTGCGCGCCTGGTCTTCGGGCGCAACCTGATGCGCAAGCTCATGGGCGAAAAAATCGCCCTGCCCGACGGCGCCTGGAGCCGCCTCAACGACAGCTGGGCGCTGTTCTTCATCGCCTCGGGCGCGCTCAACCTGTACGTGGCCTTCTCGGGCCGTTTCACCGAGGCGCAATGGGTCAATTTCAAGGTCTTCGGCCTCATGGCCCTGCTGCTGGTCTTCGCCGTGGGCCAATCTATCTGGCTTGGACGCCACATCCAGTCCGAGGCCCCCGGGCGCGACGACGCATGAGCCACGATCCGCTCCAGGCCCTCATCACCGAGCGCCTCGCCACGCTCGACCCGGTCGTGCTCGAAATCCACGACGAATCCCACCTGCACGTGGGCCACGCCGGCGCCCAGGGCGGGGCACGGCACTTTCGCGTGCGGATCGTGTCCAAACGCTTCGAGGGCATCGGCACGCTGGCCTGTCACCGCCTTGTGTATGATTGCGTGCGCGACCTGATGCCCCACCCCATCCACGCGCTGGCCATCACGGCCGGCACCACTCAAACCGAAGGACACCCATGAAACGACTCGCCGCTCTGGCCATCGCCTGCACCCTGACCCTGCCGGTCCACGCCAAGGACATCGCCAAGGTCAACGGCCAGGCCATCACGCAGGAACACTATGACCAGTTCGTCAGCCTGCTGATCGCCCAAGGCGCACAGGACACCCCGCAATTGCGCGCCCAGGTGAAAAAGGAGATGATCAACCGCCTGGTGGCCGTCCAGGCCGCCAAGAAGGCCGGCCTCGAAAAGGATCCGACGGTGCGCCAGGAAACCGAGCTCGCCACCCAGGGCATCCTGGTGCGCGCCCTGATGACCAAGTACCTGAACGACAACCCCATCACCGAAGAGACGCTGCGCAAGGACTACGACGCGATCAAGGCCGAGCAGGGCCAGCGCCAGGAATACAAGCTGCGGCACATCCTGGTCAAGGACGAGCAACAGGCCGTGGCGCTGACCAAGGCGATCAAGTCCGGCAAGACCACCTTCGAGGCGGCCGCGAAAAAGGACTCCATCGACACCGGCAGCGGCAAGAACGGCGGCGAGCTCGGCTGGGGCCCCTCCAGCAACTACGTGCCTGAATTCGCCCAGGCGGTCGAGTCCATGAAAAAAGGCCAGCTCAGCGAAAAGCCCGTGCAGACGCAGTTCGGCTGGCATGTCATCCAGGTCGAGGACGTCCGTCCGATCACCTTCCCGCCCTTTGACGAGGTCAAACCCCAGCTCGAGGAAATGCAGCGTCAGCAGGCCCTGGCCGCGTACCAGGCCGACCTGATCAAGAACGCCAAGATCGAGGAATCGGCCGACTGAGGCCCCCCGCGATCCGGCCTCCTCCCGGAGGCCGGGATTGCCGTCACGCCGGCGGACCGCCGGCGCGCGGCGCCGACAACAGGGCCTTGAGCCCGTCCTCGTCGAGGATGGGCACTCCCAGTTCGGCCGCCTTGGCGAGCTTGCTGCCGGCCTCATCGCCGGCGACCACCCAGGCCGTCTTGCGCGACACCGATCCGCTGACTTTGCCCCCGGCCGCGAGAATCATGCGGGTCGCCTCGTCGCGCGACAGGCTGGGCAGCGTGCCCGTCAACACCACCGTCTTGCCCGCCAGGGGCTTCTCGCCCACCGGCACGGCCTCGGCCACAGGCTCCACGCCCGCCGCCCGCAGATCGGCGATCACCTCGCGGTTATGCGCCTCGGAAAAGAACCGCCGGATCGAGGCCGCAACCACGGGACCGACCTCAGGCACCACCAGCAGCTCGTCCTCGGAGGCCGCCACGATGGCGTCGATTGAACCGAAATGCCGTGCGAGGTCGCGCGCCGTGGTCTCGCCCACATGGCGGATGCCCAGGGCGTAGAGCAGCCGCGAAAGCGGCGGGCGACGGCTCTGGCCAATCGCCTCGACGAGGTTCGCCGCCGATTTGAGCCCCATGCGGGGATAGGTGGAGAGCTCCAGCTCGCCCAGGGAATACAGGTCGGCCAGAGTGTGTACCCGGCCGCTGTCGACGAGCTGTTCGATCAGCTTGTCGCCCAGGCCTTCGATGTCCAGCGCCTTGCGGCTGGCCGCGTACCACAAGGTCTGCTTGCGCTGCGCCGGACAGAACAGGCCGGCCGTGCAGCGCGTGATCGCCTCGCCTTCGGGACGCTCGACAGCCGACCCGCAGACCGGGCAGGCCGGGTACATCGTCCCCATGTCGAACACCACCTCGGCGCCGGTGCGCAAGGCCTCTACCGGGCCGACGATTTCGGGGATCACGTCGCCCGCGCGCCGCACCACTACCATATCGCCAATGCGCACGTCCTTGCGCCGGATCTCGTCCTCGTTGTGCAGCGTGGCGTTGGTGACGGTCACCCCGCCCACGAAGACCGGACGCAAGCGGCCCACCGGCGTCAAGGCGCCGGTGCGCCCCACCTGTACGTCGATGCCCTCGAGCCGAGTGGTTTCCTCTTGGGCCGGAAATTTGTGGGCGATGGCAAAGCGCGGCGCCCGCGCGACAAAACCGAGGACCTCCTGGGACTTGAGATCATCGACCTTGTACACCACCCCATCGATGTCATAGGGCAGCGTGGCGCGCGCCGCGCCGATGTCGGCATAAAAGGCCAGCAGGCCGGCCGCTCCGCGGCACGGCCTGCGCCCCGGGCTGACCGGAAGGCCCAGCGCACCCAGCCAGTCGAGCATCGCTCCATGGCGCCCATGCGGCAAAACCTCGCGACCCGCCTCGTCCAGAACCTGTCCCCAGCCGTAGGCAAAGAACCGCAGGGGGCGGGTCGCCGTGATCCGGGGATCGAGCTGGCGCAGGCTGCCCGCGGCGGCATTGCGGGGATTGACGAACGTCTTGTCCCCGTGCGCGGCCTGCGCCTGGTTCATGCGATCGAAATCGGCGCGCGTCATCAGCACCTCGCCGCGCACCTCGAGTACGGCGGGCACGTCCGGCCCGCGCAGGCGCAGCGGCACCGAACGCAGCGTGCGGGCATTGGCGGTGATGTCCTCACCCACCTGGCCATCGCCGCGCGTCGCAGCCAGGACGAGCCGCCCGTCCTCGTAGCGCAGGCTCACCGCCACGCCATCGAACTTGTATTCCGCGACATACTCCACCACACCCTGCGGCAGCAGACCCGCTTCGCGCAGGGTGCCGGCCACGCGCTCGTCGAAGGCCTCGATGTCCTGGGGCTCGAATGCGTTGCCCAGCGACAGCATCCGCACCGCGTGGCGCACGGTGCCAAAGGCGTCCAGCGGCGCGGCGCCGACGCGCTGGCTGGGCGAATCAGCGGTCACCCACTCGGGATGTGCAGCCTCGAGCTCGAGGAGATCGGCCATCAGCCGATCGTATTCCGCATCCGACACCGTCGGCGCGTCCTCGACGTAATAGCGCCGGTTATGTTCGGCGATCTGTTCACGCAGCGCCGACAGCCTCTGCCGGGCGTCGCCGGCGGCCGGGCTCACGAGAACACCCGCGCCGCCCGCTCCGTCCCTGCGAGGAAACCCGCCTTGTCGAGCTGATCGTACAAGCCGCTGATCTGGCGGTCGATGGCCGGAGCGGCGCTATCGGACAGCGTGCGGCCCTGGTCGTCCAGCAGGCTGGCCCCGAGCCGGGCCGCGAGGTCGCGCCCCACCGCCATCATGCGGCTGAACGCCTCGTCGTCGGGCACGCTGTTGGGAACGTCCAGGACTAGGTCGACACGGTGATGAGCCTGCTCGACCGCCTCGGACGCTCCCTCCTCGAACTGCATGACGAAGCGTGGCAGGCCATTCTCGGCCATCCAGGCCCAGCGCTCGCCGTGGGGCAGGAAGCCGACGCCGGTCGCCATCTCGACGATCGCCTGGCGACTGCGGGCCTGCGACAGCTGCAAGATGAGGCCGACCTGGGCGTCCATCTCGGCGCAGCGCGCATCCAGCGCCTGCGCCCGGGCCAGGGCCGCCTCCTGTTCGGGGGCCTCGATGACGCCATCGAAGCGCTCGGCCAGGTTCTGGGCCAGGGTCCACAAGTGCGACCACTCGATGTCCGTCAGCGGGCCGCTGCGATTGGCGAGCACCACGGCAAGCTGCATCGAGACGTAGCTTTCGCCCTCGCGCAGGCGGGCGCGGTGGCCGCCGCTGTCGGTCTCGGCAAAGATGCGCACCGGTTTGCGCCCCACCCGGGCCACCGATTGCAGCGCACCTGCCAGGGTCTCACCCGGCACCGGATGCCCGAAAGCGATGTCGATCACCGCCTCGCAGGTCTCGTCGGCCTCGGCCGCGTCATCGCTGCCGCCGGCCGGCGTCGGGTGCTCGCCCGCCCAGATACCGGGCTCGCGCCGCGCGGGCGCATCCTGCATCAGGGGGTCGCGCTCGCCCTCCGGAAAACGCGCCTGCATGCTGCGCCGCACACGCCAATCCTGCCACCAGTTGTACAAGACGACGGCGGCGATCAGGACCAGCCCTATCGAAATCAGCAGAATCTGCAAGTCACTCATAAAGACCTCGTCTCATGCCCCGTTGGCTCAAACAGGCTCCCCGGCCCATTGCAGCGCGGAATCCATATCCACCGCAACAATACGCGAAACCCCCTGCTCCTGCATGGTGACTCCCACGAGCTGGCGCGCCATCTGCATGGCGATCTTGTTGTGGGAAATGAACAGGAACTGCGTCTGGCCGCTCATGCTGCGCACCAGGTTGGCGTAGCGCTCGGTATTGGCGTCGTCCAGCGGCGCATCCACCTCGTCGAGCAGACAGAACGGCGCGGGATTGAGCTTGAACAGAGCGAACACCAGCGCCGTGGCCGTCAGGGCCTTTTCCCCGCCCGAGAGCAGGTGGATGCTGCTGTTGCGCTTGCCCGGCGGCTGTGCCATGACCTGCACGCCCGCATCCAGAATTTCGTCACCCGTCATGGACAGGCGCGCCTCGCCGCCGCCGAACAGGCGCGGGAACAGGTCGCCGAAATGCTCGTTGACGGTATCAAACGTCTGCTGCAGCAGCTCGCGGGTCTCGCGGTCGATCTTGCGAATCGCATTCTCGAGGGTGTCGATGGCCGCCAGCAAATCGCTTTGCTGCGCATCCAGGAAACCCTTGCGCTCGCGCGCGGCGCCGAGCTCATCGAGCGCGGCCAGGTTGACGGGGCCCAGGGCCTCGACCTGGCGCGAAATGCGCTGCACCTCGGATTGCAGCCAGCCGATGCGGGTCCATTCGGCGGCCTGTTCATCGATGTGGCGGCGCAGAGCCGCGCGGTCGACCTGGCGCTCGTCGAGTTGCTCGGCGTACTGTTCGACCGACAGGCGCGCGGCCTGCTCCTGCAACTGTAGTTCCGTCACGCGGGCGCGCAAGGGATCGAGCGAGCGCTCGAGCGTCAGGCGGCCTTCGTCGGCCTCGCGCAAGTCGCCGGCGACCTCGTCTTGGCGCAGGCGCGCCAGCCGCAAAGCCTCCTCGCACTCGGCCCGCGCCTCGAGCGCATCCTGCAATCCGGCCTGCGCCACCGACTCGTCCAGCTCGAACAGCTCGCCCTGCAGCGACTCGAGCTCGGTGCCCGAGCGCCGGGCCTGCTCGGCGGCGAGTTGCAGGGTCCGGTTCAGTTCGTCGAGGCGGTGGCCGAGGCTGCGCGCCGCGTACTCGGCCTCCTGAGCGGCGCGCTCGCGCTCGCGGACCTCCTGGCGCGACTGCTCGGCGCGGCGCGCCAGGTCCTCCGCCCCGAACTCGGCTTCGGAGTACAGCTCTTGTTGCTGCGCCAGGGACTCGTCCAGGGCCTGGAAACGCTCCTCGGCCTCATCGCGGCGTCCGGCCGCCACGGCTTGCTGGCTGGCGATCTCGTCGAGGTCGCGGCCGATGCGCCGCGCGTGCTCATCGGATTGGGCGGCCTGCTGCGCCAGGCGGTTGTGCTGAATCTCGGCCTCGTGCAGGGCGCGCACCAGTTCGGCAATGCGCTGGCGGGCCGGGCCGAGCTCCTGCGCCACCTGGCGACAGGCCGCATCCGCGCGCGCATGCGCGTCCAGCGCCTCGTCGGCGATCAATTGCG
Source organism: Castellaniella sp. GW247-6E4 (assembly GCF_040276065.1). Taxonomy (NCBI): domain Bacteria; kingdom Pseudomonadati; phylum Pseudomonadota; class Betaproteobacteria; order Burkholderiales; family Alcaligenaceae; genus Castellaniella; species Castellaniella sp. GW247-6E4. The sequence continues at coordinate 246,398 of NZ_JBELOI010000001.1, read as the reverse complement.
CCGCGCGCACCTCGCGCAGCAGATTATCGATCTGCTGCTGGCGTGCGAGCATGCCGGACTGCTCGGAATCGGCCGCATAGAATCTGACACTATGGGCATCGACCCGATGGCCGGCACGCACCACCCAGCACGCGCCCCAGGGCAATTCCTCGCGCCTGGCCAGGGCCTGTGCCAGATCCTCGCTGGCATAGGCATGACGCAGCCAGACGCCGAGCACGGCATGCACCTCGGGGGCCTGGGTGCGCACCAAGTCCAGCAGCGGCCGCGCGCCCGCGGGCGCCTGCGGCGGCGCCGAGGCGGCGGGCGCCTGATAAAAGGCCAGGCGCGCGGGCGGCGCATCCGCGGCAAAGGCCCGGGCGATGTCCAGATGGCGCAGGCCCAGGGCATTCATGCGTTCGTGCAACACCGCCTCAAAGGCCGATTCCCAGCCGGCCTCGACCTGGAGTTTCTGCCAGAGGCGGCTCATCCCGGAGAGCTCCTGGCGCTGCAGCCAAGGCTCGAGGGCATCCTCGGATTGTATTTTTTCCTGCAGGGCGATCAGGGCCTGGCGCCGCGCATCGAGTTTTTCGAGCGCCAGGCGGGCGCCCTGGCTCGCCTGCAAGGCACCGGCGCGCTCGTCTTCGAGGGCCGGCAGGCGTTCCTCGAGGGCGACGAGGACATCCTGCGCCTCCTCGAGCTTGGCCTGCGCCACGGCGCATTCCCCCTCGAGGCGGTCGACCTCGGCCGGATCGGGCGCGCCCAGGGCCGCGCGCTCGGCCTCGAGCCGGGTGCGCCGCTCGTCCAGCGCGCGCCACTGTCCATCGGCGTCGCGCTGTGTCTGGGCGGCCAGCGCGAGATCTTGCTCGATTCGCGACAGGGCCGCGCGCAGCTCGTCGCGCCGCCCCGCCACCGCGCGCAATTCGGCATCCAACTGCGGCAGACGCGCCTGGCTTTCGTCGGCCTGGACGGCCAGCGTCTCGGCGCGCGCCGCAGCCTCCTCGATCTGCCCCTGGACCTCTTCGATGGCGCCCTGGCAATGGCCCTGCTGATCGCCCCATTCCTGCATCTGCGTCTGCAACTGGGCCCGGCGGGCCTGCAGGCGATGGCGGGCATCGACCACATGGCGGATCTCGGCCTCGAGGCGGCTGACCAGGGCGCCGGCCTCGAACACCCGGCCCTGCGCCTGATGCACCGCGTCGTTGGCCTCGAAATGGCCGGCGCGCCGCGCCTCGAGATCGGCCTCGAGGGCGCGCAGCCGGGCGACGGCCTCCTCGAAGGCGGCCTGGGCCTGCTCGATCCTGACCGCGATGTCCTGCCGGGAGGCGCTCGCCGCCGCCTCGCGCAGCAGCCACAGCGCATGCTGCTTGAGCTCGCCTTCCTCTTGCAGACCGCGGTAGGCCCCGGCCACCTCGGCCTGAGATTCGAGCTTTTCGAGCTGGCCGGACAATTCGCGCAGAATGTCCTCCAGGCGGGTGAGGTTCTCGCGCGTGTCCGAGAGACGGTTCTCGGTTTCGCGCCGCCGCTCTTTGTAGCGCGAGACGCCGGCGGCCTCTTCGAGGTAAACCCGCAGTTCTTCGGGCCGGGCCTCGATCAGGCGATTGATCATCCCCTGGCCAATAATGGCGTAGCCGCGCGCGCCCAGGCCCGTGCCGAGAAAGATATCGTGGATGTCGCGGCGCCGCACTTGCTGGTTGTTGACGAAATAGCTGCTCGCCCCGTCGCGCGTCAGCACGCGGCGCACCGCGATCTCGGCGAAGCTCGACCACTGGCCGGCCGCACGGCCCTCGCCATTGTCGAAGACCAGCTCGACGGACGCGCGGGCGGCGGGCTTGCGCTGGCCCGATCCATTGAAGATCACGTCCTGCATCGAGGCGCCGCGCAGCTCGGAGGCCTTGGTCTCGCCCAGCACCCAGCGCACCGCATCGATGATGTTGGATTTTCCGCAGCCGTTGGGCCCCACCACGCCGACCAGTTCACTGGGCGTGGGGATCACCGTCGGATCCACGAAGGACTTGAAACCGGCGAGTTTGATCTGGGTCAGGCGCACGTTACAGGGTTGTCCGGAGGCAGACTGGGTTCTGGGCGATCGACAATTGCCGTCATTGTATGTATTTCACGGCGTACGGGGGCTGCGTTCATCCGCAATCGGTGAACGTATGATAGCGTACCGAGGGCCCCGATTCGATGCGCTCCGGCACGGAAGGCCGATGATTCTTTTCCTATCCACCGGCCGTCAACGGCTATACTGCACCACATTCCAAAATCACATTTTGTGACTGATCCGCCTATCACACCCCACCCACAACCGGGACCGCGCATTGAATAAAGGCTTCTATCTGGTGATGGCCGCGCAGGCATTGTCTTCCGTGGCGGACAATGCGTTGTTGATAGCGGCCATCGCCTTGATTGCCCAGCTCAGCGGCCCCGAGTGGATGGCGCCCATGATGAAATGGTGGTTCGCGCTGGCCTACGTGGTGCTCGCCGCCTTCGTCGGCGCCTTCGCCGATTCGTTCCCCAAAGGCCGGGTGATGTTCTCGACCAACGCCCTCAAGACCCTGGGCTGCGTGTTGATGTTCAGCTATAACCACCTGCTGCAGGGCCCCGAGCACCAGCTCCTCTTGATTTTCGTGTCCTACACCATCGTGGGCATCGGCGCGGCGGCCTATTCCCCGGCAAAATACGGCATTGTCACGGAAATGCTGCCCCCCGATCTGCTGGTCAAGGGCAATAGCTGGATCGAGGGCCTGACCGTGCTGTCGGTGATCGTCGGCACGGTGCTGGGCGGGGTGCTGATCAGCCCGACGGTATCGGCGCACCTCATGGCCCACCCCTGGGTGCAAGCCGCGGCGGGCAACGCGGCACAGGGCGCCATCCTAGTGATCGGGCTGGTGTACATTGCCGCGGCCTTGTGCAACCTGCTGATTCCGGACACCCATGCCTATTATCCCAAGCAGCAAACCCATCCGATCCGCCTGATCCGCAGTTTCGGCACCTATGTGCGGATTCTCTGGGGCGACAAGCTCGGCCAGATCTCGCTGGCGGTCACCACGCTGTTCTGGGGCGCGGGGGCGACCCTGCAGTTCATCGTCATCGAATGGGGCGCCCAGCATCTGGGCTACCGCCTGGACCAGGCGTCGATCCTGATGGGCGTGGCGGCGTTGGGCACGGTGGCGGGTTCGATACTCGCCGGACGCGTGCCCCTGCGCAAAGCGCTCTCGGTGCTGCCGGTGGGCGTCATCATGGGCCTGGTGGTCCTGCTGATGCCGGCCGTCCAGGCGACCTGGGCGGTCTACGGTCTGCTGCTGCTGATCGGCGCCCTGTCGGGATTCTTCGTCGTCCCCATGAACGCTCTGCTGCAGCACCGGGGTCACGTCCTGCTGTCGGCGGGACACTCGATCGCCGTCCAGAACTTCAACGAACAGCTCAACATTCTGCTGATGCTCGCCCTCTACAGCCTGATGCTCTGGATGGGGCTGCCCATCAATGTGGTGATCATGATCTTCGGCCTGCTGGTGGCGGGCCTCATGCTGGCCTTCATTCGCTGGAACATGCTGAACCACCGGGCCAATCCGGGCCTGACCGGCCTCATCGGCCAGCATGGCCACGGCACCGCCCTGCACTGACGAGATTCAGGCCCGCCGTGCAGGATCCCGCGCGGCGCGCGCCAGGGCCAGCAGGTCCATCCACGCCTGCGCCTTGTACACAGGCCGCACCAGCAGGGACGCCGGATGATGAGTCACCCAGAGAGGGATGGTCGAGCCATCGGACAAGGTGTAGGCGTGCTCGTGGCCGCGCAGGTCCTCGAGCGCGGCGCGCGTCTCCAGCAGCGCCCGGGCCGCCAGCCGCCCCAGGACGAGGATGTGACGAGGCCGCAAGAGCTCAATCTGGCGACGCAGATGCGGCAGGCAGGCCGCAACCTCGGCCACCTGGGCCATCCGCCCGCCCGTCGGCCGGCATTTCAGCACATTGGTCAGATAGGCCGAATCCGCATCCGGCACGCGCGCGCCGGCCAGCATCGCGCGCAGCAGGCTGCCCGCCGGCCCCTCGAAAGGCCGACCCGCGGCATCGTCGGCGGCCCCCGGCATTTCACCCACGATCAGGTATTCGGGAGATTGCGTCCTCCCGGCGCCCGGCACCGCGCGCGTGCGGCCGGCGTGCAGGCCGCACGCCTGGCAAGCCAGAATCGCCTCATCGAGCGCCTCCAGGCTGGCACCGGCGTCGGCCGGCGGCGCGGGCGGGCGTTCCACGGGGGGCGTCTGCTGACCGCCGAGAGCAGGCCTGGGCGCCGAGGGCGCCTCGGCGCCCAGCAGGCCGAGCCACTGCGGATCGACACCGATCTCGGTCAGCCAGGCCGCCTGTAGCGAACTGATCGGGGGGCTCATGCGGCCACCAGATGGAGCGTCATGATCCAGCCATCCTCGCGCTCGCCATGGGCGGACGGATAATAGCCCTTGCGCGTGCCGACATGGCGGAAGCCGAACTTGCGATAAAACCCGACCGCCCGCACATTGCTGGGGCGCACCTCGAGGGTCAGGGCGCCAAAGCCCGCCGCGCGGCAATGGTCCAGACAGACGCGCAGCAGGCGCGAACCCACCCCCTGGCCCTGGTCGTTGGGACGCACGCCGATCACCAGCAGGTGCGCCATGTCGGGCGCCTCCATCAGCAGGGCGAAGCCCTGCATTCCGCCCATCCGTCGCAGCACCCAGCCCTTGTAGCCGGCGGCCAGGCCGTCGGCAAAATTGCCTCGTGTCCAGGGAAAGGACTGGACCCGCCGCTCAATCGCCGCGACCTCGTCCAGATCGCTCTCGGCCATGCGATGCAAGGTCCAGGCACCGCCGACGGCCTGGGGATTGCCGCCCAGGCCATCGGCGCGTTCGCGGGTGGTATAGGCCACCTTGTCGCGAACGTAGGCGGGCGCCGCCGCCTCCGCGGGCAACGTGCGCCCGGCATCCCAGTCGTGCGCGGCCAGGCGCGCGATCGTCGTGGCCTGCGCCCGGGCGCCGGCGGCATCGGTCGGCGCCACGATTTCGAACCCCAGGGCCCGCAGCGCCGCATCCAGCTCTGGGAACGCCGCCAACGCATCACCATGGACGCGGTGCGCGCCGCCGCCCCATCCCGGGGCCTCGCGTTCCAGCCAAATGGGTACGTCGGCCACGCCCAGCAGCGTGGGCGCCTGCAGCGTCCACCATCCGTGCCCGCCGCCGCGGCGATACACGGCTGCATACACCTCGTGCATGCGCGCATCCTGCAGGACGACGTGCACGCCATCAGTCCCGGCGCCGCCCTGCAGCGCAATGGCCCGCATCGAGTCCACCGGAATCACAGGCAACCCCAGGGCGACGGCCAGGCCCTGGGCCACGCCGCAGGCGACCCGCAGACCGGTGAAACCGCCCGGCCCCTGGCCGAAGGCCACGGCCGATAAATCCTCGCGCCGCACCCCCGCTTCGGCCAGCAAGTCCCCGGCCAGGGGCAGGATGCGCCCGGCATGCTCGCCGCGGCCCTCATGCTGGCCGCCGCGCAGGTGCAGGCGCCCATCGGTGCGCGACAGCAAGGCCACGCCGCACAAATTGCTTGATGTTTCAAACGCCAGGATGTGAAAATCGCTCATGTCGTTCCAATTTCCAATGCATTCATTTTAAATGAGAGGGTCCGTTCGCGGCATCGGCTCATCCCCGCCCCGCCAACGGCACGACCCGCCCTGCCAACCCGCCGCGATGTTCAACCAAACGCGTAAGATGTAAATTGTTGTGATAAGCGCTGGTGCGGCTTTCCTGAGCCTGTTACATTTTCGCCATGAACACGCAAAATCAGACTCTTACCCGCAAGATCCTCATCGTCGACGACGATCCCAGACTGCGCGACCTGCTGCGGCGCTACCTGACCGAGCAGGGCTTCAACGTCTACGTGGCCGAGGACGCCAAGGAAATGGCCAAACTCTGGCAGCGCGAGCACTTCGACCTGCTGGTGCTGGACCTCATGCTGCCGGGCGAGGACGGCCTGTCCATCTGCCGGCGCCTGCGAGGCAACCACGACAACACCCCCATCATCATGCTCACGGCCAAGGCCGAGGAAATCGACCGCATCGTGGGTCTCGAGATGGGTGCCGATGACTATCTGACCAAGCCCTTCAACCCGCGCGAGCTCCTCGCCCGCGTGAACGCGATCCTGCGCCGCCGCGGCACCGAAGAGCACCCGGGCGCGCCCAGCCAGGAAAACGAATCGGTCGAGTTCGGCCCCTACGTCCTCAACCTGTCCACCCGCACCCTGACGCGCAATCACGAGGTCGTGCCCATCACCACGGGCGAATTCTCAGTGCTCAAGGTCTTTGCCCGCCATCCCAAGGTCCCGCTCTCGCGCGACAAGCTCATGGAACTGGCGCGCGGCCGGGAATACGAAGCCTTCGACCGCAGCCTGGACGTCCAGATCTCTCGGCTGCGCAAACTGATAGAACCCAATCCGTCCAAGCCAGTCTTCATCCAAACCGTCTGGGGCCTGGGCTACGTCTTCGTTCCCGACGGCGGCCAATAGGGCCCTGTCCCACCCGGCCAGCCGGACGGCACGCCGGCCGGGTGTGGCGCAACGCGGTCGCGCGTGCCGGCAAGCCCTGACGCGCGGCGGCGAAGCCGCACGCATCCGACATGTCCTTCAAGACGCAATCCTCGAAACTGCCCAGGCTCCGCCTGGGACTCTTCAGCCGCTCCTTTCTGCTGCTCGCCACTCTGATGCTCGTCAGTCTGGGCGCATGGCTGCAGGTCGTCTTCAACATCGAGGAAGGCCCGCGCGCCGCCCAGATGGCGCAGCGCGTGGCCACGACCGTGAGCATTACCCGCTCGGCGCTGATCTACGCGCCGCCCCAGGTGCGCCCGGCCCTGCTGCTGGATCTGGCCACCAAGGAGAGCCTGCGGGTGCAGCCGCGCGAGCACGCCGACGTGCTCGAGCCCCTGCCTCACACCGACTACTGGCAGCACGTCGGCAAAGAAATCCGCAACCGGCTGGGCAGCCAGACCGCCATGATGTGGTCAGTCAACAACGTCCCCGGCATCTGGATCAGCTTCCACATCGATGAGGACCAGTACTGGCTGGTGTTCGATCGCGATCAACTGCGCCTGACCACCGGACGCGAATGGGTGGGCTGGGTGGCCGCGACCCTGATGCTGGCACTGCTCGGGGCGGCCATCAGCGTGCGCTTCGTGAACCAGCCCCTGGCCCAGCTCGCCAAGGTGGCGCAACAGGTGGCGCGCGGGGAAACGCCGTCAGCCCTGCCGGAAAAGGGCCCCGTCGAAATTCGCGACATGAACATCGCCTTCAACCGCATGGCCAGGGACTTGCGCCAAAACGAAGCTGACCGCGAGATCATGCTGGCCGGCATCTCGCACGACCTGCGCACCCCCCTGGCGCGCATGCGCCTGGAAATCGAGATGAGCCGGGTCAGCGACGAGACCCGCCAGGCCATCGACGAGGATCTGGCCCAGATCAACCACAGCATCGGCCAGCTCATGGAGTACGCCCGCCCAGCGGGCGCGGTGCCCGAGGCTGGCATCGATGTCTCGCGAGTCCTGCAGGACCTGTTCGAGCGCGAGCGCAGCCACACCGAATCGCTGGGCGGCGAGCTCTCGGCCCGCATCGAACCCAACATGCAGGCCCGCATCAGCGCCAACGACCTCAAGCGTATCGTCAGCAACCTGATCGAGAACGCCCGCCGCTATGGCCGCAGCCTGGTCGATGATCGTGCCCACATCGTCCTGCACGCCTACCAGTCGGGCAATATGCTGCGCATCGACGTGCAGGACCAGGGCACGGGCATCCCGCAGGCCGACATCCAGCGTCTGCTGCGGCCCTTCGCGCGCGGCGAATCGGCCCGCACCGGCGTCAGCGGCGCGGGCCTGGGCCTGGCCATTGTCGAGCGCCTGCTGGGGCAGGTGGGCGGCAAGTTCGAGCTGATCTCGCGCCCGCCCGGCGGCCTGCTGGCACGTATCGAAATCCCCAAGACGCGAGCGCGGCCGGGCGACAAGGGCTTGGCGTAAAATGGCCCGGCGGACTCCGGCAGCCGCGACTCAACACACAGGAGCCCCGATGAAAACCATAGGCGACAGACTGGACGCATTCCGGGTGACCGGCGTGAAACCAGGCTTCAATCACCATGAGGAAAACGGCGTTTCGGCTTTCGAGGACATCACCGAAAGCTCATTCCCGGGCAAATGGAAGGTCATCTACTTCTATCCCAAGGACTTCACGCTGGTGTGCCCCACCGAGATCGCGGGCTTCAACCAGCTCGCCGACGCTTTCGAGGAACGCGACGCCGTTCTGATGGGCGGTTCGACCGACAACGAATACGTCAAGCTCGCCTGGCGGCGCGAACACCCCGACCTCAGCAAACTCAACCACTACCAGTTCGGCGACACGACGGGCTCACTCGTCGATCAGCTCGGAATCCGCGAAAAATCCGAGGGCGTGGCGCTGCGCGCCACCTTCATCGTCAACCCCGACAACATCATCCAGCACGTCTCGGTCAACAACTTCAATGTCGGCCGCAATCCCGAGGAAACCCTGCGCATCCTCGATGCCCTGCAAACCGACGGCCTGTGCGCATGCAACCGCGCCATCGGCGGCGCCACGCTCTAGCGGTCTGTTTGCCTAATCCGACGGGCGCGCCAACAGGGTCACCGCACTGGCGGCAATCCCCTCGCGGCGGCCCAGATAGCCCAGGCCCTCGTTGGTCTTGGCCTTGATGTTCACGCAGGCAACGTCCAGATCCAGGTCCTCGGCGATATGCGCCGCCATGGCCGCAGCGTGCGGCCCGACGCGTGGCGCCTGGGCGTGCACGGTGGCATCCACGTTGACCACCGCCCAGCCCGCCGCGCGCGCCATGCGCGCGGCCTCGCGCAGAAACATCCGGCTGTCGGCCCCGGCCCAGCGCGGATCGCGATCCGAGAAATGCCGGCCGATGTCGCCCAGTCCGGCCGCGCCCAGCACCGCGTCGGTCACGGCGTGCAACAGCACGTCCGCGTCTGAATGGCCCACCAGCCCGCGGTCATGGGGGATGCGCACCCCACCGATGATCAGCGGCAGGCCCTCGGCCAGGGCATGCACGTCGTAGCCCTGGCCCACCCTGAAAGGAATGTCTCTCGTCACGCTTCGTCCTCCTGCGGGCGCCCCTGCCCGCCCGTCCCCGCGAGGGGTGCCGGCCCACCACCGCCCAGGACCTGCTCGAACCAGTCGAAATCCTCGGGCCAGGTGAGTTTTTCATTCGCCCGTGCACCACGCACCAGCAGCGGCGCCTCGTCGGTCCCGGCCCACTCCACGGCCGAGGCCTCGTCGGTCACGCGCGCATCGCCGGCGCTGGCAAGCAGGGCGTCCAGCAGCACACCCGCACGAAACATTTGCGGCGTCTGCGCGAGCCACAGGCCCTCGCGCGCCAGCGTGCACGCCACCACCGGCGGCACGCCGTCCGCCGGATCCGGCGCGGCGGCACGCTTGACCGTGTCGGCCACCGGCAGGGCCAACAGCCCGCCACGCCCGTGCCGCCAGCAGGCATCGATCAGGCGCGCCAGCGCCTCGCGCGACAGGCCCGGGCGCGCCGCGTCGTGGACCATAACCCATGCCTCGCGCGGCAGCGCGGCATCCCGCAAGGCCGCGCACACCGTATCGGCACGCGTGGGCCCGCCGCAGGGTCGCCAGACCGTGCGCGGCAGTCCCGCGAGCGCATCCGCCGCCCAGACATCCGCCGCCGATACCGCCACGCGGACCTGAGCCACGCGCGGCTCGGCCAGCAAGGCCCGCACCGTGCGGCGCAACATCGCCTCGCCGGCAAGGCGGCGATACTGCTTGGGCAGACCGTCGGCCATCGCCGCGCGGGATCCCAGGCCCGCCGCCGGTACGAGGGCGGTCACGGATTTTTCATTCATCATCATAGCGGCCGATTTTAGCCGAGGGCGCCGGCCCGCACCCGTGCCGATGGTCTTTAAGAGGGGCGTCTCACGTTCTGCTGGATGGACAGGCGCACGACCGCGCCCGGCAGGCCGGCCTGGAGCGCTTTCAGGCCCTCGACCGTTTGCGCAAAACTCCCATACCGCACAATGATGATGCCGGTCGGCGCAAAGTACTGCACCGACATGGGCCGAGGCCCCCCGCCGGCCGCTGCCAGCACTTGGTCCTCGGCAGCCTGCGTGACCATCACCTCGTGGTGGCTGGCGGCCACCACGCCCCGTTCATCGAGCAGCAAACTGCCCCGTCCGTCCGCGGTCTTCTGCGGCAACAAGCGATAGCGATCCGCTCCCGTATCATAGACAGGCAGGTCCCCCAGGGCCTCGACCTGCGTCGATGAGAGCCGCTGTCCCGGGGCGAGCGGCGCCGCCTGACAGGCCAGCGCCAAGGCGCATCCCGCCAATCCAAGGGCGAGTCGTGTAATTGCGAGCATAGGACGCTCCCGCGGATGAAAGGGTTTCATTGCGCGATGATACGCGCCTCGAGCGCAAACTCGTAAGCGGCCGGGCCACCGCCCTCGAGGGACGAGCAAGGCGTCCATCCCGCCGGAAGGCCATGATCGGGATTGGCCGCGAGGAGGAAGACCTGCCAGTTCCCCCGGGCCGGCTCGCCGTAGAAGGCCACGGAGCTCAAGCCGTAATCCTTGAAGGAAGCCACGCCATCCTTGCGGAAGTGGTCGTTGGGCAGCTTGAGCAGCGAAACGGTGCCCGACGGCGAACGCACGGCGATGCCCATCGAGCCCAGGCAGACCTTCTCGGCGGTCAGGCGCAACTGGAACAAGTCGACGGCCTGCTCGGGTGCCGCGAAAGTCCCCAGCAGAGTCACCACCCCATAGGGGAACGCGCCCGATGTGGCCAGGCTCCGCTCGGCGATCGTCTCGAACCCCGCCATCTTGATATCGGTGGAGCGGCCCAGCGAGGGATCCCGCCGGTAATCCCGGGCCAGGCTCACCGCCTTTTCCGCATCGGGCACGCCAAAGCCGTACCAGTTGGAATGCACATTGCCGGCGGCATTTTCCTGCCAGCCCAAATCGATCGGAACCACCGTCGAGCCATCCACGATGTCGGCGGTGCCGCCGACCACCGTCCCCAAGGTATTGTCCGTCAAGTCCATCCTCGCGCTATACGGTACATTCCCGTCGGGAGAGGCATGAATGTAGTCCGGGTCCACCCGGCGCGCCGACAGGCGCAGGATGTCGCGGACATCACGCCAGCTCAAGCCTGGATTTGCCTCCAGCATCAAGGCCACCACCCCCGAGATCGTGGGCGTGGCCGCCGAGGTGCCGTTCATGTAGTTGTAGTCGCAATCGGGGTTGTCCGGCACGCCATCGCGCACGGTTTCCCCACGCAGGAACGGCGTCGCCTCCCCCGCCTTGCTGTACCCTTGCGCGCAGCCCCGCAAGTCGGTGCTAAAGATCGTCGGCCCGCTATAGGGGCCGGTCTTGCCCTCGCCATAGTCGCCGCCCGAGCCGAATTCGCCGCCCAGCCCGGTGATCCAGATCACCGGACCGGCGCTGCTGTAGCTGCTCGCCTGACCAAAGGCGTTGAGGGCCGCCACCGTGATGGTGACGGGCTCGAGCGCCTCTGGATCATTGATCGGACTGGTGCAGTCATAGTAATTGTGGCCATGACCGCATTCGCTGGCGCTGAAAGAATTACCCGCGCCTTTCACATAGATCGCGCCTAGGCCGCCGCGCAATTGCTTCAGGCCACGCAGGATGGGAATCCCGGCGTCGGTGCCATTGTCATAGGCCCCGGCCGAGACAATGGCGGCATAGGGCGCATTGATGATGTGGGCCTTGCTCGACCAGGGCGCGCCGCCCAGTGCCAATGCCCGGGTGGTCGCCGAGAAGTCGCTCTGCAGATAATTGGCGGCGCCCAGCGTGACCCGCGGCGCGATGCCCATGACCCCCTCGCCATTCTGGGCGGCTGCGATCATGCCCGCCACGGCGGTGCCGTGCGGATCATCGATCGCCGAGAGGATAACCGGATAGGGATCGCTCTGCTGGGTCGTGAAATTCCACGACATGCTGTAGTCGGCGTTGGGCGCGAGGTCCTCGTTGCGCAGATCGGTGCCGGTGTCGAGCACCAATACCTTGACCCCCTGGCCCTTGATGCCTTGCCGGTGCACCGGCTCGACGTTCAGATCCAGCCCGCCGCCGAAGGTGTCCGGATAATCATTGAAATAGCTGTCCCTGTAATTGAGGGCCCACTGGAAGGTGTACAGGGGCTCGGTCGCCCCGGTCTTGCAGGCGTGAGGGCCGTCCTCGAGGCAGGACGCGGCCACGGGGCCCCGCCCATCCCCACCGCCATCGCAAGCCGCGAGCAGCAGCGCCATCGTGGAGAGCAGGCAGTACCGCAGCGTCGTTCCGAGTGTCATCCGATGTCGCCCCAGCCAATGAAGGTCCGCCGGATGCTACTAAACATGGACGCCGATTGCTATAGGCGTCAGCCATCAACTCTTCAACGGTCCAGCCCACGGCGATGCGCCAAAGCCGGCCGGACGCAACGGTATAATCCCCAGCCTGATGACCCGCCCCACCTCCCCTCTCGACATTCCCTCGATCGCGCCCACTCTGGCGGCCCTCAGGCCCGGGCAACGCTACGTCCAGCCCCGGCCGCCGGGCTCGGGCGACGCCTGCCTGATCGCCGGGCTGGCGCGCGCGGCGGGCAGGCCGCTGGCCGCCCTGTGCGCCGACCCGCTGGCCGCGCGCCGCCTGGCCGACGAGATCCCGCTGTTCGATCCCGATCTGCGGATCCGGCTCCTGCCGGATTGGGAAACTCTGCCCTATGATGGCTTCTCGCCGCACCAGGACCTGATCTCGGAGCGCCTGCGCACCCTGCACGCCCTGACCCAGGGGGCGGTGGACGTCCTGATCGTGCCGGTCACCACGGCCCTGTACCGCCTGGCGCCGACCGCCTTTCTCGCAGCCTACACGTTCAGTTTCCGGCAAGGCGACACCCTGGACGAGGGCCGGCTGCGCGAACAGCTCACCCTCGCCAGCTACAACCATGTCACCCAAGTGACCGCCCCGGGAGAATTCTGCATCCGGGGCGGCCTCATCGACCTGTTCCCGATGGGCTCGGTGCTGCCCTACCGCATCGATCTGTTCGACCGCGAAATCGAGTCGATCCGGAGTTTCGACATCGACACCCAGCGCAGCCTGTATCCGGTGCGCGAGATCGAGCTGCTGCCCGGCCGCGAATTCCCCATGGACGAGGAATCGCGCGGACGCTTCCGCTCACGCTTTCGCGAAGTCTTCGAGGGCGATCCGTCCCGCGCCCTGCCCTACAAAGACATCGGCAACGGCATCGCCTTCGCGGGCGTCGAATACTATCTGCCGCTGTTCTTCGAGCACACCGCCACCCTGTTCGATTACCTGCCCGGCGACACCCTGGCCATCACCCTGGGCGATGCGCCGGCGGCCATCGCCCAGTTCAGCCAGGACACGCGCAACCGCTGGCAGTTCCTGAAAGCGGATCGCGAGCGCCCGGTACTGCCCCCCGACGCCCTGTTCCTCGGCGACGACGAATTCCACGCCGGCTTGAAAGCCTTTCCTCGCCTGGCCCTCGTCGAGGGCGATCCGCGGCCCGATTTTCGACCCTGCCCCGACGTCGCCGTCAATCGCCGGGCCGAGGACCCGCTGGCCGGCCTGCGCCGGCACCTGGCGGACGGACGGCGCACCGCCCTGTGCGTCGACACCCCGGGGCGGCGCGAGACCATCGCTGAATTGCTTGCCGAGCACCGCCTGTCGCCCGATGCCGTCCATGACACTCTCCAGGACTTTTTCCAGGGCGAGGCGCGCTTCGCCCTGGTCGTCGCGCCGCTGTCCGGCGGCTTCCAGCTCACGGCCACAGACCTGGCGTTGCTGACCGAGAACGACCTATACCCCGGCCAGGCCGGACGCACCACGCGCGCACGGCGCCGCCAGGAGCGCGTCAGCGACATCGACGCCATGGTGCGCGACCTGGCCGAGCTGCGCATCGGCGATCCGGTGGTCCATGTCCAGCACGGCATCGGGCGCTACCGGGGCCTGGTCGAAATGGATCTGGGCGAGGGCCCGATCGAACTCCTGCACCTCGAATACGCCCAGGCCGCGACGCTGTACGTGCCGGTGTCGCAATTGCATCTGATCGCCCGCTACAGCGGCGCCGACCCCGAGAACGCGCCCCTGCACCCACTGGGCTCGGGCCAATGGGACAAGGCGCGGCGCCGCGCCGCGCGCCAGGCGCGCGACACGGCAGCGGAACTGCTCGCCCTGTACGCCCGGCGGGCCGCACGCGAAGGTTTCCACTTCAAGCTGCCCGCGAGCGACTACCAGGCCTTCGCCGAAGGCTTCGGCTTCGAGGAAACCCCGGACCAGGCGGCGGCCATCGCCGCCGTGATCGGCGACATGACCTCCGGACGCCCGATGGACCGCCTAGTCTGCGGGGATGTGGGCTTCGGCAAGACCGAGGTCGCTTTGCGCGCCGCCTTCCTCGCCGTCATGAACGGTCGCCAGGTCGCCCTGCTGTGCCCCACGACCCTGCTCGCCGAACAGCATGCCCAGAACTTCAGCACGCGCTTTGCCGACTGGCCCGTGCGCATCGCCGAGCTCTCGCGCTTTCGCACCGGCAAGGAAACCACGCGCGCCATCGAGGGCCTGGCCGACGGCAGCGTGGACATCGTCATCGGCACCCACAAGATTCTGTCCAAGGATGTGCGCTTCAAGCAGCTCGGCCTGGTGATCATCGACGAAGAGCACCGTTTCGGCGTGCGCCAGAAAGAAGCCCTGAAAGCCCTGCGCGCCGAGGTCGACGTGCTGACCCTGACCGCCACCCCCATCCCCCGTACCCTGGGGATGTCGCTGGAGGGCATCCGCGACTTTTCAGTCATCGCCACCGCGCCGCAAAAGCGCCTGGCCATCAAGACCTTCGTGCGCCGCGAAGACGGCAGCACCATCCGCGAGGCAGTCCTGCGCGAGCTCAAGCGGGGCGGCCAGGTCTATTTCCTGCATAACGAGGTCGAGACCATCCAGAACCGCCGCGCCCGCCTCGAGGAACTGGTGCCCGAGGCCCGCATCGCCGTGGCCCACGGCCAGATGGGCGAGCGCGAGCTCGAGGACGTGATGAAGGGCTTCTACCAGCAACGCAGCAATGTGCTGCTGTGCACCACCATCATCGAGACCGGCATCGACGTGCCCACGGCCAACACCATCGTTATCCACCGGGCCGACAAGCTCGGCCTGGCCCAGCTCCACCAGTTGCGCGGCCGCGTGGGGCGCTCGCACCACCAGGCCTACGCCTACCTGCTCACGCCCGGCGAGGACGCCATCACCGCCAACGCCAAAAAACGCCTCGAGGCGATCCAGTCGATGGAGGAGCTGGGCGCCGGATTCTTCCTCGCCATGCACGATCTCGAGATCCGTGGCAGCGGCGAAGTCCTGGGGGAATCCCAATCCGGCAACATCCAGGAAATCGGCTTTTCCATGTACAGCGACATGCTGAGCGCGGCCGTGCGCGCCCTCAAGTCCGGCGAGGAGCCCGATCTGGACTCGCCCTTCGAGACGCAATGCGAGGTCAATCTGCACGCCTCGGCCCTGCTGCCCGCCGACTACTGCCCCGACGTCCATGCCCGCCTGGGCCTGTACAAGCGCCTGTCGCACGCGGCCGACGGCGACGACATCACGCTCATTCAAGAAGAACTGGTCGACCGCTACGGCAAGCTGCCCGAGGCGGGCCAGACCCTGCTCGCCCTGCATCGCCTGCGTCTGCTCGCCGAGCCCTTGGGCGTCATTAAAATCGATGCCGGCGAGGCCCAGGCGTCGGTGCAGTTCTCCGCCAAGCCCAATATCGAGCCCCTGCGCATCATCGAACTGGTGCAGCAAGACCGCAACGTGCGTCTCAACGGTCCCGACCGCCTGAAGATCACCTACGGCGCCACGGTGGACGTGCCGGGCCGCATCCGGACGCTGCGCGGCGTCCTGCAGCACCTGGGCGGCACAGCGCAATAAGCCGCCGGGCGGCCGCCGCCCGCATCACCATACAGGCATGCACCGCCGCCGCGCGCGGGGTCCATGCATCCCCACAATATCATTGAATCAATAACGATTCTCGTTTAGAATTCATTTCCTTAATGAGAATGATTTTCATAACTTTTATCAACAACGGGAGAGGGAAATTGGAATCGTACATTGAGCCACAACCCGGAAAGCTCGAACCGCGGTTTGGAAAATTAACCGGCGGGCTCGCGACAGCACTGGCGACCCCGACGCTGTTCCTGCTGCCCCAGGCGGCACAGGCGCAAGCGAGCCCCACGGAGCTCAGTCCGGTCAAAGTCCAGGGTGAAAAGCCCGCCCCCTTCCTGGTCACCGAGTCGGCATCGCCCAAATTCACCGCACCCGTCCTGGACACGGCCAAGTCCGTGCAGATCATTCCCCAAGAGCTGATCCAGAGCCAGGCCGCCACCACGCTGACCGACGTGTTGCGCAATTCCCCGGGCATCACCTTCGGCGCCGGCGAGGGCGGCAACCCGCTGGGCGACCGCCCCTTCATCCGAGGCTATGACGCCCAATCCAGCACCTTTGTCGACGGCATGCGCGACATCGGCGCCACCTCGCGCGAGGTTTTCAATCTGGAGCAGGTCGAGGTCATCAAGGGCGCGGACGGCGCCTACGCCGGGCGCGGCGGCGCCGGCGGCAGCATCGACCTGATCAGCAAGACCGCCAAGCTGCGTGATTTCACTGATGTGTCCCTGGGCTTCGGCACCGCCAAGTACTTTCGCCAGACGGTGGACAGCAACTGGAAATTGGGCGAAACCACGGCCTTTCGCCTGAACGCGATGAACCACAATCAGGACGTCGATGGCCGCGACACCGTGGACTACAGCCGCTGGGGCGTGGCGCCGACCATCAGTTTCGGCCTAGGCACGCCCACCCGCGTGACGCTGAGCTATTTCCACATGGAATCGGACGACACGCCCGATGGCGGGATGCCGTACACAATCTCCAAAAAGGGCGCCAACGATCCCAATTTTCACCGCACACCGATCAGCACGATCGACCGCAATAATTTCTACGGCCTGGAAAGCGACTACCGACGCACACGCAACGACATGGGTACCCTGCTGCTCGAGCACGACTTCAGCGACCGCCTCACCCTGCGCAACCAGACCCGCTATACACGCGCCACGCAGCGCTACGTCTGGACCCAGCCCGACGACAGCAAGGGCAATGTCAACGACGGCATGGTCTGGCGCCGCAACAACAACCGCGACAGCCGGGTCAGCACCTGGGCCAATCAAACGGAACTGTTGGGCGAATTCACCGCTGGTGGTTTCAAGAACCGCTTCCTGACCGGCATCGAGCTCTCTGCAGAGGACGGCCGCAAGGACAGCCTGAACATCGATCGCGGCAACAGCAATTGCCCCGCCGGCATCGGTGCCGCCGGTAACTACACGTGCACCAGCCTCTACAACCCCAACCCCGGCGACCCCTGGGTCAATCCCCTGAACGGCGGTCCCAAGGGCGAGCCGACCTATACCCGCACCTTGACGAAATCGATCTATGGCTTCGATACGATCGAGTTCACCGAGCAATGGCAAGCCACGGTCGGTCTGCGCGTGGACGATTACGAGACCCGCCTGGATCAGTACAACCAGGATCGCGTCAGCCGCCACGATACGCTCTTCAATTACCAGCTCGGCCTGGTCTACAAGCCGGCACCCAACGGCAGCCTCTACGTGTCCTACGGCACCTCGTCCACCCCGGCGGGCGCCGCTCTGGGCGAAGGCAGCGAAACGCAGAGCCTGACGCCGGGCCGCGGCGGTGTCGGCACGAATGCCGCCGACCTCGCCCCCGAAAAGAACCGCACGATGGAGTTGGGCACCAAATGGGACCTGATCGAAGGACGCCTGGGCCTAACGGCCGCCGTCTTCCGGATCGAGACCACCAATGCGCGCATCACCCAGCCCGACAATACCTACGCCATGGCGGGCGACAAGCGCGTGGACGGATTCGAGCTCGGCCTCTCGGGCAGCATCACGCCACAATGGCAGGTCTATGGCGGCTATACCCACCTGAAGAGCCGCATCGGCGACGATGGCAAGACGGGCGCCGCATCCAACGCGGGCAATGCCTTCCCCAACACGCCGGAACACAGCTTCAGCCTGTGGAACACCTACGCCTTCACACCGCAATTGACGGCCGGGGTCGGCGCCACCTTCGTGGACAAGCAATACGGCAACGAGGCCAACACCAACAGCATCCCGTCGTACTGGCGCTTCGATGCCATGGTGGGCTACCGGTTCACCAAGACGGTGGACCTGCAAGTCAACGTGAACAACCTGTCGGACGAAACCTACTACGACAAGGCCTACCCCTCGCACTACGCCTCGATCGCCCCGGGCCGCTCGGCCGTCGCCACCTTGAACCTGCACTTCTGACCATGGCCGGCAATGCGCTTCATGACGCCGGCACGGCATCCGGGGCGCTGAATGGCCATGCCATCAACCAGGCCACGCCCGAGACCCTGGCCGCCGACTTGCAACGCATTCTGGCCGGCCCGCCCGAACAGGCGGCCGCCACCTTGCGCGCCGCCGCCGAGGGCGGCGTCGTCCAGGCTCAGCTCGTCTACGGCCAATGGCTGCTGGACGGGCGAGGGGTCGCACGCGACGCCGCCCAGGCCGTGCAATGGTTCGAACATGCCGCCCGCAAGGGCGAACCCATGGCGCTGAACATGCTGGGCCAATGTCACGCTCAAGGGTGGGGCACGCCCGCCAACCCCCTGATGGCAGCCTACTGGTACCGGTTGGCCGCCCAGGGTGGTCTGGACTGGGGCATGTACAACTATGCGACCGCCCTGGCGCTGGGCCGCGGTGTCACCGAGGACCGCGCCGCCGCCCTGGACTGGTTCCACCGGGCGGCCGCCCTGGGCCACGCCAAATCCATCAATATGATTGGCGGTTTTCACGAGGACGGTTGGGTCGTGCCGAAAAACGACGCCCTCGCATTGAACCACTATCTGCGAGCCGCCGAAGGGGGCGACTTCCGCGGGCAATTCAATGCGGCCCGCCTGCTCATTGCTCAGGGCCGGCTGGACGAGGCCATGCGCTGGTTGCGCGCGGTCCCACAGACCGCCACCACGGCGTTCCTCGACAAGGCCGCCGCATGGCTGCAGCGGCAGGCCACCGCGACACTGCACGAGATTGCCCAAGCCTATCGGAAACACCCCTGACGCGCGCAAGGGCCGGCCGCACGCGCCACGACGCACGAGACCGAAAGCGCACAGGAACCTCAGCGCACCGTCGCCAGCCTGAACCAATTCAGAATGGCGTCCAAGGGGCTGTAGTCCAGGGCGAAGCGCGCCTGGGCGCGCACCGCCGGCTTGGCCCGGTAGGCCACGGAATACGCCGCGTGCGCCATCATCCGCAGGTCGTTGGCGCCATCACCCACCACGATGATCTGCTCGGGCGCGGCGCCCAGCCGGGCCGCTGCGTCCGCCACATGGTCGGCCTTGGCCTGGCCGTCCACGATGTCGCCCAGCACCCGCCCAGTCAACACCCCATCGATGATCTCGAGTGTGTTGGAATGGGCCTCGGCCAAGCCCAGACCGCGGCGCAGGCGCTCGGTGAAATAGGTAAAGCCCCCGGACACGAGCAGCGTATGCAGCCCGCAGGCCCGCGCCACCTCGACCAGCCGTTCAGCCCCGGGATTGAGGGCCAGGCGTTCATCGAACACGCGCTGCAGGGCCGATTCAGGGACCCCGCGCAGCAGGGCCACCCGGCGGCGCAGGCTCTCGCTGAAATCGGCGATCTCGCCACGCATGGCCGCCTCGGTGATGGCCGAGACCTCGGCCTTGCGCCCGACCATATCGGCGATCTCGTCGATGCACTCGATATTGATCAGCGTCGAATCCATATCCATCGCCAGCAGCTTGCAACTGCGCAACGGCACCAGTCGATCGAGGTGAGCCGCGTCGATGCGGCGCTCGCGGCACACCACGAGCGCCTCGTCCAGGCCGTCCGGATCCACGTCGAGAATGCGCACATGAGTCGGCCCGACCTCTTGCACGCCGCCGGCGTTGAGCAGCGCGGCAATGCGTTCGATGTCGGCCGGCAGGAGGTTGGGGGCTTGCAGGATCAGATGGGACATGGCGATACGGACGGCGGGGGCTGGCGGGGATGCCGGTGATTGTACCTACACATTCCATCCGGAATTTCCCTGTATTCGCCATTCCACAATTAAAACAGGATTGATTATTATTTGCATTATTATAATATTCGGCGACAACGTTCTCGACATCCCAATCATGCTGCTGTCCATCCCCGACCTGTTGACCCAGGAACAAACCCGCCAGTGCCGCGCCGCCCTCCAGGAGGCGGCCTGGATCGATGGCCGCGACACGGCCGGCCACGTCGCCACGCGGGTCAAGGACAACCGGCAATTGCCGCTGGACCACCCAGCCGCCCAGACATGGGGCCAGGTCATCGTTCAGGCCCTGTCGACGAACCCGATCTTCATGTCGGCCGCCCTGCCCCAGCGCATCCTGCCGCCGCGCTTCAACCGCTATGAAGGCGGCGAGGCCTATGGCTTCCACATCGACAACGCGATCTTCCAGGCGCCGAACGCCGCCACGCGCGTGCGCAGCGATATCTCCACCACGGTGTTCCTCAGCGATCCCGACGAGTACGAGGGTGGCGCGCTCATCATCCGGGACACCTATGGCGAACACAGCATCAAGCTGCCGGCCGGCCACGCCGTCGTCTATCCCGGCACCAGCCTGCACCGCGTCACCCCCGTGACACGGGGCGTGCGCTACGGCTCGTTCTTCTGGACCCAGAGCCTGGTGCGCGACGATGGCCGCCGCGCCCTGCTGCTGGAACAGGACGTCGCCATCCAGCGCCTGATCCAGGCCGGCGCCGACCCCGAGGTGGTCGCGCAACTGACCGGCGTCTACCACAACCTGCTGCGCATGTGGTCCGAGCTATGACCCAGCCACTCTGCGCCCAGGACTACGCCGACCTCGCGCAGGCACGCCTCGACCCCGCCGTCTGGGCCTGGCTGGAATCAGGCGGCGCCGACCAGATCACCGCCAGACAAAATCACGCCGCCTTCGAGGCGGTCCGGCTGCGCGGTCGAGTGCTGCGCCCGCTCGCAGGGGCACATACCCGGCTGACGATCGGCGGCCAGGCCCTCGCCCATCCCATTCTGATCGCACCCTCGGCCTGGCACGGCCTGCTCCACCCCGAGGGCGAGCGCGCCACCGCGCTGGCAGCGGCGGCGACCGGGACGCCGCTGGTCCTCAGCGCCCAGTCGGGCACCGCCATCGAGGACCTGGCCGCCATGGCGCCGGCTCCGGCCCTGTGGTTCCAGCTCTATGCCCAGGCGCGGCGCGAGGACACCCTGGCCCTGGCCAGCCGCGCCTTGCAGGCAGGCGCCCGCGCCCTGGTCCTCACCGTGGACGCCCCGGTCAACGGCGTGCGCAACGCCGAGCAGCGCAGCGGCTTTCGTGTCCCGCCCCATATCCGCTCGGCCCACCTCGAGGGCCTGTCCCCGGCCTCGGCCCGCGCGACTCCGCCCGGCGGCAGCCCGCTGTTCAACAGCGGCTTGCTGGATGCGGCACCGACCTGGGCGGACGTCGCCTGGCTACGTGCGCAGTTCCCCGAGGCCACGCTCTGGCTCAAGGGCATTCTGGACCCCGTCGACGCACGCCAGGCCTTGTCCACCGGCATCGACGGGATCATCGTCTCCAACCACGGCGGCCGCTGCCTGGACACCCTGCCCGCGACCCTCGAGGCCCTGCCCGCCATCGCGCGGGCCATCGGGGACCGCATGCCGATCCTGCTGGATGGCGGCATCCGCCGCGGCACCGACATCCTCAAGGCCCTCGCGCTGGGCGCGCAGGCCGTCCTGATCGGCCGGTCGGCCCTGCATGCACTGGCCGTCGGCGGCGCCCCCGCCCTCGCCCACCTGATCCAGGTGCTGCGCGGCGAGCTCGAGGTCGCCATGGCGCTCACCGGCTGCAGGACCCTCGACGACATTGGCCCGGACGTCCTCTGGAAGGCGTGAGCCCGCTCGGGGACCCGGCGCCCAGGCGACGAACGATATAGGGGGCGGATGGGCACAACACGCCAGGCCGCGAGGGCCTCGGCGGACAGGACATCAGGTCGACTTTCGGCCCGCGCCCTTGCGGCGCTTGAGCATGTAGCGGAACACGAACCCCGGGTACCCCATCACCAGGAACAGGCTGAGGCTGACGGCATAGAACTCCCAGGTCCGGGCAAAGGCGTTGCCCAGGTTCAGCTCTAGAGCGAGGCCCAAGGTGCCGACCAGGACATAGCACACGAGGGTTTCCAGCAGCCGGTCGAAGAACGACTTGGGCACGCCCTGCGCAGCGGCGCGCCAGCCTGGCAGGGCCAGCAGGCCGGCCGCCAGCGCGCAGACCAGGACCAGCTTGAGCAGGAACAGCGGCGCGGTGTCGCCGCCGCCCGCGAAAGCGCCGCCCACCAGGATCAGGGTGCCCTGGACCCAGGCCGCCGCCAAGGCGAAAAACAGCAGACAACGCAGCCACCGTCTGCCCGCCCCCGCCGCGCCGGCCTCGAGCCAGGGCAGGGACACCAGCGGGCGCTCGATCACAAACGGCAGATTGGCCGCGACCAGTGCCAGCACGATGACGGACCAGGCGGCGGCCGACAAGTCCATCTTAGAATTTCAGCGAGTGCTGGATGACTTGTACGCACAAGGTCATCAGCCCGCCCGGCAAGATCCCCAGGCCGATGACGAGCAGGCCGTTCAGGGACATGACGCCGCGGGTCGCCATCGTGCCGGCCTCGAGGGTCACGCCGTCCTCGGGTTCGTCGAAATATGCGACCTTGACCACGCGCAGGTAGTAGAACGCGCCGATCAGCGAAAACATCACGGCGATCACCGCCACGACCACATGGCCCGCGCCGACGAGGGACTGCAGCACGGCAAGTTTCGCGTAAAAGCCCGACAGCGGCGGGATGCCCGCCAGCGAGAACATGGACAGCATCAGTACGCCGGCCAACAGCGGATTACGCCGATTCAGCCCCTTGAGATCGGAGATCTCCTCGCACTCGAAGCCCTGGCGGCTGAACAGCAGGATCAGGCCGAAAGTGCTGAGCGTGGTCAGCACATAGATCACCACGTAGAACAGCGAGGCGCCGTAGGCCTGGGCGCTCGCGCCCGGCTGGCCTTCATGCACGCCCGACAGCAGCCCGAGAAAGACGAAACCCATCTGCGAGATCGTCGAATACGCCAACATGCGCTTGAAATTGGTCTGAGCGATGGCCACGATGTTGCCGATCGCCAGCGACAGCACCGCCATGATCAACAACATGGGCTGCCAGTCCACCGCGATACCGTGCAATGCCTCGATCAGCAGGCGCAGGGTGATGGCAAAGGCCGCGAACTTGGGGGCCGCGCCCACCAGCAGCGTCACCGTCGTGGGCGAGCCCTGGTAGACGTCGGGCGTCCACATGTGGAATGGCGCCGCCGTGAGTTTGAAGGCCAGGCCCGACACGATGAACACCACCCCGAACACCAGCGGCAGACGATCCGCGCCGCCGTCGCGAATGACCTGGGCGATCTGCT
Organism: Castellaniella sp. GW247-6E4; assembly: GCF_040276065.1. NCBI lineage: Bacteria > Pseudomonadati > Pseudomonadota > Betaproteobacteria > Burkholderiales > Alcaligenaceae > Castellaniella > Castellaniella sp. GW247-6E4. The sequence goes on along the minus strand of NZ_JBELOI010000001.1, from coordinate 222,844 downwards.
CGAGCCCGAGGTGCCCGGTCGCGCCGTAGATCATCGACATGCCGTAGAGCAGGATACCCGAGGCCAGGCACCCCAGCACGTAGTATTTCATCGCCGCCTCGGTGGCTGGCAGGTGCTCGCGGCGCAGGGCCACCAGGGCGTAGAGCGCGAAGGACATGAGCTCGACGCCCAGGTACACGGTGAGCATGTTGCCCGCCGAGATCATGATGAACTCGCCCAGCAGCGCGAGCAGCGCCAGGGAATAGAGCTCGCCGCCGTTTGCGACCATGTCGCGTTTTTCAGCGTAGGCACGGCCGTAGACCAGCGTCACCGCCACCGCGATACAAGACAGGATCTTGAGGAAATGCCCAAAGGAATCCGTGACGTACAGGCCGCTGAAGGTGCGCCCCTGGACGTCCTCGCCCCACTGGCCCCAGGACACCAGGACCAGCACGAACAAGGTGGCCATGGTCAGCATGAAGGTCATGCGCCGCTGCGGCTCGCGGCCGAAAGCGTCGATCAGCAGCACCGCGCCGGTCAGGACCAGCAGCACGATCTCGGGCGTAGCCAGGGCGAAGTCGAATGGATTTTGCATAATGATTCAGGCCTACAATTTCGAGATGGACACGTGTTGCAGCAGCGCCTGCACCGAGGGGTGCATGAGGTCCGTAAAGGGCTTGGGATAGATCCCCATGAACAGCGTCAGGATCGCCAGCAGGCCCAGGATCAGAAACTCGCGGCTGCACAGGTCCGACATCCCGCCCACCTGTTCGTTGGCCACCGGACCGAAGGCGACGCGCTTGAGCATCCACAGCGAATACCCCGCGCCCCAGATCAGGGCGGTCGCCGCCAGCAGGCCGATCCAGAAGTTGTACTCGACCGCGCCCAGGATCACCGTGAACTCGCCGATGAAACCGCTGGTGCCCGGCAGGCCGGCGTTGGCCATCGAAAACAGCACGAAGAACGTCACGAAGCGCGGCATGCGGTTGACCACGCCGCCGTAGGCATCGATGCGCCGCGTATGCAGGCGGTCGTACATCACGCCGATGCACATGAACATGGCGCCCGAGACGAAGCCGTGCGAGATCATCTGGACAATCGCGCCTTCGAGGCCGGTCACGTTGAAGACGAAGAATCCCAGCGTGACGAAGCCCATGTGCGCCACCGACGAATAGGCGACGAGTTTTTTCATGTCGTCCTGAACGATCGCCACCAGGCCGATGTAGATCACCGCGATCAGCGACAGCGCGATCATCAGGCCAGCGAGGCTGTGCGAGGCGTCGGGAGCGATGGGCAACGAGAAGCGCAGGAAGCCATAGGCGCCGAGTTTCAGCATGATGGCAGCCAGCACGATCGAGCCGCCCGTGGGCGCTTCGACGTGGGCGTCGGGCAGCCAGGTGTGCACCGGCCACATCGGAACCTTGACCGCGAAGGCCGCCAGCAGCGCCACGAAGATGAACACCTGCTCGGTATAGCTCAGACGCACGTTGTGCCAGGTCTGGACGTCGAAGGAACCGCCGGCCGCATGCCAGAGGTAGATGAAGGCGATCAGGGTCAGCAGCGAGCCCAGCAGCGTGTAGAGAAAGAACTTGAAGGCCGCGTACACGCGATTGGGCCCGCCCCAGGCGCCGATGATGATGTACATCGGGATCAGGGTGGCCTCGAAGAACACGTAGAACAGCATGCCGTCCAGGGCGCAGAACACACCGATCATCAGCCCCGAAAGGATCAGAAAGGACGCCATGTACTGCGCCACGCGGGACTTGATGACCTCCCATCCCGCCAGAATCACGATCAGGGTGATGAAGGCGGTCAGCAACACGAACCACACCGAGATCCCGTCGATCCCCAGGTGGTAGTTCATGGCGAAGGCCTCGATCCACGGCGTGTTTTCGACGAACTGCATCTGGGCCGTGCCAGCGTCGAAGCCCGTGTACAGCGGCAGGGTCACCAGCAGCCCGGCGATGGACCCCACCAGCGCCAGGACGCGCGCCGGCCCCGGGTTGTCGTCGCGCCCGACCAGCAGCACCAACAGCCCGAAGACGATCGGCACAAAGATCGAGAGTGTCAGCCAGGGGAGTGTAGAGGACGCCATTTCGCTAGCCATCAGTGAACCATCAAGACGAAGAATGTGAGAAACACCATGATGCCGATGATCATGGCGAAGGCGTAATGGTAGATATAGCCCGACTGCATCAGGCGACCGGCGGCGGCCACCATGCCGACCACCCGGGCGCTGCCGTTGACGACCAGGCCATCGATCACGCCGCGGTCGCCGCCCTGCCAGAGGCCGCGGCCCAGCGCGCGCGTGGCGCGCGCAATGATCTGCTCATTGACCCAGTCGAAGTAGTACTTGTTGTCCAGCAGGCGGTAGAGGCCCGAGAACGATGTGGCGATCCGGGCGGGCACCGCCGGATTGACCAGGTAGCAGTACCAGGCGACGACGAACCCGGCGACCAGCAGCCAAAACGGCAACACCGTGAAGCCATGCAGCGCGAAGGCCACCCAGCCGTGCCACTCGTGCGCCAGCTCGGCCATCGCCGGATGCTGCGCGAGGACGACGATCGTCTGGCCGAAGTATCCGTCAAACAGCAGCGGATCGATGAACCAGACCCCCGCGACCACCGACATGACGGCGAGCAGCGCCAGCGGCAGCGTCACGACCCACGGCGACTCGCGCGGTGTGCCATGGTGCCCATCATGGCCCTCCTCGTCATGGCCATGCGCCGGCGCACCGGACGCGCCGCCGAAACGCTCTTTGCCGTGGAAGACCATGAAGTACAGGCGGAAGGAATACAGCGAGGTCACGAACACGCCGCAAAGCGTGGCGTAGTAGGCAAAGTTTGCGCCCCACACGCCGGCAGCGCCCGCCGCCTCGATGATGTGTTCCTTGGAGTAGAAGCCCGAAAAGAACGGTGTGCCGACCAGGGCCAGGGTGCCGATCAGCATGGTGAGCCAGGTGATGGGCATGTACTTGCGCAGGCCGCCCATGTTGCGCATGTCCTGGTCATGGTGCATGCCGATGATGACCGAGCCCGCGCCCAGGAACAGCAGCGCCTTGAAGAACGCGTGCGTCATCAGGTGGAAGATCGCCACCGAATAGGCCGAGGCGCCCAGGGCCACGGTCATGTAGCCCAGCTGGGACAGCGTGGAATAGGCCACCACGCGCTTGATGTCGTTCTGGACCACGCCGAGGATGCCCAGGAACAGCGCACCAAAGGCGCCGATCACGATCATCACCGCCAGCGCGGTGTCGGAGTGCTCGAACACCGGCGAGAAGCGCGCCACCATGAAAATTCCGGCCGTCACCATGGTCGCGGCGTGGATCAGCGCCGAGATCGGCGTCGGGCCTTCCATCGAGTCGGGCAGCCACACGTGCAACGGCGCCTGCGCCGACTTGCCCATGGCGCCCACGAACAGCGACAGGCAGGCCACGGTCAGCAACTGCCAGTCCGTGCCCGGAAAGGACAGGCCCGCGAGGCGGTCGGCTTGGGCGAATACCTCGCCGTAGTGCAGGCTGCCGGCGTAGGCGAACAGCAGGCCGATCCCCAGCACAAAGCCGAAGTCGCCCACGCGGTTGACCAGGAACGCCTTGAGATTGGCAAAGACCGCCGAGGGTCGGGTGTAGTAGAAACCAATGAGCAGGTAGGACACCAGGCCGACCGCCTCCCAGCCGAAGAAGAGCTGGAGCATGTTGTTGGACATGACCAGCATCAGCATCGAGAACGTGAAGAGCGAAATGTACGAAAAGAAGCGCTGGTACCCCGGATCGTCGGCCATATAGCCGATGGTGTAGATGTGCACCATCAGGGACACCGACGTGACCACCACCATCATCAGCGCCGACAGCGGGTCGATGAGGAAGCCGATCTCGAATTTGGCCGTGCCGATCAGGGACCAGGTGTAGACGGTGCCATCGAAGACCTGCCCGTCCAGCACCTGCTGCAGCACGATCAGCGAGCCCGCAAAGGAGATCGCCACCCCGAGGATGGTGATGATGTGCGAGGCGCGCCGCCCGATCCAGCTGCCCATGAATCCGGTGCCGAAGAACCCCACCACAATGGCGGTCGCCAGCGGCGCCAGGGCAATCAATAGATAAAGACTCTGTGCGTTCATGATGGCGCCTGTCATCCCTTGAGCTGGTCGAGCTTGTCGACGTTGATCGTGGAGAGGTTGCGGAACAGCAGCACCAGGATGGCCAGCCCGATGGCGGCCTCGGCCGCTGCGACCGTCAGCACAAAGAACACGAACACCTGCCCGGACAGATCGCCCGACCAGGTCGAGAACGCCACGAAGTTCATGTTGGCCGCGAGCAGGATCAATTCGATCGACATCAGCAGCACGATCAGGTTGCGCCGGTTCAGGAAGAACCCGAACACCCCCATGGAAAACAGGATGGCGCCCACGATGAGGTAATGGGTCAGGCCCAGTGTCATTTGTTTTCTCCTTCCTTGGCTTCGACCTGCGCAGGCATGCTCACCAGGCGCACCCGATCGGCGGCGCGCACGCGCACCTGCTTGGACGGGTGGGTCCGCTTGTAGTCCGCGCGCTTGCGCATCGTCAGCGCGATCGCCGAGATCATGCCCACCAGCAGAATCAGCCCGCCAATCTCGACCGCGTAGACGTAATCGGTGTACATGGTCGCGCCCAGCGCCAGGGTGTTGTCGAAATCGTCGGCAAGGGGCACCGGCGGCGGCGCGTCTCCCCACGAGCGCAGCACCACGAAGGCCATTTCCAGCACCATGATCAGACCAATGCCCAACCCCAGCGGCAGATACACCCGCATGCCCTCTTTGAGGCCCTCGGTGCGCATGTCGAGCATCATCACCACGAACAGGAACAGCACCATCACCGCCCCGACGTAGACCAGCACCAGCACCAGGGCGAGGAACTCGGCCTGGATCAGCATCCACATCATGGAGGCGGTGAAAAAAGTCAGGATCAGATGCAACACGCCGGTGACGGGGCTGGTGGCGGTAATCACGCGGAAAGCGGCGACCACCAGCACCAAGGCGAGGATGTAAAACAGTACGGTATCGAACGTCATAATCTGTGTTCCCGCTTCAACGGTAGGGCGCATCGGCCGCGCGATGCGCGGCGATCTCGGGCTCGTAGCGGTCGCCGATGGCCAGCAGCATGTCCTTGGTGTAGTACAGGTCGCCGCGCTTTTCCCCGTGGTATTCGTACAAGTGGGTCTCGACGATCGAGTCCGTCGGACAGCTTTCTTCGCAAAAACCACAGAAGATGCACTTGGCGAGATCGATGTCGTAGCGCGTGGTGCGGCGCGTGCCGTCCTCGCGCTGCTCGGACTCGATGGTGATGGCCAGGGCCGGGCAGACCGCCTCGCAAAGTTTGCAGGCGATGCAGCGCTCTTCGCCATTGGGATAGCGGCGCAGCGCGTGCAGGCCGCGGAACCGCGGCGAGGCCGGGGTCTTTTCCGTCGGGTAGCGCAGGGTGATCTTGCGCTTGAAGAAATACTTGCCCGTCAAGCGCATGCCCTCGAACATTTCCTTCAACATCAAGCTGCCGAAGAAATCCTTGATCGCTTCCATGTCGTACCCCTTATTGCCAGATGTTCCAGGGCGTCTGCATCCAGATCGCCACCACCACCAGCCAGACGCCAGTCAGCGGGATGAAGACCTTCCAGCCCAGGCGCATGATCTGGTCATAGCGGTAACGCGGGAAGGTGGCGCGGAACCAGATGAACATGGACACCACGACAAAGGTCTTGATGCCCAGCCAGAGCCAGCCCGGAATCCAGGTGAAGGGCGCGAAATCCAGCGGCGGCAGCCAGCCGCCCAGGAACATGATGGAGGCCATGGCCGAGAGCAGGATCATGTTGGCGTACTCGCCCAGGAAGAACAGGGCAAAGCCCATCCCCGAGTACTCCACCATGTGGCCGGCCACGATCTCGGACTCGCCTTCGACGACGTCGAAGGGGTGGCGGTTGGTCTCGGCCACCGACGAGACCACGTAGATGATGAACAGCGGCAGGAGCGGCAGCCAGTTCCATGACAGGAAGCTCAGGCCCATGCCGGCGAAGCGGCCCGTGCCCTGCCCCTCGACAATGCCGCTGAGGTTCAGCGTGCCCGAGACCAGCAGCACCGTCACCATGACAAAGCCGATGGCCAGCTCGTAGGACACCATCTGGGCAGCCGCACGCAGCGCGCCCAGCAGGGCGTACTTGGAGTTCGAGGCCCAGCCCGCGATGATCACGCCGTAGACGCCCACCGAGGTGATGGCCATGACGAACAAGAGACCCGCGTTGATGTTGGCCAGGACGACCTCGGGCTGAAACGGGATCACCGCCCAGGCCGCGAGGGCCGGCATCAGGGTGACCATCGGAGCCAGGACGTAGAGCACGCTGTTGGCCTGGGCCGGCACGATCAGCTCTTTGGTGAGGAGCTTGAAGACGTCGGCAAAGGGCTGCAGCAGGCCGCGGTAGCCCACGCGCGTGGGACCGAGGCGCACGTGCATGGCGCCGATCATCTTGCGTTCCCAGTAGGTCAGGTAGGCCACGCACAGAATGATGGGCACGGCGATGACGACGATCTTGATCAAGGTCCAGACCACCAGCCACGGCGTTTCGCCGATCAGGCCGGTGCCGTAGGCGTCGAGGGCGTTCAACCAGTCCATTAGATTCGCTCCACCGTGATTTGGCCCTGGCCGCAGCCCAGGGCGGCGGTCTGCTCGAATGCGCCGGCGATGCGCACGCCGCCGTCGGCCACCGCGTCGTCCAGCGCCGCCGGCAACTCGATCGCGCCATGCGCGCTGGAGATCCGCAAGGCATCACCCTCTTGCGCACCCAACGAACGCAGCGTGGCCGCGTTCATGGCGGCGCGCGGCGGCGCCGAGGCGACGTGGTCTTGCAGGGGCTGCGAGCGGCGCACCAGGGCGTCGCTGCGATAGATGGGCACCTCTGGAATGCGCTCCAGGCCCTGAACGGGCGCATGCAGGCCCGGCGCGGTGCGGATCGCGTTCGACAAGCGGCCGTCGAGCCCGCCCACCATCACAGTGTCGCGCACCGATTCGGAGGTCTCGTCGTCAAAGCCCTGGAGCTCGAACAGATTGCCCAGCACGCGCAGGACCTTCCAGGCCGGGCGGGTGTCGCCCACCGGCACGGCCACGCCCTTGAAGCTCTGGGGCCGGCCCTCGGCGTTGACGAAGGTGCCGGAGGTTTCGGTGAACGGCGCCACCGGCAACATGACATCGGCCCAGTCCTCGGCCGCCGAGCGGTACGAGGTCAGCGCCACCGCCAGCGCCGATCCCTGCAGGGCGCGCACCGCGCGCTCGCCCGGATCGCTGTCCAGGCGCGGCTCGGCGTGCAGCACGATATAGGCCTTGAGTGGTTCGGCCAGCATGCGCGCGGCGTCCAGACCGCCTTGCGCGGGTACGGCGCCGGCGAGATAGCCACCGACGGTGTTGCCGCCCGCCGTGAGGAAACCGAAGGCGCCGCCAACGGCCTGTGCCACCGCATCGGCGTTGGCCGCCAACAGGGCGGACTGCTCCGAAGCGACCGCCATATTGCCCAGCAGCACGGCGACGCGCTCGCCCGAGGCGAGACTGGCGGCGATCGCCCGGGCCGCCTCGCCCGGCTGCACGCCGGCGAAGGCCTCGGACGCCGCGCGGCCCGTCTGTTCGGCCAGCGCCACCGCCACCTCGGCCAGGGCATTGGCACAGGCCGAGGGCGCCACCGTCATGCGGGCGGTCACCGGCACCAGCGGATCGGTCGCCACAGACTCGATCAGCGAAAGCTGCATGCCGCGCTTGGCCGCCTGGCGCAGGCGCTGCGCGAGCAGCGGATGGTCCTTGCGCAGGAACGAACCCACCACCAGCACGCGGTCCAGGTCGTTCAGGCCGGCGATCGGCAGGCCCAGCCAGGGCGCGCCCGAGAGCGCGCCGTCCAGCGCGGCGCCGTCGCCGCGCAGGCGAAAGTCGATATTGTCCGAGCCCAGGGCGCGCGTCAGGCGCGCCAGCAAGGCGAGCTCCTCGAGCGTCGCGGTTTCGGTGCCGAGGGCGCCGATCTGGGCCGGGCCGGATTCCTCACGCACCTGGTTGATGCCATCAACCACGGCTTGCAGGGCGTCGGACCAGGACGCCTCGTGCCACTGGCCATCGCAGCCCTTGACCATGGGATGCTGCAGGCGGTCCTCGGTGTACAGCCCGCAATAGGCGAAACGGTCGCGGTCGCTGATCCAGCACTCGTTGACATCCTCGTTCTCGAACGGGACGACGCGCATCACACGGTCCATCTTGGTCTGGACCACGAGGTTGGCGCCCACGCTGTCGTGCGGGCTGACCGAGCGGCGACGGGCCAGTTCCCAGGTGCGCGCCGACATCATGAAGGGCTTGGAGAGCAGCGCGCCCACCGGGCACACGTCGATCATATTGCCCGAGAGCTCGGACTCGACGGCCTCGCCCACGAAGGTGGTGATCTCGGAGAACTCGCCCCGGTTGAGCATCCCGACCTCCATGATGCCGCCGATTTCTTCGCCCACGCGGATGCAGCGCGTGCAATGGATGCAGCGCTGCATCTGTTCGGCCGAGATCAGGGGGCCCATGGGCTTGTGGAAGACCACGCGCTTGGGTTCCTTGTAGCGCGAGGCGGACTCGCCATAACCCATCGCCAGGTCCTGGAGCTGGCACTCGCCGCCCTGGTCGCAGACCGGGCAGTCCAGGGGGTGGTTGATCAGCAGAAATTCCATGACGGCGCGCTGCGCGGCCACGGCCTTTTCAGAGCGCGTATGCACCACCATGCCGTTGGTGACGGGCGTCGCGCAGGCCGGCAGCGCCTTGGGCGCCTTTTCAACCTCGACCAGGCACATGCGGCAGTTGGCGGCAATGCTCAGCTTCTTGTGATAGCAGAAATGGGGGATATAAAGGCCGGCCGCATGCGCGGCCTGAATGACCATGCTGCCCTCGGCGGCTTCGACCTTGAGGCCGTCTATGGTGAGTTCTACCATGAGCGTGTCCTGATCCTACAGATATTTGGACACCACACAATCCTTGTGCTCGATGTGGTGTACGAATTCGTCGCGGAAGTGCTTGATAAAGCTGCGTACCGGCATGGCGGCGGCGTCGGCGAGGGCGCAGATGGTGCGTCCCATCATGTTGTGCGCCACCGAGTCCAGGGTTTCGATGTCCTCGGGCGTGCCGCGCCCGTGCTCGACGCGATTCATCATGCGATAGAGCCAACCGGTGCCCTCGCGGCACGGCGTGCACTGGCCGCAGGATTCCTCGAAATAAAAATACGACAGGCGCATCAGGGACTTGACCATGCAACGGGTCTCGTCCATGACGATCACTGCGCCCGAGCCCAGCATGGACCCGGCCTTGGCGATCGAGTCGTAGTCCATATTGGTCTGCATCATGATATCGGCGGGCAGCACCGGGGCGCTGGAGCCGCCCGGGATCACGGCCTTGAGCTTGCGCCCGCCGCGCATCCCGCCCGCGAGCTCCAGCAGGGTCGCAAAGGGTGTGCCCAACGGGATCTCGTAGTTGCCGGGGCGCTCGACGTCGCCCGAGATGGAGAAGATCTTCGTCCCGCCTGCGTTGGGAATGCCGGCCTCGAGATAGGCCTGGGCGCCGTGGCGAAAAATCCAGGGCACCGCGGCGAAGGTTTCCGTGTTGTTGACCGTGGTGGGCTTGCCGTACAAGCCGAAGCTCGCCGGGAAAGGCGGCTTGAAGCGCGGCTGGCCTTTCTTGCCTTCGAGGGATTCCAGCAGGGCCGTCTCCTCGCCGCAGATGTAGGCGCCAAAGCCGTGGAAGGCGTGCAACTCGAAATCAAACCCCGAACCGAGGATATTCTGGCCCAGGAACCCCGCCTCGCGGGCCTGTTCCAGGGCCTGCTCGAAGCGCTCGTAGATCTGGAAGATTTCGCCGTGGATGTAGTTGTAGCCCACGCTGATGCCCATGGCATACCCGCCAATGATCATGCCCTCGATCACGGAGTGCGGGTTGTAACGCAGGATGTCGCGATCTTTGAAGGTGCCGGGCTCGCCCTCGTCGGAATTGCAGACCAGGTATTTCTGACCCGGCAGCTTGCGCGGCATGAAGCTCCATTTGAGGCCGGTGGGAAAGCCCGCGCCCCCGCGGCCGCGCAGGCTCGAGGCCTTGACCTCGGCGACCACGTCCTCGGGTTTCATGCCCGTCGAAAAGATACGGCGCAGGCCCTCGTAGCCGCCACGCGCAACGTAGTCTTCCAGGCCCCAGTTGTGGCCATCCAGGCCGGCGAGAATCTGCGGCTCGATGTGACGGCCATGAAAGATCATGCTGCGCGAGGGATCCCCGCCCAGGTCCGGAGACAGCGCGTCCGTTGAGAATTTCTGCAGTACGTCCAGACCGCTCATGCCGGCTCCTGCTGTTTGAGTTCGCCGATCAGGGCGTCGATTTTTTCCGGCCGCATGCGGCAGCACATGTGCTTGCCGTTGACGATCATGACGGGCGCATCGCCGCAGGCGCCCATGCACTCGCCCTCGAGCAGGGTGAACAGGCCATCGGCGGTGGTCTCGTGAAAATCGATCCCGAGCTTTTCCTTGAGGTACTCGGCCGACTTCACGCCGTCTTGCAGGGCACAGGGCAAATTGGTGCAGATCGTCAGCGTGTAGCGGCCGACGGGCTTGGTGTTGAACATGTTGTAGAAGGTCGCGACCTCCTGGACTGCGATGGGCGGCTGGCCCAGGTACTGCGCGACATCGCGGATGATCTCGGGCGAGATCCAGCCCTGTTCATCCTGCGCGATGGTGAGCGCCGCCATCACGGCGGAGCGCTTTTGTTCCGGTGGAAACTTGGTCAGTTCCTGGTCGATCTTGCGATAGGCTTGTTCAGAAAGCAGCATATGAATCCCTGGTTGGCGTCCTCGAGCGGCGGGTGCGGACGACTAACGGTCGATTTCGCCGAACACGATGTCCTGGGTGCCGATAATGGTCACCACGTCGGAGATCATGTGGCCGCGGGACATTTCCTCTAGCGATTGCAGGTGGGCGAAGCCCGGTGCGCGGATCTTGACCCGATAGGGCTTGTTGGCCCCGTCGGACACCATGTAGATGCCGAATTCGCCCTTGGGGTGTTCGACCGCCGCGTACGCCTCGCCCTCGGGCACGTGCATGCCCTCGGTGAACAACTTGAAGTGGTGGATCATGTCTTCCATGCCGGTCTTCATGCGCTCGCGTTTTGGCGGCGCGACCTTGTGGTTGTCGACGATGACCGGGCCCGGATTATTACGCAGCCACTCGACACACTGGCGGATGATGCGGTTGGACTCGCGCATCTCGGCGATGCGGACCAGGTAGCGGTCGTAGCAATCGCCGTTGACGCCCACCGCGATGTCGAACTCGAGACGGTCGTAAACCTCGTAGGGCTGGTGCTTGCGCAGGTCCCATTCGACGCCCGAGCCGCGCAGCATGGGCCCGGTGAAGCCCAGCGCCAGCGCGCGCTCGGGCGTGACCACGCCGACGTCGACGAGGCGCTGCTTCCAGATGCGGTTGTCGGTCAGCAAGACCTCGTACTCGTCCACGCAGGCCGGAAAGCGGTTGGTGAAATCCTCGATGAAGTCCAGCAGCGATCCCGAGCGCGCGGCGTTCATGACGCGCATTTCCTTGTCGCTGCGATATTTGCTGGGCGCGTATTGCGGCATGGTGTCGGGCAGGTCGCGATAGACCCCGCCGGGACGGTAGTAGGCCGCGTGCATGCGCGCGCCGGACACCGCCTCGTAGCAGTCCATCAAGTCCTCGCGCTCGCGGAAGGCATAGAGGAACACGGCCATCGCGCCCACGTCCAGGGCGTGCGAGCCCAGCGACATCAGGTGATTGAGGATGCGCGTGATTTCGTCGAACATCACGCGGATGTACTGGCCGCGCAGCGGCACCTCGATCCCCAGCAGGCGCTCGATGGCCATGCAGTAGGCATGCTCGTTGCACATCATCGACACGTAGTCGAGGCGGTCCATGTAGGGCAGCGCCTGCAGATAGGTGCGATGCTCGGCGAGCTTTTCGGTGGCGCGGTGCAAGAGGCCGATATGGGGGTCGGCGCGCTGCACGACCTCGCCGTCCAGTTCCAGCACCAGGCGCAACACCCCGTGGGCCGCCGGGTGCTGAGGGCCGAAGTTCAGGTTGTAGTTCTGGATTTCTGCCATGTCAGTACCGCTCTATTCCGTAGTGATCCTCGCGCACCACGCGCGGGGTGATCTCGCGCGGCTCGATAGTGACCGGTTGATAAATGACGCGCTTCTGTTCGGCGTCATAGCGCATTTCCACATGGCCGGAGATCGGAAAATCCTTGCGGAAGGGATAGCCGATGAAGCCGTAGTCCGTGAGGATGCGGCGCAGGTCGGGATGCCCCTCGAACACGATGCCGAACAGGTCGAAGGCCTCGCGCTCGTACCAGTTCACCGCGGGCCAGACCTCGATCAGCGAACGCAGCACCGGGAACTCGTCGTCGGGCGCGTACACACGCACGCGCAGCCGCCAGTTATGACTCACCGACAACAGATGCACCACGACGGCGAAGCGTCGCGGATACGCGGCCGCCCCGGACGTGCGGGTCGGGGCCTTCCAGGCCGAGTAGTCCATGCCGCACAGATCGACACAGGATTCGAAGCGCAGCCGCGCATCGTCCCGCAGGGTGCGGCAGGCGTCGATCCAGGCATCGGCGGGCACCTGCAGCGTCAATTCGCCATGGGCCTCGACCAGGTCGGCCGCCGCGCCGAAGACCTCGCGCAGGTTGTCGTGAAGAGTCTGTAGCCGTGTCATATGCAGATCGTGGAAAGAGGTTCAGCGAGGGGCCGGCGGGACGCCGGCTCAGCGGGCGATGGTGTTGGTCAGGCGGATCTTGTTCTGCATCTGCAGCAAGCCGTAGACCAGCGCCTCGGCCGTGGGCGGACAGCCCGGCACATAGACATCGACCGGGACGATGCGGTCGCAGCCGCGCACCACCGAATAGGAGTAGTGATAGTAGCCGCCGCCATTGGCGCAGGAACCCATGGAGACCACCCAGCGGGGCTCGGGCATCTGGTCGTAGACCTTGCGCAGGGCCGGGGCCATCTTGTTGCACAGGGTGCCGGCCACGATCATCAGGTCGGACTGGCGCGGGCTGGGACGAAAGATGATGCCGAACTGGTCCAGGTCGTAGCGGGCCGCGCCCGCATGCATCATTTCCACCGCGCAACAGGCCAGGCCGAAGGTCATGGGCCAGAGCGAGCCGGTCTTGGCCCAGTTGAGGAACTTGTCCGCGCTGGTGGTAATGAAGCCTTCGTTGAGTACACCGTCGATTGCCATGATTGATCCCCCAGGTTATTCCCAGTCCAGCGCGCCGCGGCGCCACTCGTAGATGAAGCCCACCGTCAACACGGCCAGGAACACCGCCACCGCCCAGAAGCCGACCATCCCCACCACCCCGTTGGCCATGGCCCAGGGGAACAGGAATGCGATTTCCAGGTCGAACATGATGAACAGGATGGCGATCAGGTAATAGCGCACGTCGAACTTCATGCGCGAATCGCCGAACGCCTCGAAGCCGCACTCATAGACGGACAGTTTTTCGGCATCGGGCCGGTTAGGCCCGAGAAACCGCCCCGCCACTAGCAAAGCCGCACCGATCAAGGTCGCCACGATGATGAAAAGCAGCACGGGAAAGTACTGTTGCAGATTCATGCGCAAGGCCCCTGTTCACAATAATTAAACTATGGGATTGTAGCATTTCGACAGAGCCTTTCAGCGGGAAAACCCTGTACGGAAACATATTGCGGATCAAGGCTTTCCGAGCATACCGACACGGGCTTGCACGGACCTGAATGCCGCGTTCCGCAGGGCCCCGCGGCCCCGCGGGCGTCGCCCCGGGCCCGCGGGGCCGCATCAGCGGGCGCAGTCGCGGAAAACCACCCCGTGGGGCGGTTTTCCGTGATCGGGCACCGAGGCACCCGATCGGCTCACGCGACCCGGCGGCCCGGGCCTCGTCGCATGGGGGGCCCCATGCGCGGCGCTCAGAACCGGTGATTCAGCCCGAGGCCAAGCTCCTTGGCCTTGGCGCCGTCGACATAACCGACTCCCGTGCCGTAGCTGCCGTAGGCGTACAGAGAGGTGCGCTTGGACAGGGGGTACTTGTAGTTCAGGTGATAGATGTTCTGGGTCTTGGCGTCTTCGCCCCACTTGTCGGCGTCATCCAGGTTGGACGCGGAACGCCCCCAGGATACGGCCAAGACGCCCGTGCCGACCGGCGCAGACAGGCCGACGTAGTAGTTGCTGGACTTGAAGTCATGGCCAAGCGAGTACGAGCCGATCGCGGGCCGTGTGTCCGCGGTGAACAGGCCGGAGGCCACATTTGCCCAGCCCAGCTTGCCGTAGCGGTCCTGGCCGTACGCCAGGTGCAGCTTCACGACCTCAAAATCATAGGACCCGGCAATCGCCCAGTTGGTGGTCGCATTCTCCAGCGCGTTGCTTTCGCGATCGTAGCTGAGCGACACGTCGATCGGGCCGCTGGCATACTTCAGGCCGGCCGACAGCCGGTTGCTGCGCTCGGTGATGTTCGCGCCGCCGGCGGGCGTGTCGACGCTCAGGATGCTGGTATTCGGATTGCCATAGGCGACACCCGCTTGGAAACCGGAGAAGCTGGGGGTCACGTACTTGAACGCGTTGTCCATGCGATTGCTCGAACCCTGTCCGCCAAAGGTCCGGTCCATATCGCCCATGCTGACGCCCACATTGGCGCTGCCATACGTGAAGCCGTTGCCCATGTTGTACTGGCGGCCCATGGTAAAGGAACCCCAGTGGTCGCTGGCCAGACCAACCCAGGACTGGCGATGGAAGAGCGCACCGGACTTGCTGCTATTTCCGCCACTCCCGATATCGAAACCGGCTTCGAGGGTAAAGATGGCACGCAGGCCATCACCCAAATCCTCGGAGCCGCGGACACCCCAGCGGTTGCCGCTGACGACCCCGGACGCCAGGCCGGAACTGGTGCTCCTGACCCGGATGTCGTTCCTGTCGTACTTGATTTGGCTATAGCCATAGCCGGTGTCGAGGATGCCGTACAACGTGACGGACGTTTCCGCTTGGGCGGCGCCGGCGAGGCCGGCAAACAGCGCGGCAGCGAGCAGCGTCTTTTTCATGTGAGAGATCTCCGTAGGTTGAATGGATCAGAGCAGCCCAACAGCGGCGTGGCGCCGCCGCTGCCGGCAACGTCGCGAGTGAACGTTGCGGCTAGAGAGCTGAAACGGAGTCTAGCAGTGAGATTCGCGTTTTATACGGGAAAATCCCTATTGAAACATATTTCAATTTAATGACGAAATTACTTCAATTCGATGACCGCAACACCTCGATACGATGACAGTGAGCTCTTGGATTCAACGACGCTCTATGGCCAAGCGTCCGCCGACAACCTCGATATTGCCTGCAACCCTGCAACATACCTGCCATAAAGCCCTGCTCTTTGCGGGCTGCCACGCACGATCGCTGCTCTCCTGGCTTCTTGGCACGTCGTTTGTACGCCACACCGCTGCCCGGCACAGGGGCCACCAACCCGTCAAAATCCGTGTCGCACCCGCGGCTGACCACCTCTGGAAGGAGGCCGCTTTCGCCCCAGGCGCGGCCCAGATGCAAAAAACCACCCCGAAGGGTGGTTTTTTGCGATCCTGAGATCGGGAACCGGAGTTCCTGAACCGGGTTCAGGTGGCCCGGCAAGCCGGGCCTCGCGGCATGGGATGACCCATGCGCGGCGATTAGAACTTGTGGTTCAGGCCGACACCGGCTTCCTTGCCCTTCAGGCCGTCGATGTAGGCGATGCCCGTACCGTAGCTGCCGTAGGCGTACACGGTGGTGCGCTTGGACAGGGGGTACTTGTAGTTCAGGTGGTAGATATTCTGAGCCTTGGCATCGTCGCCCAGCTTGTCGGCGTCGTCCAGGTTCGAATCCGAACGGGACCACGACGCGGCCAGGGTGCCGGTACCAACCGGAGCCGACAGACCGACGTAGTAGTTGTTCGACTTGAAGTCCTGGAAGTAGGCGTTGGTGGCCAGGCCATTGTTCATGCCGGTGTCGCCGCCGAGTTCACCCCAGCCCAGCTTGCCATGACGGTCTTGGCCGTAGGCCAGGGCCAGCTTCACGACTTCGAAGTCATAGGAACCGCTCAGCGCCCAGTTGGTGATGGCGTTTTCCTGACCACCGCCCAGGCTGGCGCGATCGTAGCTGGCGCCGACAGCCAGGGGGCCGTTGGCGTAGTTCAGGCCGGTCGACAGCCAGTTGCTGCGGTCGCTGGAACCAACGCTGGTGCCGTCAACTCGGGTAATGGTGGTCTTGGGGTTGCCATAGGCCACGCCAGCGGTAAAGCCGGAGAAATTGGGGGTCACGTACTTGAACGAATTGTCCATGCGGCTGCCCAGACCTTGGGAGCCGAAGGCCTTGTCCATATCGCCCATGCTGACCGACAGGTTGTTGGCGTAGGTCATGCCGGTGGCCACGTTGTACTGGCGACCCATGGTCAGGGTGCCCCAGTTGTCGCTAGCCAGACCAACATAGGCTTGGCGGCCGAAGAAGGCGTCGTCGCCTTGCTGGCTCTTGCCGGTGTTGATGTCGAAACCAGCCTCGAGGGTGAAGATGGCGCGCAGACCGTCGCCCAGGTCCTCGGAGCCACGAACGCCCCAGCGGTTGCCGTTGACGATGCCGGAGGTCAGGCCCGAGCTCGTACGCTTGGCGCTGATGCCATCCTTGCTGTACTTGAAGTTCGAATAGCCGTAGCCGGTATCGAGGATACCGTACATCGTGACGGACGTTTCTGCTTGAGCAACGCCGGCAAAACCGACGATCAGAGCAGCAGCGAGCAGAGTCTTTTTCATGTAAGAAATCTCCGTAGATTGAGTAAATCAGAGCAGCCCAACAACTACCTGTGCTGCTGCTCCTTCTAACTCCGCGATGGGAAGTTGTAGGTATTGCATCAAAAATCCGTGGGGAGCGCTATGACACCTTGTTTAAATCCGCGAGTTTCCAGCCATTGCGTTGTGTTTGAACCACAACTTTGCAACCCCCACTCGGGCATACCAGGGTTTACCCGAGGCCGAGGAATCCGGACCATAAAACAGAAAACCCGAGCACATGGCGCCGCGTGAGGCATTACGCCGTCACCCCTTTCCCGCATAGGCACCGTATCATTATCGCTCATCGCGGCCCTCTTGGCACGGCCCGCGCGCAACCCAGGAGGTTCCTTTGCCCGCCCTCGCCCAATTGACCTGCGTCGAAGATTTCCGCCGGCTCGCCCGCCGCCGCGTGCCGCGCATGTTCTACGACTACGTGGATTCGGGCTCATGGACCGAAGGCACCTACCGCTCCAACGAGACCGACTTCCAAAAACTGACGTTCCGCCAGCGGGTCGCCGTGGACATCGGCCGACGCAGCCTGCGCGCCACCTTGCTCGGCGAGGATGCGGCCATGCCGGTGGCCCTCGCCCCCACCGGCCTGACGGGGATGCAGCATGCCGACGGCGAGATCCTGGCGGCGCGCGCCGCCGAGCGCTTCGGCATCCCCTTCACGCTCTCGACCATGAGCATCTGCTCGATCGAGGACATCGCCGCGCATACCAGCCGCCCGTTCTGGTTCCAGCTTTACGTCATGCGGGACCGCGATTTCATCGGCCGCCTGATCGACCGCGCCGCGGCCGCAGGCTGCTCGGCCCTGGTCGTCACCCTGGACCTGCAGGTGATGGGCCAGCGCCACAAGGACATCAAGAACGGACTCTCCACCCCGCCCAGGCCCACGCTGGCCAACCTGATCGATCTGGCGACCAAGCCCCGCTGGTGCCTGGGCATGCTGGGCACCCGGCGGCGCGCCTTCGGCAATATCGTGGGGCATGTCCAGGGGGTGACCGACATGCGCTCGCTGGGGGCCTGGACGGCGGAGCAATTCGATGCCTCGCTGAACTGGGAGGATCTGGCGTGGATCAAGGCCCGCTGGGGAGGCAAGATCGTTGCCAAAGGCATCATGGACGCGCAGGACGCACGCCTGGCGGTCGCCGCCGGCGCCGATGCGCTGATCGTCTCGAACCACGGCGGCCGGCAGCTCGACGGGGCCCCCTCCTCGATCTCGGCCCTGCCCGCGATCGCCGACGCGGTGGGCGGGAACGTCGAGGTCCTGATGGACGGCGGCGTGCGCGGCGGCCAGGATGTGCTGCGGGCGGTGGCGCTGGGCGCGCGCGGCGCCATGATCGGCCGCGCCTTTCTCTATGCGCTGGGCGCCCTGGGCGAGACCGGCGTGACGCGCTGCCTCGAGCTGATCGCCAACGAGCTGGACGTCTCCATGGCCTTTTGCGGCCGCACCCGGATCCAGGACGTGGACCGGACGATCTTGCTGAACCCGGGGATTTTCGACTGAATACGGCGCACGGGGCGCGCTACACTGCCGCATGCTGAACGTTCTGTGGCTCGGATTCTTCCTGGTGGCGGCGGCGGCCGGCCTGTTCCAATGGCTGGTTCTGAACGATGCCGCGGTGTTCGCGCGCCTGATCGCCAGCCTGTTCGATATGGCCGAGCTGTCGGTGCAGCTCATGCTGCTCTTGTTCGGCACGCTGACGCTATGGCTGGGCTTTCTGCGGATCGCCGAATCGGCGGGCCTGGTCGACTGGCTGGGCCGCCTGCTCGCGCCGCTGTTTCGCCGCCTCATGCCAGGCGTGCCCGCCGGCCATCCGGCGCTGGGCCTGATCACCCTGAACTTCGCCGCCAACGGCCTGGGCCTGGACAACGCCGCCACGCCGATCGGCCTGCGCGCCATGCACGCCCTGCAGACGCTCAATCCCGAGCCGCGCACCGCGACCAACGCGCAGATCCTGTTCCTGGTGCTGAATTCCTCATCGCTGACGCTGCTGCCGGTGACGATCTTCATGTACCGCGCCCAGCAGGGCGCGCCGGATCCGACGTTGGTGTTCCTGCCCATCCTGCTCGCCACCTCGGCCTCGACCCTGGTGGGCCTGCTGTCGGTGGCGCTCATGCAGCGCCTGCGGCTGCACGACCCGGTGGTGCTGGCCTGGCTGGGGGCGGCGGTGCTGGCGCTGGGCGGTTTCATGGCCCTGCTGGCCTCGCTGAGCGCGGCCGCGGTGGCCGCCCTGTCCTCGTTGCTGGGCAACCTGGTGCTGTTCGGGGTGATCATCGCCTTCCTGCTGGCCGGGGCCTGGAAGCGCATCCCGGTCTACGAGCAGTTCGTCGAGGGCGCAAAGGAAGGATTCGAGGTCTGCAAGAACCTGCTGCCCTACCTGGTGGCCATGCTGTGCGCCATCGGCGTGCTGCGCGCCTCGGGTGCGCTGGACGTTTTGCTGGACGGCATCCGCTGGCTCGTCCAGGCGGCGGGGCTGGACACGCGCTTCGTGGATGCCTTGCCCACCGCGCTGGTCAAGCCTTTTTCAGGCAGCGCGGCGCGCGCGCTGATGATCGAGACCATGCAGCACTACGGCCCCGACAGCTTCCCCGCCCTGCTCGCCGCCACCGTGCAGGGCAGCACGGAAACCACCTTCTACGTCCTGGCGGTTTACTTTGGGGCGGTCGGGGTGCAGCGCGTGCGCCATACCGTGGGCTGCGCGCTGCTGGCGGACGTGGCCGGCGTGCTGGCCTCGATCGGGGTGTGTTACTGGTTTTTCGGCTAGCGCCGACGCCCGCGTCAGGCGACCGCGGGGCCGGGCTCGGGAATACCGACGCTCGCCAGCGCCCGCAGCGGCCCGACAGCGCGAATCGCCTCGATCTGGGCGGGCTCGCGCACATAGACCGTGCCGCCATAGGACAATGCGTTGAGGGACACCCCTTCGAAGTGCTCGCGGCTGCGCGGCAGCACCAGCATCCAGCCATCCCCCACCAGCATATTGCACGGCGGCAGCAGGCCGTCCTCGCCGCCGGGCACCAGACTCAACTCGGCGCAGGCGCGGCCAAACGCGTCGTGCATGGCCTGTGCGGCCGCCTCCGGGTCACAGCCGAACCCCGCCTCGACGCGCACGAAGCAATGGCGCAGCGGCAGGCCCGGATGGCGCGCGAGGGCGCCCGGCGCGATGTCGGCGGGCAGCCCCTCGCCGAGATACCGCAAGGAGGCGTTGCCCTCGGCGGCGGGAATCCATTGGACGTGCTTGTGCCGCTGGCTGGCGCCGGCCGCCGCGCCGCCGTTGTAGAAGCCCAGCCCGCCCGCGTCCGAGAGCACTATGGCCAAAGCGAGGAAATCGACGAGCTCCAGCGGGCTGAGTTGCTCGGCGAACTCGCGGCGCGCCAGCACCAGATGATGCAGGCACACGGGAAACTTGTTGAGGACGACGTTATGGTGCGCCCCCAGGGGGCCAACGGTCAGGGCCGGGTCCGGCGGGAGGAAAGGGTTGAAATTCGGATCGCGCGGACCGCCCGGCAAGGTGGTCGCCGGCGTGGCGCCCGCCTTGGCCGCATCCTTGGCCGCCAGCGCGGCGACCCAGCGCACGGTGAACGGCAGGCCGGCGTCGCGCATCACGACCTGCTCGGCGACGATGGGTTGCAGATCGCCCGAAGCAATCGCGGCGTCGGTGCGCGCCCGCACGGCGCCCATGAACGTCGAGTCCATCACATTCTCCTGTCCGACCGGGGCGCGTGCACCGTCGCGGCGGACCGCGCCCGCGCCCCGGAACCATGATTGGGTTTGCCGCCGATTGTAGGGCATCCCCGCCGCCACGGAAGGCCCAGGCGTCGAAGCAACACGAACTCGCGCGCCCCGGCCTCGTGAGTGCGCTAAGATAAATACTTGCACGCGATGCGCTCGAATCCCGGGCGCAGGCGGCAACCCCACACAGCGAGGTCGCACCATGGCCACAGTCAGCCTTTCATCCCGACTCGGCGCCACGATCCGCCTCGCCCTGATTGCCGGATCGGGCATGGCCCTGGGGGCTTGCGCCAATATCGCGGCCACGCCGCCAGGCACCCCGATCGATCAGGTGCAAGCGCAATTCGGCGCGCCAACGCTCACGTGCACATCGCGCGCGGGCAAGCCACGCGCGATCTGGTCGCAGCAGCCCTACGGACAATTCGCCTGGGGCTCGGACCTGACCTCCGATGGCCGCGTCGAGCGGATCGAGCCGGTGCTGACCGATGCGCACTTCAAGGTGCTGGCCGAGGGCACGTGGACGCCCGAGCAGGTGCGCTGCGAATTCGGGCCGCCGGCGCAGATCGACACCGCGGGCCTGCCCTCTGTGCGCCAGATCGTCTGGAACTACCGCTATCGCCAGGACGGCGTCTGGAATTCGCTGATGTTCGTGTTCTTCGGCCGTGACGGCGCCCAGGTCACCAAGTTCCACCCGGGCCCCGACCCGATGTATCTGCAAGACGACCGCTCGCCGCGGTTCTGACCCGACGACCCTCATGCGCGGGCGCCGCCTCCAATGACGTCCCAGAGCCCGCGCCACGGCCTCGACCTCTCCGCCATTGTCCTGCTGGCGGTTTTCTGGGGCATGAACTGGCCCGCGGTGCGCATTGCGCTGTACGAGGTGCCGCCATGGACACTGCGCGCCATCGGCATGGGCGCCGGCGCGCTGTTTCTGGCGGCCCTCACCATCCTACGGCGCGAACGCCTGCGGCCCGAATCCGGCGAGTGGCTGCCGATCCTTGCGGCCGGCTTCTTTTCCATCACGCAGTTCAACCTGCTGCTGGCCTTCGCCCAATTGCTCGCGCCGACGACACGGGCGGTGATCGTCACATACACCATGCCCGTCTGGACCATCCTCTTTGCCCGCCTGCTCCTTGGCGAACGACTGGATGGCCGACGATGGACCGGGCTGATCCTCGGCGTGGCGGGATTGCTCGGCCTGGGCTGGCCGCTCGTTCAGGCAGGCACCTTCTCCTATGGCCTGGCGTTGGCGCTGCTGGCCGGCATGAGTTGGGCCTTGGGCACGATCATCAGCAAGCGCTTTCCCGTCGCCACCCCCTCGATGTCGGTCGTCGCGTGGCAACTCGCCGGAGGGGCCACCGTCGCCGCCATCGGCGCCGTGGTTTTCGAATCGGAATCGCCCGTCGACTGGACCACCCTGCGGGCCGAAACCTGGATGGCGCTGGGCTACCACATCATCTTTGCACAGGCCCTGGCCTATATGGCCTGGTACAAGCTGCTGGACCGCCTGCCTGCCGGAACGGTCAGCCTGTCGATGCTGCTGGTGCCGGCGATCGGGGTGATGGGCTCGATTCTGATGCTGGGCGAGCATCCGACATTCGCGGACTATGCCGGCCTGCTGCTGATGACCGCCGCGGCCAGTGCGGTGCATGCTCCGCGCCGGACCCGCGCGCCCTAGTGTCCTGTTCAGTCCATACCCGTACTCGAATTCGGCGTCTGCGCATCCATCCAAATTTGAATGTGCGGATGAACCGAACAAGGCACTCGCCAGGCTGACTCCAGGCGCGGGCTTGTGGCGATTGCGGCGACGGTCATCGACTCAAGCAAGCGGCTTCTGCAGCAACGCCAGCACACCCGACACCAACAACATCATCGCTGATACGGCCAACCCGAAGGACAACGAGCCAGCCCTGTCGCTCAACCATCCGCAGGCGGCCGGGCCTATCGTCTGGCCGATGGCGAACAGGCTGGTGGCGATTGCCATGGCGTTGCCCCAGGCCGGCCGGGCGAGGTTATTCTTGACAAAACCGGTCACGGCGGCGGGCACCATGAAAACACTGCCGCCCACCAAAGTCGCGGAAAGCCAGATCCCCACTAGATTGGGCAGAATCAGGGGCAGGGCCGCGCCCGCCGTCAACACGAACAGCGCGGCCCCCATCGGGCGGCCGTCGCGGCGCCCATCGAAGGGGCGCGCCCAGAGCAGCGGGGCCAGCAGCGTCATGACGCCCAGCAAGCCCCACATCACCGAGGTGGTCGTGGCCAGGCTCGCGGCATTGACGGCGTCATGCCGGACCCAAGCCACCATGAACGTCATGTAGGCGATATAGCCCAGCCCGAAAATAAAGTATGACGCCAGCACCGGCAGGCAAGCGCGCCACGGCCAGTCGGCGCCGACGTGCGGGGAAGAGGGCTCGGCGATGGAGCGCGCGGCATGGATCGCAGCGACGGAAAGCGGGAGGCAGACGACGCCCGTTGCGATCCACGCCGCTGGCCAGGCGGCTGGCCCCCGCAACTCGAACAGCCACGGCAGCACCGCGCCCGTGAGCAGCATGCCCAAACCGCCGCCGCTGAAGAACACGACGATGGCGCGCGTGCCCAGCACGCCCGCAAGCACGCCCCCGCAGATGAATACCCCCGCCCCGCCGAACCCGGCCGTGAACCGGAACACGCCCAGCCAAAAAAATCATGCGTCAAGCCGCAGGCCAGCACCGACACCGTCGTCAACGCCATGCCCCACATGAACAGGCGCCGGTTTCCCAGCCGCGCGACAAAGTAGATGGCGAGCACCGCGCCCAGCAGATAGCCGAGCGCATTCACGGTATTGAGCCAACCCGCCTGCGCGTAATTCAATTGCAGGTCGGCCTGCATCGCCGGCAGAATCAGCGCATAGCCGAAACGCGCGAAACCCACGGCGACCGCCGATCCGCCGGACAGGGCCCAGGCCACGGCCGCGGGCTTCACGACCGCCTCCGGCCACGCCCTGTACTTTCAGGCGCGGCGGTGTCGCGGTACGACATTCGACTAGGAGAAGAAGCCATGTGAGGACAAGGCTTTAATGCCAGAAAATCTGGCGGAGACGGAGGGATTCGAACCCTCGATGCGGGTATAAGCCGCATGCTCCCTTAGCAGGGGAGTACCTTCAACCACTCGGCCACGTCTCCAGCAAGGCTGGGATTCTAACACAGGAAGACGGCCCGGGCCGCGGGATTCCGGCCCGGATGCCGCGATGCTCAGACCTCGGGCCGTACGGACTCCTGGTCGAGTTCAAAGGCCTTGTGCAGCGCGCGAACGGCCAGTTCCATGTACTTGTCGTTGATCAGCACCGAGGTCTTGATCTCGGAGGTGCTGATCATCTGGATGTTGATCCCCTCCTCGGCCAGCGTGCGGAACATCAGGCTGGCGACGCCGACGTGGCTGCGCATGCCGATGCCGACGATCGAGACCTTGGCCACCTTGTCGTCGGAAACCACCTCGCCGGCGCCGACCGCCGGGGCAATCTGGTCGCGCAGCAGATCGAGGGTGCGGGCGAAGTCGTTGCGGTTGACGGTGAACGAGAAGTCGGTCATCCCCTGCAGCGAGATATTCTGCAGAATCATGTCGACGTCGATGTTGGCGGCGGCCACGGGCCCCAGGATCGAATAGGCGACGCCCGGGGTATCGGGAACGTTGCGCAGGGTGATCTTGGCCTCGTCGCGGCTGAAGGCGATACCCGAGACAACGGCGGTTTCCATTTTCTGGTCTTCCTCGAAAGTGATGAGCGTGCCCGAGTGCATTTCCTCTTCGACCGGGATCATGGGATCAGTCAGCGAGGACAGCACCCGCAGCGGAACATGGTATTTGCCCGCGAACTCGACCGAGCGGATCTGCAGGACCTTGGAGCCCAGGGAGGCCATTTCCAGCATTTCCTCGAAGGAAATGACATTCATGCGGCGGGCTTCGGGGACGACGCGCGGATCGGTGGTGTAGACCCCGTCGACATCCGTGAAGATCAGGCACTCGTCGGCCCCCATCGCGGCGGCCACCGCAACCGCCGACGTGTCCGAGCCGCCACGGCCGAGGGTGGTGATGTTGCCCTCGTCGTCGATGCCTTGAAACCCGGTGACGATGACCACGCGGCCGGAATCCAGATCGGCGCGGATGCGCTTGTCGTCGATCGAATGGATGCGCGCCTTGGTGTAGGCGTTGTCAGTGCGCACCGGCACCTGCCAGCCGGCGTAGCTGCGCGCGGCCGCGCCCTCGCGCATCAGCGCCATGGCCAGCAGGGCGCTGCTTGCCTGCTCTCCGGTGGCCGCCAGCATGTCGAGCTCGCGCGGATCCGGCTGGGGCGAGATTTCCTTGGCCAGGCCGAGCAGGCGATTGGTCTCGCCGGACATGGCCGAGGGCACGACCACGACCTGGTGGCCGGCGGCGTGCCACTTTGCGACGCGGCGCGCGACGTTCTGGATGCGTTCGACGGACCCCATCGAGGTGCCGCCGTACTTTTGAACGATGAGAGACATGATGCGATCGGTATGGGTGGGTACGGGCGCGCATGCGCGCCAAAAACTGCTTATTCTACCTGTGTTTTTGGCTCGAGGACCACGCGTCCGCGCACGCAGGCAACCCAGCGGCCGTCATGGCGCATGCGCATGTGCCGGTCGTGGCCCAGGGCGTGCAGCCCGCGCAATTGCCGCAAGAGCTCGTCCAGGCGGGCCGCGCTGGGCGCGCGCAAGCCCTGCCGGCCCAGCCAGTGGCGCAGCGCCAGGGCTTGCCGGGCCGGCGGCAACCGCCGCCAGGCCGCCAGCGAGAACGCGGTGCCGTCCGGCGAGGGATCGAGCCCGCTCCAGTCCGCGCGTGCGACCTCGTCGATCAGCAGCGCCAGCTCGCGGCCCTGGTCCGCATGGCGAACGAGGGTGCCCTGCCACCCCGGCCAGCGCGCGTCGAGCACGGGGGCGAGGCGTTCGCGCAGGGCCGCTCGGGTATAGCGCGGATCCGCGTTGCTCGGATCGTCGACGGGGCGCCAGCCACTGTGCTCGCCATAGCGATCGGCGCAGCGCAGGATTCGCGTGCGCGGCACGGCGAGCCAGGGGCGTAGGTAGCGCAGGCCGTCACGCGTCATTTCGGGGGCCATGGCCGCCAGCGCCAGCGGCCCGGCGCCGCGCAAGAGCCGCAGCAGCACGGTCTCGGCCTGATCGTCGCGATGATGGGCGAGCAGGACCGTGTCCACGCCCGCCAGGCCCGCCAGCCGCGCCAGGGCGCCGTAGCGCGCATCGCGCGCGGCCGACTCCATGCCGTCGCCGCGGATGGCGACCTCGACGCGCAGACTATGGCATGAAATCCCCAGCGCCGCGGCCAGGCGATGCGCATGGGCCTGCCAGCGGTCGGCATCGGCCTGCAAGCCGTGATGGACGTGGAAGGCGTGCAGGGTGCGGCCCGTCTCGTGCGCCACGCGCGCCGCGTGCAGCGCGAGCATGGCCGAGTCCGCGCCGCCGCTCAAGGCGACAGCCGCCGGGCCGGCGCCGCCGGCCAATGCCGGGCGCAGCGGCTCGAGCAGCGCCGGATCGCAATCCGGCCAGCAGGACTCCAGCCGAATCATGGCGCCCGCGGCGTGTGTCGCCCCCTCGAGGCATCGAGCCTCATCGCGGCACACACCCTGCGTTCAGGCGGTGGGATCCTCAATGCGGCTCCTTGTGCGGTGTCGATGGCCCCAATGGTGTCTTGTCCGGCTATTCCACACAGCACACTAGGCGCGCGCTTCCTGATAACGCCCGTAGGCGGCGATGCGTTCGTGGCGCTGGCGCAGGAGCTCGTCGGTCTCGAGGCCGGAGACCTGGCGCAGCGCATCGGCCAGGGCGCGGTGCAACTGGCGGGCCATGGTGGCCGGATCACGGTGGGCGCCGCCCACGGGCTCGTTGACCACCCGGTCGATCAGGCCCAGATCCTTGAGGCGCGGCGCGGTGATCGCCAGGGCCTCGGCGGCGGTGGCCGCCTTGTCGGCGCTGCGCCACAGAATCGAGGCGCACCCCTCGGGCGAGATCACGGAATAGGTGGCGTATTGCAGCATCATCACCACGTCACCCACGGCGATCGCCAAGGCGCCGCCCGATCCGCCCTCGCCGATGATGGTGACAATGATGGGAACCTTGAGGCCGGCCATGGCGAACAGGTTGTGGCCAATGGCCTCGGACTGTCCGCGCTCTTCGGCGCCCACGCCGGGATAGGCGCCCGGGGTGTCGACGAAGGTGAAGACCGGCAGGCGGAATTTTTCCGCCAGCCGCATCAGCCGCAGGGCCTTGCGATAGCCCTCGGGCAGCGGCATGCCGAAGTTGCGCATGGCGCGCTCTTTGGTGTCGCGACCCTTTTGGTGGCCGATGACCATGCAGGGGGTGCCGTTGAAGCGCGCCAGCCCGCCGACGATGGATTGATCGTCGGCGTACATGCGATCGCCGTGCAGCTCGTGGAAATCGGTGAAAAGCTCGCGCACGTAATCCAGCGTGTAGGGGCGCTGGGGATGGCGCGCGACCAGGGCGGTCTGCCACGGCGTGAGCTTGGCATAGATGCTCTTGGCCAGGGACTGGCTCTTTTGCCGCAGGCGGCCGACCTCTTCGGAAATATCCACCGCCGAGTCGGCCTGCACAAAGCGCAGTTCCTCGATCTTGTTGTCGAGTTCCGCCAGAGGCTGTTCGAATTCGAGAAATGTATTTCGCATGAGCACTATTTTCCAGGGGAATGCAATTCAGTATTCGATGGCGCCGGCATCCATGCTACGCCACAAATACCAGCTCGCGACGGTGCGCCACGGCGCCCAGGCCTGCGCCACCTCGCGCGCCTCGAAGCGCGAAACGGGCTCGCCGCTGAAGTAATGGTGAGAGATCGCCTTGAGCAGCGCGGTATCGTCCAGCGGCAGGACGTCCGGACGGCCCAGATTGAAGATCAGGAACATCTCGGCCGACCAGCGCCCGATGCCGCGAATCGCACACAGTTCGGCGACCACCGCAGTGTCGTCCATGCCGACCCAGCGCTCGGCCTTTTCGCCATGGTCTCCGAAATAGCCGGCCAGATCCAGCAAGTACTGCGCCTTGCGGCGTGACAGGCCCATGGCGCGCAGCTCCGCCTCGCCAAAGCCTGCGATGCGCTCCGGCGTCGGATCGGCGCCGCAGCCGCGCACCAGGCGTCCCCACTGGTCGCGACCGAGCGAGGGTGAGATCTGCTGGCCGACGACGATGCGCGCAAGTGTGGCAAACGGGCTGCGGCGCACCGCAATGGACTCGTCGCCGAAGGCCGGGATGAGTTTGCGCAGGATGCGGTCGCGCCGCATCAGATGCTCGCAGGCGCGGTCCCAGTAGACGGGACGGGTCTGTCGGGCGGATTGTCGGTGCAGAGCATCCACGGCTATACCCTGCGCCATTGGGTCAGGCCGCCGGCCTTGTCCTCGAGCTCGACGCCCTGCTCGCGCAGGTCGGCGCGGATCCGGTCGGCGCGGGCGAAATCCCGGTCGGCCTTGGCCTGCGCGCGCTCGGCCACGAGGGTATCGATGGCGGCGGCCTCCAGCCCCGGCCCCACCGTCCCGCCGAGGTAGCGGGTGGGGGATTTGAGATAGGTCCCGGGATCGCCTTGCAGCAGGCCCAGCACGCCACCCAGCGCGCGCAACAGACCGCTGGCCTGCGCCGAGCGCTCGCGGTTGGCCTGGCCAGCCAAGTCGAACAGCACGGCGACCGCGCCCGAAGTGTTGAAATCATCGTCCATAGCGGCTTTGAAAGCCGCCGCCGCGGGCTGATCCCAATCGATATCGATCTCGGCGGGCGGCACGTTCGCCAGGGCCTGGTAGAGCCGGTCGAGCGCATGCTGCGCATCGAGCAGATTATCCGGCGCGTAGTTCTGGATACTGCGGTAGTGATTGCGCACGATGAAAAAGCGCAGCATCTCGGCCTCGCGCGGATTGGCCTCGTAGCCGGCCGCGTCCTCGGCGGGCGTCCCGCCTGCCAGCGTATCGCGAATGCGCTGGAAATTGCCCAGGGACTTGGACATCTTTTCCGCATCCACCATCATCGGTCCGCAGTGCATCCAGGTCCGCGCCAAGGGGCCGCCAAAGGCGCCCTCGCTCTGGGCGATCTCGTTTTCGTGGTGGGGGAACTTCAGGTCGGGGCCGCCGCCATGGATGTCCAGCGGCATGCCGAGCAGGGCGTGGCTCATGGCCGAGCATTCGATGTGCCAGCCCGGCCGGCCCGGCCCATAGGGGGATGGCCAGCGGGATTCTGCGGGCTCGTCCGCCTTGGCGGCCTTCCAGAGGACGAAGTCCAGGGGGTCATGCTTGCCCGCGGCCACCGCCACGCGCTCGCCGGCGCGCAGATCGTCCAGGGACTTGCCCGAGAGCTTGCCATAGCCTGGGAACTTGCGCACCGGGAAATTGACGTCGCCGTCCTCGCCGCGATAGGCCAGGCCACGCGCCTCGAGCCTGCCGATGATGTCGAGCATCTGGCCCACGTACTCGGTGGCGCGCGGCTCGGCATCCGGCGGCTGCACCCCCAGGGCGCGTTCGTCGGCGCGCATGGCCTCGATGAAGAAATCGGTGACCTCGTGCAGACGCCGGCCGCTCTGTACGGCGCGGCGAATGATCTTGTCGTCGATGTCGGTGATGTTGCGCACGAAATTTACGCGCCAGCCGCTGGCGCGCAACCAGCGCTGCACCACATCGAAGCCCACCAGCATGCGCGCATGCCCGAGATGGCAGAAATCGTAGACCGTCATGCCGCACACGTAAATCCGCACCGCACCCGGCTCGACGGGATTGAAGGCCTCTTTGCGGCGCGAAAGGGTGTTATAAATGTGCAGCATGATCGGTCAGACAAGAGCGCGGAGGGCGACGGGACGAGGGCCGCGAGGCATGGTGTGAGCCACGCCCGCCACGGGCGTCGCGCACACGGCAAGGCTAAAATGAGCTGACAAGTATACCTTCCCTCGATGATTTCCCTCAGTCCCAGACATAGGCGCCCCTCAGCCGTGATTCGACATTCTTTTCTCGTATTGACTCTGTGCGCTTGCATGGCGGCGGCCGCCCAAAGCCCGTCGGGCCATCTTAACGCGGACGGCGCGCCCGTGGCGGACCTCATGTTCGATCCACAGACCGGCCAGTTCATCGAGGCTCCGGCGCCCGAGCACGGATGGCAAGCCTTCGCCGACCTGCTCGAGGCGGCCAGCCCGGGCGTCGACACCGCGATCCCGCTGACGCCCTCCCAGGTCACCAGCCACATCGCGGCCATGCTGGACGCCGGGCGGGCCGAGGCCGCGCTGGACCTGATCCGCAAACGCCAGGAACAGCGCGAAAATGCCGGTAGCCTGGGCACCGACGTCCAGCTCATGTACTTGCACGGACGCGCCCTGGCCGCGTTGGGCCACCATGCGGAAGCAATCGGGGTATGGCGTCAGATGACCGTCGACTTCCCCGAACTGCCCGAGCCCTGGAACGCCCTGGCCATCGAATATGCCCGCCAGGGCCAGCTCGACCTCGCCCGCGAAGCCCTGCTGACCGCGCTGGTGGTCAATCCGGATTTCGCCCCAGCCCTCGAGAACCTCGGCCATGTCGACACCCGACTCGCGCAGCGCGCCTTTGCCCGGGCGCGGGCCGTGCGGGGCGAGACAGGCGCGACACGCCGGCCGGGCACCCCGGGCGGCGGCACGCCCGCCAATGCGGCACAATAGCGGTCCCACGACCCGGAGCCTCGCCACGATGTCCCCTATGTCTTCATTCCTTCGTATCCTGCCCTCCTGGATACGCGTTCTATGCCTGGCCAGCGCCATCGCCCTGATTCCGGGCGCCGCGAGCGCCGCGCAAGGCTCATCCACCCACGACCAAGGCAAGACCATGAGCAACCACCCCCAAGTCAAACTCCACACCAACAAGGGCGACATGCTGATCGAGCTCGACGCCGAAAAAGCGCCCAAGACCGTGGAGAACTTCCTGACCTACGTAAAGGAAGGCTTCTACGACGGCACGATCTTCCACCGTGTCATCAATAACTTCATGGTCCAGGGCGGCGGCTTCGAGGCCGGGATGAAACAAAAGCAGACTCATTCGCCGATCGAGAACGAAGCCAACAACGGCCTGAAGAACGACCGCTACACGCTGGCCATGGCCCGCACGGCCGACCCCCACTCGGCCACCGCGCAGTTCTTCATCAATGTCGCCGACAACGATTTCCTCAACTTCACCGCACCCACCTCCAACGGCTGGGGCTACGCCGTCTTTGGCAAAGTCGTCGAGGGTACCGAGGTGGTCGACGCGATCAAGCAGGTGAAAACCGGTAACAAGGGCTTCCATCAGGACGTCCCAGTCGATGACGTCATCATCGAAAGCGCCACGCTGGTTGAATAAGCTCACCCTGCCGGGCACGGTCTGGATCGCCTCGGACATCCACCTGGGCGAACACAATCCCGGCACGGCGGCGGTCTTTCTGCATTTTCTCGAAAGGGCACGGCGGGAGGCCGACGCCCTGATTCTGTGCGGCGATGTCTTCGAGGCCTGGATCGGCGACGACCACGCGCTGCACAATCCTCCCGACTGGTTGTCCGGAGCGCTCGAGGCCCTGCGGGATACCGCGCGCGGCATCCCGCTATGGCTGGGTCGCGGCAACCGCGATTTCCTGATGGGCGCGGCACTCGCCCGCAGCCTGGGCGCGCAACTGCTGGACGACGAGGTCCTCCTGAGCACCGCCGCGGGCACGGCCCTGCTCGCCCACGGCGATCAGTACTGCACGGACGATATTGGCTACCAGCGCCTGCGGCGGGTGGTGCGCACAGCCTGGGTGCAGTGCGCGTTCCTCGCGCTGCCGCTGGCCCTGCGCCGGCGGATCGCTGCCTGGGCGCGCGCGCGCAGCCACCGGGCGCGCGCCATGAAAACCATGCGCATCATGGACGTCAACCCCCAGGCTGTCGAGCGGGCGCTCGCGGCCGCGGGCTGCAGCGTCTTGATCCACGGTCACACCCACCGACCCGGCATGCATGAACTGAATGCCGGAGGACGCGCCTGTCGGCGGTTCGTCCTGCCAGACTGGGACCACGACCAGCCGCCCAGGCGCGGCGGATGGCTGGTGCTGGACGCGGGCGGCCCGCGCCTCGTGCTCGACGAGTCCTAGCCAGCGTCCGCGAACCCCGCCCTCACGGAGCGCCGGCGCCACCCAGGACCGGCCCCGCGGATCAGAGCAGCACCCAGAGGGCCACGACCGCCGCCAGCCCGATGCGATACCAGGCAAACGGCCGATAGGTCCGCCGGGACACGAAGGCCAGCACCGCACGCACCAGCACCATGGCGCTGAGAAAGGCGCTGAGAAAGCCCACGACGATCGCCAGCGACTGCGCCTCGTCGAGTGCCGCGCCATTCCTGTACAGGTCGTAGACGGTCGCCGCCAGCATCGTCGGCATGGCGAGGAAAAACGAGAATTCGGTGGCCGTGCGCCGGTCGATGCCGGCCAGCATGCCGCCGATAATGGTTGCACCCGAACGCGAGGTGCCCGGCACCATCGCGATCACCTGGGCACAGCCCACGGCCAGGGCCTGTTTCCAACTGATCTGCTCGAGCGCATGCGCGCTGGCGTGCTGCGAAACCTCGGTCTCGGCGCGGTCGCCCGGCTGCCTGGCGTGGCGCGGCCGGCGCTCGACCCACAGCATGATGAGCCCGCCCAACGCCAGGGTGACGGCGAACACGCCCGGGTGATGGAACAGCGCCTTGACGTAGCGGATGCCCAGGGCGCCGATCACAGCGGCCGGCAGGAAGGCGATCGCCAGATTGGCCACGAAGCGGCGTTCCTGAGGATCGCCGCTAAAAAAACCGCGCACGAGGCGCAGGATGCGTTCGCGAAACACCCACATCACCGCCAGGATGGAGCCCAACTGAATGACGACCTCGAATACCTTGTCATTCCCCGACGAGAAGCCGATCCAGTCGCCCACCAGCAGCAGGTGCGCCGTGCTCGAGACCGGGATGAACTCGGTCAAGCCCTCGACCAGGCCCAGGAACAGGGCCTTCAACAGAAACCACGCGCCATCGCTCATAAAACCTTCTCGGGGCCCCGCTAGCCCACTGTCTCAATTTCAGTATCCGGATCGGGCGGTTCGATCCGCGCGATCTGGACCGTCGCAATGCGGCGCCCGTCCATCTCGAGCACCGTGAAGCGAAACGCCGGCAGCCCGCCCCGCACGTGCTCGCACGAGTCCCCCACCACCGGCAGCCGCCCGAAACGCTCGAGCAGATAGCCCGCGATCGTCGCGTACTCCTCATCGTCGTCCACCAGGCCGTCGGTGTGCATGATCTGCTCGAGGTGATGCAGGTCGGCGGCGCCATCGACGCGCCAACGCCCGCTGCCCTGATCGATGATGTCCGGAATTTCGTCCTCGTCGGGGAACTCGCCCGCGATCGCCTCGAAAATATCGATCGGCGTGACCACCCCGACGATGGAGCCGAACTCGTCGGCCACCAGCACGAGCAGGCCCCGGGAACGCTTGAGCGTGTCCATGAGCTGCAGAATCTCAATCGACTCGTGCACGATGATGGGCTCGCGCAGGCGCGTCTCGCGGATGCTGCCGTGGACCAGCAGGTCGGTGATCAGCTCCTTGGCGCGGCCGACCCCCACGACCTCATCGAGCGAACCACGGCACACGGGGAAAAAACTGTGGGGCTCCTTGGTGATCTGCTCGCGCAGCTCGGCCGGATCGGCCTCGAGGTTGATCCACGATACGTCTGTGCGCGGCGTCATCACCGAATGGACGTTGCGGTCGCTCAGGGTCAGCACCCCGCTGACCATATTGCGCTCCTCGTCGCCGAAAGCCTCGATCGGCATCGGCTCGGACAGGCCGGGCTCGAGTTCGGGGCCCGCGATGGGACGGCGGCCCAGCAGCAGCAGCACCGCCTCGGCGGTACGCTCACGCATCGGCCGGCGCGATTCGACGCGGCGAATATTGCGGCGCGCAAGCTGGTTCAGGGATTCGACAAGGACCGAGAAGGCGATGGCCGCATACAGATAACCCTTGGGCACGGCGAAGCTGAAACCCTCGGCCAGCAAAGAGAAGCCGATCATCAACAGGAATCCCAGACACAGGATGACGACGGTCTGGTGCGCGTTGACGAATTGCGTGAGCGGCTTGGAGGCCACCAGCATGATCGCCATCGCGACGATGACGGCGATCATCATGATGGCCAGGTGGTCCACCATGCCGACCGCCGTGATGACCGAATCGATCGAGAACACCGCGTCCAGGATCACGATCTGCGTGACGATCACCCAGAAGCCGGCATGCAGGCGCGAACCCGAGGCGTGCGCCGTGCGCCCCTCGACGCGGTCGTGCAGCTCGAAAGTGCCCTTGGTCAGCAGAAAGAAACCTCCGCCGATCAGGATCAGGTCGCGGCCCGAGAACGCGAAACCGCCGAACGACAGGATCGGATCGGTGAGCTTGACCAGCCATGACATCAGCGTCAGCAGCAGCAGGCGCATGGCCAGGGCCAGGCCCAGGCCCAGCACCCGGGCGCGGTCGCGCTGCTTGGGCGGCAGCTTGTCGACCAGGATGGCAATGAAGACGAGGTTGTCGATCCCGAGGACGATCTCGAGAACGATCAGGGTGAGCAGGCCGACCCATGCGGACGGGTCAAGCAACCATTCCATCGATTGGTCCTCAGGTGCCCAGGTAGCTGATCATCTGCGGGAACACCTTGGGCGAGGCCGCAAGCATGTTGCCGCCGGCCATCCACCCCTGCTCGCCCTCGAAATCCGACAGCAGGCCACCGGCCTCGAGCACCAGCAGGCTGCCGGCGGCCATGTCCCAGGGCTTGAGCCGTACGCCGCAAAAGCCGTCCAGGCGCCCGCAGGCGACATAGGCCAGGTCCAGCACCACCGAACCCGTGCGCCGCGCCGCCGCGCAATCGCCCAGCATCGCCGAAAAAGGCGAACCCGCCGGCAAGGCGGTGGACTGGGGCACGTGCGAGGCCAGCAGGGCGTCGTGGTAGCGCGTGCAGCCCGAGACCCGCACGCGCCGATCATTCAGGAACGCCCCGCTGCCGCGGCTGGCGGTGAACATCTCGTTGCGCGAGGGGTCGTAGACCACTGCGTGGGCGGCCAGCCCGCGGTGCATCAGGGCGATCGACACGGCATAGTTCGGAAAGCCGTGAATGAAATTCGTGGTGCCGTCCAGCGGATCGATGACCCACTGGAACTCCGGCGTTCCGCCGCCGGGGGCGCCGTGCTCGCCGGTTTCCTCGCCCAGCACGGCATGGCCCGGGTAGGCCGTGCGTAAAATATCGATGATGGCGTCCTCTGCGGCACGGTCGACTTCCGTGACATAATCCTTGGGTCCCTTGCGCGCCACGTTCAGGCGTTCGAGATCCAGGCTCGCACGATTGATGATGGCGCCTGCGCGGCGGGCCGCCTTGATGGCGGTATTGAGCATCGGATGCATAGGATTCCAGAGAGAAACTGCTTTGCCAAGCCTACGAGCCATGCCGACGATCCGCAGTGAACACGTCACCCATGGCATGGAAAGTCTTCTATTTTAAATGACTCCGCAAGAATCCTCTGAAAACACGGATCCGGCCGGCTCCGGCCCGTTCGGCCAGGTGCGCTTCATCATGGTCCAGCCCACCCACCCCGGCAATGTGGGCTCGGCGGCGCGCGCCATCAAGACCATGGGCTTCGGCGATCTCTGCCTGGTCGATCCCGAACTGCCCGACGTCCTGTCGCGCCCGGAGGCGATCGCCTTGGCCAGCGGCGCGGGCGACGTCTTGCAGGGCGCGCACATCCATCCCAGCCTCGCCGACGCCCTGGGACCGACCACCCTGGCCTTTGCCCTGACCGCCCGCGCACGCGCGCTGGGCCCGCCACCCTGCGACATCCGCGAGGCGGCAGGCCTGTCGGCGCGGCATCTCGCCAAGGGTGGGACCGCGCGCGTGGCAATCGTGCTGGGCACCGAACGCTCGGGCCTGTCCAACGAGGACATCACCCTGTGCCAGAGCGTCTGCCACATCCCGGCCAATCCGGCATACAGCTCGCTCAACGTGTCCCAGGCCCTGCAGCTCGCCGCCTGGGAGCTGCGCTATGCGCTGCTGCCTCTGACCGGCGATGCCCGCCTGCCCGACACGCATGCCCGACACGACCCAGGCACTGATCCGGCCGACAGCGCGCGCCTCCAAGCCATGCTCGCGCATCTCGAGCAGGCCCTCCTCGAGGTGGGCTTCCTCGACCCCCTGCACCCCAAGAAACTCCTGCCCCGCATGCGCCAGCTCCTGACCCGCGCGCGCCCCAGCGCCGACGAGGTCGACATGCTGCGCGGCATGTGCACCGCCATGGTCAAGACCGCGCGCTCGGCCTGTGGCGCCCGCGGCGCGGCAGGCTCACCCAAGGTGGAATGACCATGTTCAGCCAGCTTCGCGAAGACATCGACTGCATACACCAGCGAGACCCGGCGGCCCGCAGCCGCATCGAGATCCTCACCTGCTACCCCGGGCTGCACGCCATCCTCGTGCACCGCCTGGCCCACGGCCTGTGGCGCCGCGGCTGGCTGTGGGCGGGACGATTCACGTCACACCTGGGCCGCATCCTGACCGGCATCGAAATCCACCCGGGCGCACAGATCGGCAAGCGGGTCTTCATTGACCACGGATTCGGCGTCGTCATCGGCGAGACCGCCGTCGTAGGCGACGACTGCACCATCTACCAGGGCGTCACCCTGGGCGGCACCCGCCTGTACAAGGGCGAAAAGCGCCACCCCACTCTCGAGGAAGGCGTGGTCGTCGGTGCGGGAGCCCAGATCCTGGGCGGTTTCACCGTCGGTGCCCACGCCCGGATCGGCTCGAACGCCGTGGTGATCAAGCCAGTCCCGGCCGGCGCCACGGCGGTCGGCAACCCCGCCCGCGTCATCCTGAAGGAGGATGAGCACCCAACCAGGGAGCCGCTGCCGCCGCAGGCGCCGACCGAAGCCCCGGGACAGGCCACGGACGACGCCCCCCTGCCCTGCCAGACGGATTGGACGGCCAAGCCCTTGCAAGACCTGCTGCAACGTGGACATCCGAACAACGAACGCCCCGCTGGCGAGGCAACCGAGTTCGCCGCCTACGCGGTCGACCGCCGCGACGATGATCCGCTGATCAAGGTCCTGCACGAACTCATCGACCACGCGGCCAGCCAGGAAAAACGCATCACGCGCCTGTGCAAGGCCATGGAAGACCTGGGTCAGCGCGTCGAGAACGGACAAAAACCCCTCGACGCCGAACGCCTGAACCGGATGGTCGAGTAAAGAGCCCCCTCAATCCCCCGGGGCGGCGGGCGCCGCGCCCGGCACCGCGCGCACCTCGCGCAGGGGGATCGGCGTCCTCAAGCCGGCGCGCTGCAAGGCTTGTACCGCCTCGCGGTACAGATCGAAACGTAGATCCCAGTATTTCTCGGCGGGCGTCCACACCCGGATATTCACCATCACGGCGCTGTCGCGATATTCCGTGGCCATCACGCGCGGCGCGGGATCGCGCAGCACATCATCGCCCCGGCTCTCCACCAGACCCCGCAACGCGGCGATCGCCTGATCCAGATCGTCGCCATAGCGCACCCCGACGGCAATGTCCAGGCGGCGCGACGCATTGCGGCTGTAGTTGATCACCGCATTGCCCCAGACCGAGCTGTTGGGCAGCAGGATGTGGACCCCATCGAACTGGATGAGCCGCGTCATGAACAGGCCCACCTCGTCCACCGTGCCCTCGCCCTGTCCAGCGATCGAAACATACTCGCCCGATCTCACCGGCCTCAGGATCAGCAGCATGATGCCCGCCGCGATATTCTGCAGCGTGCCCTGCAAGGCCAGGCCCACCGCCAAGCCGGCGGCGCCCAGCATGGCGATGAGACTCGCCGTCTGAACCCCGAGCCGCGCCAGCACCGCCAGCAGCACCACGGTGCGGATCGTCCAGACGGTGACGCTGCGCAGAATCGGCACAACCGTCGGATCGATGCGCGCGGAGCGCGCCGCCAAGCGGCGCACGCCATGCGCGGCGAGGGACGACAGTGACCAGCCCACCACCAGGATGACCAGGGTGATCAGGCCCTCGACCGCCGTGTGGTGCAGATCGGGTAATACTTCGACGAATTTGTTCAGCTCGTCCATGGTTCCAGTCCTCGAAAAACCAGCGACGCGGCCGCGGCGGCCGCGCGGATGCGGGTTTGTATTTTAGCGGCCCGGGCGCCCACGGCTGCGAGCGCCGCGAAGAAGGTTCTCCACGCAAGATGTGGACAAGCCCAGGGACAAGTCCGCCGAGATCGAAGAATCTGTTTGTGCGACGGGCACTTGCGCAGCCGGGTCAAAAAATGCGCAGCCGCCTTCCACTGATCGCGCGCAACTTGTCCACTCAAGATGTGGACAAGTGCATGGACAATCCGTGACTTATTCGACAATCCGCTTGTGTGATAAACACTTGGGACCGCCGGTCGAAAATTGGCCGGGGCGAGGGTTGCGATCGCCGTCGAGGCACCACGACTCAGTCCTGCTGAGCGACTTGCAGGGCGGCGCCGACCCCGAGCCACCAGACCCATCAAAGGACCCGCACGGAGTAATTCTACAAATTAGTTATAAGGTTATTATGACGTGTTGACATCCTGATATCTGATACTCTAGAATCTCGTTAACGCCAAGGCTCTATCCACCGCGCCGGCAGCCATAGATCGCTGGCCAGCACCAGCGACGACACAGGAGACTGAAAAATGGACAAGATCACATTGGTCAAACCAGACCAGGCCACAGGCGAAATCGCCGAGATCTTCGAGGACATCCGCAAAGTCAAAGGTGACCGCTTCCTGACGCCCACCTGGGGCTTTTTTGCCTTGGACGTGGATTTGCTGCGCCATTGGTGGGGCCTGACCAAGCGCCTGCAAATGATGGACGGCGACCTGCCGCACACCTTGCGCAACGCCATCTCCCTGATCTGCGCGAGTGAAGTCGACTGCCCGCGCTGCATCAACAATCACCAGACGCACCTGATCGAGCACTTTGGAATGGATGCGGATGACGTCGCCGAGATTCTGGATTTCGAGAATTCAGACAAGGTGGATGCCCGGACTAAAGCGGTGCTGCGCTTCGCTCGCAAAATGGCTTTCACCGAAGGCCTGACCGATGAGGACTTTCAGGCCCTGCGTGACAACGGCGTTACCGACCGGGGCGTCGCAGAGATCGTGTCAATGGCCATGATGGAATCCGGCATGGCTCGCCATGCGGTAGGGGTGGCGCAGTTCGAGGACGGGGATGCCTGGCCACGCACCAATCTGCCGACCGCCTTCTACGGCGAAAACGTCAACCGCTAATTTTCCAAGGGGGCCTGTATGGTTTTCGACGTCGACGACGCAACCTTCGAGGCGCGTGTCCTAAAGAACACGCTTCCCGTATTGGTGGATTGCTGGGCACCTTCCTGCAAGCCGTGCCTGAGCATGCACCCGGTATTCGAGAGCTTGGCGGCGGCATATGACGGACGCCTTGCGGTCGCCAAGATCAATGTGGATGAAAATGCCGGGACTGCCAAGGCGTTCGGCGTGCGCAGCCTGCCCACCCTGCTGCTGATGCACGAGGGCAAAGTGCTGGACAAGAAACTGGGCGCCATGTCCGAGTCGCAAATCACAGACTGGATCGGCACCCGGCTCGACATGTAATACGCAACCGACCAAGGCGTACGAAAATGCCCGCACTGAACATTCGTGTCGCGAAAGAGCAGGAGCACAGCAGCCAGCCGACGAGTCGGGTGAGGCCTCTGGATGATTTCGAGAAAATCTTCAAGCCCAGCACGCTGAGTTTGTCGAGTCCGATCCCGCTCTACGCACAATTGGCGGCACACCTCTCCACGTACATTACCAGCCTTGGGGAATACGGGATCGGGTGCCCGCTTCCATCAGAAAAGGAATGTATCCGCATATTCGACGTGAGTCGGCCGACCGTGCGGCAGGCGATTGCCGAACTGACGGCCCAAGGTCTGGTCCGCAAAGAGCGGGGCCGCGGAACATTTATCTGTGAGCCTCGAATCGTCCATGACATCACCCACATCTTCGAAAATGACATGCGGGCGGCCCAGAAGGCGGTGGCATTCAAGCTGCTGGAACACGGCGAGGTGCCCGTGCCGCCCCACTTGCTGTCCACCTTTGGCGACGACGCCCAGAGACTGTATCGAGTCCTGCGCCTCAGATTAGTGGCCGGCCGGGTCATCGGAGTCGAAGAGCGCTTCCTGCCGATACTGTTCAAACGCCACCTGACACAGAAAGTCCTGATGGAAAGCAACGTCTTTGCGATTCTGAGGCTATTCACGCGCGCCGACAAAATTGCGTCTGACAATGCCGTTCGCTCGGTGATCCTCGACACGGGTCAGGCGGCGCTGATCGGGGCGCCCGAGCGCTCCGCCGCCCTGATCCGCGAAACGACGTACTTCACCGACAAGAATACGCCGGTGATGTATGGGGTGGTGACCTTTCTGGCTGATTTGTATCAGCTCCGATTCCAATCGACCATCGAATTGCGGCGGCAGCCCAGCGAGGAAACGCACCATGAATGACGTCAACGGCAAGCACGCGCGACTGCTGATCCTTGGTTCCGGACCTGCCGGCTATAGCGCAGCAGTCTACGCCGCACGCGCCAACCTGCAGCCGGTGCTGCTGAGCGGCATGGCGCCGGGCGGCCAACTGATGACGACAACCGACGTGGACAACTGGCCAGGGGATTCCGAAGGGGTGCTAGGGCCCGATCTGATGGCCCGTTTGCAGGCGCACGCTGAGCGCTTCGGCACGCGGATCGTGCAGGATCATATCGAGTCCGCCGACCTCGGGCAGCACCCGTATCGGCTGCGAGGCGAGCAGGCGGAGTACACCTGCGACGCGCTGATCATCGCCACCGGCGCCACGGCAAAGTATTTGGGGCTGCCCTCGGAACAGGCCTTTATCGGGCGCGGGGTGTCCGCGTGCGCGACATGCGATGGCTTTTTCTATCGCGGTCAGGTCGTCGCGGTCATAGGGGGTGGAAACACGGCAGTCGAAGAGGCTCTCTATCTGTCCGAAATTGCAGCCAAAGTGCTGGTCGTGCACCGGCGCGACCGGTTCCGCGCCGAACCGCTGCTCACCGACCGCCTATTGGCCAAGGAGGCCGAAGGCCGGGTACAGATCCTGTGGCACCACGAGCTCGATGCCGTCCTGGGTGATTCCAGTGGCGTGACGGGCATGAGGCTGCGCAACAACCGCGACGATACACTGCGGCAGTTCGATCTGTCCGGAGTCTTCATCGCCATAGGCCACACACCCAATACACACTTGTTCGAAGGCCAGCTCGAGATGCGTAATGGCTACCTGGTCACACGTGGCGGCTTCGATGGCCCGGCCACCGCGACGAGCGCGCCCGGCATCTTCGCGGCGGGTGACGTCCAAGATCACAACTACCGGCAAGCCATCACCAGTGCGGGCAGTGGCTGCATGGCGGCGCTGGATGCTCAGCGCTGGCTGGAAATCATGCCCGAAATACGTCTTGGTGCAATCCCGGCGACCTGATGACCGGGTTTATCTGAACGCGCCAACACCTGGAGACCCCCTGAAGCGCGAATAATCAGGCGACATATTCCTGTCGAGGACAGCCAAGCCGTTGAACGGTTGTTTTATATAAAACAAAGGAGACAATATGTTTACGCTGAAAGCAATCAAGCACGCGCTATTGATGGGCGCACTATCGAGCATGCTGGGAAACGCATTCGCAGCGGATCCCGCGCAAGCTGAGTGGCCAACCGTCACGGGCGACGTAAAGGTCGGGCTGGTCGTCCCTGAAACGGGGCCGCTTGCCACTGTCGTCGGCGACTCGCTGAAAGCGGGCACCGAGGTCATTGTGAGCATGTGGAACGAAGCCCATCCCGATCGTGCGATCAAACTGACCATTTGCAATGACGAAGGCAACGCGGAGCGCGCGATCACTTGCGTCAATTCACTGAAGGACAAAGTCGACGTGATGATCGGGCCCAATTTCGGATCCACGCACGCCGCGACGAAAGAAATGCTGGGAATCAAGCAGATCGACGTGGTCCACACGCCCCACGCACTGCCGGCGCCGACGACGGGAATTTTCCAAGTGGCCGTACCGACCGAGGACGCCATGGGGGAAGCGATCCGATATATGAAGAGCCACAACATCAAGAAATTCGGCTTCATGACATCCACGGACGCCACTGGCCTGAGCGCGCGCGAGCATGGCCTCAAGGCGGCGCAGGAATTATCCGTCCCAGTCGTGGATGTTCAATTCGACCCGGGGGCCCAGAACCTGATTCCGCAGGTTGCCAAGCTCGCCAGCCAGGGTGTGGATGCCCTATTCATCTGGAGCACGGGGCCGCAGGTCGTAACGGCATTGCGTGCCATCGCCGCTGCGCGCATGGATGTACCCGTTTTCCTCAATTATTCATCCATGTCCTACGACCTGATGAATCTGGTGAAAGATGTCACCCCGAAAGAGCTGCTCTTTACCGGAGACGATGCCTTTGATACGTCTGGCATCAAGGATCAAAAGCGCGTCGAAATGATCGAGGAATTCAACAAGCGCTACGAGGCGAAAAGAGGCCTGTCGCCCGACTGGATGGCATACGCCTACGGCGATACGTTCACGGTCGCGATGACCGCGGCGCTCCACGGAGCGGACCGCGACGCGATGGTGAAGTACCTGGAGAATGGGCCCGACATCAGGGGATTCCACGCGGTATGGCGCTATAGCCCGCAAGACCACATCGGTGTCACAAAGGGGGTGGAAACGCCGGTACGCATTCAACGCTGGAATGGCAAGCGCTGGGTCAACGCCGAATAGGGTCGTCGCAATGTAAGGTGCCCGCCTTGCCGCCGGACATGGCGGGCACCTGTTCACCTATCGGCGAGCCCGACAGCGGGCCTCGGTGCGACGGAGCCCTCAACCCGACCCGGCATCCGCAAACCGTGGCCATTCAACGGCGCCGAACGCCTCCAGACTGGGGGCTTATGCCTAAAACCATTGTCATGGCAAGCACGCAGCAATTAGCGAACTGCTTCAGCCTTTGTTTTCCGATGTGAACGCCAGCCATACTGAGCCATCGAGGCGGCTGGACGGCCTACTTTCCTGAGAAGACATATGTCGTTATTTACCCTCATTTTGTTTTCGGGTCTCACAATGGGCGCCATCTACGCACTGCTTGGCGTCGGTATTGTCCTGATCCGCAATGCCACCGGAATACTCAATCTGGCGGCGGGCGATTGTTTCCTGATTGGCGCCTTTTTAAGCATCACGCTCAGCCGGCTGCACGTTCCGCTGGCAGTGATCATCATCACCGTTCTCGCAGTCCAGGCCATCCTCGGCTACGGGATAGATTTCATATTGGAACGATGGATGGCACGTGCGACGCTAGTGATCAAGCTGCTGGGAACCGTGGCCATCGCAGTCGTCCTGTCGGGGCTCGAGTTGCTGCTCTGGGGCAGAAACCCGACCACTATGGAGCGTTATATGCCCACGAATTTCGACAGCGGCTGGCTCCAAAGCCTGGATCTTCAGAGCGCAACGCTGATCGCAGGCGCCGTGATCGTCGGCATCGCGCTTTTCCTGTTTCTGGACCGGACGAGCGCGGGCCGCGCCATGCGCGCGGCAGCGACCGACTCCACGGGCGCGGCGGCCAGCGGGGTGAATGTCACGTTCTACAGGATCAGCGCGTTCGTCCTGGCCGGCATGATTGCCGGACTGGGCGGCTTATTGGCCGCGCCCATCATTCTGGTCGACTTCACCATGGGCCTCGGATTCGCGCTTTTGGGGCTGATTGCCGCACTCATCGGCGGCATGACGATTCTTGGGACACTGGCCGCTGGACTGACGCTCGGGGCAATCGAAGCGCTGGTGACCGTCTATGGCTCGGATGTGTTCCGCGATGCCGTCGTTTTCGCGCTGCTCATCGCGTACCTTCTGACCGCACAAGGCATTACATTTCTCGGAGAGGCCAGAAAATGACCCGCAGCACCATATTGCTGTCGTGCGGCGCCTTATTGCTCATCGGCGCCTCACCTCTGTGGATGAGCGATGACCTGTTGCGCTTCACCACCACCTTGCTGATATACGCGCTCGCCGCGATCGGCCTCGACCTCATGTACGGCATCGCGGGCCTGCTGAGCCTGGGTCACGCCGTGTTTTTCGGAATCGGCACGTACGTGACCGGCCTGCTCCTGGTCAAAGGCGATAGCGGCATCTTATTTGCAGTGCTAGGCGGTGTTCTCAGCGCCACCATCGGCGGGATTGCCGCATTCACCATCGGGGCAATCGGGCTGCTGCGCCGAGCCCAGTACTTCACCATCGTCACTCTGGCAGCCGTGGGCATCGTATTCTCGGTGATCAACGGCTCCGCGTGGACGGGCGGGCCGAGCGGCCTGACGGGGATCCGGAAAGGCTTCGGCGTCAACTCCGCGATCATGGATTTATGGCTTTTTTACCTTAGCCTGATCCTCGTTTTCCTTTTCATCCTCCTGATCCGTAATTTCAAGAACGCGAGCCACGGACGGGCATTGAGGCTCGCCAAGACCCTGGAGGCAGCCGCGCACAGCTACGGTTTCAGTGTCTACGGCAATCGCCTGCGCGCCGTGGTCCTTGGGGGCGCTATCGCCGGGCTCGCGGGGTCTCTGTTTGCCTTGAGCCTGGGCGCGGCCTCGCCGGAATTCGCCGGCTTGACCCAAAGCATCGATTTGCTGTTGATGGTCATCATTGGCGGCGCAGGCTCCATCTGGGGCGTGATTCCCGGAGTCCTGATCGTCCGCGGCCTTCCCGAGTTCGTGCAGGCAGTCAGAGACTGGCAGGTACTCATACTCGGCCTCTTGATGCTCCTCGTCCTGATTCGTTTCCCGCTCGGAATCGCCGGGACGCTCGAGCACTATTGGAAGCAGCGCGCACGACTGAAGGCAGAGGCCACGAAACTCAGCCGCCACGGCGGCGCGGACCTCGATGCCGCGCAAGGCGCGCCCGCCATCGACCATCATCCGTCCGGGTCGGCCCCTCTTGCGCCGGCATCCAGGATTCAGGGTGAAAACAGCCCCTTGCTGGCGCTGGAGCACACCGGAAAAAAATTCGGCGGCATCCAGGCGCTCCACGATGTCTCCATCACGGTACAAAAGGGGTCCCTGCATGCACTGATCGGGCCGAACGGGGCCGGCAAATCGACATTGCTGAACTGCATCACAG
This sequence comes from Castellaniella sp. GW247-6E4, assembly GCF_040276065.1. NCBI lineage: Bacteria > Pseudomonadati > Pseudomonadota > Betaproteobacteria > Burkholderiales > Alcaligenaceae > Castellaniella > Castellaniella sp. GW247-6E4. The sequence continues at coordinate 178,103 of NZ_JBELOI010000001.1, read as the reverse complement.
GCATGTTCCGCCCCACCACGGGAACGATCATGTTCAAGGGCGTTGACATATCCGCGCTATCCGCGGAAGCCCGCGCGGAAATGGGTATGAGCAGAACCTTCCAGCTATTGGAACTGGCACCGGAGCTCACCATCACAGAGAACGTGAAACTGGGAGCGTATCGCCGACAACGCAATCGCTTCCTCTCATCCCTGGCACTGGGGGTGCACTCCCGGGAGGAAGTCGAATTAGAGCGGGAAACGGCGCGCGTGCTGGCACAGTATGGCCTGAGCGAGATCGCCCAGGACTTACCCAAAACCGTCGCCGTCGGATTGCAACGCCTGTCGGGGGTGGCCCGTTGCGTGCTGTCCGGCGCCGATCTCATTTTGCTGGATGAGCCCGCGGCTGGCTTGAACCCGGTGGAGACTGCGGTATTGGGCAAGCGCCTCAGAGAGCTGGTGAGCACCGACACGACGATCATCCTGATCGAACACGACATGAAGCTCATCATGGACATCGCCGATGTGATCAGCGTGTTGGTGAATGGTTCCCACCTCAGGACCGGGGGCCCGGCGGCCATCCGGGAGGACAAGGAAGTCATCGCCGCCTACCTCGGCAGTGAACTGGAGGACTAATACGATGAACACACGAGATGACCGTATGGGACAAACCTCCGGCGAAAAAACAGTCTTGAAGGTACAGGGCGTCCACGCCGGTTACGGACCCATCCGGATCCTGCAGGGCATCGACCTGGAAATCCGGCAGGGGGAAGTGGTCGGCCTGCTGGGCGCGAACGGCGCGGGAAAGACAACCCTGGCGCGGGTCGTGGGCGGTTGGTGCGACATCTACGAGGGAACCGTGGAATTCAACGGCCTCGACATGCATGCCTGGGCGCCCTACAAGCGCGCGCGGCACGGCCTTGCCCATGTCCTCGAAGGCCGCCACCTGATCCCCAATCAAACCGTGATCCAGAACCTGGAGCTGCCGCTGATGTGGCGGGGGCTGGACGAAGCGGAGCGCAAAGAGAGGATACAAAGAATCTTTGACATGTTCCCGCGCCTGCTTGAACGACGGCTGCAGAACACAGGCAATCTGTCCGGTGGAGAACAGCAAATGGTGGCGGTGGGCCGCGCATTGCTTCTAGAGCCCAAGGTGTTGATTCTGGACGAACCCAGCAGCGGCCTCGCGCCACTGATCGTACAGGCAATCTTCAAGAAAATCAGGGAGTTCAACGAAGAGCTGAATATCAGCATCTTATTGATCGAACAGAACGTAAAACTCGCGGTGAAGATTGTCGACCGGGCTTACGTTCTACAGAACGGCAGCATCGGCGCTCAGGGAAACATCTCAACATTGCTAAGCGACGAACGCGTACGGACGATGTACATGGGCATCTGAAACCAGGTAACCCTCAGGACATCCATGGAGTGCACAGATGAAAAACGAATATTGCGGCGTTTTTGCAAACCTCATTACCTCATTGGCGACCGCCGACGGGGACTTTGACCCGGGAATCATGAGAGACCACGTCGATTGGGTGGTTGGAAACGGCGTTCACGGGGTCAGTTGCCTGCTGGGTTCCGGCGGCTTCACCTACCTGACACGCGCCCAGCGCCGCGATGTCATCCGATGCGTCGTCGACAGCGTACGAGGCCGGGTCAAGGTCTTGGCCGGCATCATGGGCGAAACGACAAAACACACCATAGAGTTGGGCCAGGATGCGATAGAGGCCGGCGCGGATGTCGTCGTGGCGCAGGCACGCTCGTATATCCCGCTGACCCGGGATGAGGCGGTCGCCCATTTTTGCCGCGTGGCGGACGCCATGAGCGTGCCCATCGGTATCTATAATCACCCCCGCAGCACCGGCTTTACAATTTCCCCGGATGTTTATAAGGAACTGATCGATAAGGCCGGCGCCATCCTGACGAAGGACGGCGGGCCGGACGTATCCAACGTTCCCAATGTGACAAGTATTTGCGGTGAGAATTTTGCATATCTTTCGGGACATCCCGAAGTCATGCTGGGCGCGTTCGCAATGGGGGCCGACGGCTGCGACGTCGCTCTGGGCAGCGTGATTCCAAAAGAGCTCGTCGAACTCTACACCGCGGCCTGCGAGGACAAAGATCTGGTCAAGGCACAGCAAATTTTTTCGCGGCTCCTGCCGGTGCTGCAGGCATTCAAGCGCATTGGAACGCCACGGGCGGCCAAGGCGGCAGCCCGCATATTGGGCGTTGCATCGCCCATACAGCCACAGCCCGTGCTGCCCATCACGGCCGACGATGAGAAACTCTTGCGGAATGCGCTGGCACAGGCAAACATCCTGCGGGCATGAAGGACATCCGTCGCAAACCCTCCGCACAGGCACCTAGAGGCACTGTTCCCAGGCCTGCAACAGCGGGCCTCGCCGAGCCTCAAGCCCGCTGCGGTGCCGCGCCCGGATAGACAATCCGGCCATCGGGCTGGATGATCGCACCCTGCGTCAAACGCGCGGGTTCCAGGCGGCCTTGCCCCATGATATGAAAAACCGTCGCGCCCCGGGCCAGTAGATAGTCGGCAACGATGCGCCGATGGCAGCGCCACCAGACCGCCTCCGAGCACATGAAGGCGCAGCGCTGGGCGCGCCCGCGCGCAATCAGGTCATCCAGCCCCTCACGAAAGGGCTCGGACAGCGCGTAGTCGGCATAATGATGAAAGCTGTCGTTTTCCCAGAAGCCGTTGACCTCGGGGGAAACCTCTTTCGACCTGCCGCGCAGGCCGCCCAGCGCCGCCACGCGCTCGTACTCGATATGGAAAGCCGCAAGCGCATCGGGCAGGACGTCCTGGTTGAACTGCGGGTTGGCCCGCGAGCGCGGGATGGTCCGGATATCGATCAGGAGCCCGATCCGAGCCTCGCCCAGCAACGCCGCAAAGGCGTCGAAACTGCGGTTCGAATGACCGATGGTATGAAAGGTGGGCATCGGCTCCGCATCCACTTTCTTTCCGGTTCCGTCCATGATACGGGAATGATACTCCAGCAGCGCCGCCGCACCAGTCCGACCGAAAACCCAAGCCCGGGTTGCGGCAGCATCATTTCCTTTCTCCAAAACCAGCTTGCGTAGCATGGCTTCGAAAGCGGCCCGGGATCGCCCCATCGTCTAAGATAGGACACTCGAACCACCCCGGAAGCTTCAGGATCCCGACATGGCATACACAGGTTCCAGGACGCCGCCGGCGAGGCGACCGGCATCGGCGCCGCCACGCCTGCTGTTGTTGAACAAGCCCTTCGACGTCCTGACCCAGTTCAGCGACGACCAGGGCCGGACCACGCTCAAGGATTTCGTGGATGTACCCGGCGTCTATGCCGCGGGGCGCCTCGATCGACACAGTGAAGGCCTGCTTCTGCTGACCAACGACGGACGCCTGCAGGCGCGCATCGCCGACCCCAGGCACGAGATGGCAAAAACCTACTGGGTGCAGGTCGAAGGCGCACCCGACGAGGCGCAACTGGCCGCTTTGCGCACCGGAGTGGAACTGAATGACGGCCCAAGCCGCCCGGCCGAGGTTCTGCGGCTCGATGAGCCAGACCTGTGGGACCGGCATCCCCCCATCCGTTTTCGCCGGAACATCCCGACCGCATGGCTGGAGATCACCATTCGCGAAGGTCGAAACCGGCAGGTGCGCCGCATGACGGCAGCCGTGAGCCTGCCGACCCTGCGCCTGATCCGCACCCGGATCGGCCCGTGGAGCCTGGACGGGCTGCTGCCGGGACAGTGGCGCGAAGCGCCCTTCCCCGCACCCGGATCACCGTAATCCGAACGTCGTCATGATCGCCCCGAAACGGCGCCGCATCAAACTGATCAAGGACTCGAACATGGACACACGCCCGCTTGGCACTACAGGACTGGACATCGCACCCATGGTGTTCGGCGGAAACGTATTCGGCTGGACAGTTGACGAGCAGGCATCATTCTCCCTGCTTGATGCCCTGCTCGACTCCGGCCTGAACGCCGTGGATACAGCCGACAGCTATTCCAAATGGGTCGCGGGCAACCAGGGGGGCGAATCCGAGACCATCATCGGCAACTGGCTGAGCCGCAATCCAGGCAGACGCGATCGGATCACCCTGATCACCAAAGTCGGCTCCGAACTCGGTCCAACGAAAAAAGGCCTGTCGCGCCGCTGGATCACCCAGGCGGTCGAGGATTCCCTGCGGCGCCTGAAAACGGACTATATCGACCTCTATCTATCCCACTGGCCCGACCCCGACACTCCCATCGAAGAGACATTGAGCGCCTTCCAGTCATTGCGCGAGGCCGGCAAGATTCGTGCAATCGGCGCCTCGAACCTGAACGCCGGCCAGTTGTCCGACGCGCTGGCCGCCGCCGAGGCCCATGGACTGCCGCGCTACGACGTGCTGCAGCCGGAATACAACCTCTATGATCGATCCGGGTTCGATGGCGCACTGCGCGACCTGACCCGCAAAGAGCACATCGGCGTCATCACCTACTACAGCTTGGCGTCGGGCTTCCTGTCGGGCAAATACCGCTCGCAAGCCGATCTGGCAAAAAGCCCGCGCGGCCAGGGCGCAGCCAAGTACCTGGATGAGCGCGGACACCGGATCCTGTCTGCGCTGGATCAAGTATCCAGCGCCCTGGATGCCCACCCCGCCGAAGTCGCGCTGGCCTGGATCATCGCCCAGGATGGCATCACCGCACCGATCGCCAGCGCCACAAACCTGCATCAGTTGAGCAGTCTGGTTCGGGCAACCCAACTGACGCTGGGCAGCGAGCACCTGGCGCTGCTGGATGGGCTGCGGGTCTAGGCTGGCTCGAACCGGCCCACAGGACTTAGTAGAGGGACTATCCGCGTCTTTCGATCGGCTGGAGGGCGGCTTGAGTCGACCGCCGACCGACGATCAATCCAAAGAGAGCATGCATATGAAGAAGACCCTTTCCATTTTGGCATTGAGCGTACTTCCGGCCTTCGCATGGGCGGCGGGCAACCATGCCGGGGGGCATGGCGCACCGGCGCATGGCATGCCGGGCCATGACATGTCCACGATGTCCACGGCGGCTTCGCCGACAGGCCAGCCAGGCGACCCGGCCAAAGTGACCCGAACCATCGAGTTGACAATGGACGACACCATGCGGTTTACGCCTGCCGAGATCCGGGTGAACACCGGAGAGATCGTTCGTTTCATCATCAAAAACACCGGCAAGATCCCCCATGAAATGGTGATCGGATCCCTTGCCGAACTGCAGGCCCATGCGGTCGAAATGCAAAAAATGCCGGGCATGCAGCATGCCGAGCCGAATATGGTCGCCTTGGACGCGGGCAAGGCTGGCGGCCTGGTGTGGCAGTTCGATCAAGCGGGCACGGTGGACTTTGCCTGCCTGATACCAGGCCACATGGAGGCCGGAATGATCGGCAAGATCAAGGTCGATTGATCCGATGTCACAGAAAAACTTGGCCTTTGGAATGGTCGGTGCCGCGACAATCGGCGCCGCCGCTATTCTTATTCTTTACAGCACGATGCGCCCATCGGGCCCGGCATTCATCGACCCTGCGGATCAGTCCCTCGTGATTCAAGGCAAGGCGATCTACGCAAACTCTTGTGCAGCGTGCCACGGCGAGGCATTGCAGGGACAGCCGGACTGGCGTGACCGCATGCCCAACGGCAAGTTACCCGCACCGCCACACGACAAGACGGGCCATACCTGGCATCATCCCGATACGATGTTGATCGATATGGTGAAACACGGTTTGGTTCCTGGAAAGACGGCACCTCCGGGCTACCAAAGCGATATGCCCGCCTATGGCACGGTGCTGACTGACGAGGAAATCGTTGCGGTGCTGGCTTATATCAAGAGCAGTTGGCCACCCAAAGTCTTGCAGGCACAAAAAGAAGTGACCTTGCAACGGCGCGATTAGAGCGGCATACGTCGGCGCCCGGCACCGTCGGTCACCGTGGATCTCGGTGAGTATTCGTGCGCGACCGATGGGAAGGTGGTGAGGTGCGAGAGGAAGTAGATATTTACTCGATTATTTTGCCGTCAATTCTGGCCCAAGCGAGATCGTCGTGATCATACGGGATTCCGATCTCCACCTGCTTTCCTGCTTTTGTGTGGACTTTTATGATCAGGACTCGGGGCGGCGCGGCGAAATCGTCAGAGAAAAGGGTGTGGACGGCAAGCTTGCAGGATTCGCCCAGTTCGTGGAGTGAATATAACTTGTTATCAACGGCAGGCGCATAAACCTCTAGATTCGACATGGATCGTTCCGATTCTGGTTTGGGAAAATTCCACTATACGGGCGTAGTGAAAAAACTCCACTACACAACCCGTTGGGATCGCATCAGGCCGGCCACGTGATCTGATCCAGCCTGCCGCGCCAGTGGTCGGCATCGCCAGGCTGGGCCTGGAAATTGTGGTGGGCGATCTTTTTACCGTCTTGGTTGAGAACAGCCAGCAGCTTCTGACCGTCCAGCTCGGCGCGGTCAACGAGTTCACCAAACGCCGCAAGCGCCGCAGCTTTGGATTCGGTCGCGGTTTTGTCAGTGACGCGCTGGTTCGCGTCGCGCAAATAAATTCGATAGGTCAATAGGAAAACTCCATTACACAATCTTGGGAAAAAAATCCCAGGACACGGCTACCCGGTTCCCTCATACGGCCTGCTGGCTAGGTTACGCACACTCCATGCCCGTCTATTGGCCAGACGGCACTACACCCCCTTCCCGGCCCGCCGCCTCGATGAGGGCGCGGCTGATGGCGGCGGTGGCGGATGACGCGTAGCCAGCAGCCAGTAGGGCGTCCAGAGCCTGGGCAGCGTCCGGTTGCAACGACCCGCCTGGCAGGCGTCGACCGCCCCGGGCGCGTATTGCCGCCTCAGCTTTGCGCACTCGCGTAGTCAAAGGTAAGGGCGCAGATTTATCAGTCTCGGTCATCAGCATGATGATACGAGCCTCCTGTTGTGTGTCAATGAGCATTTGCGTATGCATCCAGCCTGGGCGCATACGCAAATGCTCACCGTAGCGGGCATGGGGGGTTAGATCGAGGCGAGCATTAATCGTATGGCGTAATCTGCGTTTCAATCCACGCGCCCGCGAAGGGCGCGACGGGATGCAGCAGTACAGCGGCAACGGCCGCGACCGGGTTTCAATCCACGCGCCCGCGAAGGGCGCGACCGCTGTGCAGCCTCAGGAATCGCCTGCTTTCCATGTTTCAATCCACGCGCCCGCGAAGGGCGCGACAAGGGATAAGCCTGGACGTACCAGCCGGCGGTGTGCGTTTCAATCCACGCGCCCGCGAAGGGCGCGACGTGATTGACCACGGCGCCGTCGAACCATCCTTCGCAGTTTCAATCCACGCGCCCGCGAAGGGCGCGACGATTGAGAATCTGAGGGTTGTGCCTCGTGTTCTGTTTCAATCCACGCGCCCGCGAAGGGCGCGACGTGCGGGTCAATGCGATGTCGGTGCGGCTGTCGACGTTTCAATCCACGCGCCCGCGAAGGGCGCGACCTGATCTGGATGATCAGGCCATCCAAGACACTCTGGTTTCAATCCACGCGCCCGCGAAGGGCGCGACTCTCGGCGATCGCGCAGGCCAAAGCTCCCGCATGGTTTCAATCCACGCGCCCGCGAAGGGCGCGACGGCCGGGCAGCAGCAGCAGGTCGGCAAGCGCGCCCGTTTCAATCCACGCGCCCGCGAAGGGCGCGACCGAGCATCCCTGACGGCCTGGTCGCCAACTTCATGTTTCAATCCACGCGCCCGCGAAGGGCGCGACGAAACAGCGTCTCGATGTTGGACCACAGGATGTTGTTTCAATCCACGCGCCCGCGAAGGGCGCGACCCTTGTGTATGCTGCGGTCGGAAACACCAGCAGTTTCAATCCACGCGCCCGCGAAGGGCGCGACATCCTCAATGGCCCGCTTGCATTCCTCCAGGCTGGTTTCAATCCACGCGCCCGCGAAGGGCGCGACGCCACCATCGGCGTGATCTCTACTCCTATGCCGGTTTCAATCCACGCGCCCGCGAAGGGCGCGACGATCGCGGGTTGTTGGCGATTCACCTGGGAGATTGTTTCAATCCACGCGCCCGCGAAGGGCGCGACCTGGACCTCATTTGGCAATACCTTGCAGGCGTTCACGACGTTTCAATCCACGCGCCCGCGAAGGGCGCGACTGATAAGGATCCTCAGAAATGATCAACAAGACCAGGTTTCAATCCACGCGCCCGCGAAGGGCGCGACGTGGTGCTGGCCGCAACCGTGAATTCGTCTTGCGAGTTTCAATCCACGCGCCCGCGAAGGGCGCGACTGTTCTGTCATTTCGCGTCAAGTGCAGTCCGGATGTTTCAATCCACGCGCCCGCGAAGGGCGCGACAGGGTCATGTGTCCAACGGACCCTGTGATGTTCTGTTTCAATCCACGCGCCCGCGAAGGGCGCGACCACCGCTGGCCCGGTGTCCAGCTCTTGCGCGGGCTGTTTCAATCCACGCGCCCGCGAAGGGCGCGACGTACGAGTCTCGGCAATGTCGGTGCGGTTGTCCACGTTTCAATCCACGCGCCCGCGAAGGGCGCGACCGCCGACGTGATGCGGTACAGGTCGGCGGGCGCGTAGTTTCAATCCACGCGCCCGCGAAGGGCGCGACGGTGCCGCCCAGCTGCGCCCAGGCGGTCTGCAGGTTTCAATCCACGCGCCCGCGAAGGGCGCGACCAAATCGCATCGACGACCACAGCCTGGAGCAGGGGTTTCAATCCACGCGCCCGCGAAGGGCGCGACGAATCATGCATCCTCCCGATCAATAGCCCAATGCAGTTTCAATCCACGCGCCCGCGAAGGGCGCGACATGGGCTTTTCCCCGGCCTGCGTGCACTGGTCGATGTTTCAATCCACGCGCCCGCGAAGGGCGCGACGCGACCTTGGCGATGGGGTTGCCAAAGTCCACAAAGTTTCAATCCACGCGCCCGCGAAGGGCGCGACCACAGCAACGGGACTTCGTTTCCAGCGATGTCCATGTTTCAATCCACGCGCCCGCGAAGGGCGCGACCTTTAACTCCGAGACGATCCATCTGATCAACACAGTTTCAATCCACGCGCCCGCGAAGGGCGCGACGCGAAAAAAACCTGCATCGCGTGCGGGCTTGATTGTTTCAATCCACGCGCCCGCGAAGGGCGCGACGCTGATCGGCTTGCCGAGGGACCAGAGGAAGCAGCAGTTTCAATCCACGCGCCCGCGAAGGGCGCGACGCAAGTTGAAGCGCGAGTGCCTGGACCTGCCGGAGTTTCAATCCACGCGCCCGCGAAGGGCGCGACTACCGTCCTTGGAGGTCGGAGACGTGCGGTTCTTGTTTCAATCCACGCGCCCGCGAAGGGCGCGACTCGATCTCGGCAGCGCGGCGCTCGATGGGGTCGGGTTTCAATCCACGCGCCCGCGAAGGGCGCGACAATTGGCGCGGCGTCTGGTTCCGCGCAATCAAACAGTTTCAATCCACGCGCCCGCGAAGGGCGCGACGGACGGACTCGGGCCGGGCCGTGATGATCAGGCAGGTTTCAATCCACGCGCCCGCGAAGGGCGCGACCACTCACATCGGCAGGCCATCCAGCCAGCGCAAGTTTCAATCCACGCGCCCGCGAAGGGCGCGACGCTTGATGGTGGGCCGCCCACAGCAAACGACATCCAGTTTCAATCCACGCGCCCGCGAAGGGCGCGACCAAGTCACAAACTCATCGCGATGAGTGCGCGTGTAGTTTCAATCCACGCGCCCGCGAAGGGCGCGACGACGGCTGGTTCGGGGACGCCCAAGAGGGTGAGGTTTCAATCCACGCGCCCGCGAAGGGCGCGACGGCCGGATCCTGCCAGGCGGTGACTGCGTACTTGCCGTTTCAATCCACGCGCCCGCGAAGGGCGCGACGCGTTCCAGATGCTCGACCTGGGATTCGCTGATGTTTCAATCCACGCGCCCGCGAAGGGCGCGACGCTGGCGGTTTCCAGCATCAGAGAGGATCAGGCTATGTTTCAATCCACGCGCCCGCGAAGGGCGCGACTCTCCCGTATCAACCCAAATATGAGTTGTTAGGAGTTTCAATCCACGCGCCCGCGAAGGGCGCGACACAGCGTGATCGTGGCGTTCGTCAGGCTCGTGTCCTGGTTTCAATCCACGCGCCCGCGAAGGGCGCGACGCATTGTAGAGCAGCGCGGATTTACAATCGAGCCAGTTTCAATCCACGCGCCCGCGAAGGGCGCGACGGGACTGAACGTACTATCAACGGGCAAGTGGGGATGTTTCAATCCACGCGCCCGCGAAGGGCGCGACAGGGTCTTTATAACTCAGTGTTTCGGAAGACAAAATCCTCCCTGCCCCGCGAATATAGGCGGCAGCAGTCGAGTACAACCAAAGCTATTGGATGCATTTGAAAGTTCGGCTTATATATCAATCGATTAACAGAGCGCGAACCCGCTCTGGGAGGCATATGCCAGCTTCCGGTTCGCACGACCTTTCAAAGCACCAGAGGCCCATTGAAATCAACTGCCGGTTTAGCGCCAATAGCTCCACACGGGATTGCCAATGCCGTCCCATGTAATAGAACCTCAGGCTATCGATCTCGGGATCAGCAATCGCACAAAGATCGGCCTTCAAGCGCACCCACAGCACGGGGCTGACTTCGATCTCAAACGCCGAGTATTGCACCCGCTGCCCATAATCCTGGCATTTGCGCGCAAGCCGGCGTAATCTGCGTGCCCCGCCACCATCCTGCGTACTGACATCGTAGCTGACAAGCACCATCATGGCTTGACCCTACTTCCAGAGGAATGGCGGATACCCGTCGAGGTCGCCGCGCAAATGCCGCGCCAGCAATTGCGCCTGTATGAACGGCAGCAGGCTAACCATCACCTTTTCTTCGAGAAATGGATGCCAGATCTCGTCCTGCTTCCGTTCCTGATAGGCCGTCAGCACCGTACGGCGTACATCGTCCGTCATGACCACCGCTCCATTGTCCAACATCTGCATGTCCTTGCCTGTGACTTGTCGGCGATTGATCAACGACAATACCAACCGGTATGCCAGCACGGGACGAAACCCTTCCAGCAGATCCAGCGCGAGGCTGGGCCTGCCCGGGCGATCCCGATGGAGAAATCCCACCGAGGGGCCAAGGCCCACGGTCTCCAGAGCACCCCGGCAATCGTGAGTCAACAGCGTGTACAGGAATGACAGTAACGCATCGGGCGTATCCTTGGTCGGACGGCGGCTACGGCCTCGGAACCTCAGAGCAGAATCGGGAACACGGATAAGATGATCGAAGACGTCTAAATACAGGCGCGCCGCATCGCCCTCGAGGCCCAGCAACATGTCCAGCGAGGTCTCCGTCCACAAGCGATCCGTGATGCGCCGCAATCGCTCGATGACCTGTTGCACCGCTGCCTACACTTTCGACGTCATGCGGGCCCCATGATCCCGCAACCCCCGGGCCAAAACCATCCGTTGTCCATGCATCTTGCCATGGAGCACATGCCCGACGATCGCAACACACGCGGCTGTATCGTCTGTGTATTGGTACTGCCGGCGACGCAACAACACGTTGCCCGAAACGGGCCCTTCCACCCGCGCAAGGAAACGCCCATGGCGACTGAAGAAGAGTTGACTCGGATACCTTGCTCCGCACATTAACCCAGCAGTGGAGGCGGCACCAGAACGCGGCCCATGCAGACGAGACTCTCCAGCATATGGGCCGGCACCCACCCCTTGGTCTGCCCCTCGACGTCCATCACCACGTTGGCGCCATCCTTTTGCAGCCAGGCTCGTCACGTACAAGGTATTCAGCGCACGTCTCATGTCTCCTCCTCCAGCTGCGTGCGCAGCCAATCGCGCACTGGCCCGGAGCGGCCCAGCAAGCGCGGCAGGCAGACATCGATCAGCGAACAGGCATCGCAACGCTGGCGCTCGTAGACAGCCGAGGGGGTGCGTCGGGCAGCCAGCAAGCTGCGCACCCAGTCGATGGCCTCCAGCGTCAACGCGCGCAACGCCGGGGCAGGCGGCACCACTTGACGCCGGCGGTTCCGGCCGTAGAACAGGACGCCCTCGGCGATCTCGTGGCCAAACATCGCCTCCAGACAGAGTGCCTGGGCACACAGCTGCACTTCATCGGCCCGGTGTGCCTTGGGTTTGCCGCGCTTGTACTCCACCGGATTTGCGCACTCGCCGCCAGGGCCTGCATGGAACTCCACGACATCGGCCACTCCGGCAAAGCCCAGGCCCGGATGGGTGATCTGCAGGGCGCGCACTGTCCGGACTCCCGCGCGGCTTACGCCGCCAGGCTGATCGACATGCTCGTGCAGCAATCTGCCTTCGGCCGTGAACACGTTTTCCTCCCACTGCTGCTCCAGATGGATCAAGGCACACTGCCGGGGGCAACACAAGTAGTATTGCAGCGCGGACAGGGGGATAGGCGTGTCTTCCATGCCTCAGGCCGCCATCAGAAGCCGTCGAGGATTTCAGGTTCCAAGCCGGGCAAGGCGGTCTTCAGGGCGGCCTCGTCAAACGATCCGTCGGCTTGCAGCAAGTCCCGAAGAGAGGCATGCACTTTGGCCGAGGAGTATTGCCCTGCCTTGGATTGATGCCGCCACCAGACGACCTTGAGCACCCGCATGCTGCCGTCGGGCCTGGCGGAAGAGGCATCATTTTCGAACAGGCGCGGGAATACCCGTTGAATGACTTGTGCATCGTCATCGCTGAAGCCCGTGCGCTCCGCCAGTTGCGGATTGATACTTCCATAGGTGTGGTAGATTCCGTGATCCACGCGATGCTTCATCCCCATGGTGTCCGAGCCCCGCTTGCTGCCATCGCCCTCGCTGCTCACGCTCTTGGTGATCTGCGTGCTGGTGACCGTCACCGGCTCCAGGCTGAAGGCGGACTGCAGGGTGACTGGTCCACGGATCGGGATGGACACCCCGCTGGCGTCGCCCCCCTTGCCAAAGGCGAACACCTGGCCGAAGGCGCGGACATCGAGCCAGGCCGCGCAGGCCTTGCGCGCCGTCTCGTCGCGGTTCGCGGTCTTGCCGAACGCGGCCTTCCCCAGCACACGCTCGGCCCGGTTGCGCAGGCTCACCTCGCCGTCTGTCTTGCGATCATCGGACTGCACGAAAATGGCATGCCCGCTTTCCGCCAGCCGATCGCGCAGCTTGCGCTTGAGGGAGACGTCGGTCATTTCTCCGATCCCCTGATAATCCACACGCGGCCGATTGCCATTGAGCGGGTCGCCATTCGGATTGGCATGATCCACTGCAAAAACAATCGCAAAGTCGATCTTGTTCTGAATCGAGGTCATGAGAATTCCTTGGAGAGGTCAGAGTGTGGAGGATTCATCGCCGCCCGCGGCGGTCTCGTCCGTCATGGCGTCCGATGCCGCCTTGCTGGTCAGCGCGCTGCGCTGGCAGTGAAAGCCCAGCAGAAATTCGCCGCTCAAGGGCTCGTCGTTGAATGCCTGGGGATCGAACAAATCGCAGATCTCATGGATCTCGCGCTCACGCGCCCCGAGAAAGCGGGGTGCGCGCGCCATCAGGCGGCGGCGATATGGCGCCAACTGTTCGCTGTCCAGCCGCCTCCAGGTCGCCAGCGGATGGTTGGCGAACTGAGCCATGTAGCGGGCCGCATTGGTTTCGCGGCGCTCGCCCCCAAGGCCCAGAGCGAAATTTTCCAGGTTGTCGGCAACGGCCAGTAGCCGGCCAAACAGGTAGTCCCGGCTGTCCCGGGTACGATCCAAGGCCATGGTGTAGTTCCTCTCCAGATGAGTGCCCTTGTACAGGGCGCAGGCAATGCCCAAAGTCCTTTCCCACTCCCACCAGTCCAGCCCCACGCGATTGGCGGCGCGCTGGCACGCCCTCAGCACTAGATCCCGGGGGAAGAGGGTTCCGTCCACGATACAGGGCAGGAGGCGCGCTCGCGTGGTTGATTCCAGCTTGTCATCAACGCGCGCACCGTAAGCGGCTTGGGCGATATCAATGGGCGCGGGCGCACCCACGAAGCGTTGAGCCCTGCCGTAATGCTGCGGCCAGGCGAACGCCAGGTACCAGTCTTCCAGCCGCTGCAGGAATTCGGACCCTGGCAAGCGGCGGTGATAGACGATCGCCATGCGCCCCGGCGTCGCGGAATCCAGCGCCATGACGTTCACGCCCTCGGCGTCGCTGAGCCGGGCCCGATAGCCCTCCAGCGCGTGGCGCAGGCGCTGGGCATAGGCCTCGCCCACGTCCGCATCATCGGTGGGCGCATCGTCGAGATCGTCGCCAAACAGGCTATGGCTGCCGGCATCCGGATTGGGCACGAGAATGGTGTGCTGTGCCCAGCTGATGATCACCAGATCACCACGGCGGGAGCCGCGACGCTCAATCAGCCAGCGCAGGGCGTTATGGGCCTTCTGGGTGACTTCGAACCCGACACTGGCGGCCTGGCCGGCCTCCAGAAACCGGCCCCGGAAAGTGAAGCCGCTGGTATCGTTGCTGGAAATCAGCTTGGCTTTGTCGGCCGCATGGCGCAACTTGGCCGGATGCTGCTCGGCCAGAGTTGCTTCAATGCCCTGCACCATGCAAAAGCCCGTCTCGGTCTGCAAGCCGGCATAATGCGCCACCCAGGCGTCAATCAGTGCGTCATCCTCCCAGCAGCCGTGCTGCAGGCCGCCGGTATCCACGCGCCAGCGCACCACGGCATCCTGCGGCCGCCCACTGGCTGGCAAAACCTTGAAAATCTCCGGCATGTCTTCCTTGGCGCCTTGCCACTCGCCCAGCAAGCGGCCCTGCGGATCCACGGGCAGCACACCGGCGGCCACCAAGTCGGCTACCACCCTGCCCCGCTGGACATAGGCCAGAATCGCACGCAGCTTAGGATGCGTGTGCTCCGATGCCACCCAGCCAGACAGCAACTGAACATACAGGCGGTGCGGCTCTTCGGGGTCGCGCGCAAAGCCCGAGGTGGCAATCCCGCCATACGCGGAAAAGTCCGCTGCCACGTATTGCAGCTTGTCGCAGAGCGGATGCGCCGTGGGCCTGCTGCCGGCGCGCCCGCCCGAGGCCTCGGTACAGGGAATCAGGGTCGCGGCCCTTTCCCTGGGAACGAGCTCTGCGCGCAGCCAGTTCCCCTCGTCATCCAGCACGATCTCCACATGCGCCTGTTGGCTGGTATGCGCAATCGGTTGCGGACGATCCGCTCCCCGTTCGTGGGTACGCTCATAGACGTCGTACAGTTCGCTCAACCAGCTCATGCAGGCACCCCAGCACTGCCGGACTCGTCCGCCACGGCTTTGAGGTTGCCGCCCAACCCGAAGGCCTTGGATGTCATGGCTCGAATGAACTTACGGTCGGTGCAGGCTTCGGGCCGGGGAAAAGCCAGCCGCCCATCGCGCAGCACGGGCCGCCAGAAGCGCGCGTACAGATTCGGGCATCCGGTTTCATCGGGATAGTCGAATCCATGGAACATGAGTCCGAAGCCAAGTTCCCCGTCATCATCCAGGTCCCCGGCACCGGAGCCAAATTCACAAGGCTCGACATACGCCTGGCAATCGCGAGTCCCCAGGAAAACGTCCTGGCGCCCACCGCGCTCGAGCATGCGCTGGGCCATGGCATAGTGCTTTCCGTCGACCCGGTCCCCCGCGAGCTCGGGCCTGTGCTCGTTCCATTCGAAATGCGCTCGCACCTGATATTCGATGTCCGTCAGATAGGTGTACAGGGCCAGGGTATTGCCCCCGCCATATTCCAGCGGCTTGACGCCCTTGGCCTGTGTGCGAACGCGCCGCAGCACGCGCAGCTCGTCGATCAGCCAGACCAATGTGGGCTTCCAGTAAATAGACTTGACGATACCCTTCAGCGCCTCGTAGGTGGGAATATGATAGGAACACTTTTCCCCACCGACGCGGGTCAGGGGATCGGTGAATAGCGCATATTTTCCCCAGACCCGGAATTCGATCGTGTTTTTACTCACCATATCTGCACCTCCTGCGGCCCGACGGTCTCCACCGCCAGGCCAAAATTTGCATCGTAGAACTGTGCATCCAGGCAATACAGGCTGCTGTCGCCCAGCAGGGTCACCGCCCGCTGCGCCTGCAGCTTGCGCAACACTTGAGGGTAGAGATTGACCGTGTACTGCTGCGCCTGGCGCATCAAGACGATCGCTGCGGCCGGATCCCGAGGCCCGGCCCCGTGTCCATCGAACTGCGCAAAGAGATCCAGCACCAGCCGCCGGCCCGCATCCCCATACGGCACGATCACGGACTCGGTCTGCGCGTCGATTGCGCGAAATTCACGCGCGGCGGACTGGAACGCCTGGCGGATCTCGTGGGGGGGCTGTCCCGCGTGCTGGCGGCGATATGTCTTGCACGCACTTGGCTGGTCCGCCAGTAAGTCCAGCAGCGTAGCGCCATAGAATCGTGTACACGGCAGCGGATAGTCCATATCCGATTGGCGCTGGAAAAAATAATGCCGGTAGTAGTCATGCATTGCCTGGCGCCCCAGGAGGTCATCGTCATATTGGCCAGGATCCCGGCGGAAGCGATCCAGGATCGCCTGGGCTTGGTCCCTGCCTACCGCAATATCGGGCAACATGGACAGGTTTTCGTCCACGGGATTGACGATATACACTAGGCCGGGGCTGGGGCCACCATGGCGATTGCAGCGGCCCGCCGCCTGGGCGATCGAGTCCAGCCCCGCCAGGAAGCGCACCACGGTGCGGAAGCTGACATCGACCCCCGCCTCGATCAATTGCGTGCTGATGCACAACACCCGCTGATGCGCTGCCAAACGGACCTTCACGGCCTCCAGAACCGCACGGCGGTGTGCCGGGCACATGTCGGTGCTCAGGTGGAAGATTTCATCTGATGCCAATTGCGCGGCGGCGCGCTGATACAGGTCCCGCGCCCAGCGCTTGGTATTGACGACTACCAGGCAATCACCCCGCGTGTCGACCGACTCGACTGCAAGGGCCGTCAACTCATCGGCGTTCCAGGCGGGGGACTTGCGCCGGTCCCGCACCTTCACCCGCTGCAGTGCCTGAAACAGGTCATCGGCGTCGGGCATCAGCTCGGCCCGAGGCGCCAGGGCCAATGCCCCTTTGCGCGCATCCACCTGATGCAGCAAGGGCTGCGTGGCCGTGCACAACACCACCGTGCTGTGCGTCATCTGGATCAGAAAGTTGATGGCATGGTTGAACACATGGACGCAGCGGATCGGCAGCGTCTGGATCTCGTCGAACACCAGGACGGCATTGGCCATCTGATGCATGCGACGCACCCCCCGTGTCCCCGCGCCGAACAACACGTCCAGGAATTGCACCAGCGTCGTGAAGACCACCGGCGCATCCCAGTCGTCACACAGCAGCTTGTCGGCGTAGGTCTGCCGCTCGGCGCCGAGGTTGCTGTGATGCTCCAGCACGATGCGGCGCCCCCCGCCAATCGGTTCGCCCGATTCCAGGACCTCGCGCACGACTTCCGCATTCTGCTCGATGATGGAAATGAACGGCGTCACGTAGATGATGCGGTCATGGCGGTGCAGCGCGGCGTGATGCAGCGCAAAGCGCAAGCTGGCCAGGGTCTTGCCGCCACCTGTGGGCACGCTTAGCGTGTAGGCCCCGGTTGGACGCGACGCGGCCTCGCGGCAAGCGTCGGAGATCGAACGGCGCAGGCCATCGATCGGATGGCGGCTGGGAAAGGCCGCCAGATGCTGCTCCAGGCGATCGATCAACTGTGGCCAGTGGCGGTACGGCCCGCCTTGCCGCCATCGGACACCCGCGGGATCGCAAAAGTGGGCGGTGTCGATCCGGTCACCTGCCACGAGGCAGCTGAAGAGCAGGCGCACGGCCAGCCCCAGGCGCATGCGGCGGGCTCGCTCGCCCTCGCCCCGGCCTCCCACGGTGCAAATGTTCTCGATGAACTGTTCGACTTCGGCTTTCAGGGCGGGAGACCCGGCCAGGCGCTCGATACGAGTCCGGATCTTCACATCCGCAGCGCTCCAGGCCTCGACTCCATGCGTATCGGAATCGTCCTTACTAAGACGAAGGGAAAGCTGGTCCGTCCCCTCGGGGCTGAGGCAATCGATCAAGCCCGAGTGATGCGAAGCCACACATAAAGCAAGACATTGCGCAGCAAAACCCAGCACCGGATCCCCTGCTGCGGTCAATGTCCACCAGACCCACTGAGCACCTGCCGTGGAGTGATCGACAGATCCCCGGTGGCCCGATCCTGGCACTTTGTCTTCATCAGGATCACCCGAGCCAACGGCCGACGCCAGATAGTGTTGAAACGCCCAGCTGTATTTGCCGAGGTCATGAAGCAGCCCCATCAACTTACCCATGCTAGCCAGGCCGATCTTCCGAGCGAAGCGCCGGGTCAAAATCCCCGTACCGCGCAAATGCTGTTCCAAGGTGTGCCACTGCTGATCAGATGGGCGATAGTGAGCAACCGCTACGCACGAATCGGCCACCATCCGCTTATTTGGCTGCAATAAGGAAAGACACCCTTCATCAGATACATTGCCTTGCTGGTCCATACACAGCCTATTGACCCATCCTAATAAAACAAGCGATCGATCTAGCCATATAATTTATTAAAGTTCTCTGGTTTTGCTCTTGAGTACTCTCTCACTGTACCCCTGACAATGAGCGCAACGTAATGCGGAATTTCCCTTACCGCCCCGGAAGCGCTGATTTCTGATGACCCCAAGCAACCGAAAAACATGTCAGTATGAAAAATAAGACACGCCATAGCTCCTACCCCGTCAAAATCAGTGAAAATAGCCTCTCGCAGCGCAGGGTAATAGCAAGCTCACGCGGCGTGGATTGAAACTCTGGATTTGCTCTTCGGAGTAATGATTGCGGCACCCGACACCGGGTGCCGCAATACGCAAAGCTCAAAGCAATCCGGCATGACGATCTAGGGCGTGGTACAGAATGGCAAGCTGTTTGATCGAGAGCAACGGGTACTGCCAGATGCGGTGAATGAGTAGATCAGCCTAGTGGGAACAGAGGTGACTCTGACCGGGGCTCAATAATTCCCCCTCATACCCCCGCCTCCACCACGAACGATAATACCCCTCTGCCCCTCCCAACCCAAGCGGATCAATTACCCAGCATGTCCACCCCCGACCTCTCCAATCACACCCCCATGATGCAGCAATATTTAACGCTGAAGGCCCAGGCGGGCTCGCATCTGCTGTTCTACCGCATGGGCGATTTCTACGAGATGTTCTACGAGGACGCTGAACGCGGGGCGCGGCTGCTCAATCTCACACTGACCAAGCGCGGCACCTCGAACGGCGCACCCATTCCGATGGCAGGCGTGCCTTTCCACGCCATGGAGGGCTATCTGGCGCGCCTGGTGGCGCTGGGCGAATCGATTGCGATCTGCGAGCAGATCGGCGATCCCGCCACTAGCAAGGGTCCGGTCGAGCGCCAGATCGTGCGCGTGGTGACGCCGGGCACGCTGACCGACGACGCGCTGCTGCCCGCCAAATCCGACCGCATCATCGCCGCCCTGGTGGCGGGCCAGGGGCGCCAGCGCGATGTCCTCGGGCTGGCGTGGATGAACCTGGCAAACGGGGAGTTCAAGGTCTGCGAATGCGCGCCGGCCATGCTCGATACCGAACTGGGGCGCATTGCGCCGGCGGAGCTGCTGTGCGTGGAGCGCGCCGAGGTGCCCGCCGAGGCCGCCGGGATGACGGTCAGCCGTGCACCGGACTGGCATTTCGAACTGGACGGCGCGCGTGAAACACTGTTGACGCATTTCGGCGTGGATATCCTGGGCGGGTTCGGCCTCGACCCCCTGCCTCTGGCCACGCGCGCGGCGGGCGCGCTGCTGCGCTATGTGGGCGCCACGCAGGCGCAGGCGCTCAACCACGTGCAGACGCTGTCGGTGGATGCGGGCGGGGATTACGTCGTGCTGGACCCAGCAACCCGCCGCAATCTCGAGCTGACCGAGTCGCTGGGCGACGGCGAGGGCCCGACGCTGTTCTCCACGCTCGACCACTGCCGCACCCCGATGGGCAGCCGTCAGTTGCGCCGCTGGCTGCAGGCGCCGCTGCGCGACAATCCCAAGGCGCAGGCCCGCCAGGATGCCATCACCTGCCTGCTCGCCGCGCGCGGCGGAGACGCCGCAACCGCGCTGCGCGAACTGTCGCAGGCCCTGAACGAGCTGCCCGATCTCGAGCGCATGGCGACGCGCCTGGCGCTGCGCACGATCCGGCCGCGCGAGCTTGCGGGCCTGCGCGAAGCCCTGTGCCGCCTGCCCGCGATCATGGCGCTCGCCGAGGAGCGCTTCGAGGCTGGCGGCATGCTGCTGGAGGATGTGCGCGGCATTCCGGTCGACGCGGCGCTGCACGCCCTGCTCTCGCGGGCAATCGCCGCCGAGCCTGCCCTGATGATCCGCGAGGGCGGCGTGATCGCCGACGGCTACGACGAGGAGCTGGACGCGCTGCGAAAACTCGCCGGCGACAACGGCGAGTTCCTCCTCGAGATCGAGGCGCGCGAGCGCGAACGCACCGGCATCGCCAACCTGCGAGTCGAGTACAACCGCGTCCACGGCTTCTATATCGAGGTCTCGCGCGGCCAGGCCGACAAGGTCCCGACGGACTACCGGCGCCGCCAGACGCTGAAGAACGCCGAGCGCTACATCACGCCCGAGCTCAAGACCTGGGAGGACAAGATCCTGTCCGCGCGCGAGCGCGGCCTGGCCCGCGAAAAACTCCTGTTCGAAGAAATCCTCGATCAAGCGGCTGCGCACGCCGCAGCCCTCGCGCGCAGCGCGGCGGCCCTCGCGCGGATCGACGCGCTTGCCGGCTTGGCGCGGCATGCCCTGGACAACGGCTGGGCGGCGCCGGTGCTGTGCGAGGACTCCCGGATACTGATCGAGGCCGGCCGCCATCCGGTGGTCGAGAATCGGATCGAGGTCTTTACGCCCAACGATTGCGCCATCGACGCCGAGCGGCGCATGTTGCTGATCACCGGCCCCAATATGGGCGGAAAATCGACCTATATGCGCCAGGTGGCCCTGATTGCGCTGCTGGCGCGCATGGGCAGCTATGTGCCCGCGCGCGCCGCCACCGTCGGCCCGATCGACCGGATCTTTACCCGCATCGGCGCAGCCGACGATCTGGCGGGCGGGCGCTCGACCTTCATGATGGAGATGATGGAAGCCGGCGCCATCCTGGCCGCGAGCACGCCGCACAGCCTGGTGTTGATGGACGAGATCGGGCGCGGCACCTCGACCTATGACGGCCTGGCGCTGGCCTGGGCCATCGCCCACCGGATGCTGACCCACAACCGCGCTCTGGTGCTGTTCGCCACGCATTATTTCGAGATGACGCGCCTGCCGGAAAAAACCCATGGCGCGGCCAACGTGCACTTGGCCGCGGCCGACTCGGCGGACGGCGTGGTGTTCCTGCATGAGGTGCGCAATGGGCCGGCCAGCCAGAGCTACGGCCTGCATGTGGCCCAGCGTGCGGGGATCCCGCAAGTCGTCATCCGCCACGCGCGGCGCGAGCTGGCCGAGCTCGAGGCGCGCAATCGCGCCGAGTCGCAACTCGCTCTCTTTATCCAAGAGACCGAGGACGAGGACCAGGCGCCCGATGCGCCGCTCAAGGCGGCCCTGCAGGCGCTGGATCCCGACACACTCAGTCCGCGCGAGGCGCTGGACCTGCTCTACCAGCTTCGGCGCGACTTCCTGTGAGGCCCTCATGACGACGGACGCTATCGACATCGACCAACCCATGGCCCTGCTGGGCGGGCTCACGCCGCAGGCATTCATGCGGGATTACTGGCAACGCAAGCCTCTGCTGATCCCCCAGGCCATCCCCGGTTTCACGCCATCGCTGTCGATCGCCGACATCAAGACCCTGGCCCGGCGCGAGGAAGCCGAATCCCGCCTGGTCACGCACGGCGAACGGGGCTGGACGATGAAGCGCGGCCCCTTCAAGCGCCTGCCCGCCGCCTCGCAGCCGAACTGGACCCTGCTGGTGCAGGGCGTGGATCTGCACGATGACGCCACCGCCGAGCTGATGCGCCGGTTCCGCTTCATTTCCGATGCGCGCCTGGACGATGCCATGATCAGCATCGCCACCGATGGTGGCGGCGTGGGGCCGCACGACGACAGCTATGACGTGTTTCTGCTGCAGGCGCACGGCCGGCGGCGATGGCGCGTCAGCCAGCAGGCCGACCGCGCGCTGGTGCCCGGCCTGCCCTTGAAAATCCTCGATGATTTCCGGCCAGAGCAGGAATTCACCCTCGAGCCCGGCGACATGCTGTACCTGCCGCCGCACGCGTGCCACGACGGAGTGGCCATCGGCGATTGCATGACGATCTCTATCGGTTTCCGCGTCCCCAGCCGCGCCGTCCTGGCGCGCGGCCTGCTCGAGGCGGCGGCCGACCAGGTCTCTGCGCAATTCCTCGACGACCCTGGCCTCTACGGCCAGCCCTGCCTGCCGGGCGCAGACCTCTCGGGCCTGTACGAGGACGCTGGCACCTCGGCCACCCGCCAGCCGGCCGCCTTGCCCGAAGCCCTGATCGCCAGCACGCTGGACACCCTGCGCCAGGTCCGGCTGGATCAGGCGGTGGCGGCCCGCTTTCTGGGCCAGTGGCTGACCAACCTGCCCGACAGCGCACTGTTCGATCCGGCCGATGAGGCCATCTTGCTGGCGGAATCGGTACCGGTGGACGGGCGGCTGGTGCTGGACCGCTGCACGCGGCTCATGTACGGGGGCGGCCAATTGTTCATCAACGGCGAGGTTGCGCCGGCCGCCATGCAGGCGACCCTCGAAACGCTGGCCGACCGGCGCTGGCTGCCGGCCGAGGCGGTGCGCACGCTGCCGCCGGACGCCCTGTCCATGCTGGACGAATGGCTGGAGGAGGGCTGGGCGCATTGGCGGGACTGAGCCCGCCGGCCACCGCGTGCATCCAGACCCGAGAGCTGCCCGCAACGCCTCGCACCGAAACGTCGCCGAAGCCCCTCCTGCCGGGCACCCCTAATGCAGCGCCTGGGAAAAATCCTTGCCGAAGGCCTGCTCCAGCGTCTGTACCCGACCCAGCAACCGGCAGTCGTAGCCCACCAGATCCTTGACGTAGGACTGGTACACGGTGCCGTTCATCAAGTCGAGCAGGCGCTGCAGGGAATGGCTGCCCACCAGATCCTTGTTGATCCCGAAGAAGTACCGTTCCTTGGCCAAGGGGACGAAGGACAAGCCGCAGCGCCAGGCCGCCGTCTCTACACCGATGCCGGTGTCGGCCATGCCGCTGGCGATATGGGCGGCGATGGCCATGTGCGTGAACTCGCTGGTATCGAAACCCCGCACATCGTTCGGGTCGATGTCCAGTTCCTCAAGCATCAGATGCACCAGAAAACGCGTGCTCGATCCGAGTTGACGATTGACGAAGCGCACGTCGGACCGCACGAGATCGGCGACCGAGCGGATGTTCTTTGGATTGCCAGGCTGCACGAACAGGCCGGTGTTGCGCTCGGCCAGATGCAGCAGCAGCATGCGATCGGGATCGAGCCAGCGAGCATATCGCTGGAGTATGGGTTCCTCGTAGGCGGCGCCCGGCACCTGAAAGCCCGCGAGATCGCATTCGCGGCTGTCCAGCGAGGCCAGCGCCTCGATTCCCGTGCGATAGCGCAGATCGAGCGGCATCATGCCCTGGCCGTTGGCCAGCCGCATCAGGCCCTCGACGGCAAAGCCGTGACTCGCGTGCAGCCTCAGCACCGAGAGCTCTTCGGAGTAGAGTCGCTGCAGCTCGTCCCGGAGCTCGGAGGCGATGCTCTCGAAGGTCGGCGCGAGGCGTGCGTCGATGCGGCGGTTGGCCCACAGCAAGTGCTGGGCGAAGCTCGTCAGGCGCGAGCCGCGCCGCCGCGAGGTTTCGATCAAGGCCGTCTGGAACTCTCCCTCGGCCTTGCGCAGGATGCCCCAAGCGTGGCGGTATGACATGCCCCGCGCCCGGCAGGCACCGGCGATGTGGCCGCATTCGTCCACCGCGGCGAGCAGCCTCAGCACCTCGCCCATAGCGAGGACCTCGCCGCTCTGCTTTTCCAGCAGCCACTCGGAGCGGATTTTCGGCTTGAATCGATAAACGGCCACGCCGCCTCCAAAAAACCAATAATAGGATGTAAATTACATATAAGAGAATACCCACCCTTATATATGCACTTTTTATCTTATTGAATCCAAACCGTTTTCAATAGTAGAGTAGCTCTACAATACGTACGGTATTAAGTAATATAGAGCATATTTAGGCACACCGGCCGCCGGCCGAGCGCCAGGAGACGGCCCGATGGATGCACCTCGCAACGCGGCTGCGGCTCAGCCGCAGGACCCTACCCACATCGTGCGCGACATTTTGCTGCGGCACGCCGGGCAAGAAGGCTCGTTGCTGCCCATCCTGCATGATGTCCAGGACGCGATCGGCCATATCTCCGACCAGACCGTCGTCCAGATCGCCGAGGCGATCCAGCGATCCCGCGCCGAGGTCCATGGGGTCGTCCAGTTCTATAGTCATTTCCGCCGCGAGGCGCCCGCGCCGGTGCGCCTCGAGGTCTGTCGCGCCGAATCCTGTCAGGCCTGCGGCGGGCAGGCCTTGTACGACCATGCCCGCTCGCGGCTGGACGCGGGCGCGGCGGACACGGTTTCGCTGGATCCGGTCTATTGCCTCGGACTGTGCGCCCAATCGCCCGCCGTCATGATCAATGGCCGGCCCCACGCCCGCATGACTCCAGAGAAACTCGACGCCCTGCTGGCACAGTCTCCGGAGGCCTGACATGACGACGCTATACATCCCCCTGGACACATCGGCCATCGCCATGGGGGCCGATGCGCTCGCCGATGCCTTTCACGACGAGGCGGCCCGACGCGGGATCGAGCTGCGCATCGTACGCAACGGCTCTCGCGGCATGCACTGGCTTGAGCCCCTGGTCGAGGTCCAGACGCCCGCGGGGCGCGTGGCCTACGGCCCAGTGAGCCTGGCCGACGTGCCCTCGGTGCTAGAGGCCGCTCATGGAAACGGCGGTCAACACCCCTTGTGCCACGGACCGACCGAGGACATCCCTTTTCTGCACCGCCAAGAGCGCCTGACCTTCGCCCGGGTGGGCGTGATCGACCCTCTCGACCTCGCCGACTACGAGGCGCACGAAGGCTTCAGTGGCTTGCGCAAGGCACTGGCCATGGCCCCCGCCGACATCGTGTCCGAGGTCACCGATTCCGGCCTGCGGGGCCGGGGCGGTGCCGCCTTCCCCACCGGCATCAAGTGGCGCACCGTGCTGGACACACCGGCGCCGCGCAAGTTCATCGTCTGCAATGCCGACGAAGGGGACTCCGGCACATTCTCCGACCGCATGCTGATGGAGGGCGACCCCCTGTCGCTGATCGAGGGGATGGCGATCGCGGGGATCGCGGTGGGCGCGACCCGCGGCTATCTCTACGTGCGCTCAGAGTATCCCCAGGCCGAGGCCGTGCTGTCCCGCGCCCTGGCGCTGGCCCGCGAGGCCGGCTGGCTGGGCGAGGACATCCAGGGCTCGGGCCAGTCCTTCGATATCGAACTGCGCCGCGGCGCGGGTGCCTATATCTGCGGCGAGGAAACCGCTCTGCTGGAAAGTCTGGAGGGGCGCCGCGGCATGGTGCGCGCCAAGCCGCCGCTGCCCGCCATACGGGGGCTGTTCGGATGCCCGACCGTCATCAATAACGTCATTTCCCTCGCCACGATACCCGTCATCCTGGCCCGGGGCGCCGATCATTACCGCGATTTCGGCATGGGCAAGTCCCGGGGCACCCTGCCCTTCCAGATCGCCGGCAACATCCGCCAAGGTGGCCTGGTGGAAAAGGCCTTCGGCACGACCCTGCGGGAACTGCTGATCGACTACGGCGGCGGCAGCGCATCGGGCCGGCCGTTGCGCGCGGTGCAGGTGGGCGGGCCGCTGGGCGCCTATCTGCCCGAGTCCCAATGGGATACGCCGCTCGACTACGAGGCTTTCATGGGGATTTCCGCCATGCTCGGGCACGGCGGAATCGTGGCTTTCGACGATACCGTCGACATGGCGGCCATGGCCGAGTACGCGATGGAATTCTGTGCCATCGAATCCTGCGGCAAGTGCACGCCCTGCCGCATCGGTTCAGTGCGAGGCACCGAGGTCATTCAGAAAATCCGCCGCAACGAGGCGCGCGAGGACCAGGCCGGGCTGCTGCGCGAGCTGTGCGACACCATGCTCGCCGGATCGCTGTGCGCGCTGGGCGGCATGACGCCCTACCCGGTGCTGTCGGCCCTGGAACACTTCCCCGAGGACTTCGGCCTCGCCCGCGCCCCCACCGCCCCGCAAACTGCCTAGGAGCCCGCCATGCTGGAAACCGTCGTCAAACGCGACCGCGACCTGGGAACCCCCGAATCCCTCTCGACCGAGCTCGTCCAGCTCACCATTGACGGTGCCGCCGTCACCGTCCCGGCGGGCACCTCGGTGATGCGCGCCGCGGCGCTCTCCGGCATCAATATCCCCAAGCTGTGCGCCTCCGACAACCTCGAGGCCTTCGGCTCCTGTCGCCTGTGCCTGGTCCAGATCGAGGGCCGGCGCGGCTATCCGGCCTCCTGTACCACGCCGGTCGAGGAAGGCATGGTGGTGACGACGGAAACCACCAAGCTCCACGAGCTGCGCCGCAACGTCATGGAACTCTACATTTCCGACCACCCCCTGGACTGCCTGACCTGTCCGGCCAACGGCGATTGCGAATTGCAGGACATGGCCGGCGTGGTGGGCCTGCGCAATGTCCGCTACGGCTTCGAGGGCGCCAATCACCTCAACGATGGCCCGGACACCTCGAACCCCTACTTCACCTACGACCCCTCGAAATGCATCGTCTGCAGCCGCTGCGTGCGGGCCTGCGACGACGTCCAGGGCACCTACGCGCTGACGATTGACGGCCGGGGCTTCGACTCACGCATCATCGCGGGCCAGAACGACGGTTTCCTCGACAGCGATTGCGTCTCTTGCGGCGCCTGCGTTCAGGCCTGCCCGACCTCGTCGCTGACCGAAAACACGGTCATCGAGCTGGGCCAGGCCGAGCACGCCGTGATCACCACCTGTGCCTATTGCGGCGTGGGCTGCGGCTTCAAGGCCGAAATGAAGGGCGAGCAGGTCATCCGCATGACCCCCTGGAAGGACGGCAAGGCCAATCGCGGGCACTCCTGCGTCAAGGGCCGCTTCGCATGGGGCTATGCCACCCACGCCGACCGCCTGACCAAGCCCATGATCCGGGAAAAGATCACCGATCCCTGGCGCGAGGTCTCCTGGGACGAAGCCATCGGACACGCCGCCTCCGAGCTGCGGCGCATCCAGGCCAAGTACGGCGTGGACTCGATCGGCGGCATCACTTCGTCGCGCTGCACGAACGAGGAAACCTACCTGGTGCAAAAACTCGTGCGCGCGGCCATGGGCAACAACAACGTCGATACCTGCGGACGCGTATGCCACTCGCCCACCGGCTACGGCCTCAAAACCACGATTGGGGAATCCGCCGGCACACAGACCTTCGACTCGGTGATGCACATGGACGTGGCCATCGTCCTGGGCGCGAACCCCAGCGCGGCCCACCCGGTCTTCGCCTCGCGGCTCAAGCGCCGCCTGCGCGAGGGCGCGCGCCTGATCGTGATCGATCCGCGCCGCATCGAGCTGGTCGACGGGCCCCACGTCAAGGCCGACTATCACCTGCCCGTGCGCCCCGGCACCAATGTCGCCGTCCTCAACGCCCTGGCCCACGTCATCGTCACTGAGGATCTGGTCGACCACGCCTTCGTCCGGGCGCGCTGCGAGCCCGAGGCCTTCGAGCAGTGGATGCAATTCGTCAGCCTCCCGGAAAACGCCCCCGAGGCCACCGAATCGATCACCGGTGTGCCGGCCGCCGACCTGCGCGGCGCGGCGCGCCTGTATGCCACCGGCGGCAACGCCGCCATCTACTATGGCCTGGGCGTCACCGAGCACAGCCAGGGCTCCACCGCGATCATGGCGATCGCCAACCTCGCGATGGTCACCGGCAACATCGGCCGCGAAGGGGTGGGCATCAACCCCCTGCGCGGCCAGAACAACGTCCAGGGCTCCTGCGACATGGGCTCGTTCCCGCACGAGTTCCCCGGCTACCGCCATGTCTCGGACGACAAGGTTCGCGGTCAGTTCGAAACCGCCTGGGGCGTGACCCTGCAGCCCGAGCCGGGCCTGCGCCTGCCGAACATGTTCGACGCCGCGCACAGCGGCTCGTTCAAGGGCCTGTACTGCCAGGGCGAGGACGTCGCTCAATCCGACCCCAACACCCAGCACGTCGCCGGCGCCCTCGAGGCCATGGAGTGCGTGATCGTGCAGGACATGTTCCTCAACGAGACCGCCAAGTACGCCCACGTGTTCCTGCCGGGCTCGTCCTTCCTGGAAAAGGACGGGACCTTCACCAACGCCGAGCGGCGCATCTCGCGCGTGCGGCAGGTCATGCGGCCCCAGGCGGGCCTGGCCGACTGGGAGGTCACCTGCGCCCTGTCCAACGCCATGGGCTATCCGATGGACTACGCCCATCCCGGCGAGATCCTGGACGAAATCGCACGTCTGACACCCACGTTCTCGGGGGTGTCCTTCGGCCGCATCGCGGCGCTGGGCGGCAGCGTCCAGTGGCCCTGCAACGACGAGGCGCCCGAGGGCACGCCCATCATGCACGTGGATGAGTTCGTGCGCGGCAAGGGCCGCTTCATGATTACCAGCTACGTGCCCACCGAAGAGCGTTCCACCCGAAAATTCCCGCTGCTCATGACTACCGGCCGCATCCTGGCGCAGTACAACGCCGGGGTGCAGACCCGGCGCACCGCCAACAACGCCTGGCACAGCGAGGACGTACTCGAAATTCATCCGCACGACGCCGAGGACCGAGGGATCGTCGAGGGCGACCGGGTCTCCATCCAAAGCCGGGCGGGAGAGACCGTACTCAAAGCCACGGTCACCGACCGCATCCAACCCGGCGTGGTCTACACGACCTTCCACTTTCCGGAATGCGGCTCGAACGTCCTGACGACGGACAACACCGACTGGGCCACCGATTGCCCCGAGTACAAGGTGACCGCCGTCCAGGTCCGCAAGGTGACCGCCCCTTCCCCGTGGCAGCAAGACTGGGAGGCTTTCGAACAAAAGCAGGACCGGCTGCTGCGCGACCGGGCGGAGGCGCCCGCCGCCTTGCAGCCATAGCCCGGGGCCCGTCCATGCATCCGGCCGACTACGACCCCCTGTCCGCGCACCCCGAAAGCGCAGCCGGCCACTCGGTCGCCCAGGTGCTGCGCGCGGACGCCGCCGGCGCCCGCGCCGGGCAGGACGCCATCGCCCGCGAACAGGCGGTCGCCCTGGAATACAATGGCATCGCCCATGCCGCGCTGCTCGCCTCGCCGCTGCACATCGAGGAGCTCGCGCTGGGGTTTTCCTTTACCGAGGGCATCATCGAATCGGCGGACGAGCTGCGGGACATCACCGTCCGCGTCACGCCTGAGGGCGTGGTGGCCGACATGCGGATCGCCGCGGCCCGACTGCATGCGCTCAAGCTGCGCCACCGAAAACTCGCCGGCAGCACGGGTTGCGGCCTGTGCGGCGTCGAGAGCCTGGCGCAGATCCGCCGCGACCTGGCGCCCTTGTCCGCACCCGAACGGCCTTGGCCGGCCCGCGCCATCGAACAGGCGCTGGGCGAGCTGCACCGGCGCCAGCCTCTGCACAACCTCACGGGCGCAACCCACGCAGCGGCCTGGGCCGATGCACAAGGCCAACTCATCTGGCTGTACGAGGACGTCGGACGGCATAATGCGCTCGACAAGCTCATCGGCCGGCTGCTGCGCGAGCCGGTGGACCGCGGCCTGGGCTTCGTCGTGGTCTCGAGCCGCGCAAGCTTCGAGATGGTGCAAAAAACTCACTCGGCCGGCATCCGCGCGCTGGTCGCGGTCTCGGCCCCTACCTCAATGGCGATTCAACTCGCCGACGAGGCGCGGATGATGCTGGCCGGCTTCGCCCGCGAAAATAGATACACAATATATACGCATCCGGAATATCTGCGCCTGGACGGGGACGCTTCATGACCAATATCGAACATCTCATCCGCCTGGCCAATCGCATCGGCCATTTCTTCGAGGCCATGCCGGACAGGGCCGAGGGCGTCGACGGCATCGCCGATCACATCCGCCGGTACTGGGAACCACGCATGCGCCGCGCCCTGCTCGACTACCTCGCGGCACACCCCGAGGGGCGTTCGGGCGAGGCCATGCTGAGCGAGATCTGCCAAGAGGCCATCGCCCTGCACCACACGCGCCTGTACCCGCAAGCCCGGCCAGCCTGAGCCGGGGGCGGACCCTTCCAACGTATCATCGGACGAGCCCCCGCACCGGCCTCTCTAGCGGGTCTCGTTCAAGTGCTTTGAGAGCACCGTGATGATGCGCTGCGCGGTGGCGTCGGTCTTGGGCTGGCCCGCGTCATCGAGCACCGACACCGCAGTGCCGCCGCCGTCCTGCGCGACGTGGACGCGCAGCTTCAGCGGCTCGGCGGTGTTGCGCGATCCGAACAGGCGACCGAACATGTTTTGCTGCTCGATCTTTTCGCCCGTGTCTGTATCCAGGTAGCGGATGTAGTAGTCGCCCTGGGCGCGGTTGCGGTCCTCGACGGTGAAGCGCGCCGAGTCGATGGCCACGCCCACGCGCCGCCAGGCCCGGTCGAAGGGTTCGTTCAAGCGCAGCGAGGCCGCGCCGGCCCCGATCTGGGCCAGGGCCATCGCGCTGTTGTCCTTTTCGGCGGCGCTGAGCTTGGCCTGGGCCTGCTGCTCGCTGGTGCCCAGATACACCATCAGGCGCGCCAGCATGGCGGCGTTGAGACCCGGGTCCTCCTTGCCGTATAGCCACTTGAAGGCCGCGCCGTCATTGGTGGGCGTTTCCTCCATGTGCTGGTGGCTGATATAGATTTCGGTCTTGCCGTTGGCGCGTTCCATGCGGGTCGTGAAGCGATCACGCTCGCCGCTGTCGAACACCTGATCAATGACATTGCCCAGGGCGCTGCGTAGCCAGCCCTCGGGAATCTTGGCGCGGTTTTCCGCCCAGTCGGTCTGTATGAGCCCCGCGCGCGGATCCTGGGACTGAATCGTGAAGCCCTGCTCGCCCCAGAACTCGATCACCCTGGGGAACAGCGTCTCGGCCGCCTGGTCGACGACCAGCCAGCGCAGCGTACCATCGCGCATGACCTGAATGCCGGATTGCTGTGGCAGGACCCGGTCGGCCGGCGAGAGATCCGCCTGGGCCTGGCGGCTGGCGGCGTAATCGCTCAGGCGGGCCGTGCCTTCGGGCGCCTGATAATGGGGGCTCTGGTTGGCTTTGGTCAGATCCGGCGGAATGACCAGCGGATCGCCCGAGACCGTGCTCTTGTACTCGATCGACTCGGTTGCTCCGGTCAGTTGCCCGAACGACGAGCAACCGGCCAGCGTCAGCAGGCTCAGGGCGAGTGCCGTCGGGACCCATGGGGTCGGCTTGCGTTTAATTTTCATTCAGAGTGAACCTGCGTCAGTCAGGGCTTGGCGCACGGCGGCGCGATACTGGGAGTCCAGAGGCGTCAAGGGCAGGCGGCAGCCGAGCGGGATCAGGCCCATTTCGGCCACCGCCCACTTGACGGGGATGGGATTGGCTTCGAGGAACAGCACGTGGTTGAGCTCGCTCAGCCGCGCATTGAGGCGGCGCGTCTCGGGCACATCCCCGCGCAGCGCGGCGGCGCACATCTCGTGCATGAGGCGCGGGGCGACGTTGGCGGTCACCGAGATGTTGCCGCGCCCACCCAGCAGGATGAGGGCGGCCGCGGTCGGATCGTCGCCGCTGATCACATGGAAATCCGCAGGGGCCGCCGCGATGAGCCGCGCGCCCCGGGCGATATTTCCGGTGGCGTCCTTGACGCCGATGATGCCGGGCACCTGGGCGAGCCTGAGGATGGTGTCGTTGCTCATGTCGGCCACCGTCCGGCCCGGGACGTTGTACAGGATGCACGGCAGGTCAACCGCCTCGGCCACGCTGCGGAAATGCCGGTACAGGCCTTCCTGGGTAGGCTTGTTGTAATACGGCACCACCGAGAGGCCGGCCGCCGCCCCGGAGGCCTTTGCATGGCGCGAGAGCTCGATCGCCTCGGCGGTGGAGTTGCCCCCGGTGCCGGCGATCACGGGAATCCTGCCGGCGGCATGGCGCACCGCGAGCGCAATCAGCTCGGCCTGCTCGTCGACCGTCACGGTGGGCGATTCGCCCGAGGTCCCGACCACCACCAGGGCGTCGGTGCCTTGTTCGACGTGCCAGTCGATGAGTTTTCGGAAGGCATCGAGGTCCAGTCGCCCGTCGGGGTGCATGGGCGTCACGAGAGCGACCATGCTGCCCTGGAAAGTGGGGGTGGATGAATCCGAGCTGGCCATGATGAGCGCTGCCTCCTGAGCATCTGGGGATACGAGGCCCCGATTATAAAGCCGCCAGTGTACCGGATGAAGTCCCCAGGCTCACAAGAACGCGTTGACAATTAATTGCCCAAAGGCCAATAGCGGCCGCAGGATCACCCACAGGGCGCCGGTGAACATCAGCACGACCAATATCAGCAGGCCGTAGGGTTCGATCCGCGAATACTGCCAGGCCAGGCGCGGCGGCAGCAGGCTGAAGACGATGCGGCCGCCGTCCAGGGGCGGCAGCGGCACCAGGTTCAGGGCCATCAGAATCAGATTGACCTGCACGCCGGCGATGGCCATGCGGACCCAGAAATCGCCCTGGCCGGCGACCATCCCCGTCTCTGCCAGCAGGCGCAGGGAGATGGCCCAGAGGATGGCCATGACCAGGTTCGAGGCGGGGCCGGCAAGAGCCACCCAGAGCATGTCGCGCTTGGGGTGGCGCAGGCGGCCCCAATCCACGGGCACTGGCTTGGCCCAGCCAAACAGCAGGCCGCCGCCACCCATGAGCTTGGAGGCGAACAGCAACACGACGGGCACGACGATCGTGCCCATCGGGTCGACGTGCCTCAAGGGATTGAGGCTGATCCGCCCGGCCTGCCAGGCCGTCGGATCGCCAAACATGCGCGCCACATAGCCGTGCGCCGCCTCGTGCAGGGTGATGCCGAACAGGACCGGCAAGGCGTAGACGGCGATTGTCTGGATCAGGGATTCCATGATGCTCCATGCGAAACAGCCGCCGGAACCCGATCCGCCAGCCCTGAATTCACGAATGTCAAGCCAGGCCCAGGGCCGCTGGATCGCCGCGCCCCCGACGCACCACCTCGGGAGCGGCGCCGGTCAGATCGATGACCGTGGTCGCCTCGAAGGCGCACGGCCCGCCATCGACGACGGCGGCGAGCTGGTGCTCGTAGCGGGCGAAGATTTCCTGCGCGTCGTTCAAGGGGAGATCCTCGTCCTGGGGAATCAAGGTCGTGGACATGAGCGGCGAGCCGGCCGCCTCGATCAGCGCCAGCGCGACGCGATGGTCCGGTACCCGGATGCCGATGGTCTTGCGCGAAGGATGGGATACCCGGCGAGGCACCTCGCGCGAGGCCTCGAGGATGAAGGTCCAGGGGCCTGGTGTGGCCATTTTCAGCAAGCGGTACTGGGTATTGTCGACGCGCGCGAAATGGCTGATCTCGGCCAGGTCGCGGCACAGCAGCGTCAGATGGTGGCGATCATCGAGGCCGCGCAACCGGCGCAGGCCATCGGCGGCCGCCTTGTCGTCCAGCCGCGCCACCACGGCATAGCTGGAGTCGGTCGGCACGGCCACCAGGCCGCCCTCGGCAAGGAGCTCGCCCGCCTGCCGCAGCAGCCGGGATTGCGGGTTCTCGGGGTGTACGACGAATATTTGTGCCATGAGCGGATTCCTGTGTGGCTGGCGCCGAGACCCGCCAGCGGGGCGCGGCACCCGGTTTGCGGAAATCCCGGCATCGCCCGCGCGGCGATGGGATCAACCATAACATGACGGAAAACCCGCCGGCGATCAAGAGCCGCTCCGGATCATACAAAATCGCCCGGGTTCATGCTAGAATCCTCGTTCTTTCGGTCTTACGGGGTGCTGTCCTCGTTTTTCCGAGCCGGCGGTGACCGTAGCTCAGTTGGTAGAGTCCCGGATTGTGATTCCGGTTGTCGTGGGTTCGAGCCCCATCGGTCACCCCAATAAATTCAATGGTTTTCATATCGCCAGCCCGGATCCCCGCCATTGTGGATCCCGGCGCCCTGGCGACAGAGGCCGGTCCGGCCTCGCAAGCGTGGACGGCCCCGCTTGATGCGCGAGTTCGCGGTGACGGCACCGCCACCCGACCTCCCATGCAGATCCACAAACGCAGCCCCTCGGAACGCCTCCTTCACGCCCTGCTGTTCGAAATCCTCGCCATCCTGATCTCGGCGCCGCTCGCGGCCTGGATCACGGGCGAATCGATATTCGACATGGGTGTGCTGACCGCCGTCATCGCCACCATGGCGGTGTTCTGGAACATGCTCTACAACTGGCTCTTTGACCGCCTGCAGGCCCGGTTGAGGTTCGAGCGCGGCTATCTGGTGCGCATCGCGCACTCCTTCGGCTTCGAGTTCGGCCTGATCCTCATCGCCATTCCCTTTGTGGCCTGGTGGCTCGAAGTCTCGATCTGGCACGCATTGGCGCTGGACATCGGCTTCGTGCTGTTCTACCTGCCCTATGGCTTCCTGTTCAATCTGGGCTACGACAAGATTCGGCAAAATTTAATGCGGGCCGGGTAAACTGCGGGAATCCCGAAGGCCGCGCCGTAGGCCCTCACAGCACCGAAGGATCGCCATGAAGGAAACGCCACCCGCCCTCGACTGGTCCGCGGCCCCAGAGGGCTGGGACTGGGCCGCCCAGGACGCGGACGGTCGCTGGTTCTGGTATCGGACGCGCCCCGTCCCCGGCATCGGCGGTGGCGTCTGGCGGGCGCACTCGAGCGCGCAGACCCTTGCCTGCCAGGGTGCGCCGAACGCCGACTGGTTCGATACCCTGCGCGAGCGACCCCGCTCGCCGCGGGACGCCGCCTGAACGCCGCGATGGACACGCTGACCGCCTTCCTTGCCGACTACTGGCCGCACATCACCGCACTGGCGTCCCTGGGCATCGGCGCCGTGGCGGCGATCCACGCCGCCATGAACAAATCCGACGTGCGCGCCGCCATCGCCTGGGTCGGAGTGATCCTGATGTCGCCGCTCATCGGGCCCTTCCTCTACCTCGTGGCGGGCATCAACCGCATCCGCCATGACCAGCTCTCGACGCAGCGCAGCCGCAGCATCAAGGACTACGTCAATCACGCGCGCGAACCCTTTACTGGTGTGGGTGCGCTCGCCGGCCCGCAATTCGCCTCGCTGCGCGTGCTCGGCGACCGCATCAGCCGCTTCCCCCTGCACGATGGCAACCGGATCACGCTGCTGGACGGCGGCGACGAGGCATACCCGGCGATGATCGAAGCCATCGAGGGCGCGCAGCACAGCATCGCCCTCCAGACCTATATCTTCGATCACGACCGCATCGGCCTGCGTTTCGTCCAGGCGCTCGAGGCCGCCCGCCGGCGCGGGGTGAGGATCCGGGTCCTGATCGACGCCATCGGCTCCAAGTACTCACACCCGCCGATCATCCGTCTGCTGCTGCGCAGCGGCATCCGCGCCGAGCTGTTCATGAGCAACCCCCTGGGCCTGCGCATGCCCTATGCCAATCTGCGCAGTCACCGCAAGATCCTGTTCGTGGACGGGCACCTGGGCTTCACGGGCGGCATGAACATCCGCGAGGGCTTCATGTCGTCGCTCGCGGGCAGCCACATGTCGCACGACACGCACTTTCGCATCGAGGGTCCGGTCGCCACCCAGTTGTTCGCCGTCTTCGCCAATGATTGGGAATTCACCACGCGCGAACGCCTGCCCATCGAGGAGTGGTGCGTGATCGCCCCGCAAGCGCCGATGCCGCACGTGCCGGCCCGCTGCGTGCGCTCGAGCCCCGATCGCTTTATCGCCGCCACCCACAACGTCCTGCTCGGCGCCCTCGCCGTCGCCCAGCGCCACGTCCGCATCCAGTCCCCCTATTTCCTGCCCGACCAGACCCTGATGGGGGCGCTCAATACCGCGGCGCGGCGCGGCATCCAGGTCGATATCGTCATTCCGGGCCGCAACAACCTGCGCCTGGTGAACTACGCCATGACCGCGCAGCTCGATCAAGTGCTCGCGGGCGGATGCCGCATCTGGCGCTGCCGCTCGAACTTCAACCACTCCAAGCTCCTGACCATCGACGGCGGCTGGTCCTACGTCGGATCCTCGAACCTCGATCCCCGCAGCCTGCGCCTGAACTTCGAACTCGATCTGGAGATCTACGATCCGCACCTGGCCGGCCAGATCGAGGCGCGCATCGACCGCGAAATCGCCAACGCCGAGGCGGTCACCCGCGAGTCGCTGGCGGCGATCCCCTTCCTCAAGCAGCTGCGCAACCGCGTCATCTGGCTCGCCAGCCCCTACCTCTGAGGGCGCTTGGCCCGCCGACGGCGGGCGTATGATGGACGCTATTCCATCCACCGCAAGACAGGAGCCCTCCATGAATGCCCCCCGGCGCGATTGCGCGAACCTTCCCGACTGGCATCGGGAAACCACGGTGCTGCACGGCGATGCCGCATTCGCCACGGATGCCGCGGTCGTCGCCCCCATCCACTACAGCGCCACGTTTCGCGCCGATACCGCGGAACAGTTCGCGGAGATCTCCACCACGCCCCGGCCGGCCAATTTCTACACCCGCCATGGCAATCCCGTGCACAAGCGCGTCGAGGCCATCCTCGCCGAGCTCGAAGGCACCGAGACCGCGCTGCTGACCGGCTCGGGCATGGGCGCGATCTGCACCACCGTCCTGGCCCTGCTCAAGGCGGGCGACCACGTCGTGGCCCAGCAGCGCCACTACATGAGCACGTCGAAACTGTTTTCCGACGTCCTGACCCGCTATGGCGTCGAGGTCAGTTTTTTTGATCAGACCGACCTGGACGGGCTGCGCGCCGCACTGCGCCCGGACACACGGCTGATCATGCTGGAAACCCCCGTCAATCCGTCCCTGTCGATCACCGACCTGGCGGCGGTCGCCGCGCTGGCGCGCGAACGCGGCATTCTGACCATCGCCGACAACACCTTCGCCTCGCCGCTGAACCAGCGCCCGCACGACCTGGGGATCGACATCGTGGTGCACAGCGCGACGAAGTACCTGGGCGGCCACCACGACCTGATGGCGGGGGCGATCTGCTGCAGCGAGGCCCTGGCCGAGCAGATCTGGCACATGCATGTCACGCTGGGCGCGGTGCTCTCGCCCATGGACGCCTGGCTGCTGCTGCGCGGCTTGCGCACACTGCCGCTGCGCATGGAGCGCATCAACGCCAACGCGCTGGCCCTGGCGCAATGGCTCGAGTCGAGGCCGGAGATTGAAAAGGTCTATTATCCGGGCCTGGCCAGCCATCCGCAGCATGCGCTGGCCGCGCGCCAGATGACAGGCTACGGCGCGGTGGTGGCGTATTCGCTGCGTGGGGGGTTCGATGCCACCCAGCGCTTCGTCTCGGCCCTGCGTCTGGCGACGCAGGCCGTCAGCCTGGGCGGGGTCGAGACCCTGGCCGTGCACACCGCCTCGATGTGGGCCAGCTCGATGACCGAGGCCGACATGCGGGCCGCCGGCATCGAACCCAATTTCGTGCGCATGTCGGTGGGCGTGGAACACGTCGACGACCTGAAGGCGGATCTGGCGCAGGCGCTGCAGCAGGCCGCGCGGGTCTCCTGACCCGACAGGCGGCCGAGCCGGATCGCCCCCGATGCCCAGCGCACGCATCCTGATCGTCGAGGACGACCCCACGATCGCCGCGAATCTCTACGGCTACCTCGAACGCCAGGGCTACACGCCGGATGCGGCCTATGACGGCCAGGGGGCGCTGGCCATGCTGAGCGCAGCGGGCTTCGAGGCAATGGTGCTGGACCTGGGCCTGCCGGGAATGAGCGGCATGGACCTGCTGCGCGCCATGCAGCGCGACGAACGCTTGCGCTGCCCGACGCTGGTTCTGACCGCAAGGGATCGCATGGAGGACAAGCTGCTCGCCTTCGAGCACGGCGCCGAGGACTATCTGATCAAGCCCTTCGCATTGGCCGAAGTCGTCGCGCGCCTGCGGGTGCTGCTGCGCCGCGGACGCGGGCACGAACCCGAGGTCGCGGTATTCGGAGACCTCGGCTACGACCCCCGCACGCACGCGGCCACCGTCGGGGACAAGGCCCTGCCGCTGCCGCGCAAATCGGTGCTGTTGCTGGAGCTGCTGCTGGGCACGCCGGGCCGCCCGGTGTCCCAGGCGCGGCTGAAGGACACGCTGTGGCCGGACGGGCCGCCGTCCGAGCGCGCCCTGCACGATCAAGTGCATCTGCTGCGCCGGCGCCTGCGCGAGGCCGGCGGGCCGGATATCGTCGTCGTCCCGGGGCAGGGATGGCGACTGGCCAGCAGCCGCCAACCGGACTGAGCGCCGTGCGGCCGATGTCCCTCGCCAATCGTGTGACCTGGGCCTTGACCGGCTCGGTCGCGCTATTCCTGCTCGTCATCTGCCTGCTCGCCTATGAGGCGTTCGCCCAGATGGAGGACGACCTGGTCGACGAGGTGCTGGCCGGCCAGGTCCAGGCGCTGCGCGACGACCTGCGGGCCCAGCGAAATCCATCCACCGTCCTGTCGGCCCGGGCCAGCGATGGCGGCAGGATCCAGGCCTGGGTCCTGCCGGCCGACGCGCGCCCGCCCGAGGACGATCTGTTCGACCAGGCCGCGGGCGCCCGCGAGCTGCATCGTGACGGCCGCACCTGGCATACCTGGGTCGAGGCGGTTCCCCAGGGCCGGCTCTACGTCCTTTACGACGCCACGGCCCATGAAGACCGCGTGCGGGCGTTTGGCGGGGTGCTGGCGGCGGGGGCCGTGGCGGCCCTGATATGCGCGTGGCTGCTGGCGCGTCGTCTGGCGCGCCGCGTCGTGGCCCCCATCGGCATCGTCTCCGAGCGTCTGTCCGCCTGGAGCCGCGGCGGCGCGCCCGCGCCCGCGCCACGCGGAGACGAAGCCGCTCAACTGATCGAGGCCTTCAACTGCCTTCAGGATCACGTCGACCGCTCGATGGCGTTCGAGCGTCAATTCGCCGCCAATCTGAGCCACGAGCTGCGTACACCCCTGGCGGCGCTGCGCACGGACGTCGAAATGGCCCTGCTGGAAACAGCGTCCGACTCACCGCTGTGCGAGCGGCTGCAACGCATGCTGACCCAGATCGATGCGGCGGCCGCCAGCCTGTCGGAGGCCGTCGCGATGAACAGCATCGATCCTGCCCGCATCCAGTCCGTGGATCTGGCCGGCGCTCTGGACGAGGCCTGGTTCGCCATGCAGCCCACGGCCCAGGCCCGGGGACTCACACTGCTGAATCGGGTCCCGCCCGGCAGCGTCTGCCGGCTCGATCCCTACGCGCTGCTCATCGTGCTGCGCAATCTGCTGCGCAACGCGATCGAGCACGCCGCCCCCGCCACCCTGACCGTCGGCCTCGCACAACCGGCGACGCTGCGATTCCACGATGACGGCCCCGGCATCCCCGCCGAGCGGCTCGCCAGGCTTCGAGAGTGGCGCGATGGCCGGACCGACCTGAAGTCCAGCAGCCCGACCGAGACCGGCGGCCTGGGGCTGGCGATCGCGCAACGCGTCTGTGAGCTGCAGGGCTGGGAGCTAGCCATCACCTCATCGCATGCCGACACGCCAAGCTGGACAGAGGTCCGCCTGATTTTGCCTCCCGATGCGCCTCGTCGCCCAGAGGTATTTTCAGCATCCCGTCAGCAGAATTCGTAAGTTTTTCGGGACGATGGCGCTAAGGTGGCTCCGTCACTCAACGGAGGCCTCCATGTCGAATCCTGTTTTTTTCTCCAAGCCCTCGGAAATACGAGGAGCGGGCCCCGGCCTCGATGTCGTCTGGGCGCGCCTGGCACAGGCCCAGGTCCTGCGTCGCCACGCGCTCACCCTCTTGGGCGTCGCGGCCGTCCTCGCATCGCCATGGATCGCGTCGGCCTGGCCGCAGGCCGGCTGGGTCAACCAGGGCCTCGAATGGCTGGGATTGGGCTTGATGCTCCTCGCCCTGCTCGGCCGCTGCGCCTGCATGCTGTACCTGGGCGGACGCAAAGGGGCGGAATTGATCGCCGACGGCCCCTATTCGGTCAGCCGCAACCCGCTGTACGTCTTTTCCGTCCTGGCGGTGCTGGGCATCGGCCTGCAGACGGGCAGCCTGGTGGTGGGGCTGGCGCTGGCCCTGGCGGCGTTCGCGGTGTTCCGCTGGATCGTGGCCGAGGAGGAGCACCTGCTGCACACGGCCTTTGGTGCCGGCTACGATGCCTATTGCGCGCGCGTCCCGCGCTTTGGGCCGCGCCCGAGCCTCTGGCGCACGCCGCAACGGGTCACCGTGGATTTGCCGGGGGTCTGGAAAACCGTGCGTGACGCCCTGCCCTACTTTCTGTCCATCCCGCTGTTCGAAGCCATCGAGGCGGCCCAGGATACGGGCTGGGTGCATGTCCGGCTGTGGCTGTTCTGAACTGGCCCGCCCTGCAGGATTCGAACGTATGGCCTGCCGCCAATATGTCGCGCTGCAACAGGATCAACAACGCTCGAGAACCACAGCAATGCCTTGACCCACACCGATGCACATCGTGCACAAGGCATAGCGGCCACCAGTCCGATGCAGTTGATTGACCGCCGTCATGGCCAGCCGTGCGCCGCTGGCCCCCAGGGGGTGGCCCAAAGCGATGGCGCCGCCATTGGGATTCACGCGGGCATCGTCGTCCGCCAAACCCAGATCACGCAACACTGCCAGACCCTGTGCGGCAAAGGCCTCATTCAATTCGATCACGTCCATCTGATCCAGCGTCAGACCAGTCTGAGCCAGCACCTTGCGTGTGGCCGGAGCAGGACCCATGCCCATGATGCGGGGTGGCACCCCTGCGGTTGCCATCCCGACCACCCGTGCACGCGGCGTCAGTCCCTGCCGATTGGCCTCGGCCTCACTTGCCACCAACAAGGCGCAAGCACCGTCATTGACACCAGAGGCATTGCCCGCCGTCACCGTACCGCCGGCACGGACCACAGGTTTCAGTCTTGCCAAAGCCTCGAGACTGGTTTCACGAGGATGCTCATCCCGGCTGAAAACCATCGGATCCCCTTTCTTCTGAGGGATGGCAACCGATGTGATCTCGGCAGAAAAAAAGCCCGCCTTCTGCGCAGCGGCAGCCTTCAACTGACTGGCATAGGCCATGCGATCCTGGTCTTCACGGCTGATCTTGTAGTCAGCCGCGACATACTCGGCAGTTTCCGGCATGGTGTCCACGCCATGCTGCTGCTTCAGCAGTGTGTTGACGAAACGCCACCCAATGGTGGTGTCATAGATCTGAGCATCGCGCGAGAAAGCATTCTCAGCCTTGCCCATCACGAAGGGCGCACGACTCATGCTTTCCACACCGCCCGCCAGCATCAGGGATGCTTCGCCGGATTTGATCGCCCTGGCGGCGATACCCAGTGCGTCCAACCCTGAACCACACAGCCGATTGATGGTGGCACCCGGCAGGTCGACCGGCAAGCCGGCCAGCAGCGTGGCCATGCGCGCCACATTACGATTGTCCTCACCTGCTTGATTGGCGCATCCTAGGATGACATCGGTGACGGCATGCCAGTCGACCTGGGGCTGGCGCGCCATCAACGCCCTGAGCGCAATGGCGGCCAGATCATCCGCACGCACCGATGACAAGGCGCCGCCATAGCGTCCAAAAGGGGTGCGGATCGCATCACAAATAAAGGCTTGCTGAATCATGCTGAGGACTCTTGTTTTTATTTAAGCGTGGTGCAAGGGCACGTCGCAGAGATGCTGTAATTCATCAAAGGACAGCCCATCCACCAAATCGTACGCATGAACACCATCCCCCCGAATATCAAATACCGCCACATCGGTATAGATGCGGCTTACACAACGAATACCCGTCAAAGGGTAGGAACAGGATCTGACCAATTTGCTGTCGCCTTTTTTGGTCAGCAGTTCCATCATGACAAATACGTCTTTCGCGCCACTCGCCAAGTCCATTGCCCCGCCAACAGCCGGGATGGCATCCTGTGCGCCGGTGTGCCAGTTGGCCAAGTCACCCTGGACTGAGACCTGAAAGGCCCCCAACACGCAGATATCGAGATGTCCGCCACGCATCATGGCGAACGAATCAGCATGGTGAAAGAAGGCCGCTCCCGGCAAAGCAGTCACAGGCTGCTTGCCAGCGTTGATGAGTTCCCAATCCTCCTCACCCTTGGCAGGCGCCGGCCCCATCCCCAGCAAACCGTTTTCGGTGTGCAACAGCACCTCTCGCTCTACTGGCAAATGATTGGCGACCAAGGTAGGCAAGCCGATTCCAAGATTCACATAGGCGCCTTCGGGAATGTCCCGCGCAACACGCTTGGCGATTTGATCACGATTCAATTTATTCATGTCCGACTCGTCACGTCGCGCTTTTGCACGGTTTTCGCACGAACTGCAACCCCAAGCGCCACCATCCGCTGCACGAAAATGCCAGGCGTCACCACGCATTCGGGATTCAGCTCGCCCAATTCCACAGCCTGATTGACCTGTGCCACCGTCACCTTGGCGGCCGTTGCCATGATGGGGCCGAAATTGCGGGCGGTTTTGCGGTAGACGAGATTGCCCCAGCGATCCCCGCTCTCGGCTTTGATCAAGGCGTAGTCGGCATGCAGCGGATACTCCAGCACGTACTGGCGGCCATTGATTTCGCGGGTTTCCTTGCCTTCGGCCAGCAGGGTGCCATAGCCGGTCGGGGTGAAGAAGGCGCCGATTCCTGCGCCGGCCGCGCGAATGCGTTCTGCCAGATTGCCCTGAGGAACCAGCTCGAGTTCAACTTTGCCGCTACGGTACAGGCCATCGAAGACCTGTGAATCAAGCTGTCGGGGAAACGAGCAGATGACCTTGCGTACCCGATGGGCCTTCAACAGCGCAGCCAGGCCAACCTCACCATTACCCGCGTTGTTGTTGACGATGACCAAGTCTTTGGCACCCTGTTCGAGCAGCGCATCAATCAGGTCCACCGGCTGCCCGGCCGTGCCGAAGCCACCGATCATGACAGTCGCGCCATCCTGCACATCCGCAACGGCCGCGGCGGCGCTAGATACGAATTTGGAGATCATGGGTATTTTTGGAAATCCAACCGTGTTATCCGGATAATGATCTTAGTATTTGTTCTATATACGAACATTTGTTCGTATAATGAATATGATTTCATAGGACCGGCCCTGTGTCAACATAACGACCGCCACCCCTCTCCTAATCACTGCGCGCATGCACAGGAGCAGTCATGATCGAAGACAGTCCTGATCAGAACGATGCCTCATCCGGCAAGACCCCCTCGCCCGGCGATAGTTACGTGCAATCATTCGCGCGGGGCCTGTCGGTCATTCGCGCCTTCGGTCCGCATCGGCCCAGCATGACGCTGTCCGAAGTTGCTGCGGCGACAAACCTGACACGCGCGGGGGCACGCCGCATTCTGCTCACACTGGAATACCTGGGCTATGTCACCACCGACGAGCGCCGCTTCAGCTTGACGCCACGCATTCTCGAACTGGGATACGCCTATCTTTCCGCCACGCCGCTATGGGGCCTGGCGCAGCCCTATATGGAAACAGTCGCCGCCAACACACACGAGTCGTGCTCCGTATCGGTGCTCGATGGCATCGATATTGTTTACATCCTGCGCGTGGCCACCCACAGGATCATGGCCATCAACCTGGCCGTTGGAAGCCGGCTGCCAGCCTGGGTCACCTCCATGGGCCGCGTGCTGCTGGCGGGCCTGCCCGAAGACGAACAGGATCGCGTGCTGGCCGCCAGCGACATCCGCGCCTACACCCCTGACACAGTCACCGATCCGGTCCAACTGAAACGCATGCTGGCCAAGATCCGCAATGACGGCTATGCGTGTGTGGCACAAGAGCTGGAGCCGGGGCTGCAATCCGTAGCAGTCCCTCTGATCGATCGCGGCGGCCGGGTGATCGCTGCGATGAACGTCAGCGGCCATGCCAGCCGCTATTCGCGCGAAGCCATGCTCGACACCTTTCTGCCACCGCTACGCGAAGCAGCGCGGGAAATCAACCAAGCCTTGCGACAGCGTTGAGGCGCATCCACGCCTTTCACTGATTGCTGATGGACGGGAAGGCGCCCACCCCCCAGACCCTACATGCGCACGGTTTGCCAGGAGGCTGATACGCCTCCTGGCTTTTTCACGTACAGACTCGCTCAAGGCCTTATCCGGGTAAATACTAGGCCAAAATCGTATTACATAGAAATACATTGTTCTTTAAAAATTGACTAGAGAATTTCTATGTGTCATCTTTAACCCAAAATCAAAGGAGGACACTTATGAAAGACACGCGCCCTCGCGTCACGTACTCGAATATCACCGCCGATTTCTCGAGCGTTCATGAATTGCTGGGTCAGCGGATCGACGCTGTGACGCAAGCG
Source organism: Castellaniella sp. GW247-6E4 (assembly GCF_040276065.1). Classification (NCBI taxonomy): domain Bacteria; kingdom Pseudomonadati; phylum Pseudomonadota; class Betaproteobacteria; order Burkholderiales; family Alcaligenaceae; genus Castellaniella; species Castellaniella sp. GW247-6E4. The sequence continues at coordinate 133,596 of NZ_JBELOI010000001.1, read as the reverse complement.
CTGGGGAAATTCCATCCGAACGTCATTGGAGGACAACCTAGCGGCGACGGACAACGCTATGAGGCACACAGTCCCATCGATCATCGGATGCTGCTGGGCTCATTCATCAGCACTGACAAAACGGGCGTCCATGCTGCCGTTCAGGCCGCCCGCAGCGCGTCTGAAGCCTGGGCCAAGAAACCCTGGCAACAGCGGATCGCCACACTGCGCAACGTCGCCAAAGCGATAGAGCGCGAGAAATATGACCTCGCGGCAGTCTGCCTGCTGGAAGTTGGAAAGTCGCGCATGGAGGCCATGGGAGAAGTCGAGGAAGCCATCGACCTGATCGGCTATTACTGCGATGAAATGGAAGCCAACAACGGCTATGTGCGACCGCTGCGACGCGCCCTCGAGCAAGAGTCCACCCTGGATATCCTGCGTCCGGTTGGCGTCTTTGGCGTAATCGTGCCATTCAATTTCCCGGTGGCTCTGGCCATTGGCATGCTGACCGGTGCGTTGCTCGGCGGAAACACCGTGGTGTTCAAGCCCAGCCCGCTGGCAGGTCTGACAGGAAGTCACATCGCCCGCCTATTCCAGCAGGGCGGCATCCCGGATGGCGCCCTGAATCTGGTGTGCGGCGATGCCGGCACAGGACAGGCCATGCTGGATCACGCCGGCATCGATGGATTTGCCTTTATCGGCTCGCATGCTGTCGGGATGCATATCCTGCGCAGCGTTGCTGCTGGCCGCTACAACCGACCAGTCATCATAGAGATGGGCGGCAAGAATCCCTCTTACGTCACCCGCCATGCGGATTTGGACACAGCAGCTGAAGGCGTGATGCGGTCCGCCTTCGGCTTGCAAGGTCAAAAGTGTTCCTCGGGGTCCAAGGTCTATGTGCAAGACAGCGTTTTCGATGCATTCATGCAATTGCTGTTGGACAAGTCAAAGGCGCTGCATATCGGCAACCCGGCGGATCAACAGGTATTCATGGGGCCGGTCATCAATGAAAAGGCGGGCGAGCGCTTCGTTCGCGCATGCGAGGATGCACGTCGGGAGGGCAATATCGTGCTCGGCGGCGCACGCCTGAGCGGTGGGCTGTTTGACCATGGCGTCTATGTGCAACCCACGATCGTAACCGGACTGCCCGCAGCACACCGGCTGCACAAGGAAGAACTATTCCTGCCGTTCTTGTGCGCCCAACCCTTCGATACGCTGGCTGCAGCCATCCGCGACGGTAATGACATCGACTATGGACTGACGGCAGGAGTCTACACCACGGACGCCAGCGAGTTGGACTACTTCCTGGCACACGCCGAAGCCGGTGCCCTATATGCCAACCGCGCCAGCGGTGCAACGACAGGGGCATGGCCCGGCGTGCAGACATTCTGCGGCTGGAAAGGCTCCGGCACGACGAGTAAAGGAGGACTTGGTCCCTACTATGTCCCGCAGTTCATGCGGGAACAAAGCCATACCTTGATGAACGCCTGATCACCTGGCAAGACACCCCATAACGGACACGACATGACGACCGCGCCCATCCTGACACGCCTTGACAGCAACGTCTGCGTGATCACCTTGAACAAACCTGAAAAGCTGAACGCATGGGACCGTCCGATGCGTACCCAATTACTGACTGCGCTGCAACAGTGCGAAGCGGACCCCGACATCAAGGCCATTGTGCTGACAGGCGCGGGCGACCGTGCGTTCTGCGCCGGCCAGGACTTGAGTGAAACCAAGACGTTCGACGGCAACGATGGTGCCGCCTGGATCGCTGAATGGGACCAACTCTACTCATGCATCCGCTCACTGACAAAGCCCTTTATCGCCGCGCTCAACGGCGTGGCGGCCGGGTCCGCCTTCCAGCTTTCCCTGCTGACGGACATTCGTGTCGGCCATCCCGGCGTACGCATGGGTCAACCCGAAATCAATTCCGGCATCGCCAGCACGCTCGGCCCCTGGATCATGCGGGAAATGCTCGGCTTGAGCAGGACGATCGAACTGACCCTGACGGGACGGATGATGAACGCCGATGAATGCCAGCGCATCGGCCTGATCCATCATCTGGTCGCCGCGGAGGACGTCCTGCCAACCGCCGTCGCAACGGCCAGACAACTGGCCGGCAAGCCGCCTATCGCCATGCGGTTGAACAAGCAAAGGTTCCAGGAAATCACGGAACCGGGCTTTCGAGATGCCCTGAGAGCGGGGATTGCCATGCAACAGGAATCCTACGCTTCAGGTGAACCCTCCCGCATGATGGAAGAATTCTTCCGCGTCCGTCGTGCTCGCAAATCCGGGAACTAATGCGGAAGTACCCACACCCATAACGATCATTTAAAAGGGGACATCAATGTCTTTCTCTCAATCTCGACGCAACATCCTGCGGGCTGGTGCGGGTGTTGCCCTGGCCAGCACACTGCCCCTGTCCATGACGGCGCGTGCGCAGTCGGTCAAGCAGATCACCGTGGCCGATCCCGGCGGCGCCTATCAGGCAGCTTTCCGCAAAGCCTTCTATGACCCATTCGAACAAGCAACCGGCATCCGGGTGGTCAGCGCTGCGCGCCAGGCTGAACCCACCGCCCAGATCAAATCGATGATCGCCACCGGCTCGTATACATGGGACGCATCAATCCTGACTCAGTCGGCCCGGGACATCCTGCTCGCGCAGGATTTGCTGGAACCGCTCAATCTCCCGGCCGGCACGACACAGGACTATCTGCCTGACGCACATACACCCGTATGGATGGGTACAGATGTTTATGCAACGATCTTCGCCTATCGCACCGACACCTATAAGAACGCAGCGCCGCAAAGCTGGAAAGATTTCTGGGATGTAGAAAAATTCCCCGGTCGACGCGGCATGAGCAAGAGTCCCATCGACTCGCTGGAACAGGCCTTGCTGGCAGACGGGGTGCCGCCCGAACAACTCTATCCTCTCGATATGGATCGCGCCTTCAAAAGCCTGGATCGCATCAAGCCCCACGTGGCCGTCTGGTGGGCCGGCGGCGCCCAGTCCGCCCAAATCATTGAAAGCGGCGAAGTCGACATGGTGGCCATCTGGAATGGCCGTGCTCAGGCCGTCATCGACGCGGGAGCACCGGTCGCGCTGGTCTGGAACCAAGGCCTCTACGCTATCGAAGGATGGGGCATTCTCAAGGGCGGCCCCCGCGTGGACGCAGTGCGTCAATTCATTGCCTTCTGCGCAGACCCGAAACGTCAGGCGGCGTACACGGAAAACCTGTCCTACGGCCCCCCAAACAAGGCGGCCTACCAGTACATCCCGAAGGAACGAGCGGCGATCCTGCCGTCAAGCGAACAGAATATCGCAGGGATGATTCCGGCAAACGCAGACTGGTGGGCGGCGAACCGGGCCAAGGCGGTAGAGCGGTTCAACACCTGGCTGATCGGCTAAACCTCGAGCCAAAGGGCCGCCGCGCGCCCGCAGCCTGGGTCAGCGGCGGCGCGTACCCGGGCTTGGCATGCCGTGGCCCGATTGCGAAATCGCCCGGGCCGCCGCAATGACCTGCGGAGCGAATCGCTCCTCGGCCTCCTGGGGCGTATAGCGAGAGCGGGAAACGGACAGCGTCAGCGCGGCGGCCGGATTTCGCCTGGTATCGAATATGGGCGCTGAAATAGACAGATCATCATGGTAATACTCTTCAAAGGCGGTCGCGTAGCCACGTGCCATCGACTCGTCGAGCTTTTTCTCGAGGTCTGGCAGGCGCCACGTCGTATGGGGCGTAATGGGCCGGCAATCACAGCGGCTCAGCACGTCCAACGCGTCGGCGCGCGTCATCTGCGCAAGCATGGCAATGCCGGGCGCGGTGCAATACACCGGCATGCGAGTGCCGATCGTGACGTCCGTATTGAACAAATGCCGGCTCATGAACCGCGAGACAAACACGATTTCAGTGTCGTCCCGCACGGTGATGTTGATGGTTTCCTCGGTTTCCCGGCTCAGGTGTATCAGATAGGGCATGGCGCGTGTCAGCAAGTCGTGCGTACGCAGATAGCCGTAGCTGAAATTCAAGGCCTTGACAGTGAGACTCATCCGTCGCGTTTCGGGATCCTTGCTGAGGTAGCCCAGCCGTTCCAACGTGTACGTAAACCGTTGCGTAGTGCTTTTGTCCAGCCCCAGCATGGTACCCAGGTCTCGCAAACTCATGGGTGTAGGCGAGGAACCGAACGCTTCGAGCACATTGAGCGCCTTTTCCACCGAACGCACCATGAGCGTGTCTGCCGACGTTCGTTTTTTCGGGGTTTCGGTCGGTTCCGTTTCAACCTGCGTCTTCAATTCATCCCTCCGAGAGATCGCGTGCGAACCGCAGCAGAAAGACTCTCACAGGCTCGCCCATCGTATCGAAATAACTAATTATATATTTTATAACAATGACTAGTATTTCTATAAAATATTCTAGAGGATTCCCCATGTCATATCAATCGAACTCGAAAGGGGAACTCCCACACCTCAAGACAAGTACTGCAGCACCTCTGCAGTCTCGGCGGAGCGTGAGTACAAGCGATCGCGTTGCGCCCGACATGGGGGGGGCCATACCTGGACAGGACGGTCGCAGGCTCAAGTTGTCGGTACGAGGCCTATCAAAACGATACGGCGATGCGCTGGCCCTGGAGGCTACGAATTTGACCGTCGAGGAGGGGGAATTCCTGACTTTGCTCGGGCCCTCCGGCTCTGGCAAGACCACCCTGCTGCAAATGATTTGTGGCCTGGTGACACCGACCAGCGGCCAAATCATCATTGATGACATAGACCATACCAAAACGCCTGTGCACAAACGTGACATCGGCCTGGTCTTTCAACACTACGCCCTCTTCCCCCACCTGACCGTTGAAGAAAACGTTGCATTTCCATTGCAAATGCGTGGCATATCACCCCGGGAACTGCGCCAGAAGGTGCAGGCCGCGCTCGACATGGTCCAGCTCGGCCATTTGGCGCGCAGGCTTCCCAAGGAACTGTCGGGCGGACAGCAACAGCGGGTAGCGCTCGCCCGATGCTTCATCTACGAGCCCTCCATCATCCTCATGGATGAGCCTCTGGGCGCGCTCGACAAGAAGCTGCGTGAACACCTGCAGATGGAAATCCGCCAGCTGCACCAACAAACCCGGGCGACCATCATTTACGTCACGCACGACCAGGAGGAAGCCCTGGCACTGTCAGACCGCATCTGCCTCATGAACCAAGCCCGCATCGAGCAGATCGGCACGCCCCGTGACATTTACGCGCGACCAGTCTCGGCGTTTGCCGCCGATTTCATTGGCACATCCAATATTTTCTTCGGCCAGGTCAATAGCGACCAACATTCTGTGCGCTGCAACACGCTGGATGCTCCAATCCTGATGCCGGACCACACTTTTTCCAACGGTGACGACGTGGCCGTGGTCGTGCGCCCCGAGCAGATGCAGTTGAACGGAGATGGCGCGAACCGGCTCGATGGCACTGTCATGGATTGCGTCTATGCGGGTTCTGAGTCCCGCATCATCGTCAAGGTGGGCCGGGACACACAAATCACCGTGCGCACAGGCCTCGACACGCCATCAAAAGGTTCGCGGGTCACCGTGTCCTGGGACGCCGCGCAATCCGTTGTGGTGTGCCCATGAATGCGCCCATGAGCATCGCACCGCCGGCCCGAAAATCGCGTCGGTTCACCATCACGCGCAATCACTGGCTGCTGATTCCAGCCATGGCTCTGCTGGCGGTTTTCTTCATTGTGCCCGTTGGCCGGCTACTGGCACTGAGTTTCCAGGATGATGCCAGCGGGTTACTGACCCTGCACCATTTCACCCGCATGCTGACGCAGGATGTCTACACCCGGGTTCTGCTGACGACATTGCGCATCTCGATCCTGACAGCCTTGCTGTCCATTCTGTTCGGCTATCCGCTGGCCTATTGGTTGGCCAAGATGCCCGCGCGGCGGCGCGCCATATACCTGCTGCTGGTCATGCTGCCATTCTGGACCAGCTACCTCGTCAAGACATTCGCCTGGGTCATCGTGCTGGGCCGCAATGGGGTGATCAATCAGCTGTTGATGGGTATTGGCATCCCCCGTCTTTCGATGCTGCAAAGCGAATTCGCCGTCTTGCTGGGCATGGTTCAGGGCCTGTTGCCCATTGCGGTGCTGAGCATGCTCCCGGTCATGCTGGCCATCGACCGGCGACTGGTGCAGGCCGCCGAGACAATGGGGGCCCATCCCGCACGCGCCTTCTGGCTGGTGTATTTCAAATTGTCCGTGCCAGGCATCGCCGCAGGCGGCCTGATGACTTTTCTAACCGCATTGGGATTCTTCATCGTGCCAGCCCTCATGGGCAGCCCCCAGGAAACCTTGCTGGCGCAGTTGATCATCGTCCAAGTTCAGCAGGTCCTGGACTGGGGCTTTGCAGGAGCATTGTCCGTATTCCTGCTGATTGCGACGGTCGTGACCTGCCTGGCGTATGACCGGGTGTTCGGCCTGTCGTCGTTATCGGGAGAGGAACGGCAAATCACCCAGCACGGTTATCTGAGCCGCTGCGGGACCATCCTACTTTCCTGGACCGCACGCATTGCGCAGCACATCGATGAAGCGGCGCACCGCATCCTGCCCTCCGCCATTACATCCAGGCTGTTGGGTTGTCACAGCCTATTCGTGCTGTTTGTGCTGGCCGCACCGACACTGGTCGTGATCCCCATTGCATTCACGAGCTCGAGGTCACTGGATTTCCCGCCAAAGGGCTACAGCCTGCAGTGGATGGAGCAATACTTCACCACGGGGGTTTGGTGGGAGGCCACGATACGGTCCTTTGGCGTCGCATTTGCGACGGCACTGGCGGCCACCATCATCGGCGGTATGGCTGCACTCGCACTGACACGCGGCAAGACCCGATTCAGCGGCATCCTGTTCAATGCGTTTCTTGCACCGATGATCGTGCCGCGCATTGTTCTGGCAACGGGCCTGATGTATCTCTTTGGGCAAATTGGCTTGATCGGCACAAACCTTGGGCTGGTTATTGGCCATACCGTCATTGCGCTGCCCTTTGCAATCATCACATTGCTTGCCATGTTGAAGGGGTATGACGTCCGCCTGGATCACGCCGCTGCCACGCTGGGGGCCTCACCCCTCAGAACCTTGCGCAGGATCACGATTCCCTTGCTCAAAGAGGGGCTGATCGCTGCCTTCCTGTTTGCCTTCATCACCTCATTTGATGAGCTGACGATCGCCCTGTTCGTCACAGGTGGAACGACCGCGACGCTGCCCAAGCTGATGTGGGACGAGATGTTCCTCCAGCTCAGCCCCATGATCGCGTCCGCTTCCGTGGTCGTGCTGTTGGTTGCTGTTGTGCTGCTCACCCTGTCGGAAAAGCTCAGAGCAGACCGTTAATCATCAAAATCGAAATCACATCATGCAGCCGAATTACCAAGGATTTGTCACACTATTTCTCGAATGCGCGCGTCATCGCCCCTCGGCTGTGTTCGCGACCTACGGAACCCAGACCGTCACGCTCTCTGACATGGAACGCCGCTCCCGTGCATTTGCGGTGAATACCCGCAAGCTCGGGTTGAGACCAGGAGACCGGGTAGCCATCATGCTGCCGAACTCACCCGCCGTCATGGCTTGCCTGTACGGCATGGCACGCAGCGGGCTGGTATGGATCCCGGTCAACCCGGAACAACGGGGCACCAACCTGGCTTATCTGCTGGAGCACAGCGCGCCGTCGATGATCATCGCTTCGCGCCACGACATCGACGAATTGAAACAACTTGGACATTTGACCCAGGGAATCCACCTGATCTCTGTCGATGACAACGAGCAGGAGCTCGAGGCGCTGCTGGACGGCGATGCATCATACGACGAATCGGTACCGACCCCGGATTCCATCTTTTCAATCATGTACACCTCCGGCACGACCGGTCGCCCCAAAGGCGTACTGATCACCCACCAGATGATGCGCTATGCCGCGGAAGCGGCCATCATGCTAGCCGATGCGCGGGATGACGATGTATTGTTCATGTGGGAGCCGCTCTACCACATTGGCGGGGCACAGGTCCTGCTAATGCCGCTCCTGCGCAAACTGCATCTGGTGCTCGTGCGGCGGTTCAGCGCCTCGCGCTTCTGGGATCAGGTGCGCGAATGCGGTGCGACACATATCCACTATCTGGGTGGGGTACTGCAGATTCTGATGACGCAGCCGCCCAACGCGATGGATCGCATGCACAAGGTCCGCGTGGCCTGGGGTGCGGGCTGTCAGCCCGATACCTGGAATCTGTTTCGCGACCGCTTTGGAGTCGAGTTGCGCGAAGCCTACGGCATGACTGAAACCGCCAGCATCACCACGATCAATGGCAATGGTCAGGCAGGGTCCATGGGTTATCCCGTCCCATGGTTCGACATCGACATCAGGGATCCTCAGGGAAATTCCGTGCCCCGAGGCACGCGTGGCGAGATCGTCGTACTGCCCAAGCGCGATGACTGCATATTCCCCGGCTACTATCGCAACCCCGAGGCCAGTGCCCGCATCGTGCGCAATGGAATCGTCCACACTCAGGACATCGGCTCGATCAATGACAAAGGGGCATTGATATTCCACGGCCGCATGACCGACAGCATCCGCTGCAAAGGCGAAAACGTGTCTGCCTGGGAGGTGGAACACGTCCTGAGAATGCATGAGGCCGTTGAGGACTGCGCGGTCATCGGCGTCAAGGCCGACATCGGCGAGCAGGATATCAAACTATTCGTTCAGTTGAAGCTGGATCATTGTGCCCAGCCGGCCGAACTATCCGCCTGGTTGTCCTTGCGGTTGGCCCCCTTCCAAAATCCACGATATATCACCTTCGTGGACTCATTCACCCGCACGCCGAGCCAACGCATCATGAAGCATATGCTGTCCACCGATATCGAATACTGCTGGGATCGCATGGCGCGGCACCCCATCGAGGAAAGCAAATCATGAGTCGCGTCCTGACTGACGATTTTTCCACCGAGCCATTCTGGGTGACAGGCCTGCCATCGTTCCAGGCGTCCCACACCTGGAACGATACGCGCGCCGACACGCTGATTGTCGGCGCAGGCTATGCCGGGCTGTCTGCCGCGCTGACACTGGCCAGAGCAGGCCAGCGCGTGCTGGTCTGCGACGCCGGCCGCGTCGGATCGGGTGCTTCATCCAGTTCAGCGGGCTCTCTGGGCAATGTGCCAAAAGCCAAGTTTGATGACCTGTTGCAGCACTATGGTGAGAATGTGGCGCGCCGTGTCTACCAGGAAGCACGACTCGCCCGCGAATACGTTGAACAACTCATTCAACAGCAGGGGATCGCTTGTGACTTGCGATGCGAAGGCCGTTTCATCGCGGCACATAGTGCAAAGGCTTTCACACGCTTGCGCAATACGCTGCCCGCTTTGCGCGCAGCGTGGGGCGACGTGAGGCTGGTGGACCGGTCCGAGCAACAGTCGCAGATTGGATCGAACGCATTTTTTGGCGGCGTTAGGTTGGCGGACTCATCCACATTGCAACCCGCCGGCCTGCATATGGGCCTGGCCCAGGCGGCGGATGCCGCGGGCGCCGTGATTCTTCAAGAAACTCGCGTGACCGCCATTGAGCCCGCCCCACAGGGTTACACCGTCACCGCCGGCGGGCACACGTTCGAGGCAAAGGAAGTGATACTGGCCACCAATGCGGAGACTGGCGGCGATACCCCCCACACCCGTAGGCTGCGCAAGGGGCTGACCATCGTTCCGGCCTTTGCATTGACCACCGAGCCACTGTCCGACGCTCTGCTGGCAAACGTGTTGCCTCAAGGCGGCTCGTTCAGCAACACCTGCAAGATCATCCATTACATGGCTATCGCAGGGGGCTCCCGGCGACTTGTGATGAGCGGTCGGGCAGGCCGCAGCGACGGCGGGCTGGAACACAAGGCCGAATACATCTTCGACTACTTCCGCCAGCGATTTCCCGCCCTGTCGGACGCCCGTGTATCGCATTGCTGGTCCGGGCGTTTCGCCATCACGGGCGACTGGTTGCCGCATATCGGCCAGCAGAACGGCGTGCATTACGTACTTGGATGCTGTGGCGCGGGAATTCCCATGTCCACATACCTGGGCCACAAGGTGGCGCTCCGCATACTGGGAAACCCGGAAGGCGTAACGGTATTCAACCGTCCCCTGAAATCCATTCCCTACTGGCCCGCCAATAATTTATTCCTCCCCATGGCGGTCCGTGCCTTCGATTGGCGCGACCGCTGGTTTCATTAATCGGAGCTTCTCTGCCATGCAATGCATTTCGAATGATCAGATCACCAGCCTCAACCTCGATATTCCACAGATCGCCGAGGCGCTGGATGTCGCGTTCAGAGCCAGTGCCGAAGGCGCCATTCAATGGAAGCCAAAGTCCATGGTTGGACAGCAGGACGGATCCTTTCTCATGTCCACCTTCGCCTCCTGGCCAGATGCCGGATATGGAATCTTCCACATGCTGGGTGGTGCCTCGGCCGATCATGCCAGTGCGGGCAACCCTGCTTACCACAGCATGCAACTGCTGACGGACGCCAGGTCCGGAACTCCTTTGGCCCTTTTTACCGCAGCTTTCACTTCGATGATTCTGCCGGCGGGCATTACACGCCTGATGACGCCACGGCTGGCCTGCTCCCGCACTCGCGTCGCGGCAATTATTGGTGCCGGCACGCAAGCCAGGGTCAACCTCGAAGCCCTGGATGGCATCTTGCCCATCGAGGAGGTCCGTATTGCCAGCCGGTCGCGGGCATCGGCAGAAAAATTTGCTGATCATGTGCGCGAACGTGGGCAACGGGCGCTTGTGATGGAACCCGGAGTCGAGATGTTCCAGGGTACGGACATCATCATTACGACCGTGCCCGCCAGCCCCGGCTTGAAACCGATGCTGGACCCTGCCTGGGTCGGCCCTGGAACATTCGTGAATGCCGTGGATCTTGGCCGCAGCTGGATGCAAGGCTTTGACAAGTTCAACCGCTGCGTGGTGGATGACAAGCGACAGGCGGAACAACAGTATCGGGAAGCACGCCTGCCTCATGCCGGACCGTTCGACAGCGAACTCGCAGAGATCCTGGTAGGAACCAAACCGGGACGGCGTACCGATGACGAACGCATCGTGCTGATACATCCCGGCAACGTCGTGGGCATTCTGGCGATTACCGCCCTGCTCCATCGGCGCCTGAAATCCGAGTGAACGCCATTGCCGACCTTCCTCTGAAAGCCAAAAGGACACATAAACATGCAGTATCCCGATGAGCACTCGCGATCCCGGGCATTGTTCGAGCGCGCGCAGCAATATCTGCCCGGCGGCAACACCCGTACAACGGTCTATATGAAACCCTATCCCATTTATGCCGCCCGAGGCGAAGGCTGCCGGGTTTGGGATGTCGATGGCGTAGCGCGCATCGATTGCATCAACAATTTCACCTCGCAGATCCACGGCTATGCACATCCAGCCATTCTTTCCGCCATCCTGGAGCAGGCGGCAGCCGGAACGGCCTTCGGGTTGCCGACCTCCTCGGAAATCGACTTGGCGCAATTGATTTGCGAACGCATCGACTCAATCGAGACGCTGCGGTTCATGAATTCGGGCACCGAAGCGGTGATGATGGCCCTGAAAGCTGCGCGGGCATATACCGGCCGGCCCAAGATTGCCAAAGTGGAGGGCGCCTACCACGGATCCTATGATTATTCGGAGGTCAGTCTGGATCCAACACCCGCCAATTGGGGGGATCGGCAACCCGCGTCTGTTGCCTATGCTGCAGGGACTCCCCACGGTGTGACAAACGATGTGATCGTGTTGCCGTTCAATGATCCGGAAGCGGCACGCACCATGATCGAGGCTCATGGCCCGGAACTGGCCGGCGTCCTGGTCGACCCCATGCCGAACCGCGCAGGCTTGGTGCCCGCAACGAACGAATACATGACTGCATTGAGGAGCGCCTGCAACAAGACAGGGGCACTGCTCATCATGGATGAAATCATCGTCTTTCGGCTGGGCATGCACGGCGCGCAACCCGACTGGGGAGTTCGTGCGGACCTGACGACTCTGGGCAAAATCATCGGCGGCGGTTTTCCAGTGGGCGCCGTCGGTGGCCGGCGGGATGTCATGGAGGTGTTCAATCCGACGAGAGGCAAGCCGGCGCTCCCGCATGGCGGTACGTTTTCTGCAAATCCCATGACGATGCGCGCTGGGCTGGCGGCCATGGAACTGCTCAACTCGCCGACCTTCGAGCGACTGGACCACATGGGCGACATCGTGCGCCAGGGAATCCGGGCCGCCCTCAAACGTCACGATGTCGCGGGCACGGTAGTGGGCCGCGGTTCATTGCTGAAAGTGCACTTCACCCCTAGGGCGGTGCAGGACTATCGCAGTGCATTTCCGACAGCGGATGAAGCACGTCGGCTGGCGCTGTTCAACAGGGGGTTGCTGAATCGCGGCATTCTGGCGGCTGGTTACGGACTGATGGCACTTTCGACCCCCATGACCGATGCAGACATCGCGGAGATCGTGCATGCAGCCGATCAATCTATCGCCGATGTGGCGGCAGCGATGGATTGAAGGATCAAGGAATCCGCCCAAGATGACGGATGACCAAGGCCCATGGCCCGCCCTGCAGGATTCGAACCTGCGGCCTACGGCTTAGAAGGCCGTTGCTCTATCCAACTGAGCTAAGGGCGGCGCTTGCCGGCGTGCTGTCACACCGGGAAACGGGCATTTTAGCGCGCAAGTGCTAAAGTTCCGTGCAGTATCCCCTCACGGCCCAGCATGCCGCCCCTGTCTATGCTCCACGCCCTGCTTCACACCCTGCTCCGGCGTCTGCCGCCCCTCTGGCTGGCCGCTGCTCTGATCCCCTCGGCGCATGCCGGCATCGTATACCGCCTGACGCAGCCCAGCGTCCAGGCCGGACAAGCGATCGAGCTGCAAGGCGTGATCTTCAACGATACGGGCAGCGCCCTGACGGTCACGCCGCCGGCCACTCTCGAGGCCGGCTTGCAAGACTCCACGGGCCGCGCCCACAGCCTGCGCTTCAAGCTGTCCAGCCCGCCCGACACGATTATTCTGCCGGCCAACACGTTCGCACAGATCGCCTGGCGCGCAACGGCACCCGAGGCCACCCATGGCCTGCAGCGCCTGCGCATCGAAGGCCAGCCGGACTCGGCGCTGGCCCTGGACGTCGTCGACGACGGGGGCGGCCAGGGCCGGCCTCCACTGCTGGCGAGCACGATCGCCCCGGCGACACCCGGCATCGATGCCGCGGCTCCGGCGGAGCCATCGCCGTTCGACAAGTTCCGCAATGCGATCTCGCCCTACGAGCCAATCTATTTCATCATGGGCAACCGCGACGGCGCGGATGCGCGATTCCAGCTCAGCTTCAAGTACCGCCTGCTCAGCCCCGAGGATCCGGCGCGTGCGGGCTTCATGGATCACTGGTACTTCGGCTATACACAGACCGCGCTCTGGGACCTGCACTCGGACTCCATTCCCTTTGTCGACACCACCTACAACCCCAGCCTGTTCTGGAATCGGGATATCCTCTGGAAATCCCGGTCGCTCGACTGGTCGATCGGCCTGAACGCCGGGCTCGAGCACCGGTCAAATGGCAAGAACGACGATGACTCGCGCTCGCTCAACGACCTGTACGTGCAACCCGCGCTCAACTACCGGTTTGGGGGCGGCAGCACGCTGAGCTTCATGCCCCGATTCAAGTACTATGTCGCGACCGACCGGGACATGCGCTACCCCGACTACCTGAGCCGCATCGACTGGAAACTGCGCTGGGCGCAGGATGACGGCCTGGCGCTCTCGGGCCTCTACCGCCAAGGCTCCGAAGGCCGCAATGCCGTGCAGCTCGAGGCTGCCTGGCCGCTGCGACGCACCTTTCTGCACATGAACGGCTATCTGTACGCGCAATACTTCCGTGGATACGGCGAAACCTTGCTCGGCTACCGGGAAAAGGCCGATCCGGTGGTCCGTTTCGGCATCGCCCTGGTACCCTGAGCCATGAGTACCCAGATCCTCCATTTCGCCCTCGCCGCGCTGATTCTGCTGACGCTCAGCAGGGTCTTGCTGATCGCCTGGCTCTGGCCGCGCGTACACGCGGCGGGCGGCCCCCGCAAGATCCTCGCCTGGGGCCTGCGCATCGACCTCAACCAGATCGCCATGTGGGCCGGCATCCCCGCCCTGCTCGCCCCCTGGGTGGGCGACCAGCCGCTGGCGATCGCCCTCACCGGCGCCTGGCTGCTGGCGGCCTGGACCCTGATGGTGCTGCTGGAGGTCTCGACCCCGCAATTCATCCTCGAGTACGACAGCCGGCCCAACCGCCTCTACATCGAATACCTCAAATACCCCAAAGAGGTCTTCGGCATGCTGTGGAAAGGCTACAAGCTCGTCCTGCTGGCCGCCTTCCTCGTGCTCGCACTGGCGATCGGCCTCGGATGGGCCGGGTTCGGCCGCGCCGCGCCCGATACGCTGCCGGGATTCTGGTGGCGCGCAGGCCTCACCCTGGTGATCGCCGCGGCCATCGTGCTGGCGATCCGCGGCACGCTGGGACACCGCCCCATCAATCCCGCCTCGGTCGCCTGGTGCGGCGACAGCCTGCTCAACACCCTGCCCCTGAACTCCCTGTACAACGTCCTGTTCGCGCTCTACGCCCTCAAGAACGAGCGCTCGGCCGCCGACGTGTACGGGGACATGCCCGACGAGGACATGCACGCCCTGATCCACGAACAGGCGGGCTTCCCGCCCTCAGGCACCGACATCCCCTCGCTGCACGCCCAGCAGGCCAGCCGCAGCCTGCCGCGCCCGATGAACCTGGTGCTGATCGTCGAGGAAAGCCTGGGCGCGCAGTACGTCGGCAACCTCGGCGGCGCGGGCCTGACACCCTGCCTCGACGCGCTGGCGACACAAGGTTGGAACTTCACGCGCGCATACGCCACCGGCACGCGGTCCGTGCGCGGCCTGGAGGCGGTGACGGCCGGCTTTCCACCCACCGTATCGGACGCCGCCCTGCGCCTGACCAATGCCCAGAGCCGCTTCTTCACGCTGGCGCAGCTGCTGCGGCGACACGGATACCGCTCGCGCTTCATCTACGGCGGCGAAGCGCATTTCGACAATATGAAGAGCTTCTTCCTGGGCAACGGCTTCGACGAGTTGCACGACCTGCCCACCTTTGAGTCTCCGGCGTTCGTCGGCACCTGGGGTGCGAGCGACGAGGACATGTTCAACAAGCTGCACGCGCTGCTCGACGCGGACGGCGAGCAGCCGACACTGACGCTGGCATTCTCGGTCAGCAACCATACGCCATGGGAATATCCGGCCGGGCGCTTCCCGGTCGAGGGCAATCCGGCCACCGTCGAAAATTCCGTGCGCTATGCCGACTGGGCGATTGGCCGGTTCTTCGAGCAGGCGCGCCGCTCGGACTACTGGGACCACACCGTGTTCCTGATCGTCGCCGACCACGACTCGCGCGTCGGCGGCGCCCAACTCGTGCCCTTGCGGCATTTCCACATCCCCGCCCTGATCCTCGGCGGCGGGATCGCCCCACGGCGCGACGATCGCATCGTCAGCCAGATCGACCTGCCCCCCACCCTGCTGTCGCTGATCGGCGTGAGCGACAGCCACCCCATGATCGGCCACGATCTGACACGCGGCGGCGGCGGGCGCGCCATGATGCAGTTCGAGGACAACTACGGCTATCTCAGCGGCGACACGCTGGTGGTCCTCGAACCGCAGCAGGCCGCGCGCGCCTACCGCTATGCCGCACCCGACGGTTACGAGCCCCTGCCCGAGGATCCAGTGCTCGCGCGCACCGCCCTGGCTCACGCCCTGTGGCCCGCCTGGGCCTACCGCAACCAGGCCTACACCCTGCCGGAGCTCAAGCTCAAGACGCTTGCCGGATGACGGGCCGATGCGCACGCCCCATCCACCATCGGATGCCCCACCCCGCGCGGCCGGGCCCGGCCAGCGCATGCGGCGGCGTGGGGCCATGCTAGAATCAGCCCCTCAAGTCGGGGCGTAGCGCAGCCTGGTAGCGCATCTGCTTTGGGAGCAGAGGGTCGCACGTTCGAATCGTGTCGCCCCGACCACTGACACATCAACAGGCCCCAAAAGGACCCTCACATGTCTTCGACCGCTCTGGACGACCTGGGCAAACTGATACTGCGCCTGAACCTGGGCGTCCTGCTCCTGCTGCACGGTATCTCTAAACTGGACAGCGGCGTCGCCCGCATCGGCAACGCGCTCGCCGGGCACGGCCTGCCCCCCTTCATCGCCTACGGCGCCTACCTCGGGGAAATCCTTGCGCCGATGCTGCTGATTCTGGGCGTGTACACCCGCCTGGGAGGCCTGCTCGCCCTGGTGAACATGCTGTTCGCCATAGGCCTGGTCCACAAGCACCAACTGTTCACCCTTGGCCAGTCGGGCGGCTGGGGCCTCGAGCTGCAGGGATTTTTCCTGTTCAGCAGTCTGGCCGTGATCCTGCTGGGCGCCGGCAGCCACAGCCTGGGAGGGCGCAACGGCCGCTGGAACTGAGGGCGGCGCAGACGCCGAATGTGAGTACGGGCATTAACCGTACAGGACACTAGGCGCGCGGCAGAATCAGCACCAGGCACGCGCCGCCGAGCTCCGAGCCATCCTCGAACCGGGCTTCGCCGCCGTACAGGCCCGCCAGATCCCTGACGATCGACAGACCCAACCCCGTTCCGGGCGCATGCTCGTCGGCCCGTCGGCCGCGCTGGAACACCACCTCGGCCTGGCCGGGCGCGAGGCCCGGCCCGTCGTCCTCGATCATCAGCCGCAGACGGTCCGGACCCAGGGGCGAGGCGCGCACCCGCACGCGCCGCCGCGCCCATTTCCCCGCATTGTCCAGCACGTTGCCGAGCATCTCCTGAAAATCCTGCGCCTCGCCGCGAAACGCCAGGCTCTCGGGAATGGCCTCGAGCTCGAACACCACGCCGCGCTGCGCATGGACGCGACGCATGACCTGGACCAGCCCGTGCAGCAACGGCAGGACTGGACTGCGCATGCCGGTCCTGCGGATTGCGGCGGCCGCGCGCGCCTGCGCCAGGTGATAGTCGACCTGACGTCTGGCCGCGGCCACCTGCTCGCCCACTAGCGCGGGCAGACGGGGATCGCCGGCATCGGCGGCATTGGCGATCACCGTCAGCGGCGTCTTGAGCGCGTGCGCGAGGTTGCCGGCCTGGGTGCGCGCGCGCTCGACCGCCTCGGCATTGCTTCGCAGGACCCGGTTGAAATCCTCGACCAGGGGCTGGATCTCGGAAGGGAATTCACCCTCGATGTGCTGCGTCCGCCCCTCGCGCACCGCGCCGAGGGCCAAACGCAGGCGTTCCAGGGGGCGCAGACCGACCCAGACCTGCATCAGCACCGCCAGCACCAGCCCGAGGGCCAGCACGCCGAGCGCCGCACCCAGCATGGCGTTGAAGCGGCCGATCGGCTCGGCGAGCAAGGCCTGGTCCGCTGCCACCCGCAGGGCCAGCACGGGCCATGGGCCCTCGGCGGGCTCCACCTGGCGGGCGAGGACCAGGAGCGCCTGCCCCTGGGGGCCCCGCAGCGAGTAAGCGTGGTCGCCCTCCACGGGGCCGGCCGGCGCCGCAGGCCCGGGCAATTCGGTATCCCAAAGCGACCTCGATCGCAGCAGGCGCGGTGCGCCCGGCGCGTCGGACGGTGCCTCCACCTGCCAATACAGCCCCGAAAACGGCTGGCTGAACCGCGGATCGGCGGGCGGCGCGGACAGCGACAGGCCCCCGTGGGGATCGACCTGTATGGTGGCTGTGAGCTGATCCAGATGGATGACCAGTTCCGACCGGAGCTGCGCCTCGATATGCTGGCGAAACAGCGTCTGGATGCCCCACCCCGCGGCCAGCACCGAGACGAGCACCCAGGCGAGCGTGCCTGCCAGCAGGCGCGTGCGCAGAGAGGAATATCCGGCCGCGAGCCTCATGGGGAGGCGGGCTCCAGCCGATAGCCCAGGCCGCGGACGGTCTGGATCATGCCCTCGGGAATCTTGCGCCTGAGTCGGGCGATGAAGACCTCGATGGTGTTCGAATCGCGGTCGAAGTCCTGGGCGTAGATGTGCTCGACGAGCCGGCCCCGCGACACCACCTGGCCCTGGTGCATCATGAGGTAGGCCAGGACCTTGTACTCGTGACTGGTGAGCCCGAGCGCATCGCCGTCGAGCAGAATACGCGCCCGGGCGGTATCCAGGACCAGGGGACCGCAATGAATCTCGGCGCTGGCGTGTCCGCCCGCCCGCCGGATCAGCGCGCGGACACGGGCCAGCAGTTCCTCCATGTGGAAGGGCTTGGCCAGATAATCGTCCGCGCCCGCGTCGATGCCAGCCACTTTCTCGTGCCAGGCGCCGCGCGCGGTCAGGATGAGGACCGGCATCGCGCGCTCGGCGCTGCGCCAGCGGCGCAGGACGGACAAACCGTCCAGGCCCGGCAGACCCAGGTCCAGAACGGCCAGATCGTAATCCCCGGTCATGCCCAGGTGACAGGCGTCGATTCCGTCGGCCGCCGGATCGACCGCATAAGCGGCCTTTTCAAGGGCGGCGCTCAGTTGAGCGCGCAACAGAGGTTCGTCCTCGACGAGCAGGATTTTCATGAATGGTCCGCCCGCTCCGAATGGCGCGCGCGGCGCTTGACGCTCAAGATCCGGCCATCGCGCGCATCGACCTTGAGTTTCACCAGTCGCCCCTCGCTTTGCAGGATCCTCAGCTCGTAGATCCAGCGCGACGGACAGGCGGCGGGCCGCGCGTCGCGCACGCAATCCTCGTCATCCTCGAATTCCACCCGCAGTACCTGGCCCGGATAGTCGCGGGCGACCAGTCCGAGGACCTCCTGCAAGGGCAGGACCTCGCCGGCGGCCTGCAGCCGCCCGGCAAGATCCTGGTCATGGCTGTGAGCCGAGGCGAGGACGGGCGCCGCAAGGGCGAGGCACAGCGCCAGCCACAGGGACGGCCCACCCGATCGTCCAAAAATGCGCATGCGAGATTTCCGCGAAAGTCATTGTCCCGACACCTTAGTCCGGCCAGGATGAATGATCAATGAACAGAAATCGGATCGCCGTTCATCCGACATTCATGCGGATATCGCCACAATCGAGTCATAATCCACCGACGCAAAGGAAACCTCATGTCTGGATCCACCGCCCCCCGCTACAGCCGCCCCCTGATCGCCTTGCACTGGATCACCCTCCTGCTGGTCGCGGCCGCCTACGCCCTGATGGAATTCAAGGGAATATTTCCCAAGGGCAGTGCCGAGCGCGACCTTATGAAGAACATCCACTACTCGGTGGGCGTGACCCTGCTCGGGCTCACCGCCTTGCGGCTGGCCCTGCGATGGGTGGCCGGGGCGGCGCCCGCCATCGTGCCGGAGCCGCCGCGCTGGCAGCAAGCGGCGGGCCATGCCATGCACCTCGCCCTGTATGCCATGCTGATCGTCCTGCCGGTCACCGGATGGCTGACCATGAACGGACACGGGGTGTCGATCAGCGCCTGGGGCGTGCCGCTGCCGACACTCATCGGCACCGACAAGGCCCTGGCCGGCAACCTGAAGGACATCCACGAAAGCATCGCCCTCGCCGGCTACGGCCTGATCGGCCTGCACGCGATGGCCGCGCTCTACCACCACTACGTGGCGCGCGACAACACCCTGCGCCGCATGCTGCCGGGCAAGACCGCGGCCTGATTTTCAACGCCGGGGTCAGAGGTGCTTGCGCGCGATGGCCATGGCCTCGCGCAAGACGGCCAGGTCGCCGATATGGTTGGCCAGCAGCAGGATCAGGCGCGCATTGACCTGCGCGCTCTGCTCGTCGCTGAGATCGCGGTGCAGCTCGATCAGTTCCTCGTAGAAATCATCGCCGGGCGTGTAGGCGCGGATATAGCGTTTGCCTTGTTCGCCCAGGTTGGGCCGCAAATTGATGGACATGAGGGCTCCTAGGACTTGCAGGTGGCGCGCGCCAGGGCGGCGCGGATGGCGGCGGGATCGACCTTGCGCCAGCGGGCGGCGACGTGCTGGTCGGGTCGCAGCAGGTACGTCGTTCCCGGGTGGGCATCGTAGCGTTCGGCGAAACGTCCCGTGTAATCCTCGAATACGCGCAACCCGTCGGGCGAGCGCCCGCCGCGCGGGGCCACCAGGATGACCTCGACGGGCACGTCGCCGGCGACCAGTGACTGCAGCGCCGCGGCTTGCGGCACCTTGGCGGGATCCTCGACATAGACCAGCAGTTGGAAATGGTTGCCCAGCCTGCCGAGCAGCCAGAAGTTGTCCACCTGGGCGCGCATCGGGCTGTCGTCGCACGGCGTGCCCGGCGCCATGTCTCCCAGGAAGGACGCGGTATCCGGGGTGTTCAGGCGCGACTCCTCGAGACAGCTGGGCACCGACAAGCGCCCCGAGTTGACCAGGGCGCGCGCAAAGGGATAGTCGCGCGCCAAAACCAGGACCGCATTGCGGAACACGAGCGACATGCGGCTCTTGGGCGTGATGAAGTCGGTCGAGCGCGTAGAGTTCAGGATGTTCTCGTCGGCGGCGTACACGCGTTCCTCGGAATAGGTGTCCAGCAGGGTCTCAGGCGCCCTGCCTTCGATCACGAGCTTGAGCTTCCAGATGAGGTTGTCGGTGTCCTGGATGCCGGAATTGGCCCCGCGGGCGCCAAACGGCGAGACCTGGTGCGCCGCGTCCCCCACGAACAGTGCGCGGCCGTGGCGGAACTTGCTCATCCGGCGGCACTGGAAGGTATAGACGCTCACCCATTCCAGCTCGAATTCCCGTTCGTCGCCCAGCATCGCGCGGATGCGGGGAATGACGTTCTCGGGGCGTTTCTCCTCCTCGGGATCGGCATCCCAGCCGAGCTGGAAATCGATGCGCCAGACGTTGTCGGCCTGGTGGTGCAGCAGCACCGATTGCCCGGGATGGAACGGCGGATCGAACCAGAACCAGCGCTCGGCCGGGAAATCGGCCTTCATCACCACGTCGGCGATCAGGAAGCGGTCCATGAAGATCTTGCCATCGACCTCGAGTTCCATCATGCGACGCACGCTGCTGCGCGCGCCGTCGGCCACCACCATCCAGTCGGCGTCCAGGGTATAGATGCCGTCCGGGGTTTCGACCTGCAGGGCCACGCCATCGGCCTCCTGGCTGACCGAGATGACCTTGTTGCGAAAGCGCAGATCCAGCCCGGGCAGCGCCTGCGCATGCCGCACCAGATATTCCTCGAGGTAATACTGCTGCAGATTGATCATGCCGGGACGCTTGTGGTCGGCCTGCGGCAAAAGGTTGAAATTGTAGACCTCCTCCTCGCGAAAGAATGTGCGGCCCACATTCCAGCTCACCCCTTTTTCCACGCACTCGTCGCCCACGCCCAGGCGATCGAGAATCTCGAGCGCCCGCTTGGCATAGCAGACCCCGCGCGAGCCAATCGATACCGTGTCGTCGTCATCGAGCAGGACCACCGGTACGCCCTGCTGGGCCATGTCGATGGCCGCGGCCAGGCCCACGGGCCCGGCACCCACCACGACCACGGGATGCCTCACGGTCACGTCGCCCCGCAGTTCGGGCGGCATCGAGTATTCATATTTCGGGTACTGATAGGTACTGAGCATGGGGGGTCTCCTCGATATGACTTCTTGTGCCGGCGCCGCCATCAGGATTGCAGGCCGTGCCACATTTCCTTGTCGCGCTCGGCCGTCCAGATTCTGGGGTGCTTCACGCCCTGGGCCTCGTCCATGGCCCGCACCACATCGAAGGGCAGGCAATGCTCGTAGATGAACACATCGGCGAACTTGGGATCCATCGCCTGGCGGATGTGCGCCATGGCGTCCTTGAGGCTCAGCTTGCGGGCAGCCGCTTCGCGCGCCGAGCCGTAGAGCGTGGTCACGAAATCGCGGGTGTAGGCCAGGCCCGCCGCGACTTTCTCGGGCGTGTCGAGCGCGGGGCCTCGCCCCGGGACGAGTTTTTCCGCACCCAAGACGGCCAGGGCGTCCAGCGTCGCGGGCCACTCCTCGAGCTGCGCGTCGCCGGTGTAGCAGGCCGCCTCGTACTCGACCAGATCGCCGGAGAACAGCACCCGCTCGGACGGCACCCACACCACGGTATCGCCGCGCGTATGGCCGGCGCCGGGATGCATGATCCGGACCTCGAGGCCTTCGCCCATCCACAGCGTGATTTCGTCAGGAAACACCAGCGTGGGCCAGGTCAGGCCCGGGATCGACTCGAAGGCCTGGAACAGGCGCGGAAAGCGCTCGTACTCGGACTGCATGTCCTGGGCGCCGCGCTCGACGATCATCTCGTAGGTGGCCTGGCTGGCGATGATCTCCTGCATGCCCTCGGCGCGATAGGCCGAGGCGCCCAGCACGCGCACGGCATGGTAGTGCGACAGCACCACGTATTTGATGGGCTTGTCGGTGAGCTTGCGGATCTCGGCGATCAGGCGGCCCGCCATGACCGGCGTGGCGAGCGCGTCGCAGATCAGCACGGCGTCCTCGCCGATGATCACGCCCGTGTTCGGATCGCCTTCGGCGGTATAGGCCCAGCAATGCTCGGACAGCCGGGCAAACGTGGTCGTTTTTTCCTCCAGATCGGCGACGGAGGCGAATTGCTTGCTCATGATGATTTCCTCTTGATGACGATGATTTCGGACAGGTCCGGCGCGCGGCGCCGCATGGCTCACATCCCGAGATATGCCGCCCGGACCTCCTCATTGCGGCTCATGTCGCGGCCCGTGCCCGAGAGCACGATGCGGCCGGTCTCGAGCACATAGGCGCGATCGGCGATTCCCAGGGCGGCGAAGGCGTTCTGCTCGACCAGCAGGATCGTGATGCCCTCGGCCTTGAGGGTCTTGATCACGTTGAAGACCTCCTCGACCAGCAAGGGCGCCAAGCCCATCGAGGGCTCGTCGAGCAGCAGCAGGCGCGGGCGGCCCATCAGCGCACGGCTGATGGCCAGCATCTGCTGCTGGCCGCCCGACAGCGTGCCGGCGGGCAGGCGGCGCTTTTCCTTGAGAATGGGGAACATGGCGTAGACGCGCTCCAGGTCCTGCTCGGCCTGCGCGCGCGGACGCGTATAGGCGCCCAGGCGCAGATTGTCCTCGATGGCGAGCGGGCCGAAGACCTGGCGCCCCTCGGGGCTGTGGCAAATGCCCCGGCGCACCCGCAGATCCGAGCGCAGTCGCGAAATGTCCTGGCCATTGAAGCGGATGCTGCCCGCGCTCATGGGCTGCACGCCCGAGAGTGTGCGCAGGAACGTGGTCTTGCCCGCGCCGTTGGCGCCAATCAAGGCCACCAGCTCGCCCTTGCGGACCTCGAGATCGATGCCCTTGAGCGCCTGAATGCGCCCGTAGCAGGATTCCAGGCCCGAGACCTGCAGCAAGGCGCTGTCGGCCTCCGCCGACAGGTGCCGCAAGCCGCCCGCAGTGCTGCCGCCCAGACCAATGGACTCGGGGGCGAGAGTTGCAATGCGGTGATAGAGCTCGCGATACTCGGCGCGCGCCTGCTCGCCGAACAGCGGGTCGGTGTTATCGCCGAATGCGGCGTCGATGCCGATCCAGTCCTCGGGCCGCAGCAACTCGCGCGCCAGCGGAAAGGCATCCTTTTCCTCGGAGCGGATGTGTGCTTTGAGGTCGCGTGCGTAGCCGCGCAGGCCGGTGATGAAGGCCTCGTGACGCACCAGCGCCTGTGCACCGCCGGCCAGATGCGCGCGCAAGGCGCGCAGGTTGGCGGGGCCGTTACGGTGCTCGGCCTGCAGGCGATCGAGAATGACTGCCGCCTCGACGCTGCGCCGCCGCATGGCCAGAAACAGGTATTCGTCCTCTTTGGCGTGGTGACAGCCGTCCATGAACTCGTGGATATAGTCGAACAGGGCCGTGAAAAACCCCAGATCGACCGTGCCGCCGTTGGCGAGTTCATCGGCCACCAGATCGATCGTGGTCGCGATCCGCCACAGGTTGCGATGCTCTTCCTGAATGATGTCGAGTGCGTGCATATCGGTTCCCGCTCAGGCGTGGCCGCCCAGGTATGCGGCGATGACCTCGGGGTTCTGGCGGACCTCGGGACCGGTGCCCTCGGCCAGCCGCTTGCCATAATCCAGCACCAGAATGCGGTCGGACAGGTGCATCACCATCTTCATGTCGTGCTCGACCAGGACGATGGTGATGCCCGAGGCGGCGATCTTGCGCACCAGCTCGTCCACGTCCTGGGTTTCTTTGGGATTGAGGCCGGCAGCCGGTTCGTCCAGAAAAATCATGCGCGGCTGCATCGCCAAGGCGCGCGCAATCTCGAGACGCTTGAGCGCGCCATAGGGCATGCTGTCGGCACGCGCACCCACGTAATCGCCCAGGCCGACGAAGGCCATCAGCTCGGCGGCCTCCTCGCGCAAGGCGCGGTCGCGGTTGCGCAGCGCGGGCAGACGCAGCATCGCCTTGAATATGCTGCGGTCCAGCCGCAGGTGCGCGCCGACCATGACGTTCTCGATGGCGCTCATATTCATCCAGACTTGGAGGTTCTGGAAGGTGCGCGCCACGCCGCGTCGCGCCAGCTCGTCGGGCGAGCGGCCCTGGATGTCATCCCCGTCCAGGCGGATCGAGCCGGAGGTGGGCCCCACCTGGAATACCTATCCAGGCCTGTTCGCCGCCCTCGCAACCGGCAATCCCGTCCTGCTCAAACCCCACGGCCAGGTGATCCTGCCGGCGGCCATCACGGTGCGCGTGATCCGCGAGGTCCTGGCCGAGCATGGCTTCGATCCCAACCTGGTGTCGCTGTGCGTGCCCGCCGACCGCGAGGCGGCGCGCGCGCTATTCATCCACCCCGAGGTCCGGTCGATCGACTACACAGGCGGCAACACGTTCGGCCACTGGCTGATCGAGCACTGTCGCCAGGCCCAGGTCTACGCCGAACTCGCGGGCGTCAACACCATCGTCATCGAATCCACCGACGCCTACCGCGCAATGCTGCGCAACCTCGCCTTCACACTATCGCTGTATTCAGGCCAGATGTGCACCACGTCCCAGGCCATCGTGGTGCCGGCCGGCGGCATCGACACCGACGAGGGCCACCGAACCTTCGAGCAGGTCGGCGAGGACCTGGCCGCCGCGATCGATGCCTTTCTGTCCAAGCCCGAGGTTGCGCACGCGGTGCTGGGCGCCATCCAGTCCGACGACACCCTGGCGCGCATCGAGCAGGCTTCGGCGGGGGCGATGGGACGCGTCGTCCTGGCCTCCCGGCCCCTCGACAACCCGGATCACCCCAAGGCGCGCGTGCGCACGCCGGTGCTGGTGGCCTGCGACGCCGAGGACGCCGCGCATTACTCGCAAGAGCAATTCGGTCCCATCAGTTTCATGGTGCGCGCCAAGGACGCCGATGCCGCCATCGCCCTGGCCGAGGACATCGTCCGCCGCCACGGGGCATTGACCGCCGCGATCTACAGCACGCGCGAGGATATCATCGAGGCCATGACGCAGGCCTCTTGGCGCGCCCAGGTCGCCCTGTCGATCAACCTGACCGGCGGCGTCTTCGTCAATCAATCGGCCGCGTTCTCGGATTTCCACGGCACGGGCGGCAACCCCGCGGCCAACGCATCCTACGCCGACTCGGCCTTCGTCGCCAACCGCTTCCGTGTCGTGCAGCGCCGCCGACACGCCTGAATCCACACCGGAGCCCCCATGGACTACGCCAATATCCTCTTTGAAACCGCTGACGGGATCGCCCGCATCACGCTCAACCGGCCCGACAAGCTCAACAGCTTCACCGAGGCCATGCACGCCGAACTACGCCACGCGCTCGACAGGATACAGACCGATGCGAGCGTGCGCGCGCTGGTGCTAAGCGGTGCCGGCCGCGGCTTTAGCGCGGGCCAGGATCTCGGAGACCGGGCCATGCAGATACAGGCGGGCCGCAAGCCCGACATCGGCCAGACCGTCGAGCGCTTCTACAAGCCGCTGGTCCTGGCCCTGCAAAACCTGCGGGTGCCCACCCTCGCCGCGGTCAACGGCATCGCGGCGGGCGCGGGCGCCTCGATCGCCCTGGCCTGCGACCTGGTCGTCGCGACCGAGTCGGCGTCCTTTCTGCAAGCCTTCAGCAAAATCGGCCTGATCCCCGACACGGGCGGCACTTGGTTCCTGCCGCAGCGCGTGGGCATGGCTCGGGCCATGGGCCTGGCCCTGCTGGCCGACAAGTTGCCCGCGCAACGGGCGGCCGAGTGGGGCCTGATCTGGGCCTGCGTGGCGGACGCCGACTTCGGTGCCGAGGTCGACCGCCTGGCGCGCCAACTCGCCCAAAGCCCGACCAAGGCGCTGGTGCGCACCCGCCAGGCCATGTATGCGGCGCCCACGCACACTCTCGAGCAGCAGCTCTCGATGGAGGCCGGCTTCATGCGCGAGCTGGGCTGGAGCGCGGATTACGCCGAAGGCGTGGCCGCCTTTACCGAAAAGCGGCTCGCCCGCTTCACGGGGGAATGATTTTCCACGAGGCCCATCCATGACAGAGACATCCGAGACCCAGGCCCAAGGCGCGCAGGCCACCGCCGAGGCCGCCGCGCAGGCCATGTGGCACCGCGACCTGACCGCCCACGCGCTGGACATGGCGCTGGCGGCGGTCGGCCCCGGCACGGCCATGCTGACCATGACCGTGCGCCGCGACATGCTCAACGGCCACGGCATGTGCCACGGCGGCATGATCTTCACGCTGGCCGACACGGCGTTCGCCTACGCCTGCAACAGCTACGACCAGAACACCGTCGCCTCGGCCTGCCACATCGATTTCCTCGCCCCGGCGCGGGAAAACGACGTGCTCCAGGCCACTGCCGCCGAGCGCGCCCTGGCGGGGCGCAGCGGAGTCTACGACATCACCGTGCGCAACCTCGCCACACAGCGGGACATTGCGCTGTTCCGGGGCAAGTCGCACCGCATCCAGGGCACGGTCACCGAATCGCTGGCGGACGAACCCGGCCCGGCGCCCCACGCCTGAAAGAACAAGCACACCAGGAGACCTCACATGCCCGTCAAACAACCCAAGCCGGGAGACCTCGAACCCATCGAGCGCGCGAGCCGCGACGAGATCACGGCACTGCAACTGCAGCGCCTGCAATGGACCGTCCGACACGCCTACGAACACGTTCCGCACTACAAGCGCGCCTTCGATGCGCACGGCGTCCACCCGGACGACCTCAAGACCCTCGCCGACATCGCCAAGTTTCCCTGTACCTCCAAAGCCGACCTGCGCGAGAACTACCCCTTTGGCATGTTCGCGGTGCCGCGCGAGCGCATCGCCCGCATCCACGCCTCCTCGGGCACCACCGGCAAGCCCACGGTCGTGGGCTACACGCTCAACGATATCGACCACTGGGCCAACCTGGTGGCGCGCTCGATCCGTGCGGCGGGCGGGCGCCCGGGGGACATCTGCCACGTGGCCTACGGCTACGGGCTGTTCACCGGCGGCCTGGGTGCCCACTACGGGGCCGAGCGCGCGGGCTGCACCGTCATCCCCATGTCCGGCGGCCAGACCGAAAAGCAGGTCCAGCTCATTCAGGACCTGCGTCCGGACATCATCATGGTGACCCCCTCGTATTCCCTGGTGATCGCCGAGGAGTTCGATCGTCAGGGCGTCGCGCCCGAGGACATCTCGCTAAAGGTCGGCATCTTTGGCGCCGAGCCCTGGGGCGAGGGCATGCGCGGCGAGATCGAGCGCAAGCTCGGCCTGGACGCCGTGGACATCTACGGCCTGTCCGAGGTGATGGGCCCGGGCGTCGCCTCGGAATGCGTCGAGACCAAGGACGGCCCCGTCATCTGGGAGGATCATTTCTACCCCGAGATCGTCAACCCCGAGACCGGCAAGCCGGTCCCGGACGGCGAAGAAGGCGAGTTGGTCTTCACCTCGCTCACCAAGGAGGCCCTGCCCATCATCCGCTACCGGACCCGCGACCTGACGCGCCTGCTGCCGCCCACCGCCCGCAGCTTCCGGCGCATGGGCCGCATCACGGGCCGTTCGGACGACATGCTGATCATCCGCGGCGTCAACGTGTTCCCCACCCAGATCGAGGAGCAGATCCTGCGCGATCCGGCGCTGGCGGGCACCTACCAGATCATGCTCACGCGCGAAGGCCCTCTCGACAACGTCGAGATCCGCTGCGAGCTGCAGCACGACGCCGACGGGCTGGGTCCCGAGCAGATCGCCGAGATCGCCAAGCGCCTGCAATACCACATCAAGACCCATATCGGAATTTCGACCAAGGTCTCGGTCACGCACTACGGCAACCTGCCACGCACCCAGACCGGCAAGGCCCGGCGGGTGTTCGACGACCGCCCGAAACAGCACTGAGGCCAGCATGCACGCATACATCTGCGACGCGATACGCACCCCGATCGGACGCTATGGCGGCGCGCTGTCCAGCGTCCGCGCCGACGACCTGGCCGCCCTGCCGCTGCGCGCATTGGCGGCGCGCGCAGCGGGCCTGGACACGGCGGCCATCGACGACGTCCTGATCGGCTGCGCCAACCAGGCGGGCGAGGACAACCGCAACGTGGCCCGCATGGCGACGCTGCTGGCCGGCCTGCCCGAGACCGTGCCGGGCACCACGCTCAACCGCCTCTGCGGCTCGGGGATGGATGCGGTGGGCCTGGCGGCACGCTCGATCAAGGCGGGCGAGGCGGACCTGATGATCGCCGGCGGGGTCGAGAGCATGTCGCGCGCGCCCTTCGTGATGGGCAAGGCCGAGCAGGCCTGGTCCCGCCAGGCCGCGATCTTCGACACCACGATCGGCTGGCGCTTCGTCAACCCGCGCATGCAAGAGGCCTACGGGACGCACTCCATGCCGCAGACGGCCGACAATGTCGCCGAGGATTTCGGCGTGTCGCGCGCCGATCAGGACGCGTTCGCGCTGCGCAGCCAGCAGCGCTGGGCCGCCGCCCACGCGGCGGGCCGGTTCAAGGACGAGATCCTGCCGGTCGAGATTCCACGCCGCAAGGCCGAGCCCCTGATCTTCGATACCGATGAGCATCCGCGGCCCGACACCACGCTTGAGGGCCTGGCCCGACTCAAAGGCATCAACGGTCCCGCGCTGACCGTGACCGCCGGCAACGCCTCGGGCGTCAACGACGGCGCCTGCGCGCTGCTGATCGCCTCCGAGGCGGCTGCCCGACGCCACGGCCTGACGCCGCGGGCACGGGTGGTCGGCATGGCAAGCGCCGGGGTTGCGCCACGCGTCATGGGCATGGGGCCCGCGCCCGCCGTGCGCAAGGTGCTCGAGCGGACCGGGCTCACGCTCGATCAGATGGACGTGATCGAGTTGAACGAGGCGTTCGCGGCGCAGTCACTGGCCGTGCTGCGCGCACTGGGCCTGCCCGATGATGCACCCCACGTCAATCCCAACGGCGGCGCGATCGCCATTGGCCACCCGCTAGGCATGAGCGGCGCGCGGCTGGTGACCACCGCCATGTACGAACTGGCCCGCCGCGGCGGACGGTACGCCTTATGCACGATGTGCATCGGAGTCGGCCAGGGCATCGCTCTGGTCATAGAAAACCTAGTCAATCCGCAAGGAGACAAACCATGAAGTTCACTTTAAAACATTGGGTGGCTGGCGCGGCTTTGGCCATGATCAGCCTCGGCGCGACCGCCGCTGATCCCATCAAGATCGGCTCGGTCCTGTCGGCCACCGGCCCGGCATCCTTCCTCGGGGACCCCGAGGTCAAGACCCTCGAGATGTACATCGAGTCCATCAACAAGGCCGGCGGCGTACTCGGCCGGCCGCTGGAGCTCGTCTACTATGACGATGGCAGCGATTCGAACAAGGCCAACGGCTTTGCCAAGCGCCTGATCCATGACGACAAGGTCGACCTCATCATCGGCGGCACCACCACCGGATCGACCATGTCGATGGATCCGCTGGTCGAAAAGGCAGGCATTCCCTTCATCTCGCTGGCTGGCGCGGTGGTGATCATCGACCCCGTCAAAAAATGGCTCTTCAAGACCCCGCACACCGACCGGATGGCTGCGGAAAAGGTCTTCGAAGACATGAAGAAACAAGGCATCACCAAGATCGCCCTGGTGACCGAGACCAGCGGCTTCGGCCAATCCGGCAAGAAGGAAGCCGAGACCGTGGTGGGCAAGTACGGCATCCAGATTGTCGCCGAGGAAACCTACGGGCCCAAGGACACCGACATGAGCCCGCAGTTCACTAAAATCAAGAACAACGCCGACGCGCAGGCCGTCTTCATCATCGGCCTGGGTCAGGGCCCGGCGCTCGCCACGCGCAACTACAAGCAGCTCGGCATCAAGTTGCCGCTCTACCACGCGCACGGCGTGTGCTCGGATGAGTTCATCAAACTCTCGCGCGATGCCGCCGAAGGCGTGCGCCTGCCCTGCGCGGCCCTGGTCGTGGCCAACAAGCTGCCCGACAGCGACGCACAGAAACCCGTCGTCACGGCCTACAGCAAAGCCTACAAAGAGCGCTGGAAATCCGATGTCTCCACCTTCGGCGGCCACGCCTATGACGGCCTGATGATCGCGGTCGACGCCATCAAGCGTGCCGGCAGCACCGACAAGGAAAAAGTCCGCGATGCGATCGAAAGCACCAAGGGCTTGATGGGCACCGGCGGCGAGTTCAACCTGTCGCCGACCGATCACATGGGTCTGGATCTCAGCGCCTTCCGCATGCTGGAAATCAAGAACGGCGACTGGGCGCTCATCGACTGACGCCCGCCGACCGCTGGCCGACCGCGCCCCGCGCGGCCCGGCCACCGGCCGCAGCCCCCCCCGCCGCGATGCCTTCCGACCCGGAGGCATCGCGGTTTTCATTGGAGCGCGCGCCGGTATCATCCGCAGTACGATAAAGGCACGTCGATCCATAAGTAAAACAATCACCCCACGAGGTACGCCCCATGCTGCATCCCGGTGCCGACTACGAACAGACCGCGCAATCTTTCTCCTGGACGATTCCCGAGCGCTACAACATCGGTGTCGACGCCTGCGACAAGTGGGCCGACGGCAGCGGGCGCCTCGCACTGATCGTCGACACGCTCGATGGCACGGCACAACGCTACACCTTTGATCAACTCAAGGACTGGTCGGACAGGTTCGCGCAGGCCCTGAGATCACGGGGCGTGGATCGCGGCGATCGCGTCGGCATCCTCCTGCCACAGTCGCTCGAGACCGCGATCGCCCACCTGGCCATCTACAAGCTCGGTGCCATCGCCGTACCGCTGTTCACGCTGTTTGGCACCGAGGCCCTGCAATACCGGCTGTCGAACTCGGGCGCCCGCGCCCTGGTGACCCACCGCGAGGGCCTGGACAAGATCGCCGCCATCCGCGGCGAGCTCCCCGAGCTGGCGTCCATTTTCACTATCGAGGGGGATGAGGCCTCGGGCCCCGGCCTGCACGCATTCTGGCAGGCGATCGAGGGTCAGGACGGTGTTTTCACCCCAGTCGACACTCTGGCCGAGGATCCCGCCTTGATCATCTACACCTCGGGCACCACCGGCAAACCCAAGGGGGCGCTGCACGCGCACCGGGTGCTCCTGGGCCACCTCCCGGGGGTCGAGATCTCGCACAATTTCTTTCCCGACCGGGCCGCGCTCATGTGGACCCCGGCGGACTGGGCCTGGATCGGCGGACTGCTGGACGTGCTGATGCCCTCGTTGCACCACGGCATCCCCGTGCTGTCCTGCCGCCTGCCCAAGTTCGACGCGGACACCGCGCTCGCCCTCATGGCGCGACACGGCGTCACCCACGTGTTCCTGCCACCCACCGCGCTCAAGCTGCTGCGGGCCGCCGGCGACCCGGCACGCCATGGTCCCTACGCCCTCGTATCGATCGCCAGCGGCGGCGAGACCCTGGGCAAGGAGCTCGTCGAATGGGGCCGCGACAAACTGGGCCTGACCATCAACGAATTCTATGGCCAGACCGAGTGCAATATGATCGTCTCCTCGTGCGCCGCTCTGTTCGAGCCGCGCATCGGCGCGATCGGCAAGCCGGTGCCCGGTCACGAGGTGCAGATCGTCGACGACGCGGGCGAGACCCTGCCCGATAGCGTCGAGGGCCACATCGCCGTGCGCCGCCCCGATCCCGTGATGTTCCTGGAATACTGGTGGAACCCCCGAGCCACGGCCGACAGTTTCGCCGGTCATTTCCTGCTGACCGGCGATCGCGGCATGCGCGATGCCGACGGCTACATCTGGTTCATGGGGCGCGGCGACGACGTGATCACCACGGCCGGCTACCGCGTGGGCCCGGGCCCCATCGAGGATTGCCTGCTGGGCCACCCCGCCGTACGCATGGCAGCGGTGATCGGCGTGCCGGATACCGAACGCACCGAGATCATCAAGGCCTGCATCGTGCTCAACGACGGCTACGGGGGCAGTCCAGAGCTGGTCGCCGAGCTGCAGGAGCATGTGCGCCACAAGGCCGCCGCCCATGAGTATCCCCGCCTGGTGGAATTCATGGATTCACTGCCGATGACGACGACTGGCAAGGTGATCCGCAAGGAGCTAAGGCGCATGCACGAGGAGAGATAGTCCTCAAACCGGGGCAGCTCTGCACCTCGCGGCTTGCACGCCGCTCCGATTCGCTAGGCATAGAGCAGTCCGCAGGGACTCTCAAACCGGGGCAGCTCTCCACGTCGCGGCTTGCACGCCGCTCCGATTCGCTAGGCATAGAGCAGTCCGCAGGGACTGCTCTATGTCCGAGCTCATCCAAATCTCCCGGTGATGTAGCCTTCGGTTTCCTTGCGGGCGGGTTTGACGAAGATCTGGTCCGTGCGGCCGAATTCCATGAGTTCGCCCAGGTACATGTAGGCGGTGTAGTCCGAGCAACGCGCCGCCTGCTGCATGTTGTGGGTCACGATGACTACGGTGTAGTCGGACTTGAGCTCGGCGATCAGTTCCTCGATCTTGGCCGTCGAGATCGGGTCCAGCGCCGAGCAGGGCTCGTCGAGCAGCAGCACCTCGGGTTTGATCGCCACGCCGCGTGCGATGCACAGGCGCTGCTGCTGACCGCCGGACAGGCCGTTGCCACTCTGGTCAAGCTTGTCCTTGACCTCGTTCCACAGGGCCGCCTTGGTCAGGGCCCATTCCACGCGCTCGTCCATCTCGCCCTTGCTCAGGCGCTCGAACAAGCGCACGCCAAAGGCGATGTTGTCGTAGATGCTCATGGGAAACGGCGTGGGCTTTTGGAACACCATGCCGACCTTGGCCCGGATCAGGGAAATGTCCAGGCGGGAATTGAGCAGGTTCTCGCCATCGAGCTCGATGGCGCCCTCGGCGCGCTGGCCCGGGTACAGCTCGAACATCCGGTTGAATGTGCGCAACAGCGTGGACTTGCCGCAGCCCGAGGGTCCGATGAACGCCGTCACCTTGTTTTCAGCAATCGACATATTGATGTCGCGCAGCGCGTGGAAGGACCCGTAGTAGAAATTCAGGTTCCGCACGGCGATCTTGGTGCGTTCGTCCATGGGAGTCGTAGTCGTGGTCATGGTGGCGATGGCCTATCCTGGAATCATTTGCGGAACAGACTGCGGGCGACGATGTTGATCGCCAGCACCAGCAGGGTGATCAGAACCGCGCCCGCCCACGCGAGACGGTTCCAGTCCTCGAAGGGGCTGGCCGCGTACTGGAAAATCACGACCGGCAGGTTGGCGATGGGGGCGTTCATGTTCATCGACATGAACTGGTTGTTGAGCGCGGTGAACAGCAGGGGCGCGGTCTCGCCCGCGATCCGGGCGACCGCCAGCAGCACGCCGGTCATAATGCCCGAGCGCGCCGCCCGGTAGCAGATGAACACGATCACCCGCCACTGGGGGCAACCCAGCGCGGCCGCGGCCTCGCGCAGGCTGTTGGGCACCAGGCCCAGCATATTGTCAGTCGCCCGCACCACCACGGGGATCACCAGGATGGCCAGCGCGAAGGCGCCGGCCCAACCGGAATAGTGGCCGACCTGGGCCACGTAAACGGCATAGATGAAAAGGCCAATAATGATGGACGGCGCCGACAGGAGCACATCGTTGAGGAATCGGGTGGCGGGCGCGAGCCAGCCGCGCTGGCCGTATTCCGCCAGATAGGTGCCGGCGAGGATGCCGATGGGCGCACCGATCAGCGTCCCCACCGCCGACATCATGAAGCTGCCCAGGATGGCGTTGAGCAGGCCGCCGTCCTGCCCGGGCGGCGGGGTGCTCTCGAGCAACAGGGCGGGCGACAGGGCGTCCGCCCCCTTGACCAGCAGCGTGGCGATGATCCAGGCCAGCCAGAACAGGCCCGAGACGAGCGCGAAGCCCGAGACACCGAGCATGAGCCGGTTGAAGCGCTGGCGCCGGCGGTAGACCGGGTTGGAGTGGACGACGACGGAATCCGTGGCGGACATGATGTGCGATCCTTGGTCTCAAAGGCCCTAGTGCTTGCGGCCTTCTTTGCGAGAGAGCTGCAGCAGCATGATTTTCGACAGGACCAGGACCACCGTGGTGATGAGAAACAGGATCAGGCCCAGCTCGAGCAGCGCGGACTTCTGCATGCCGCCCGCCTCGTTGAATTCGTTGGCCAGGGCGGAGGCGATCGAGTTCGAGGGTGAAAAAATCGATTCTGGCATGTTGAACGCATTGCCGATCACGAAGGTGACCGCCATGGTCTCGCCCAGCGCGCGGCCCAGGCCAAGCATGATGCCGCCGATCACGCCATGCTTGGTATAGGGCAGCATGACCTTCCAGACGACTTCCCAGGTGGTGCTGCCCAGGCCGTAGGCGGACTCTTTGAGCATCGACGGGACTTGCTCGAACACGTCGCGCATCACGGCTGTGATGAAGGGGATCACCATGATGGACAGGATGAGGCCCGCGGTGAACAGGCCGATGCCGAAGGGCGGCCCGGCGAAAACGTGCTCGAGCACCGGCACACCCTCGAAAAGATCGATGACCGTGGGCTGGACGTATTCCTGGAAGAGCGGCACGAAAACGAACAGGCCCCACATGCCGTAGATGATGGACGGGATCGCCGCGAGCATCTCGATGGCGGTGCCCAGGGGCCGGCGCAGCCAGACCGGCGAGAGCTCGGTCAGGAACATGGCGATTCCGAAGGACACCGGAATGGCGATCGCCAGGGCGATGAAGGAACTGATCACCGTGCCGGTAATGGTCACCAGGGCGCCGTAGTGGTTGCGCACCGGATCCCAGTCGTTGGTCCAGAGAAAAGCGACGCCGTGCTCGACGATGGACTCGCGGCTGCCGTAGGTCAGGGACAGCATGATCCCCGCCAGCAGGATGAATACAAAGAACGCAAACATGCGGGTCAAGTGTTTGAACCCGGCATCCACTAAAAGGTTGCGTTGTTTGTCGATCATGCTGTCATCCGCGGCGGCCGGCCACCGGTTGTGGGGCGCCGCTCAGAAACTTGAAACCGTTATTTTCACATAAATGGGGCGGTGCGCCGCGCGCCGCCCCGGGAACGGAGGCCATCCGGGCCCCCTGGGTCTTTATTTCCAGACCGGCGCGCCGTCGGCCGCCTTGATGTCGGCCGCCCAGACCCCACGCACTTTTGCGGTGACCTCGTCGGGCAAGGGCACGTAATCCAGGTCGCGGGCCATGTCGGCCCCCTTGCGATAGGCCCAGTCAAAGAAGGCCAGGATCTCGTGGGCCTTTGCGGCATCCTCCTGGCGGCCATGCACCAGGATGAAGGTCGCCGCCGTCACCGGCCACGACTCGGCGCCGGGCTCGTTGTTCAGGATCACCCCCATGCCGGGCGCGCCGTCCCAGTCGGCATTGGCCGCCGCCGCCGCGAAGGCCGGCTGCGAGGGCTGCACGAACTGCCCATCACGGTTCTGCAGCTGGGTCCAGGCGAGCTTGTTCTGCTTGGCATAGGCGTACTCGACGTAGCCGATCGAGTTGACGAGCTGACGCACGTAGGCGGCCACGCCCTCATTGCCCTTGCCACCCTGACCCGTGGGCCACTTCACGGCTTTGCCCTGCCCGACCTTGTCCTGCCACTCGGGTGACACCTGGGACAAATAGTTGGTCCAGCCGAAGGTCGTGCCCGAACCGTCCGAACGGTGCACCACCACGATGGACTTGGACGGCAGCGTCAAGCCGGCATTGAGCCGGGCGATGGCCGGATCGTCCCATTTCTTGATCTTGCCCAGAAAGATGTCGGCCAGCACGGCGCCGGTGAGCTTGAGTTGGCCGGGGGCCACACCCTCGACGTTCACCACCGGGACTGTGCCCCCGATCACCGCGGGAAACTGCACCAGGCCGTTTTCCGTCAAGGCCTCGGGCTTCATGGGATCGTCGGTCGCGCCGAAATCCACGGTCTTGGCGATGATCTGCTGCTGGCCGCCGCCCGAACCGATCGACTGGTAGTTCACGCGATGCCCGGTCTCGGCATGGTATTGGCTGGCCCACTTGGCATAGATCGGATAGGGAAAGGAAGCGCCCGCGCCGGTGAGGTCGGCGGCGCTCACCGTGGCGGCGACGGCCGCCATGGCCAGCCCGGTGCTGCATTGCACCAGTATGCGATTGAACATGTCGAATCCTTGTAAGGTCTTTCACTCGTTCGACGGGTGATCCCGTCAGGACAGCATGTTAGGGCCGCGTCGTGACACCTTGATGACAGCGGCGACATCGCCGTCACATCGCCGCTCACCCCCCGAGGCGGGCCATCAGGTGCTGATGCAGGTTCATGGGCGCGCGCCGGTTGCGCACGCGCAAATAGCGTCCATCGGGCTGCATGCTCCAGGCGAGCTGGTTATCGCGCAAGGCGAACGTAAAGGCCTCATCGATCACCCGGCGGCGCAGGTTCTTGTCCAGCACCGGAAAGCCCAGCTCGACCCGGCGGAAGAAATTGCGGTCCATCCAGTCGGCCGAGGACAGGTACAGCGCGCCCTCGCCCTCGCGGTGAAAATAGAACACCCTGGAATGCTCGAGGAAACGCCCGATGATCGAGCGCACGCGGATGTTCTCGGACAAGCCGGGCACGCCGGCCTGCAACGCGCAGGCGCCGCGCACAATGAGGTCGACGCGCACGCCGGCGCGACTGGCATTGTACAGCGCCTCGATCATGGAGGGCTCGAGCAGCGAGTTCATCTTGGCCATGATGCGCGCGCGCTTGCCCGCGCGCGCGCTCTCAGTCTCGCTCTTGACCATCCCGATGAGCGTATCGTGAAGGGTGAACGGCGATTGCAGCAGGAGCGTGAGCGCGCGCCGCGACCCCAGGCCGGTCAGCAGGGAAAAGACCTGGTCCATGTCCTCGCACATCTGGGGATTGGCGGTGAGCAGGCCAAAGTCGGTGTACAGGCGCGCCGTGCGCGGGTGGTAGTTGCCCGTGCCCAGGTGCCCGTAGCGGCGGATTCGGCCCTCCTCGCGGCGCAGTACCAGCGCCATCTTGGCGTGGGTCTTGTGGCCCACCACGCCGTAGCTGACGTGCGCGCCGACCTCCTCGAGGCGTGCCGCCCAGTTGATGTTGGTCTGCTCGTCGAAGCGCGCCATCAGCTCGACCACCACGGTGACTTCCTTGCCCGCCTTGGCCGCCGTCAGCAGCAGCCCCATCAATTCGGAATCCTCGCCGGTGCGGTAGATGGTCTGCTTGATGCCCACCACCTGGGGATCCTTGGCGGCCGCCCGCAGAAATTGCAGCACGGGCTGGAAGGACTGGTAGGGATGATGCAGCAGATGGTCGCGCGCGGCGATCGCGGCGAACAGCTCGGCAGGTTCCTCCAGGTCGCCGTCGAAAGGCGCGGGCACCCGGGGGCGGTAGGGGGGGTATTCGAGGTCGGCGCGGCTCACTCGGTTGCAGAGCTGCATCAGCCGCGCGAGATTCACGGGCCCGTTGACCCGATAGGTGTCGGCCGGGCCGAGGCCGAATTCACGTTGCAGAAAAAGCTCCAGGTCCGGCGGCATCGCATGGGCGATTTCGAGGCGCACCGAGGCGCCGAAATTGCGCTGCGACAGCTCGCCCTGCAGGGCTTGGCGCAAATTGGTGATTTCCTCTTCGTCGACGAACAGGTCGCTGTTGCGGGTGACCCGCCACTGGTAGCATCCCTGCACGTCCATGCCGGGGAACAGCTCGCCCACAAAGGCGCTGATCAGGGTGGTGAGCAGCATGAAACCGTCGGGAATGCCGGCGATCTCGGCCGGGACTTTGATCATCCGCGGCAAGGCGCGCGGCGCCTGGACGATGGCAATATGGCCCTCGCGCCCGAAGGCGTCCTCGCCCGAGAGCGCTACGATGAAATTCAGGCTCTTGTTGT
This sequence comes from Castellaniella sp. GW247-6E4, assembly GCF_040276065.1. NCBI lineage: Bacteria > Pseudomonadati > Pseudomonadota > Betaproteobacteria > Burkholderiales > Alcaligenaceae > Castellaniella > Castellaniella sp. GW247-6E4. The sequence goes on along the minus strand of NZ_JBELOI010000001.1, from coordinate 95,399 downwards.
AGACCCTGGGAAAGGGATGCGCAGGGTCCAGGCCAATGGGCGTGAGCAGCGGCATCACGTCGCGCTGAAACAGTCCGTGCGCCCATTCGCGCTGCAGGTCGGTCCAGGCGGTCGAATAGATCAACCCCACGCCCTGCTCAAGGAGCTTGGGCATGACGTCGCCCGTCAGCAGACGGTTCTGGCGGTCGACCAGCACGTGAACGGCGCGCTGGACCCGATCGAAGGCCTCGTCCGGCGTCAGGCCATCGACCCCGACGAGCTCGGGCGTCTGGCGCTGCTGCTCTTTGAGGCTGGCCATGCGGATTTCGAAAAATTCGTCGAGATTCGACCCCACGATGCACAGGTAACGGAGACGTTCCAGGAGCGGCGTATCCGTGCGCTCGGCCATGGCCAGGACCCGTTCGTTGAACTTGAGGATGGACAGCTCGCGATTCGACAAAACGGGGGATGTCCCGCTGGCCTCCATAGATGCTCCATATTGTGTCATGACCGGCCACTATAATCGCACAATGTGACACTATCGGGTACAAGCATGGACGACCGGCTGGCTTCGATCGACCTGGGTTCCAATACCTTCAGGCTCTCCATCGGGCGCGTGGTGCGGCACGACGGCAAGGCGCAGATCTACGCCGAGGACAAGCTGCGCGAGGTGGTCAACCTCGCCAGCGGGCTGGACGAGTACAAGCGCATACGACCCGAGGCCGTGGCGCGGGCGATCGCCACACTGGAGCGCTTTGGCGAACGGCTGCAGGGCTTCCCCCCCTCCAACGTCCGCGCGGTCGCGACCAACACCTTCCGAGTGGCGCGCAATGCCTCCGAGATCCTGCCCCGCGCCGAGCGCGCGCTGGGCTTTCCGATCGAGATCATCTCGGGCCAGGAAGAGGCGCGCCTGATCTTTTCCGGCGTGATCAACGAGCTGCCCCCCTCGGACCAGCGGCGCCTGGTGATCGACATTGGCGGGGGCTCGACCGAATTCATCATCGGCCAGGGCCGCAAACCCCTGCGCCTGGCGTCTCTGGCCATCGGCTGCACCACCCACACCCGGGCCTATTTCCCCAACGGCCGCATCACCGAAGCGCGGATGCGCCAGGCGATCCTCGGCGCCCGGCGCGAGATCGAGGCGATCGCACGTCCCTATCGGCACACCGGCTGGGAAAAGGCTTTCGGCTCCTCGGGCACGGCCAAGGGCCTGCTGGCCATCCTGGTGGAAAACGGCCTGTCGCAACGCGCCATCACGCTCGAGGGCATGGAGCGGCTGCGCGAGGCCCTGATCCGCGCCGGCGAGGTTCGCCTGCAGGACTGGGCCGGGCTGAAGGCCGAGCGCGCCCCGGTGCTGGCGGGCGGGCTGGCCATCATGATCGCGGCCTTCCAGGAACTCGGCATCGAGGCCATGGGCGCGGGCGAGGGCGCACTGCGCGTGGGCGTGCTGTACGATCTGCTGGGCCGCGACCTCCAGCACGACAAGCGCGACGAGACCGTGCGCCATTTCGCCAAGCGTTACCAAGTCGACGAGACCCAGGCGGCGCGGGTGTCGGCACTGGCGCAAACCCTGTTCGATCAGGCCGGCCTGGACGCCGACCCCGAGTACGAGGACCTGCGCCGCGCCCTGGTCTGGACGGCCTCTCTGCACGAGTGTGGCCTAGCCATCGCCCACGCCGACTATCACAAGCATAGCGCCTACATCCTCGAGCACGCCGACATGCCGGGATTCTCGCGCGATGACCAGGAACTGCTGGCCTTCCTCGCGCGAGGGCACCAGGGCAAACTGGGCAAGCTGCGCGACCGGGCCCCCAGCCGGGCCCGCTGGCTGACGCTGTGCTGCCTGCGCCTGGCGGTGTTGATGCACCGCCGCCGCGAAGAGGTCCCGCCCCTGCCCTTGCGCCTGCACGCGCACGGTACTTTCCTGGACATGGCCATCGACTCGCAGTGGCTGTCGGCCCACCCCCTGAGCGAGTTCACCCTGCGCGCAGAGGCCGAGGTCTGGCGCAAGGCGGGATTCGAGCTGCGCCTGACGCGTACCGCGACGCAGGCCGCCTGATTCGATCCGAAAACCGGCGGGGCCCGCGCCGCGCGGGTGCGCTCAATCCATCCCGAAGTGCCGCCGGTAGCGGGGGTCCAGGCGTTCGAGATCCAGCAGTATCGGAAAATCCGCGGTATTGAAATCAGGATCCCAGGCGGGTTCGCCGCAAATCGTGGCGCCGATCTTGAGATAGCCCTTGATCAGGGGCGGCACGCGCGCCGGCAGCGTGCTGTCGAGGCGTTCGACCGGATAGCGGTGGATGGGGACGATGCGTGGGGCCGCGGGATCGCGCGCCATCAGGCGCTGGGCGATGCGCCACACCTCGGCGGCCGCCACCCCGTCGTCTCGCAGGCTGACGCTGGCGCAGCCCAGCATGTAGCGGTAGCCGCCGTGCATCATGATCTGCGCAAGCCCGGACCACAACAGCATGATGACGCCGCCGTGACGGAAGTCGGCATCGATGCACGAGCGGCCGACCTCGACCAGGTGCGGACGCATCGCCCGCAGCGGCGACAGATCGAATTCCGATTCGGAATAATAGCCGCCCGCCTGGACGGCGGCCTCTGGGGTCAGGACCCGGTAAGTGCCCACCACGCGATCGGCGGCTGTGTCGCGCACCTGGAAATGCGCGCACCAGTCATCGAAGTGGTCCACATCCCGGTCGCCCACGGCGGAGGGGAAGACCGCTGCCAATTCATCAGTGAAGACCCGATACCGCAGGCGCTGCAAGGCCTCGATCTCATCGGGCGTTCTGGCGATGCTCAGCGCCAGATTCCCGATCTCGGTGCCCATCCAATCTGTGCGTTCCATCGGATCGGTGTAAAAGGATAAAGGTCGATGCATCGGCCACCTCCTGAAGACATGCCAGTCAGCATTGTGACTGCGGTATGTTGCAGTTTTGAGGCGATGGTCCGTTCAGGCCAATCTTACTGCCACGAGCCGGCGCACGCCGTCCTCGGCGAGGGCCTCGTCCTCGGCCTCGACCATCAGGCGCAGCTTGGGCTCGGTCCCCGAGGCGCGGATCAGGACGCGGCCGCGCTCGCCGAGGCTGTCACTCACGGCCCGGGCCGCGGCCTTCAGGCCCTCGTGCTGTTCCCAGGCCATACCCGGGGCCAGGGGGATATTGACCATTCTCTGGGGGTACATCTTCAAGTCGGCGACCAGCTCGTCCAGCCGTGCCTGGCCATGGCGCATCGCCGCAACGACCTGCAAGGCGGCGACGATGCCGTCCCCGGTCGTGTGGCGGTCCAGACACAGCAGGTGCCCGGAGCTCTCGCCGCCGAACAGCCAGCCGCGTTGGCGCAGGGCCTCGAGGACGTAGCGGTCCCCCACCTGGGTGCGCTCAAACGGAATGCCCAGGTCGCGCATGCGCTTTTCAAAGCCAAAATTGGTCATCAGGGTACCCGCCACCCCGCCGATCGGCTGGGTGCGCGAGCGGTCGCGCACGATGGCGTACAGCAGTTCGTCGCCGTTATAGAGGCGCCCCGCGCCGTCGATCATCTGCAGGCGATCGGCGTCACCGTCCAGAGCGATGCCAAGGTCCGCGCCCTGCGCCCGCACGGCGGCGACCAGCGCCTCGGGATGGGTTGCGCCCACCCCTTCGTTGATATTGAAGCCGTCGGGCTCGCAGCCGATGGTCGAGACCTCGGCGCCCAGTTCGCGGAATACGTGCGGCGCGATGTGGTAGGCGGCGCCGTGCGCCGCGTCCACCACGATGCGCAGCCCCAGCAGATCGAGCTCGTTGGGAAAGGTGCTCTTGCAGAACTCGATATAGCGTCCGGCCGCGTCGTTGATGCGCCGTGCCCGCCCCAGCCCCCCGGAGTCCGCGCACCCGATGGGCTCGTCAAGCATGGCCTCGATGGCGGCCTCGGTCTCATCGGGCAGTTTGGTGCCGGCGGCGGAAAAGAATTTGATGCCGTTGTCGTAATGTGGATTGTGCGACGCACTGATGACAATGCCAGCCGCCAGCCGCCAGGCACGGGTCAGGTAGGCCACGGCGGGCGTCGGAATAGGGCCGGCAAGCATCACGTCCACGCCGGCGGCCGACAGCCCCGCCTCGAGGGCGGATTCGAGCATATAGCCCGAGATTCGGGTGTCCTTGCCGATGACCACCGTGGGCCGGCCTGCGCCGGCGGCGCCGCGCGCCAGGACGCGGCCCGCGGCGTAGCCCAGCCGCAGGGCGAACTCGGCGTTGATGGTCTCGCCGCCCACGATGCCGCGCACCCCGTCGGTGCCGAAATACTTGCGTGCGCTCATGCGCCGACTCCTTCCACCTTTGCCCAGATTTTGAGGGCGTCCACCGTATCGGCCACGTCGTGCACCCGCAGGATGCTGGCACCGCGCGCTGCGCCCGCGAGGGCCGCCGCGATGCTGCCGCCCAGGCGCCGGTCGGCCGACCGCCCGGTCACCGCACCGATCATCGATTTGCGGGACACGCCCAGCAACAAGGGATAATCCCCGGCCCGCAGCTCGCGCAAGTGCGCAAGCAGCGTGTAATTATGCGCTATCGTCTTGCCAAATCCGAATCCCGGATCGAGCACGATGCGGCCCGGCGCCACGCCCAGTTCGCGCAGCGCCCGCGCACGAGCAGCCAGGTAGTCGCCTACCTCGCGCACCACGTCGGCATAGACCGGTGCGTCCTGCATGGTCCGTGGTTCGCCGCGCATGTGCATGACACACAGCGCGCACGCGGCGCCAGCGACCGCCTCCGCGGCGCCTGGCGTCCCGAACCCCATGATGTCGTTGATCATATCCGCCCCGGCCTCGAGGGCGGCGCTCATCACCGCGGGCTTGCAGGTGTCAACCGACAGGGGCACACCGCAATCGCGCAGGGCCTGGATCACCGGCACCACGCGCCGCAATTCCTCGTCGACCGGCACGGCTTGCGCCCCTGGCCGCGTGGATTCGCCGCCGACATCGAGAATGTCGGCACCCTCGTCGATCAGCCGCTGTGCGTGCGCGATCGCCTCGTCGGCGCGGAAGTGCTGCGCGCCGTCCGAGAACGAATCGGGGGTGACATTGACGATCCCCATCACCAGCGGGCGCCGCAGGGACAAGCAATAGCGCCCGCACTCGAGGTGGCCGGACATCGAGGGTCCAATCAGACGGGAGTGGCCGCCGGACCCTTGTCGCCGCTGGGCGCCGCCTGGCCCGCCGAAGGCGGCGGCGCACTGCTGTCACCCGAGGTGGGGGGCTGCGGCGCGCGCGGCGGACGGCCTTGCATGATGTCCTCGATCTGCTCGGCGTCGATGGTTTCCCACTCGAGCAGGGCCTTGGCCATGGCGTGCATCTTGTCCTGGTTGGACTCGATCAGGTTGCGGGCCACGGCGTACTGGGCGTCGATGATGCTGCGGATCTCGTGGTCGACCTTTTGCATGGTCGCCTCGGACACATGGGTGGTCTTGGTCACGCTGCGGCCGAGGAAGACCTCGCCCTCGTTCTCGGCGTAGACCACGGGCCCCAGCGAGTCGGTCATGCCGTAACGTGTGACGATGTCGCGGGCGATGGCCGTGGCGCGCTCGAAGTCATTGGAGGCGCCGGTGGTCATCTGGTTCATGAAGACCTCTTCGGCGATCCGGCCGCCGAACAGCACGGCGATCGTGTTCAGCAGCCGATCCTTGTCCATGCTGTAGCGGTCAGTCTCGGGCAACTGCATGGTCACGCCCAGTGCCCGGCCGCGCGGAATGATGGTGACCTTGTGGACGGGATCGGTCTTTGGCAGCAGGCGCGCCACCAAGGCATGCCCGGACTCGTGGTAGGCGGTGTTGCGGCGTTCCTCCTCGGGCATGATCAGCGAACGGCGCTCGGCGCCCATGATGATCTTGTCCTTGGCCTTTTCGAGGTCGGACATATCGACGGTGCGGCCGTTGCGCCGGGCGGCGAACAAGGCGGCCTCGTTGATGAGGTTGGCCAGGTCGGCGCCGGAAAAGCCCGGCGTCCCGCGCGCCAGCACGGTCGGGTCGACATTCTGGGCGATAGGTACCTTGCGCATGTGGACCTTGAGGATCTGCTCGCGCCCACGGATGTCGGGCAGCGAGACCACCACCTGGCGGTCGAAGCGGCCCGGACGCAGGAGCGCCGGGTCCAGCACGTCGGGCCGGTTGGTGGCGGCGACCACCAGCACGCCCTGCCCGGTCTCAAAGCCGTCCATCTCGACCAGGAGTTGGTTCAGGGTCTGCTCGCGCTCGTCGTTGCCGCCGCCCAGGCCAGCGCCGCGCTGACGGCCCACCGCGTCGATTTCATCGATGAAAATGATGCAGGGGGATTGTTTTTTTGCGTTCTCGAACATGTCGCGCACTCGCGCGGCACCCACGCCGACGAACATTTCGACGAAATCCGAGCCCGAGATGCTGAAGAACGGCACCTTGGCCTCGCCGGCGATGGCCTTGGCGAGTAGGGTCTTGCCGGTGCCCGGGGGGCCGACCATCAGCACGCCGCGCGGAATCCGTCCGCCCAGCCGCTGGAACTTGGTCGGATCGCGCAGGAAATCGACCAGCTCCTGGACGTCCTCTTTGGCCTCGTCGCAGCCGGCGACGTCGGCGAAGGTGATGGTGTTGTTGTTTTCATCGAGCATGCGCGCGCGCGACTTGCCGAAGCTGAACGCCCCGCCCTTGCCGCCGCCCTGCATCTGGCGCATGAAGAAAATCCACACTCCGATCAGCAACAGCATCGGGAACCACGAAATGAACAGGCTGGTCAGGAAGGAGGGCTCCTCGCGCGCGCGGCCCGAGACCTGGACGCCGTTCTTGACGAGTTCGGGCACCATCCACAAGTCACCCGGCGAGGTCAGGCTGTACGAACGGCCGGATTCCGGCGTCACGAAGATCGTGTCGCCCTGGATGTCGACCTTGTTGATGCGTCCGGCCCGCGCATCGTTCATGAACTGCGTGTAGCTCACGGTGTCGCTCGTGACCGGATGGCCCTCGAACTGCTTGAACACCGTGAAAAGCACGAGCGCGATCACCATCCAGACCGCGATCTTGGAAAACGAGTTGTTCAAAGCCAACCTCCTGCGTGTACTGTCGTCGGTTCGGCTCGCCTGTTTACAACAAGCTGACAAAACCGTCAATGCTTCATTCTACCTGAATCCCGGCGTCAAACCGTGCCGGGCACCGCAACCGAAATGCCGATCGGCCAAACAGCACACTAGCCTTCCGATCCCCCGGACCCCTCTTTGAGGCCACGCGCCACCAGGAAGGTTTCGGAGGATTTATCCCTCGAGGCCTTGGGCTTGCGCTCCACGACCCGGACGAAGTGGCGCTTGAAGGACTCGACCACCTGGGAGAAGCCGCTGCCGTGGAACGCCTTGACCACCAGCGCACCCTCGGGCGCGAGGTGGCCGCGGGCGAATTCCAGCGCCAGCTCGCAAACGTGGGCGATGCGCGCGGCGTCGGCCGAGGCCACACCCGACAAATTGGGGGCCATGTCCGAAATCACAAGGTCCACCGCCTGGCCGCCCAGACGCTCGTGCAGTTCCTCGAGGACGGCGTCCTCGCGGAAATCCCCCAGAATGAACTCGACCCCGGCGATGGGCTCCATCGGCAACAGGTCCAGCGCGATGAGTCGCCCATCGATCACGCCTCCCGGGCCAGCAAGCCGCTCGCGCACGACCTGGGACCAACTGCCGGGGGCCGACCCGAGGTCCACCACCACATCGCCGCGGCGCAACAAGCGCTCGGCGTCCAGAATCTCGGACAGCTTGAACGCCGCCCGGGCGCGATAGCCCTTCTGTTGCGCCATTTTGACGTAAGGGTCATTGATGTGCTGCTGGACCCAGGCTTTGGAGAATTTTTTCTTGGCCATTACCGTACAATTCCACTATGCCCAAACTCGAACTAACATCCCATGAACGCAGCGCCCTGCGCGCCGCGGCCCACCCCCTGCGCCCCGTCGTGCTGATCGGCGACCGGGGCCTGAGCGCATCCGTCCTGAATGAAATCGACCGCGGCCTCACCGCGCACGAGTTGATCAAGGTGCGCGTCGCGGGCGCCGAGCGCGAGGAACGCGAGGCCATGCTCGAGGCGATCTGCGAGGCGCTCTCGTGCGCGGCGGTCCATCATCTGGGCAAGACGCTGATTATCTATCGGCCCGATGCCGCTGCGCAACACGCCCAGGCCGAGGCCCGAAACGCCACCCGTGCGTTGCGCAAGCCCTCGGAGCCCCACATCCCCAAAAAACAGGCCGCCCTCGCACGCGGGGAGGCCAAATCCGGCCACGGTGTCAAACCCGCCCGCGCGGCCGACGGTGCCCGCAAGGCCGCGCCCGCCGGGGCAAAGACGCCGGCACGAAAAAGCGACGCTCCCGACTCGCGAGAGCGCCGCCCCGGGGCGCAGACGCGCACCCCCCGCCGCCCGGCCGCCACTCCGGGCATCCCACGCCGCAGCGGCGGCAGCGCTCTGACGCTGCGCGCCGGGGCGCGGCGCGGTCGCACTACACGTAGCTGACCGAGCACACCTCGTATTCGCGCACGCCCGCCGGTGCCTTGACCTCGACCACGTCGCCTTCGCTCCTGCCAATGAGGGCGCGCGCCACGGGGCTGGAGACCGAAATCATATTGGCGCGGATGTCGGCCTCGAGATCGCCCACGATCTGATAGCGCAGGCGCTCGCCCGATTCCAGATCCTCGATCTCGACGGTCGCGCCGAACACGGCCTGGCCGGCGACATCGAGATCGGCCGGATTGATGATCTGGGCGTTGGACAGCGTGCCCTCAAGTTCCTGGATGCGGCCCTCGACGAATCCCTGGCGTTCGCGCGCCGCATCGTATTCGGCGTTCTCGGACAAGTCGCCCTGCGCCCGCGCCTCGGCGATGGCGCTGATGACCTCGGGGCGGTCGACCGTCTTGAGGCGATGCAATTCAGCTTGTAAGCGCTCTGCCCCGCGAGCTGTCAAAGGAATCGCAGACATAATGTACCTGACTCAAAATGGCCCTCATGCCGTGCCCGCGCCGGGCAGCCCCCCTCGGGGGCGCCTCTGCGTTGGGACGACCTGATGGCAAACGTAAAAAACGCCCCGGATGCGAAGGGGGGCGCCTGGCTTTGCACGTAGGCGATGGGGCGGGCCTGCTCGGCACTCGGCCGATTCTGCGTGAAACGCCCTGCGAGCGCTCGCCCAAAATAAAGCCCCGGCCGAACCCGCCGGGGTACTGGGGCCTATTGTGGTCAAAATGCCGGGAAAAAGCAAGCCCCGGCCGAGCCGCTACACCGTCGGCTGTCGATCCGGCTTGCCGCGCCGCAGCAACGCATACAGGATGATCGCGCCGAAAGTCGCGGTGCCGATCCCATCGAGGCGGAAGGCGCCGATCGCGATCGAGAAATTCCCGGCCCCCAGAATCAGGGTGACCGCCGCCACGATCAGGTTGCGGTTATCGCTGAAATCGACTTGGTTCACGACCCAGATCCGCGCCCCGGCAATGGTGATCAGGCCGAACACCACGATGGACATGCCGCCCAGCACGGGCGCCGGAATAGCCTGGATCGCGGCCCCGAACTTGGGCGAGAAGCCCAGGCAGATCGCGATCAGCGCGGCGACCACGAAGACGACCGTGGAATAGATGCGGGTGACCGTCATGACCCCGATATTCTCGGCATAAGTAGTCACGCCGGTGCCCCCGACCGCGCCCGATACCATGGTGGCCACCCCGTCGCCGATGAAGGCACGCCCCAGGTAGCGGTCCAGGTTCTGCCCGGTCATGGCGCTCACAGCCTTGATATGACCGAGGTTCTCGGCCACCAGAATGATGGCCACCGGCGCGATCAGGCTGATGGCGTGAGCCTCGAACACCGGGGCCGAGAACGTCGGCAGGCCCAGCCAGGGCGCCGCGCCGATGGCGCCGAAATCAATGGGCTTGCCCAGCCCGAGCCCATTGGCGAGGATCGCGTAGATCACGCAGGCCAGCAGCAGGCCCACCAGAATCAGCAGGCGCTGGACCATGCCCCGGGTATGGACCGCCACACCGCCGACGCACAGAATCGTCATGAGCGCCATCCCGGATTCGAACAGCGAACCGCCCATGGCCCCCTTGGCGGCGATGGGCGCGAGATTCAGGCCGATGACCGCCACCACGGCGCCGGTGACCACCGGCGGCATCCAGGCATCGATCCAGTCTGATCCCCCGCCCGTGCGGGCGTTCAGCCACGCGGTCAGCAGGCCGATCGCCGTGTAGACGAGGCCGCAGACGATGATGGCCCCCAGGGCGACGCCGATGTTCGCATTCGGGCCGCTGCCCGCATAGCCCGTCACCGCGATGACGCCGCCGATGAATGCGAAGCTGGACCCTAGGTAGCTGGGGACGCGTCCCCCCACGAAAAGAAAGAAGATCAGCGTGCCGATCCCCGACATCAGGATGGCCATGTTGGGATCGAAGCCCATGATCAGGGGGGCGAGAATCGTGGAGCCGAACATGGCGACCACATGCTGCGCGCCCATCGCCACGGTCTGGGGCCAGGGCATGATTTCGTCCGGCTGGACCACGGCGCCCTCCGTGGCACCGGCGGTCAGGCGCCAGCGGGGAAAATAAGAATCGGACATGGGAACCGCCTTGATCTGGGGGTGGACGGAGAAAACTCGCGAAAGTGTATGGCCTGGCCGCGAGTTCATGCAAGACGTATTCGATGGCCGGCGCGCGCCCGCGGGACGACGAGGCGCATCCGGCAGGTGGCGGAGTGGTCCTGGAGAACCCAAAAAGACTGCGGGGCCCGGCGCAGTCGGGGAACGCGGAAGGGCCGAGGGTCCGCCGTCTACGCCGCCCCGGCCGCGTGCATGGCCTGCAGGGCATAGACCTTGAGCCCGCCGCCGTGGCGCAGGTACTGCAGGCCCTCGACCGCGGCGCGCGCGCCGGCGATGGTGGTGAAGAACGTCACCCGGTTGGCCAAGGATTGGATACGGATGGTGCGCGAGTCGGCGATCGCATTGCGGCGTTCCTCGACCGTATTGATGACCATCGCGATCTCGCCGTTCTTGAGCATGTCGACCACGTTGGGACGCCCTTCGGTCACCTTGTTGACGACCTGGACCTTCAGGCCCGCCGCCTCGATCACCGCGGCGGTGCCGCGCGTGGCCACCAGGTCGAACCCCATCGAGGCCAGGCCGCGGGCCACCTCGACGGCGCGCGGCTTGTCCTGGTCGCGCACGCTGATGAAGACACGGCCGGACTCGGGCAGCCAGGCGCCCGCGGCGATCTGCGATTTCACGAAGGCCTCGCCGAAGGATTCGCCCACGCCCATGACCTCGCCGGTGGATTTCATCTCGGGACCCAGGATGGTATCCACGCCGGGGAACTTCACAAAGGGAAAGACCGCCTCTTTGACGCAGTAGTGGCGCGGTGCCGGGATCGATTCGATCCCCTGGGCCGCCAGCGAGCGGCCCGCCATGATCCGCGCCGCGATCTTGGCCAGTTGCTTGCCCGTCGCCTTGGAGACGTAGGGCACCGTGCGCGAGGCGCGCGGATTGACCTCGAGCACGTAGACGTCGCCCTCTTGGATGGCGAACTGCACGTTCATCAGGCCCTTGACGTTCAGGGCCCGCGCCATCAAGGCAGTCTGGCGCTCGATTTCGGCGACGATCTCGGGCGTCAGGGAATACGGTGGCAGACTGCAGGCGGAATCGCCTGAATGCACACCCGCCTGCTCGATGTGCTCCATCACGCCGCCGATGATGACCTGCTCGCCATCGGCCAGGCAGTCCACGTCGACCTCGGTGGCGTTGTTGAGGAAGTGATCCAGCAATACCGGCGAATCGTTGCTGACCTTGACCGCCTCGCGCATATAGCGCTCGAGGTCCTGGGGCTCGTGGACGATTTCCATGGCGCGGCCGCCCAGGACATAGCTGGGGCGCACCACCAGCGGATAGCCGATCTCGCCGGCCAAGGCCAGGGCCTCGCTCTCGGTGCGCGCCGTGCGATTGGGGGGTTGGCGCAGACCGAGCTTGGTGAGGAGCTTTTGGAACCGCTCGCGGTCCTCGGCGACGTCGATCGAATCCGGGCTGGTGCCGATGATGGGCACGCCGTTGGCCTCGAGCGCGCGCGCGAGCTTCAGCGGGGTCTGGCCACCGTATTGGACAATCACGCCCACCGGATTTTCCTTATGGACGATCTCGAGCACGTCCTCGAGCGTCAGGGGCTCGAAGTACAGGCGGTCGGAGGTATCGTAATCCGTGGACACGGTCTCGGGATTGCAGTTGACCATGATGGTCTCAAAGCCATCCTCGCGCAGCGCCAGCGCGGCGTGCACGCAGCAGTAGTCGAACTCGATGCCCTGGCCGATGCGGTTGGGCCCGCCGCCCAGGACGATGATCTTTTTGCGGTCGGTCGGCTCGGCCTCGTCCTCGTCCTCGTAGGTCGAGTACATATAGGCCGTCGTCGTGGCGAATTCGGCAGCGCAGGTGTCAACGCGCTTGTACACCGGACGCACGTTCATCTGGTGGCGCAGCTTGCGCACCTCGGACTCGGTGGTATCCAGCAGGAACGCCAGGCGCCGGTCGGAGAAGCCGCGGCGCTTGAGTTCGCGCATGGTGTCGTCGTCCAGTTCGGACAGGGTGCGCTGCTCGAGCGCCAGCTCGATATCGACGATTTCCTTGATTTGCGCGAGGAACCAGGGATCGATCTTGGTCAGGTTGTGGACTTCTTCGAGGGAGAATCCCTGGGCGAAGGCGTCGCCCACGTACCAGATCCGCTCGGGGCCGGGCTCGCCCAGCTCGATTTGCAGGCGCTCGCGATCGGTGGTCTTTTGATTCAGGCCGTCGACGCCGACCTCGAGGCCGCGCAGGGCCTTCTGGAAGGATTCCTGGAAGGTGCGGCCGATGGCCATGACCTCGCCCACCGCCTTCATCTGGGTCGTCAGGCGCGAATCGGCCTGGGGGAATTTTTCGAAGGCAAAGCGCGGCACCTTGGTGACGACGTAGTCCAGGGCCGGCTCGAACGAGGCCGGCGTGGCGCCGCCGGTGATCTCATTGTGAAGTTCGTCCAGCGTATAGCCCACGGCTAGGCGCGCGGCGACCTTGGCGATCGGAAAGCCGGTGGCCTTGGAGGCCAGCGCCGAGGAGCGCGATACGCGCGGGTTCATCTCGATGACGATCATGCGGCCGTTGGCCGGATTGACCGCGAACTGGACGTTCGAGCCGCCGGTGTCCACGCCGACCTCGCGCAGCACCGCGATCGACGCGTTGCGCATGATCTGGTATTCCTTGTCGGTCAGCGTCTGCGCGGGCGCGACGGTGATCGAGTCGCCGGTGTGTACGCCCATGGGGTCGAGGTTTTCGATGGCGCACACGATGATGCAGTTGTCGGCGCAGTCGCGCACAACCTCCATCTCGAATTCCTTCCAGCCCAGCAGGGACTCCTCGATCAGGAGCTCATGGGTGGGCGACGCCTCGAGGCCGCGGCGGCAGATGGTCTCGAATTCCTCGGCGTTGTAGGCGATGCCGCCGCCCGTGCCGCCCAGCGTGAAGCTGGGGCGGATGACCGCGGGGAAGCCGGAATTGCCCACCTCGGCGGCAATGCGCTTTTGCACGGCCCAGGCGTCGTCCATGCTGTGGGCGATGCCGGACTTGGCGGACTCCAGACCGATGGCCGTCATCGCGTCCTTGAACTTGAGGCGATCCTCGGCCTTGTCGATGGCCTTGGCGTTGGCGCCGATGAGCTCCACACCGTGCTTTGCCAGTACGCCGTGGCGATCCAGATCCAGCGCGCAATTCAGCGCCGTCTGCCCGCCCATGGTGGGCAGCAGCGCATCCGGTTTTTCGATCTCGATGATCTTTTCCAACGCCTGCCAGGTGATGGGCTCTATGTAGGTGACATCGGCCGTTTCCGGGTCCGTCATGATAGTGGCGGGGTTGCTGTTGACCAGGATGGTGCGGAAACCGTCGGCCTTCAGGGCCTTGCAGGCCTGGGCCCCGGAATAGTCGAATTCGCAAGCCTGGCCGATGATGATCGGACCGGCGCCGATGATGAGGATACTCTGGATGTCTGAACGCTTGGGCATGGGATGGCAGTGGTTTTCTTATTGGGAGGCCTGGGCCTTGTGGCGGGCCATCAGGTCGATGAACTTGTCGAACAGCACCAGGATATCGTGCGGCCCGGGGCTGGCCTCGGGGTGCCCCTGAAAGCAGAATACCGGACGGTCCGTAAGCTCGAATCCCTGGAGGGAGCCGTCGAAAAGCGACACGTGCGTGACCCGGGCGTTGGCCGGCAGGCTGTCGCCGTCCACGGTGAAGCCGTGGTTCTGGCTGGTGATGAATACCCGGCCGGTATCGAGGTCCTGAACCGGGTGATTGGCGCCATGGTGGCCGGTCTTCATCTTGACCGTGCGCCCGCCCAGGGTCAGGCCCAGGACTTGCTGGCCCAGGCAGATGCCGAACAGCGGGATGCCATTGTCGAGGACGGCGCGGCAGGTGTCGGCCGCGTAGTCGCAGGCGGCTGGATCGCCCGGGCCATTGGACAGGAACACGCCGTCGGGCCGCTGGCCGAGGATGTCCTGGACCGGCGTGGTGGCGGGCACCAGCGTGATGCGGCAGCCCCGGTCGGCAAGCAGGCGCAGGATATTGGCCTTGATGCCATAGTCGTAGGCGATGACGTGAAACTGGTTGCCCTCGCGGCGTCTGAACCCGCGCCCCAGCGCCCAGGTGCCCTGGGCCCAGGCGCCGGCCTGCCGCGTGCCGACCGATGCGGCGAGGTCCTGGCCGGCCATGCCGGGAAAGCCGCGCGCGAGTTCGACGGCGCGCTCGACGTCCTCGCCGACCATGATGCAGGCGCCCTGGGCGCCGTGCTCGCGCAGGATGCGCGTGAGCTTGCGCGTGTCGATACCCGAGATCGCGACCACGCCCTGCGCCTTCAGGTACTCGGGCAGGGTCTGGCTGGCGCGGAAACTCGATATCCGGGCAGGGCAATCCCGCACGACCAGGCCGGCGGCGTGTACCCTGGAAGACTCGACGTCCTCGGGGTTGACGCCGGTATTGCCGATGTGCGGATACGTGAGCGTGATGATCTGGCCGCTATAGCTGGGATCCGTGAGGATTTCCTGATAACCGGTCATCGAGGTGTTGAAGACGATCTCGGCCACGCTGTGGCCTTCGGCCCCGATGGATACCCCTCTAAAGACAGTGCCGTCGGCCAAGGCTAGGATCGCTGGAACAAGGCCGCTGGGACCCTCGGGAAAGATTGACGGCAGCAAGATAAACCCCGGTTGTAAAGTCGATATTCAAACTTTCCTATTATACAGTCTCGTGCCGTCCCACCCCCCGGCTCGGCCGAAATGCACTACAGTAGGGCTCCTGACCTTTCCTACCGCCGCACAATGCCTACCGAACTCGAATCCCTGCGTGCACTGACCACGGTCGTCGCCGACACCGGCGATTTCGAGGCCATGCGCGCCTACCGCCCCACCGACGCGACGACCAACCCCTCGTTGATCCTCAAGGCCGTCCAGCTCGAGGCCTATCGGCCCCTGCTCGAACGCGTGCTGCGCGACCACCCGAGCGCGCCGCTGGTCGAACAGATCGACCGCCTGCTGGTCGCCTTTGGTTGCGAAATCCTCGCCATCGTCCCGGGTCGCGTGTCGACCGAGGTCGATGCCCGGCTGTCCTTCGACACCCTGGCCAGCATCGAGCGCGCCCGCCAGATCATCGGCCTGTACGAGCGCGCCGGCATTGCGCGCGAGCGGGTTCTGATCAAGCTCGCCTCCACCTGGGAAGGCATCCAGGCCGCCCGAGTGCTGCAGGCCGAGGGCATCCAATGCAACCTCACCCTGCTGTTCTCGCTGCCCCAGGCGATCGCCTGCGCGCAGGCCAAGGTCACCCTGATCTCGCCCTTTGTGGGCCGCATCTACGACTGGTACAAGAAATCCGCGGGGGCCGGCTGGGACGAGGCCGCCCACGCCGGGCCGGCCGACCCGGGCGTCCAGTCGGTCGAACGTATCTATAACTACTACAAGGCCTACGACATCCCCACGCAGGTCATGGGGGCGAGCTTTCGCAATATCGGCCAGATCCGCGCCCTGGCGGGCTGCGACCTGCTGACGATCAGCCCCGATCTGCTTCAGCAGCTCGCCGACAGCCACGAGCCGCTTGCGGCCCGCCTGACCATCGATCAGGCCAAGGCGTACGCGCCCGCGTGGCAGGCCAGCAACGAGGTGGCCTTCCGCACCGAGCTGAACCAGGATGCCATGGCCACGGAAAAACTGGCCGAGGGCATCCGCGCGTTCACGGCCGACGCCTTCAAGCTCGACACCCTGGTGACGCAGTTGCGGGGCTAGTGTCCTGTTCGGTTCATCCGTACGTTCAAATTCGGATGGATGCGCGGTACAGACAAGGCGAAAACCGCAGCGATCGCAGCGGCTATCACGAGGATTGGCAACGCGGGATCGCCGGCGGCGGACCGCCGGGGCATTCGCTCAGCTGGGACGGCGCTCGTGCAGGGCCCAGGCGATGGTTCCGGCGTCCACATACTCGAGCTCGCCGCCGCTGGGCACGCCACGGGCCAGACGACTGACCGACAGCCCGCGAGCGCGCAGCATGTCGGACAAATAATGCGCCGTGGTTTCCCCCTCGGCGGTGAAGTTCGTCGCCAGAATCACCTCGCGTACGGCACCGTCGGTGGCGCGCTCGAGCAGGCGTGAGAACTGCAACTGGTCTGGACCCACGCCCTCGAGCGGCGCGAGCCGCCCCATCAGCACGTAGTACAGCCCCCGGTAGCCGTGGCTGGCCTCGATCATGTTCTGGTCGGCGGGGGTCTCGACCACGCACAACAGGTTCTGGTCACGGTCCGCATGGGTACAGGTCGGACACAGGTCCGCCTGCGAGAAGGAATTGCACCGCAGGCAATGGCGCAACTGCCCCACCGCGTCCTGCAAGGCCCGGCCCAGGCGCAAGGCGCCGTCGGGATCATGCTGCAGCAAGTGGTAGGCCATGCGCCGCGCCGAGCGCGCCCCCACGCCCGGCAGGCCCCGCAGGGCCTGGATCAGCGCCCGCAGCGGCTCGGGCTCCGGCAGGCTGGGGTCCATCAGAACGGCAGCTTCATCCCGGGCGGCAGGGACATGCCGGCGGTGACGGCCGACATTTTCTCCTGGGCCGTGGACTCGGCCTTGCGCAGGGCGTCGTTGAAGGCGGCCGCCACGAGATCCTCGATCATGTCGCGGTCGTCGTCGAACAGGCTGGGGTCGATCGCCACGCGCTTGACATCATGTTTGCAGCTCATGGACACCTTGACCAGGCCGCCGCCGGCGGCGCCCTCGACAAGGATGTCGGCCAGGGCGTCCTGCGCCTTTTTCATGTTTTCCTGCATCTGCTGAGCCTGGCGCATCAAGCCCGCGATCTGACCTTTCATCATGGAAGCATCCGTCCTGAATGACTGAACAAACTATCTGACCAAAGAATGGGACTATACCGCAGGCGGGCGCACCGACCCCGGCACCACGCGGGCGCCGAAGGCCTGTGTCATCGCCTGCACCACCGCATCCTCTGATACCGCGTCCTCGGCGGCCTGCTGGCGCGCGGCCCGCACGGACTGATCGACCGCGTAGGCGGTGTCCTCACCGGTCTCGCCGCACTCGATCTCGAGCCGGATCACCCGTCCGAAATGCTCGGAGAGCACGGTGCGCAAGCGCTCGGGGCCAGCGCCCTCGGACAAGGATCGGATCGCGACCCGCAGGCGCACGAGGTGCTCGTCGCCCGAGAGCCATTCGCTGTTGACGGCAAGCTCGGCGGCCACGCCCGTGACCGGCAGGGCGGCAGCCAGCGCAGGCCAGTCGCGCGCGCCCACATCCCTCGGGTCGGGCGGGGGCATGGCAATCGCGGCGGCCGCCTTGCGCCCTACCGCGGCAGATGCGCGAGGCCCGCCCGGCGGCGGCGCTTCGTCAAAAAAATCCACGCCCTCATCGCTGCCGACAGGCACCAGGTCATCATCGCCCTCGGGAAAGTCCGGAACATCCTCATCCCAGGCCGGTGGCCCCTCATCCTCCGGTGGCTCAACGGGGGGGGCTTGCGCGGCGGGCTCTTGCGCGGAGGGGGCGCCCGCGGCGACGGACTCGCAAGCGAGAGACCCTTGCGCGACCGGTTCTTGTGTGGGAGGCTCGCACCCTGCGGCATCGGGCGCAGCGTCATCAGGCGCATCAACGGCGGACACGACGGCGGGCGCTGGGTGGGGCACGGACGCAGGCGCGGGCATGATCGCGGGGCGCGGCGCCGGCGCCGCTGGCCCTGGATCCGAGGCCACGACGGTCTCAATGGCGGATGCCGCGGACTCGACAACGGGTGCGGGGATCGGCGGCGCGGGGACCGGCGGCACGGGCGCCGCCACCCGGCCGGCGGGCAGGAGCGCCAGCATGCGCAGGCATGCCATGACAAAGCCCGCATACTCGTCGGGCGCCAGAGACAGCTCCTGGCGGCTGTTGACCGCCACGGCGTAAAAAAGCTGGACCTCGTCGGGCTGCATGGCCTGGGCCAGGACCTGGATTTCGGGAGCCAGGGGATCGTCGCCCTCGCGCGGCGCGCCCAGGCGCTGGGCGATGGCGATCCGCGACAACAGCACGGCCAGGTCGGCGAGCGCGGCCTGGTAGGACAGCCCGCGCGCCGCCAGGTCGTCGGCGACCGCGAGAATCCCGGGCGTGTCCCCCCCGGCCAGGGCGCGCAGCAGCGCCACCAGGTGGTGCTGGTCGAGGGTCCCCAGCATGTCGCGCGCGGCCTCACCGGTAAGCTGGCCCGCACTAAACGAAATGGCCTGGTCCGTGAGTGACAGCGCATCACGCATCGAGCCGGCCGCGGCCTGCGCGATCAGCCGCAGGGCCTCGGGCTCGGCCGGAATGGACTCCTCGCCAAGGACCCGCCGCAGGTGCTCGACGATGGCCGGGACGGTCATCTGCTTGAGATTGAACTGCAGGCAGCGCGACAGCACCGTGACCGGGATTTTTTGCGGATCGGTGGTCGCGAGAATGAACTTGACGTGCTCGGGAGGTTCCTCGAGGGTCTTGAGCATGGCGTTGAAAGCATGCCCGGTCAACATGTGGACCTCGTCGATCATGTAGACCTTGTAGCGGGCCGAGGACGGTGCGTAAACGGCCTGCTCGAGTAGCTGGGTCATCTCGTCGACGCCACGATTCGATGCGGCGTCGAGCTCGATGTAGTCCACAAAGCGGCCCGCATCGATTTCCATGCACGCCCGGCAACGCCCGCACGGCGCCGCGGTCACGCCCTGTTCGCAGTTCAGGGCCTTGGCCAGGATGCGCGACAGCGTGGTCTTGCCCACGCCGCGAGTGCCGGTGAACAGCCACGCATGGTGCAGGCGGCCGCTGTCGAGTGCGTGCGTGAGCGCACGGACGACATGGTCCTGGCCGATCAGCGTGTCAAACGAACGGGGACGCCATTTGCGCGCCAATACGAGATAGCTCATGGGTAAGCCGCAATCATGGTCGAAAGAAGAGGCGAGCCTGACTTCGGCACTGGTTCCGCGCGGCTGTGGCTGCTTCGTTCCCGACCTGACCAGGTTCACCGCCGAACCATGCGAAGGGGCCCGCCTTTGTCATTCTAACAGGACTTTGACGCGGGCCCACAGATACCAGCGCAGGCCGGCCGACCCTTGAGCGATCGGAGCCACCCGCTTACACTGCGGCGCATGACCCGCGCACCCAACCGCCCCGAGCTCACGACCTCTCTGACCCTGCGCAGCCAGGAACAGAACTGGGGCACCGAGCGCCGCATGGCCTTGCTGGCGGCCATCGGCACCGAGGGTTCGATCAGTGCCGCGGCGCGCAAGGTGGGCCTGAGCTACAAGGCCGCCTGGGATGCGGTGGACACCATGAACAACCTCGCCGACAGCCCGCTGGTCGAGCGCGTGACGGGCGGCAAGCGCGGCGGCGGGGCCACCCTGACGCCGCGCGCCCGCGAACTGGTGGACTGGTACGAGCGCATCCACCATGAGCACCAGCGGTTCATGGATGTGCTGGCGCGCTTCGGGCCCGAGGCGCCGCGCAACCTCGAGCTGCTGCAGTACATGATGGTGCAGACCTCGGCGCGCAACCGGCTGCTGGGCACCATCCGGAGCATCGTCCGGGGCGAAATCAACGACGAGATCACGCTCGAGACCGCCGAAGGCCTGCCCATCGTGGCGCTCATCACACACGCGAGCACGACCGCCCTGGACCTGCGCAAGGGCCGCCGCGCCCTGGCCTTCATCAAGGCGCCGTCCGTGACGCTCGCGCAGCTCGGACCGGATGCGCGGCTATCGGCCCGCAACCAGCTACGCGGCACGATCTCCAGGATCACGGGCGGCGACCTCCAGGCCGAGGTCGGCGTGGACGTCGCGCCGAATACCCGCATCACCGCCACCCTGGGCGGCGAGGACCTGCGCGCCATGGCGCTGGCCGAGGGTCAGGACATCACCGCGGTCTTCAAGGCCTCGGACGTGCTGCTGGGCACGCTGGACTAAAGCTCTCTGGACTAAGGCTCTCTGGACTGAGCATCCCGCCACGGCCCCGTTCCACGCACCAGGCCCCGCCCCTGGATGCGGCCCTGGCCGACATGGAAGACCTCGTCGGCCAGGATATCGACGTCGCCGGGGTCATGGGTGATCAACACCGTGGGGATCTCGATCTGCGCCTGCAACCGTGCCAGTTCCCGCCGCATCTGGGCGCGCAGGTCCGCATCCAGTGCGGACAGGGGCTCGTCGAGCAGCATCAACCCCGGATTCGTCGACAGGGCGCGGGCCAAGGCCACGCGCTGGCGCTGCCCGCCCGATAGCTGCGCGGGATAGTGGTCGAGCAGGGATTCCAGGCGAAAAGCCTCGACCCAGCGCTGCGCGGCCGCCGGCAACGGACGCCGGCCGTGCCGGTTGAACCAGCCACGCGTCAGGCCAAAGCCAATGTTCTGGCGCACCGTCAAGTGCGGAAACAACGCATAATCCTGGAACAGATACGCCAGACGCCGGGCACGCGGAGGCACGTCGATGCCACGCGCACTG
The DNA here is from genome assembly GCF_040276065.1 of Castellaniella sp. GW247-6E4. Taxonomy (NCBI): domain Bacteria; kingdom Pseudomonadati; phylum Pseudomonadota; class Betaproteobacteria; order Burkholderiales; family Alcaligenaceae; genus Castellaniella; species Castellaniella sp. GW247-6E4. The sequence continues at coordinate 74,436 of NZ_JBELOI010000001.1, read as the reverse complement.
TCGAACAGGACCCGGCCCCCCGCCTCGATACGGCCTTCGTCCGGCCGCAACAGGCCGGCGATGGCCTGCATGGTCAGGCTCTTGCCCGCCCCCGAGGGCCCGAACAACGCGATGCGCCGCGCCGTGGTCTCTAAACGGATGTCAAGTCTGAAGCCCGCCTCCCCGCCCACGCGGCGGCGAATCTCGACCCGCAGGCTCATGGCGAGCTCCTTGCCTTGCGCAAGCGATTGGCACCGGGCGCCAGCCAGGCGGCCAGGCACAGGGCCACGACGCAGGTGGCCGAGGTGACCAGGACCAGGAAATTGGCATATCCGTCCTCGCCCGCCTGGACGGCCTCGTAGATCGCGATCGACAGGGTCTGGGTCCGGCCCGGAATGCTGCCGGCGACCATCAAGGTCGCGCCGAACTCGCCCAGGGCCCGCGCAAAAGCCAGCAGCACCCCCGCCAGGATGCCGCGGGCCGCCAGGGGCAGGCTGACCCGAAAGAACACCGCCACCGGGGACACGCCCAGGACGGCCGCCGCCTGCTCGAGGCGATGGTCCACGTCCAGGAAGGCGGCGCGCGCGGCTTTCAGCACCATGGGAAACGCCACGACCGAGGCCGCCACGACGGCACCCTGCCAGGTGAACACCAGCTCGATGCCCCTCTCGGCCAGCCAGGGGCCGAGCCATCCGCGCCGGCCCAGGAGCACCAGCAGGTAATAGCCCGTTACCGTGGGCGGCAGAACCATGGGCAGGGTCAGGACCGCATCGACTAGGTCACACCAGCGCGAGGACCACAGCGACAGCCCGTAGGCGACGGCCACGCCCAGCACCGTCGCCAGCAGCGTGGCCCAGGCGGCCACCTTGAGAGACAGCAACAAGGGAACCCAGACGCTGCTCATAAGTGTTCAAGGCTTTGCAAAACCGTACTTGGCCAATACCGCCTGGCCCGCGTCCGAGAGCACATAGTCGAGGAAGCCCTGCGCCCCGGGCGCCCGGCCATCGCGCCGCACCAGCGCGATCGGATAGACCACGGGTGTCGGTGTTTGCAGGACCTGAACGACCTTGACCTTGTCCTGCATCAGGGCGGCATCGGTGGCGAACACGAAGCCCGCATCGACCTCGCCGCGCTCGACATAGCTCAGGACCTGCCGGACGTTCTGGCCCAGGATCTCGCGCGAATGGACCGCCTGCCAGTCGCCGGACTGCTCGAGCGCCGCCTGGGTATAACGGCCGACCGGCACGGAGGCCGGATTGCCGAAGGCGACGCGCGTGACCCGGTCTCCATGCAGGTCGGCCAGCGAGCCAATTCCGGAGGGATTGTCGACGGGCACGATCAACACCACCTCGTTGCGCACGAAATCGCGCCGGGTCGCCGGATCCACGGCCTTGGCCTCGACCGCCCGGTCCATGGCCTTTTGGTCGGCCGACGCGAACACGTCCGCGGGCGCGCCCTGGACGATCTGTTGCAGCACGACATCGGAGGCGCCGAAATTAGTCTGGACCTGGAGGCCCGGATGCGCCGCCTCGTACTGCGTGGCCAGATCCTTGAAGGCGTTGGTCAGGCTGGCCGCCGCCGACACCAGGAGGTCGGCGGCCATGGCGGGCATCGTGACACCGTACAAGGCGCAGGCGAGCGCCAGGTTCCGGACCAGCGACGGCCCCCCGTTGCGGCGGTGTGATGAGCATGGAGTGGTGAGCGTCATGGGATCTCTCTTGGTTCGTAATATATATAACTATATACCGATATACAGAGCGGTGGGCTGTCACCCGCCGCCCACCGGAAAGAGCGCCATGGGCACGACGATGTCCGCCACAAACCGCGCCGACAAGGCCGCACCAAACCCGTTGACAGGCGCCGACGCATCGTATAGGTGTTACTATTTTGACAAGTAAAGGGGTGTGACGTCTGAAAGATTCCGCCCCGGCGTCACCCCCATGTCGACGAGGTCATCAATGTCATCCGCTATCCGGGTTCTCCAGGGGCAATTTGGACGCATCGCCCTGCTCAACATGGACCATCCGCTGGTCAATCATGCGCATTCCCAATGCCATGTGCTGATCAAGGTTGGCGGTTCCGACACTTTCTTTCGCGTGGGCAACCGGTACTGCCCGCTGAACGCGGACACCGCGGTCCTGATCAACGCCTGGGAGCCGCACGCATATACCCATCACAATCACAACGCGCCACACACGGTGATCCTGGCTTTCTACATCGAGCCCCTTTGGCTCAGCGAAATCGACAAGTCGTTCATATCCAGCCAGTCGCCCAATTTTTTCCCGCAACCCTGCGTAGAGCTGCCGCACCAGATCCGGGCGCTGTCCGAGAACTTGGCGACGACGATGCTGTACGGCGGGCAGCTCAGCGACGACGCGCTGCAAACGCAGTTGTCGAACCTGATGGTGCTGGTGATCGACGCGTTCTCGGAATGGCGCAGCGCGACACACCTCAGCGCCTATGAGTTTCCGCACATCCAGGATTCCAGGATACGCCGCGCGATTTCCTACATGCAGGCGAACGCCGGTTCAAAGGTCGACACCGCGGCACTGGCGTCCGAGGCCTGTCTGTCGCGCGCCCATTTCTTCAAGCTGTTTCGCGAACAGACAAACCTGACGCCCACCCTCTACAACAATATCCTGCGGGTCGAGGCGGCCATCCACGGCATCTCGGACACGCGCGAATCCATGAGCGCCCTGTCCGCCAACCTGGGATTCAATGCGCAAAGCCATTTCACGCGATTCTTCCAGCAGCACACGGGGGTGCTGCCCAGCCAGTACCGCCAGGTGGTCGACGTCTACCAGACGAGCAAGGCCTTATAGCCGGCGCACGGCCGGCGTTGTTGGCCCTCGCGATCCCCGCCCGAGGCCGTACAAGCGGCGCGGGCGGATGGCCCAGGATTCCTAGTGTCCTGTCCGGTGAATCCGTACTGGGCCTAGACCCCGCGAAAGACGGCTGGCCGTTTTTCGTGGAAGGCTTCCACGCCTTCGCGGAAATCCTCGGATGAGCGCAAGCGGCTATAGCAATGGCCCTCGAGTTCGATGGCCGTCGACAAGCTGGCATCGTCCGTGTCGTTCAGCAATTTCTTGGCCGTGCGCTGGGCCAGGGGCGAAAAGGCCAGGAGCTCGCGGGCCATGGCGTCCGTTGCCTCTTCGAGCTGGGCATCCTCGACGCACTGCGTGGCAATACCCCAGTCATACGCCTGCTCGCCGGAGATGCGGCGCGAACGCATGACCACGTCCTTGGTCCGCGTAATGCCGATCATTTTTTGCAGGCGCGCGGAACCGCCGGAACCTGGGATCTGCCCGAGTTTTTGTTCAGGCAGGGCGTACTGGGTGGTGTTCGTGACGATGCGAAAATCGCACGCCAGCGACAGTTCGAACCCGACCCCGAAACAATAACCGCGGTTGGCCGCGATCACGGGCTTGCTGCAGCGATACGGCGCGGCGACGTTCCAGGCCAGCTTGGAGACATGCTCGGGCGATGCGGCCAGGAAACCCTTGATGTCGCCGCCGCTGGAAAAATGGGTCCCTTGCGCACGCAGCACAATGACCCGCACGGCGTCATTGATGTCCAACGCCTCGAACACCTGGCGCAACTGGTCGCGCTGCGGCATGGAAATAACGTTGAGGGGGGGGCGATCGAGGATAATATCGGCGCGCTGCGCCTCGGCGTTTATCTGCACGCTGAAGCCATCATAGTGATTCGTGTGATCCATTGTCTCTGCCTAGATTTGATAAATATTAAGGGTCATGCGGATGCATGCTTTTCCTTGATCACCCGGCGCAGAATTTTGCCAACAGGTGATTTGGGCATTTCGTCCACAAAGACGTAATCCCGTGGACGCTTGTAATTGGGTAGGCTCGACGAGCGGCAATACGCATCCAGTTCCTCGGGGCTGACCTCGGCCCGGGCCTTCACAAACGCCGTGACCTTTTCACCCCATCGCTCGTCGGGCAGGCCCACGACGGCGACCTCGTCGACGGCGGGATGCAGCGACAGGAGGCTTTCGATGTCGGTGGGCGATATGTTTTCCCCGCCGCTGACAATCATGTCGTCCACCCGCCCCGTCACGAACAGGTCGCCGTCCTCGTCGTAATAGCCCAGGTCGCCGGTCAGGAACCAGCCACCGCGTATCGCCTTGGCATCCGCATCGGGGCGCTTCCAGTAGCCCTCGAAAGCTTCGTCCCCGGCTAGGTCCGCGGCGATCTCGCCTTCTTCACCGACGGGTGCCCGGGTGTCCATATCATCCGATCCGTACTTGATGACGCGAATGCGCTGGTTCAGGGCGGATTTTCCGGCGCTCCCCGGCTTGCTCACGACATCGGGCTCTATGGTGCAGGTATAGACCTCGGAGGACCCGTAATGGTTGACGAACAAATCGGGCTTGAAGACCTCTTGCAGGCGCTTGACCAAGCCGGCCGTCATGGGCGCGCCCGCATAGCCGAGCCTGCGGACCGAGCGGATGTCGGTCGCCGCCAGATCCGGATGCTGGACGATGTCGTGATACAGCGTGGGGACGAGGTAGAGATTGGTGATCTTTTCCTGCTGGATCGAGCGCAAGGCCAGCGGCACATCGAACTTGCGCACGCAGACGAAGCAGCCGTTCAGGATGGACATGGCCAACAGCGAGCGCACGCCCATGGTGTGATAGAGCGGCATGACCCCCAAGGTGCGCTCGCCGCGCGCATACAGGTTTTGCGCAATATGCGCCAGAGCGGCGGACCGCTCGTGCTGGTGCCGGCGCGGCACGCCCTTGGGGCGCCCCGTGGTACCGGAGGTAAACAGCATCAGCGACCAGTCCTGCGCGTGCGCATTGATCAACTGTGCCGCAGGGGCGGCGTCCATCAATTCCTCAAAGCCCAGGGTGCCGCCGCCCGCCCCGTCCAGAGCGACCCGGGGAACGCCGCCCGCGGACTGCGCGCCCTGCACGGCCTCCGCGGAAACCCCCTCGTAGACGATCGCGCGCGATTCGGAATACTGCAGGCAGTAATCCACCTCGTCGGGCTTTGCCCGCCAGTTCAGGGGCGTCATGACCGCACCCAGCAACTGGCAGGCCCAGTGCAGGCTGGCCATTTCCCAGCGGTTCTGCATGATGGCCATGACACGGTCCCCATGCCCGATGCCCAGTTTGACCAACCCGCCTTCGATTCCACGGATTTTTTCGAACCATTTCCCGTAGGTCAGACGCAAATCGCCATCGACGATGGCCAATGCGTCAGGGCTGCGTTCAACGGATGCTACGAAGCTACGACCCAGATCGAACATTCTCGACTCCCTCCTCCTTGATTCCGCTGCGCCGCGCCACCACGGCCTGAAGCGCCTGTACGATATTGGTGTAGCCGGTGCACCGGCATAAGTGGCCGGACAGCATGTCGCGCAATTGCGCCTCGTCCGGACAGGGAACCTGCCTCAGATAAGCATCGCTGGACATCAAGATGCCCGCCGTGCAAAAGCCGCACTGCAGCGCATGGTGATCCTTGAACGCCTGCTGCAAGTCCGTGAGTTCGACCGCGCAATCGCGGTTCAGGCCCTCGACGGTTTCTATGGAACGCCCTTCGGCCTGCACCGCGAGCATCAGGCATGCGCGAGCCGCCACACCATCGATCTGCACGGTGCAGGCACCGCACACCCCATGCTCGCAACCGACATGCACGCCGGTCGCCCCGAGAACCTGCCGCAGAAAATCGGACAGCAGCATGCGCGACGTTGCCTGGGCGCTGACCTCGCGGCCGTTCAGGGTCAGGCGGACGGTGTGCGGCGTGTCACTACGATACGGTTTCATCGAGTACCTCGGTGATCAGTCTTTGGCCCAGCGAGCGGACCAGATGGCGGCGGTACTGCGCGCTGACATGGGGATCGCTCTGTGCCTGCAGATCCCATGCGAACGCGGCCAGCGCGGCCGGCAGCTCGCCGGCGAGGGGCAGCGGCCAGCGCCTGGCCACGGGCCGATCCGCCACGCCGCCGACGGTCAGGGCAATTTCCGTTGCACTGGCCACGACAGCGAGGCTGACGATGGCGAAATCGCCGCGCCGCATGGCCACCTCGTCGAACCGATAGCGCCGCCCCTCGGAGGCCAGGGGGAATCGCACCTCTTCGATGAATTCACCCTCCGCGATCGCCGTCATGAGCATGCCCGTGAAAAACTCGTCCGCGGCCAGGGTGCGCCGCCCCGTCTTGGACCGCAACACGACCTTGCCCTGCAGGGCCGTGAGGCACAAGGGCAGCTCGGCGCTGGGATCGGCGTGCGCGATCGATCCGCATACCGTGCCGCGGTTGCGGATCTGGAAATGGGAAATGTATGGAAAGGCGAGATGCAGCAGCGGAACTTCGTGGGCCAGGGCATCGCGCTGCTGGACCGTGGCCTGGGTAACCGCCGCCCCGATGACCAGATGGCCGTCTCGGACCTGCACATAATCCAGCTCGGCGCAACGGGAAATATCGACCAGGGCCTTGGGACGCGCCAGCCGGTAGTTGATCATGGGCATGAGGGATTGCCCGCCGGCCAGAATGCGCGCCTCCTGGCCATAATGGTCGAAAGCCTCGAAAATATCCTGTATGCGATCCGCGCGCACGTAATCGAAAGAACTGGGTTTCATCGGCCAACCCCAAGAAATGCCAGCAGGCGCCGCCACCAGGAGGGCCGGACGGCGACCGTTTCGCCGGACGCCTTGCGGCCGAGCCGCTCGAAGAGCTGCTGCAGGATGATCTTGGCGGCCCCCTCAAGCATGCGGCTGCCGACCGCCGCAATCTTGCCGCTGACCGCAACGTCATAGTCATATGTCAGGCGGGTGCCGCCCGCCACCGGCTCGAGACGCACCTTGCCGCTGCCCTGCGCCGCCCCCAGCGCGCTCTCGCCCTTGCCCCCCAGGGACAAGCCATGGGGCGGCTCGAGGTCGCTCAGCGTGATCTGCGCCTGGTAGCGAGCCTTGACGACCCCAATGCCGATCGTCACCTCCGCGCGGTAGGTCTGCTCATCCACCCGCTCCAGGGCATGGCACCCCGGGATCACGCTGGCCAGCGCGTCCGGGTCCATGAGGACGGCATAGACCTGTTCAGGGGCGGCGGCAAGCTGTACCGTGCCGGCCATGCGCAGCGTATCGCGCCCGGCACCCGCCCTGCCGGCTGCCGGCCGGGGCGCGACGGCGGCGTCGGCCGGCGCCGACTCGGGCTCGGGTTCGGGCTCGGCCAGCAGCGCATGCACGCGCGACGGCGTGAGCGGCAAGCGGACATCGGCCACGCCCAAAGCGTCGGCGACCGCATTGGCAATGCACACCGGCGTACTCATGTTATTGCCCTCGCCGATGCCTTTGGCGCCGAGGGGCGTGAAGGGCGAAGGGGTTTCAAGGTGCACGATCATGGGCTCCGGCACCTCGCAGGCGGTGGGCATCAGGTAGTCCGCCAAGGTGCCCGACAAGAAACTGCCGTCGGCCCCGTACCGGTACTCCTCGAGCAGGGCCGCCCCCAGGCCCTGGGCGAAGCCTCCCCGTATCTGGCCTTCGGCCAAGGCGGGATTCAGCAGCCGGCCGGCATCGTGGGATGTGACGTACCGGTCGATATGCACCCGTCCCGTGGCGCGATCGACCTCGACGGCACAGATGTCGAAGATGAACCCATACGCGGCGGAACTGTTGATCACGTCCTTTTCATCGGGCGCCTCGGCCTGCGGCGGCGACCAGAAAACCGTTTCGCGCAGGCCCGGCTGCATGCCATCGGGCAAGGAACCCGGCGACCAATGCGTGAGGCCCGCCACGCGATGGAAACGCAAAGTCCGCTCGGGCGCCTCGCTGGAATACAGCATGCCGCCGGCAAATACGATCGTGTTCGGCGGCACCTTCAGGGTATCCGCGGCGATCCGGGCCATTTTCTCGCGGATCCGCGTGGCGGCCACATGCGCGCTGCCCGCGACGGCGCCGGCAAAGCGACTGGAATAGTTCCCCGCCGCAATCGACCAGGCATCCTTTTGCGTGTCGAGTTCGGTGTTGACGATGATGTCATCCGGCGCAAGGCCCAGCACATCCGCCACGACCTGGGCCGTCGCCGTGCGGTGCCCTTGGCCGCCTGGCACGGAATCGATGATCACTGTCACGCAGCCCAGCGGATCGATGCTCACGGTGGCGCTGGCGATCGCGCCATTCTTGGGGCCCGCCTTGGCGCGCGCATCGGCCGTCATGACGGTCGTGATGTAGCCCATATTGGAAATGGAGGGCTCGACGATGGCGGCATAGCCGATGCCGTACAAGCGGCCTGCCGCGCGCGCGGCCTGGCGCCGCAACCGCAATTCGTCGAGATTGCCGCGGCCCACCGCCAGGGCCAGCGATTCCTGATAGTTGCCGGAGCCTATCAGCGCGCCGGCGGGCGCGCGATAAGGGAACGCATCAGGTTCGATCAGATTGCGCCGGATGACCTCCAGCGGGTCCAGATCCAGCTCGACCGCGATGCGCTGCATCAGGCGCTCGAGCGCAAAATACATCTGGGGCCCGCCAAAACCGCGCACCAGGGCGCTGGGCGTCTTGTTGGTCAGCACGACCCGATTGCGCACCGCCAGGTTGCGGACTTTATACGCCCCGGTCATGATGCCGTGCATTCGATACAGCGTGGCCGGCTCGGGAGCACGCAGATAGGCGCCGCAATCGTCCATCTGATCGTAGCGCAGCGCCGCGAGGGTGCCATCGGCATGCACGGCGGCCTCTATCGTCGTGACCCGGTTCGGCGCGGCGGCCGAGGCCATCAAGTGCTCGTAGCGGTCCTCCACCCATTTGACGGGCGCCCCGGCCTTGCGCGCGGCCAGGCACAGCAGGGCCACGTAGGTCGATACCGCCTGCTTGACGCCGAAGCTGCCGCCCGAGTCCTTGACAAAGCGCAGACGCAACCTCGAGCTGCCGACCTTCAGGGCGCGCGCCACCACCGTATGGATGGCAAAGGGCCCCTGGAAGTTCGACAGGACGTCGTAACCCTGTCCACCGGCCAGGTGTTCGGCCACCACGACGAACCCTTCGATCGGCGTCGTCGAGTTGCGCGGGTAGTGGATCTTGAGAGACACGCGGTGTTCGGCGGACGCGAACGCCGCATCGGGGTCCCCATAGGAAAAATGCCGATCGCTGACGACATTGGACCCCACCGCGTCATGCAGCACCGGGGCCTGCGCGTCGGCCGCCGCTTCGGGGTCGATGGCGACCGGCAACTGACGGTACTCGACCTTCACGAAATCCAGCGCGTCTTCAGCGAGATAGCGGTCCTCTGCGATCACGACGGCGACGGGCTCCCCAACGTAACGCACCCTGTCGATGGCAATACACCAATGTTCCATGGGCTGGTGCACGCCGACGGGAAACGGGGCCGCCCATTGCCGGGCGTCCGCGCCCGTGAGCACGGCCCGCACGCCGGGCTGCCGCTCGGCCTGCGCCGTGTCGATGGACACGATTTCGGCATGCGCGTACGGCGCCCGAAGGATTGCGGCCTGCAACGTACCGGGTTTGACGCCGACGTCATCCGCATAATGCCCTCGGCCGGTCAGCAAGGCTGCGTCTTCGACGCGCAAGGCGCGGCGACCGACATGCGGGCCTGATTCATTCACCAATTCGGAACTCATGTCTCTGACTTTCTGGCTGTGGTATCCACCCTGTCTGACCATGGTAGATCAAAGCCCACGCCGAAGTCTTTATCATGCAGTGCTTGTATTTACCGATGAGTATGATTTACTTGCCAAAATGAATCCTCCATCAATCGGAAAATCCTTAAAAAAGACCCAAAGATAAATCAGCGGACACGTTGATAATGGTTTTCGTATCCACTGCCTATAAGATAAATCGCCGATACACAGAAACCTTTTCAACCATAAGAACGGAGACTTGAAATCATGAATAAAGTCGTTTGTCAGTTTGCCACCAGCCTCACGGCGGCATTGGTGGCTGCCGCCTGCGCACCTGCCTTGGCGGCCGAGCCGCCCATCAAGATCGGCGTGCTGACGCCGCTCTCAGGCGCCTATGCCCCGATTGGCCAACAGGTCAAGTGGGGCACCGAACTGGCCGTCGAGGAAATCAACGCCTCGGGCGGGATCGCGGGCCGCCAGATCCAGCTTATTTTCGAAGACGGCGAGGCGGACCCGGCTGTCATGACCCGCAAGGCGGAAAAGCTGTTCCAGAGCGACAAGGTCGATTTCCTGACGGGCGTGGTGAATTCCGGCGGCACCATCGCCGTAGGCCAGGTGGCCGAGCGCAACAAACGCCTGGCGTCCACGACCGTCTCGCTGTCCGACGCCATCACCGGATCCAGGTGCTCGCCCAATCTTTTCCGCGTCAATGCGCCCGGCGGCATGCAGGCCACCGGCTTGGTGCAATGGATCAAGAACCACCAAGCGGACGCCCGCATCATGGCGGTCGGCCCGGACTATGAAATGGGGCGCAATACCGTCGCCGGTTTCGTGAGCACGGCCAAGGCCGCGGGCCTGAATATCGTGGGCGAACTCTTCCCGCCGCTGGGCGAAAAGGATTTCACGTCCTATTTCGGGCAAATCCGCCAGAGCCGTCCGGGCATCATTTACACCTCAACAGCCGGCAATGACACCGTGCGCTTCTTTTCCCAGCTCGAGGAATATGGGCTGCGCAGCCGCATGACGCTGGCGGGAGCCTCGGTCGCCGTCACCGCGCAAAACATACAGGCCATGGGCAATACCGCGGAAGGGTTCGTGACCGTCGCCGGCTACTCGCCGGACCTGGATTCGCCCGAAAACAAGAAATTCACCAACGACTTCCACAAGAAAACCAATGCGACGCCCGACCTGTATGGCGCCGACTCGTACGGTGTCGTGTATTTCTACAAGACGGCCGTCGAAAAAGCGGGCAGCACCGATACCGATGCCGTCCGGACCGCGATGCGCGGCCTGACCTGGGATACGCCTCAGGGCAAGAAAGAGATGCGCGCCGGGGACCACCAGGCCATCATGGACGTTTACGTCCTGCAGGTGAAAGACGGCAGATTCACCATCGTCGACAAGATCAAGGGTGCGGACGCCGCGGGTGCCGACACGTGTGAACGCTTCTAAGAACCGACATGATCGAATATCTGCAATTTGTCCTGGGGCCACAGGTCGTCAACGGCTTGACGATCGGTGTGGCCATTATCCTGGTGTCCCTGGGGCTGAGCATCATATTCGGCTTGCTGGACGTCGTGAATATGGCCCATGGCGAGTTCTACGCCATGGGCGCATTCATCAGCATGACGCTGTACGCCCTGGGCCTGGGGTTCTGGGCGGCGCTGATCATCACGCCATTGCTGGTGATGCCCATCGGCGCCCTCGTCGAGCGGTGCCTGATCCGGTTCGTGTATCACAGCCCGGATCGGCACACCTTGACCCTTTTGCTGACGATCGGCCTGTCCATCATTCTCAAGGACTTGTACGACGTGCTGTACGGCCCCAACACGATGAAGCCCGAGAACCCCATTTCGGGCGTGACTGAAATCGCAGGGATCATCATTCCGAATTATCGGCTGTTCCTGTTGGTGTTCGGCACGCTGATCATCACGCTGACCTGGTTCGTGCTGTTTCGAACCCGCCTCGGCGCCGTGATTCGCGCCGCCGCCCACGACAAGGACATGACGGCCAGCCTGGGCGTGCCGGTGCGGTTAATCTATTCCGGCGCCTTTGCATTCGGCATTTCGCTGGCGGCATTGGCGGGCGTGCTGCTGGCGCCGATTTACTCGGTATTTCCCACGATGGGCCACGATTTCATTCTGCTTGCCTTCACCGTGGTCATCGTCGGCGGGATCGGCAGCTTCTGGGGCACGGTGGTGGCTGGGTTGCTGCTGACGCAGATCGAATCCATCGCCAGCCTGTACATCGCACCCAACTGGGGGGAACCGCTGATCTTCAGCATCATGATCGCCGTGCTGGTCGTTCGCCCACAGGGCTTGTTCAACTGGAGCCGATGATCGTGGGTGCGCAAAAGTTCAGCGGAGTGACCCGCACCAGGCTCCTGGCCTGGATTTTTTTCGTGGTGGCCATCGCCTTCGCCATCATCGCCGGCATCAGCCAGGAAACCTTCTACCTGCGCCTGGCCACCGAGGCCCTGATCTTTTCCGGCATCGCCCTCAGCGTCGACCTGCTGCTGGGGTACACCGGGCTTTTCTCACTGGGCCAGGCGCTGTACTTCGGCATGGGCGCCTACCTGACGGCCCTGTTGCTGCTGGATGACGGCGGCTACGGATTCTGGGGCGCACTGGGCGTGAGCCTGCTGGTCTCCACCGTCGTATCGCTGGTGATCGGCGCGATCGCTATCCGGTCCAGAGGCGTCTACTTCATCCTGATCACATTCGGCCTCGCCCAGGTGGCCGGGCGGGCGGTGTACAACACGCGATCCCTGGGTGGTTCGGACGGCATCACCGGCATTCCCGTGCTGGACATCAACTTTGGGCTGTTCAGCCTGAACCTGGGTGACCCGGTCAGCTTTTTCATGCTGTCGCTGTTCTTCGTCCTGGTGATGTACCTGGGCTTGCAGTACCTGACGCACACGCCATTCGGACGCGTGCTGATCGCCATCCGCTCGAACGAAGAACGCGTGCGCGCCCTGGGCTACAACCCCTGGCGATACAAGCTCGCGTCCTACGTGATCGCCGCGGATATCGCCGCACTGGCGGGCACCCTGTATCCCTTGCTGCGCGGCTTCGTCTCCCCGGAGCTCATGTATTTCGACATCTCGGTGAATGCCGTCATCATGGTGATCCTCGGGGGAACGGGGACGCTCATCGGGCCGCTCTATGGCAGCGTATTCCTGATTGCCCTCAAGACCTTCATCAGCAGTTGGACGGTACACCACGGCATCGTGATCGGCATCATTTTCATGCTGACGGTGATCTTCTTCCCAGCGGGATTCGTCGGCCTTTACAAGCGGCTGGTGGGCAGGACCAAAAAGGGGCAATCCTCATGACCGACGTCATCCTCAACGTGGAAGGAGTCAGTGTCTCCTTTGGCGGGCTGCAGGCGGTCAACAACGTCAGCCTGCAGGCGCGCGACCGGCAGATCACCTCGGTGATCGGCCCCAACGGGGCGGGCAAGAGCACCTTGTTCAACCTGATCGTCGGCGCCATCCGCTCGAATTCCGGACACGTCCGATTCCAGGACCAGGACATCACCGGCTGGCCGTCAAATCGAATTTGCCGGGCCGGCCTGGCGCGCTCCTTTCAGATCACCAAATTGTTCTTCGACCTGACGGTGGAGGAAAACCTGCGGCTGGCCGGCCAGGCCCTCGAGCCCGGCAACCGCCTGCTGCGGCCCCTGGCCCATAGCACGCGCGCCGACGCCAAGGCCCAGGAGCTCCTGGAGCGTTTCCTCCTGGGCAAGCGGCGCAACGACCTGGCCGGCTACCTGTCCCACGGGGAGCAGCGTCGGCTGGAAATCGCCCTGGCGCTTGCCAGCGAACCCAGGATGCTGCTGCTCGACGAGCCGACGCAAGGCATGTCGCACGGCGATACGGAAGACACCAAAAGCATGATCCGCGATATCGCCCAGGAAATCGCCGTCATGCTGGTGGAGCATGACATCGAGCTGGTGATGGACCTGTCGCACTGGATCGTCGTCATGCATCAAGGCCAGAAATTGGCCGAGGGGATCCCGCAGGACGTCCGGGCGAACCGGGTGGTACGCGAAGCCTATCTCGGAGAGGCGTGAACAATATGATATTGCGTATGACGGGGGTACACTCCTACTATGGCCTGAGCCACATCCTGCAAGGCGTGGATCTGGAAATCGCAGCCGGCGAAATCGTCGGCCTCTTCGGCCGCAACGGTGTCGGCAAGACCACCACGCTGCGAACGATTGCCGGATGGGTCAAGCCAACACAAGGGGACATCCTTTTCCAGGATGTGAGGCTCAACAGCCTCGAGCAGGACGTCATTACCCGCCACGGGATTGCCTTCATTCCCGAGGATCGGCGCATTTTCCCGGGGCTCAGCGTCGAAGAAAACCTCCAACTGGGGCTGCTGCAAAACCGCTCGCTGTCCAAGGCCGAACAGCGCCGGGGCCTGAGCGACATCTATCAGCGCTTCCCGAGGCTGCACGAACGGCGTTCACAGGCGGGAATCACGCTGTCCGGCGGCGAACAGCAAATGCTGACGATCGCCAGGGCGTTGATCGGCCGACCGCGCCTCATGCTGATCGACGAGCCCAGCGAAGGCCTTGCGCCCATGATCGTCGACGACATCTTCCAACTGCTCGAGGAGCTCAAGAAAGAAGGGGTATCCATCCTATTGGTAGAGCAGAACGTCAAGCGGTCCTTGATGGTGGTGGACCGTTTCTACGTCATGAAGCGCGGTAGCATCACACTGACCGGCAAGGCGAACGAACCCGCGGACCAAGAGCAACTCCTGCGGGAGATCGCCATATAAGCGCTTTTCGTGCCGGCGGCCGCGCAGTGGAAACCCAACAGGGGGATGATGATGGAGTTACGCCAGATTCAGTATTTTCTCTGCTTGTTCGAGGAAGGCACCGTGACGCGGGCCGCCAAGCGACTGAATATCGTTCAACCCGCGCTCAGCATGCAGATCGCGCGGCTCGAAGAAGAGCTCGACCAGAAGCTGTTCAAACGCAGCCCGCGCGGGATGCAGCCGACGACGGCGGGGCGCCAGATGTATCAATTGTTTTTCCCCATCATGCGCGACCTGACGCATGCGCGCGAACAATTGCTGCGGGCCAAGGGCGAGCTGCGGGGCCACATCAACGTCGGCATGATCGCGTCCATCGCCCACGGAGCGCTCGCCAGCACCCTGCTCGAATTCAAGAGCCAGCACCCCAAGGTCAACGTGACGATCGCCGACGGCTATAGCGCCATATTGGCGGATTGGGTGGCCGGGGGCCGCCTGGACGCCGCCATCATCAACAAGCCGACCCGTCCATTGGGCCTGGACATGGAAATCATCACCGACGAAGACATGGTGCTGATCACCAGCGTCAATCACCGGCGCGCCCTGCCCGAGGCCGTCCCCTTGCGCATCGTCGACACGCTGGAACTCGCGCTGCTCACACGGCATCACGGCCTGCGCGGCATCATGGAATACTACGCCCAGGGGGCGGACATCAACCTGTCGCCGACCATCGAGTCCGATTCGGTCACGTCGATCCTGAACCTGGTCAGCAACACACAACTGGCGACCATCCTCCCGGGCATCACCCTGAGCGGGCAGCCATGGAGCCCGCGCCTGCAGACACATCGCATCGTCGAGCCGACGCTGACCCGTCGCGTCGTGTGCGTGACCCATCCCCGGCATCCGCTGAATCAGGCGACCTCAGCCTTTATCGAGCTGCTGACCC
The DNA here is from genome assembly GCF_040276065.1 of Castellaniella sp. GW247-6E4. NCBI lineage: Bacteria > Pseudomonadati > Pseudomonadota > Betaproteobacteria > Burkholderiales > Alcaligenaceae > Castellaniella > Castellaniella sp. GW247-6E4. The sequence goes on along the minus strand of NZ_JBELOI010000001.1, from coordinate 59,153 downwards.
AGCATCTGCAATCAATGCAGATCGGTGCGGGCGTCCCCAAAAAAATCGCGGCCCCGCAGAAACCCAGCCTCACGCGGGGTACACCTCAGGAAGCCGAGGCCGACATGTCGTCGACCACACCGGCGCTCTGACAGATATGCTTGATTTCAGTAAAGTCGGCGAGCGCGTCATAGCCATGCAAGCGACCCAGGCCGCTGCGCCGATAGCCGCCCGTCGCAGCCTCGGCAAACAGGTGATTGTGATCGTTGATCCACACGGTTCCGTCGCGTAAGGCGCGCGCAACGCGCCAGGCGCGCGCGCCGTCGCGCGTCCACACGCTGGCGGACAGGCCGTAGACCGTGTGGTTGGCCCGCCGCACGGCTTCGCGCTCGTCCTCGAAACGCTCCAGCACCACCAGGGGGCCAAAGATCTCCTCTTGGATGAAGCTGGCACTGGTATCGTGATGCGCGACCAGGGTCGGCAGCATAAAGCTCCCCTGCTGGAATCCAGCCCCGGGGCGCCCACCGCGCAGGATGACCTCATCAGCCGTTTGCAGCACCTCGTCAACGCTGGCCGCGACACGATCCCGGGCCTGCTCGTCGATCAAGGGGCCATACTGCACGCCCTCGTCGAGCCCATTGCCCATCCGCATGGCCTCGAGCGCCCGCGCGAGCGCTTTTTTCATGGCATCAAAGCGCGAGGCATGCACCAATACCCGGCGCGCGGCCGTGCACTGCTGCCCCGCGATGATCATGGCCGCGGCCGCGATCCTGGCCGCAACAGCATCGACCTCCACATCGTCAAACACCAGACAACTCGACTTGCCGCCCAGTTCCAAAGAGAGCTTCTTCATCGTTGGCGCGGCCGCCGCCATGATGCGCTGGCCTGTGGCATTCGAGCCGGTGAAGCTGATGACATCGACCTGCGCGGATTCGACCAGGCGCTGGGCCACGGCATGGCCTTGTTCGGACACGAAATTCACCACGCCGGCCGGCAGCTGCTTATCGTCCTGCAAGGCGCGCATGAGGGCGGCGGACAGCAGCGCGGTTTGCGGCGCGGGCTTGACCACCGCGGTGCAGCCCGCCGCCAGCGCCGGCGCCAGCGAACGTATCAACAGGATGGCCGGCGCGTTCCAGGGCACGATGATGCCCGCCACGCCAGCCGGCTCCTTGAGCTGGCTGGAAAATACACCCGGCGCGACCTCCAGCATCTGCCCCGGAATGAAACGGGCTACGCCGGCGTAATACCGGATTTCCGAGACACTGCCACGGATTTCGCCGCGAGACTCGGCCAGCGGTTTGCCATTCTCGAGTGTCAGCAATCGGGCGAGCGCCTCGCTTTGCGCCTCTACACGGTCGGCCCAACGCAACATGATCAATTGGCGCAAACGCGGGTTCTGGGCCCATTCGGGACGCTCGAATGCCCGCCGAGCCGCCGCGATCGCGGCATCGGCATCGGCTGGGCCGCTGTCGGCAAACTCGCCCACCATGCTGCCATCGGCCGGATTCCTACGCTGTCCCACACGCCCGTCCAACGCCGGCACCCACTGGCCGTCAATCAGATTATTCACCTTTAAAAGCATCGTCATACTGTTTCAACCTCTCTATATGCCACACCGCCGGCCGAGGCGGCCACCCAGCGGCCGCCCGCCCCTCAATGCATGACCGAGCCGCCATCGACGACCAGCGCCTGCCCCGTCATAAAGTCACTGGCGGGGGACACCAGGAACAGCAAAGTGCCGGTCAGGTCCTGCGGCAAGGCATCCCGCTGGATGGCGCGGCTGGCGACGTTGTTCTCGGAGGTCTTGCCCTGCCAGGCCGGATTGCCGATGACGTTGGCGCTACGGGTCAAGCCGGGGGCCAGCGTGTTGACGCGAATGCCGTGCTCGCCCACCTCGCGGGCCAGCGCACGCGTGAGCGACAAGATCGCGCCCTTGGACGTCACGTAGTGCAACAGCATGGGCGTTCCCTTGAACGCGGTTCCGGAGGCGATGTTGACGATCTTGCCGTAGCGCTGCTCGCGCATCGCCGGCAGCACCGCCTTTGCGCACTCGAAAACCCCGCGGACATTGACAGCCATGAGATGGTCCCACTCGCGGCTTTCAATCTGCTCGAACGGCTTGGGTGTCAGATGGCCGAACAGGGCCGCGTTATTGACCAGGATATCGATGCGCCCAAAGGCCTGCAAGGCGGCGCGGGCCATCGCCTCGACCGAGGCCGCATCGGTGACGTCTGTGTGCTGATACTGGGCGCGGCCGCCGGCGGCGCGAATACGCGCCACCACATCGCCGCCGTCCAACACATCGGCCACCAGCACCGCGGCGCCGTTGGCGGCCAGCACCACGGCGTACTCGGCGCCGATGCCCTGTGCCGCACCGGTCACGATGGCGACCTTGCCGCTGAGCAGCGGTTCGGTTTGTACAGGACGTGTTTCCATTTCAATCTCCATGCGAACACCCGGGCAGGCCCACTCAGGCCAGGCCGAGGAATTTTTCGTTGAACTGCGTATCACCCAGTATCTGCTCGCGAGAGCCCTCGAGGACCGTGCGGCCGTTCTCGATCACGTAGGCGTATTCGGCGAACTCGAAGGCGCGATGCACGTTTTGCTCGACCAAGAGCATCATCACGCCGCGTGCCGAGATCTCGACGAGGGTTTCGATAATTTCTTTGACCACCAGCGGCGCCACGCCGATGAAGGGCTCGTCCAGCAAAAGCACTTGCGGACGCGACATGAGCGCCCGGCCAATGGCCACTTGCTGTTGCTGGCCGCCGCTGAGCTCGCCCGCGTTCTGGCGCGATTTTTCCTTCAGGATGGGAAAAAGCTCATGCACCTGGCGCAGACTGTCCTCGATATGCGCCCGCGCCTGCGGCGAATAGGCGCCCATCAGCAGGTTCTCATGCACGCTCATGGCGGGGAACAGCCGCCGGCCCTCGGGCACCAGGGCGATCCCCGCGGCGACCGTCTCGACCGTGGAATGCCGATGCATCTCCTGGCCCTGAAAGCGGACGGTGCCGGTCACCAGGGGCAACAGACCGCAAATGGCGCCCATGGTGGTGGACTTGCCGGCCCCGTTGGCGCCGAGCAGGGCGGCCCGCTGGCCCAGCTTGACCTCGAGGCTGACGTCCCACAAGGCCCGGACGTGGCCATAGTCCACTGCAATGTGCTCAAGCTCCAGCATGACCGTCCTCTGCATGGGCGCTGCCCAGATAGGCTTTGACGACGCGCTCGTCGCGCACGATCTCCGCGAGCGGGCCATCCGCAATCAGGCGGCCGTGATCCAGCACCACCACCCGGTCCACGACTTGTTCCAGCGCTGAAAAAATATGCTCGATCCAGATCACCGTCATCCCCAATTCGTCGCGCATGTCGCGGATATGCTGGGTGAAACGCGCGACCTCCGCCGGCGTCAGGCCCGAGGCCACCTCATCGATCAGCAACAGCTTGGGCCGGCAAGCCAGCGCGCGCGCGAGCTCGAGCGCCTTTTTTTCCTGCAACGACAAGCCCTCGGCCAACTCACCGATGCGCGCCGACAGGCCGACATAATCGAGAAATTGCCGCGCTTGCGCCAAGGCGGCCGGCGGCCGCAGGCGCTGGTCCTGATACATCAAGGGGATGGCGACATTTTCGTCGACGGTCAGGTCGCCGAACGGTCGCGGAATCTGATAGGTGCGGCCCACGCCGATCCGCGCAATCTGATCGCGGCGCAGGGATTGGATGTTTTCGCCAAACAGAAAAATACCGCCGCTGGTCGGCTCGAACACTTTCGAGATGCAATTGAACAAGGTGGTCTTGCCGGAACCGTTGCCGCCGATGAGCCCGACGATTTCGCCCTGGTGCACGCGCAAATCCAAAGCGTCCACCGCGACGTTACCACCAAAGGCCTTGCTCATTTTTTGACAATCCAGGACCACCGTCTGACGATCGACCACCGCCGGCGTCAGGGGCAGGCTGGTGATGGCGGCCGTCGCGTCATGAACCTCGCCGGGCTTTTCGGCGGCGGCAGCCGGGCCTCTGGCGCGTCGGCGATACGCCGTGCCCACCTTGCGCAGCCAGCCCGCGCGCAGGATGCCGCCCGGCATGTAGCGGCCGATAAACAAGATGATGGCGCCATACACCGTGGCATTGAGCATCGTCAGGTTGATCAGCAGCCACTGCTGGATGACGGCAAGCACCAGCACGCCCACCAGTGGCCCCCAGAGCAGGCCGGAGCCGCCCAGCAAGGCCATGGCGATCGGGATCAAGGCGACGTCCAATCCAAAAACGGTCGGTGGATCGATATAGCTGAGCTGCCAGGCCTGCAAAGCGCCGGCTAGCGCCGCAAAGCCGGAACTCAAGATGAGAATCTTTGTTTTTGCCGACTGGATGCGCCCGCCCATGGTCTCGAGAACGAGTTCATCATTGCGGATGCCGCGCAAGGTATAGGCAAAGCGTGACCGGTCCAGCAACACGGACGCCAGAAACGCCAGGGCTGACAGGGCCACGGCCAGGACGAAGGTCAGCACGCGGACGTCGTGCGCCGGCAGCATGACGCCGTCGGCCCCATGGGTGATCGACGACAGGTTGTAGGCGAGGATTTCCGCCAGCGGCAGTAATGCGAGCGTGGCAAACGCAAAATAATCCCCCCTGAGTCGAAACAGAGGAAATGCCAGGATGGCCGCCACGGCGCCCGTGAACAGGACGGCCCAGATCAGGGCCAGCACCGGCGTGGTATGGCTGGCCAAGACCAGGGAAAACGCATAGGCGCCCACACCATAGAAGCAATAATGGCCGAGATTGATGTAGCCCATCTCGCCGGCCACCCAGTCCCAGCTTTGCGCCAGCGTATAGGCGATCAGCACCGTGAAGACGAAACTGACCATGTAGGGACTGGCGAAGTACGGCATCATCGCCAATACGGCAATGACCAGCAGCGCCACCAATCCATAGACCAACGGCATGCGCCCCTGTTTCGCCGCCGCGCCCTGTTGCCTGTCGTGCCGCGGATCTGCTGAGCCCATCACGCTGTTTTCCTCGAAAACCCTTGCGGACGCACGACCAGGATGACCAGCAGCAACACCACGCTGATGGCGGGCGCCCATTGTGTATCCCAATACAGCCCCGTCATGCCCTCTGCGACCCCCAGCAAGATGCCGGCCACCAGTGCGCCGGGCAGGTTGCCGACGCCGCCCAGAATGATGATGGTGAACGCCTTGACGGTCAGGCCAAAGCCCATGTAGGGATCCACCGGATAGGTCAGCACATACAGCACCGCCGCGATCGCGACCGTGCCGGCGCCGAAGGCGAAGGTCATGGTGCGCAGCCAGACGCTGCGCACGCCGCACAATTGAGCCGCCACTTGTTCTTGTGTCACCGCGCGGATGGCACGCCCGAACCACGTTCGCGTCAGCACCAGGTGGATGGCGAGCGTCAGCAGCGCCGTGGCCAGGAGGATGGCCAACTGCATGCGTGGAATGACGACGTCGCCGATGATATATACGCCCAGGCGGATCGGAATGTTCTTGGGGGTCGCCCCCGCCAGGACCGACGTGACATCACTCAGGATCAGCAGGGCGCCCACCGTCACCAACACCGTTCCGATGGTCGATTCGAACGGGCCCCGGGAACCCAGCGGGCGCAGCAATGTGAAGTAGAACGCACCGCCATAGACGAACGCGCAAGGCACCAGGATGAGCGCGATCCAGAGTGGGTTCAGGCCCGTCAGATACAGCAGGCTGGCGATGACGCCCATGACGGCCAGCAGGGTGCCGTGCGCAAAATCCAGAATGTGCACCACCCCATAGGTGAGCGACAAGCCGAATGCGACGAGCGCATAAAGCCCGCCCAGCATGATCCCGCCAATCAGGACTTGCAGAAAGACCTCAATCAATGCCGCCTCCTTGTGCTTGACCGGCCGGGCGCGCGCCCGCGACCGCGGCCCTCAAACCTCCCGCCTGCCCACATCGCACGCCCCCGGCCCGGCCGCCCCGATGGAACGGCCGGGCCAGTCACTCACCGATCACTTGGAAGCCGTCGCAGGCCAGCGCAGTTGCCCCGTGGCGACATCCTTGGGCCAGACCACGACCGGTTTGCCGTCCTGCAATTGAATCGTGAAGGCCCCTGTATTGGGGAAGCCGTTCTCGTCAAAGACGATGTCCCCCGCGGGAGACTTGAAAGTCCCGCGATACAACGCCGCCTTGACCTTTTCGCGATCGACCGCACCGGCTTTTTCGATGGCCTGCATGATGACCAAGTACGAATTCAGCCGCGCCAGGGTCCAGATGTAATCGAACATATCCACCTTGGAGCGTTCGAGCACCGTGTCGATGAGATCGCTGTAGTCGCCCTTCACCCCCTGATACCAGACCAGTTCGCCGGTCCATCCCTCGATATCCGCACCGACCTGGCGCTCGAGCGAGCCGGTCAGCATGGTGTGGTGGATATCCATCGCCTTGATCTGCATCTGTGCCATTTGCTGCACGAGCGGCACCGAAGCCCCGTCAAACGAACTGACATAAATGATGTCCGGTTTCAGCGAGCGGACTTTTGCGAGTACCGCGGTAAAGTCCTTCTGGGTGCTGGAAAACATTTCCGACCCGACGACCTTCAAGCCCTGGTCCTCGACTTTCTTGCTCCAGACCGTGGTGATGCCTTTCATCACGGGGTTGTCTTCAGTGATGAAGTAAATCGTTTTCGGTTTCGGGTCGACGCCCGCCAGCATCTCGAAATAGCGCTCCGACCAGCGCGGCACCACCGGCGCAGGGGTCCCCCAGACATACTTGAACCCGCGCTCGTAAATGGACGGGGTCGCGACATTGGCCATGACGATGGGCACCTTGTGGCGCTCGGCCACGGCCGACACGGGCCCCCCGATGGAAGACCAGTCGGGTCCCACCAGGAAATCGACCTTGTCCACCGACGCAAGGCGTTCATACAAACTGACGGCCGTGGCGGGCACGCTTTGATCGTCATACATGACGAATTCAATGGGCAGGCCCTTGTTGCAATCCTTGACCTGCACACCGCCGCGCTTGTTGACCTCTTCGGCAAAAATCTTGGTCATATTGCGCCAGCGATCCGCCAGGGTCGAGAAGACACCGCTTTCGGACAGGGTGGTTCCCAGCACGATCGGCCCGTCGCAACTGTCAAGCTTGGCCGAAGCCGGCTGCGCGACGGCCAAGCCAATGACCGCACTCGCCGCAAGCGTCAAATAAAGTCTCGTCTTCATTTTGCCTCTCTCCTTGTCTTCCATACCGCCCCGGTGCGTCGCAGAGGGGCACCTCGAGTCACTTGAACCCTGCGCGTGAGCAGTTCCGGGGTCCGTATGGCTGGTTCTTGTCGCAGGCGCTTATCCTTACCGCAGGCCGGCCTCCTTGAAATAAGCCTCGGCGCCGGGGTGAATCGTCCCTCCGATCCGCTCGGGGTCCGATGCAATCTGCGGCGTCCAGTCCTTCATGGACGCGAGGCTGCCTCTCAGCTCGTCGATACCCGCCAGGATGGATTTACAGATGGAATAGGCCTCGTCATTCGACATGGCGGCCGATGCATAGAGGCCCGTGCTCCAGCCTACGCCTTTCACCGGGTAATCCTGCTTCTCGAACATGCCCGCCGGCATCGTGGCCTCGGAAAATCCGAGCTTCTTGAGGTATTCAATGGCATGCTCCTGCAGCCCGAGGAATCGCTGGCCGGGGGCAATCGAGAGTTGCGCGGTATTGGGGTGGCCGGGCGTGGTGATCCCCATCACCATATCCAGGCGGCTGTCCTGGAAAAGGTCGGTGATGACGCTCAGGCCGGAACGCACGACATCGCCCCCATAGCTCTTGATGTCGTCGTAGGTGATGCCATTGGCCTCGAGGATCATGCGGGCCATGTACTCGTTCAGGCTGCCATCCGGGCCGGTCCCGATCCGGACTGGGAGCTTTTTTTCCTTGATGTCGGACAGCTTTTCAAGCTCATATCCATTTCTGACGGTCACACGCTGCCAATACTGATCCAGGCCGCCCAGCAAGCCGCGGATATTGTCGATCGGCTCTTTGAAGGGGCCGATGCCCTTCTCGGCCCAGGCGACGACAGGCGGAAAATTCAGGCCCACATCGGCATCGCCCTTGGAAACCAGAAACGTATTGGCAATCGCCATGGGCGTACTCATGACTTCGACGGTGGAACCCTTGGGCAAGCCCTTCAGAAGGACATTTCTGAAGGCCCCGCCCATGGCGTACCAGCCGCTGCCCGTGCCCGCCGTGGCAAACCGGATATGGGTGGGCTCCGTCAGCATCTTTGCGCCTTCCGCCTTGGCGGCCCAGGCGGCGGGGATGCCATATGCGACATTCAATGCACCAAGACCGAGAAGCTTGATCACGGTCCTGCGGGAATTCAAATGAGACATGTCTACCTCCTTGGTGATGGCCTCAACGGCCACATTGCATCGGGATCATCCGATCGGTTCCACCCGGTTTCTGAATCCCCCTTTCAGGGCGAGTCGATCAAAGGATCCTCAAGCAAGTTTACGTATACGAACCCCTTGGCCAAGCCACACAATCGCCAATATGGCCAGCCCGACGCCGACATAAACGACATCAAAAGACAAGAACGAAACAGCGATTGCAAACATCAAGATATTGTCCAGCCTCGAATTGCGGGTACGCCAGAATCCGACCAGGCAGGCGGCCATGATGTAACAACTGGCCAAGGTCACGAGACTGTGCAGGACGATGATGTGCACCGGGCCTTCCAGCAGCAAGGCGGGACTGCGGACCAAGGCAAAGGCCACGAAAAAGCCCGCAAAGCTGTTCCTCAGCGCAATCCACCCGGTTTTCCAGACATCCGCCCCCGCGATCCCGGCCGCGACGAATGTCGCGAGCGCGACCGGCGGCGTCACCATGGAAAGCACGGCGAAATACAGCACGAAAAAGTGGATCGAGATCAGAGGCAGATCCAGGCTTTGCAGCGCCGGGACCGCCAGGATCGAGCCCATGATATAGGCCGCCGTCGTGGGCATGCCCATGCCCATGATGATGACCATCACCATGACGATCAGCAAGGACGGGACCAGGTATCCACCGGATATCGCCAGCATGAATCCCCCGAAGGTCAGACCCAGGTTCGTCATGGTGGCAATGCCCACAATAATGCCGGCGCCGGCGCAGGGAATCGCAACGGTCACCGATGCCTTGCCGCCGCTTTCAAGAGCGGATATGGAATCGCCGATGATTTCCCGTGCAGCCGCGCCGATGCTGCTGAACACGCCTTGACCGCCGCGGACTTTCCCATACAGCCTCGTCAGATAGCCCAGAATTATCGTCAGCACGACGGCGCGCAGCGTGGAGGTGCTGAGGGATCGGCCGACAAAAATATCGTAGACCAGGGAGACCACCGGTATGAACAGATAGAGGCGCAGGAAGGTGGACTTCCAGGTGACATTCAACTCTGCGGCCGAAACCCCCTTGATATTGAATTTCTTGGCGTTGTTGTCTATGACGAAAAAGAGCGCCGCATAATACAGCAGTGCGGGGATGATCGCGCTGATCGCAATATTTCGATAGGACTCCCCCATGAATTGCGCGATCAGAAAAGCCGCGGCTCCCATGACGGGGGGTATGATTTGCCCGCCTGTCGAGGCCGCCGCCTCGACCGCCGCGGCCTCCTCCGCGCTGAGGCCGGACTTGCGCATGGCGGGAATTGTAAAATTGCCGACGATGGCCGCATTGGCCGTCGCGCTGCCGCTGATGGCGCCGAACATGGTCGATCCAATGACCGCGACCTTTGCCATCCCCCCTCGAAAGCGGCCAACCAGCAAAGTCGCCAGATCGATGAACAGCTTGCCGCCGCCAAAAGTTTCCAGGAACGCGCCGAACAACAGGAAATACATCACCTGGGTATAGGACACGATGCTGGGAATCCCGAAAATGCCTTCATTCTGAAGCGTCTGCAATTCCAGGAACCGCCTGAAAAACGATGCCGTCAGGCCCCCGCCGTGCGCCAATGCGCCGATCCCGGGAAGCCCACGCATGCTGGTGCCCATGAACTGATAGACCAGAAACGCCAGAATGACGATGGTCAGCCCCCTGCCCAATAGCCGCCGCGTTGCCTCCACGACGAGAATCACCGTGAGGATGCCGACGACAAAGTCGCTGGTCATCACCGGATCCACGCCGGCGATGCGAGTCGTAATGCGACCTTGTTCCAGATAGAAATACAAGGCGATGGCGATGCAGGCCAATACACTGGCGACATCCAGCAGCCGCGCGCTCGAGTAGTGTCTGGCGTCCCGGCTCTTGATCAAGGGTTTGCTGATAAATACCAGAATCGCCGCAAACATGACGTGGATCGGAACCGCCACCATCAGGCTCAACGGCATGCCGTATACCACGTAAATCTGAAAACACGACCAGAGAATCGCAAATATCGAAAGCGGGTTGAAATATTTTTTCATGATGACAGCCTTTTATGCTTTCATCGGGTTTTGAATTGTGCAACCCGGGCTTGAATACAGGCCGATAATCGATGCGCTCCGCTGGAGAAAGGTGATTGGCATACGGTCAGCCGTCCGATCGCTCATGATTGATCAACATCGAAAGGGGTATCGGGACACAGCACCTCGTCGAGATCGACCTCCTGCTCGCCCGGAATCCTGACCTTGGTGAAGACATGCCCCTCGTAATGCACCGGGCGCGTGGCATCCAGGCCCATTTTGGCACTGAGGCCGTGCACGGTGGCGTCGTCGGCACCCTCGCCGTGCGAACGCGCATATAGCGTTGTGGACGGATCCAGCACGGACCCCTGGGCCCCGTGAACCACCACCAGGTCCCGGCTGGCCTGAAAGCGGGTCGCCACTGCCCATTCGACCTGCTGGGGATCATGGACGTCGACATCATCGTCCACGACCACCACGTGCTTGATATCGTAATGGGCGCCGAATGCGGCCAGGATCACGTTCTTGGGCAAGCCCTCGTGGGTTTTACGCAGCCTGACATACAAGTGATAGCGGCAGACGCCGCCAACCGACAGGTGGACATCCTGCACCTGTGGATGGCTGCCTCGCAGATGGCCCAGCAAGGTCGCCTCGCGGGGGATGCCCCCCAACAACAGATGCTCCATTTCGGCCGGCACGATGGTGTGGTAGATGGGTCTTTCCCGATGGCTGATCAGGTCGACCTCGATCACCTCGCGCTGCTCTTTTTCGCTGTAGTACTTTGGAAACTCGCCAAAGGGCCCCTCCGTATGGCGTTCCCCCGGCAATATGCGGCCCTCGATGACGATTTCCGAGCTCGCCGGCACCCGCACATCGTTGCTGAGGCATTTCACGACCTGCAAAGGCTGCGCATGCAAGGCGCTGGCGATTTCGAGCTCGTCATGATCGATCGGCGTAATGGCCTGGGAGGCCAGCATCGTCAGCGGATCCACCCCGATGACGACAGCCACCGGCAGCGCCTGCCCCGCATCCTCGGCCGCCTTATAAAAAGCATGCAGATGGCGCGGCAGCATCAGCAGGGCCATATGCCTTTCGCTGTGGACCTGAATACGGTTTATCGATACGTTCTGAACCCCCGTCACCGGATTGCGGGCAATCACCAGGCCTGCCGTGATGTAGGGCCCAGAGTCATGTTCGCTGTGGGTCGGGATGGGTAATAGACGCCGCACGTCGATGTCGCGGTGCACGACCTGCTGGCACGGGGCGTTCTTTTCGATTTCGACCCAGGGGCGGGGGTTTTCTGCCGCATGCCGATAGTGCGCAAGCAGTTCCGATTGCGAGACCCCCATGGCCTCGGCAATCCAGGCGCGCTTGGACATGAAGCCGGAAATAATGCCGATATCATGCCCGCCCGGTTTGGGGAAATAGGCAGCCTTGTCGCCATCCAGCCGCTTGGCAATCGCCGCCAGGCGATGCTCCAGGGAAATGCCTTCCTTGAGTACCGCAAGACGATCTGTTGCGGCCAGATGTCGAAGCCAATCACGCAGGCTGTCGAAGCTCTTTTCAACATGCAACGGTGCCATCCTTTCCTCCATTGCCACGATATTTTTATATATGCAACCACCTTGCCACTGCCCCGAGTCAATGCGGGTCAATATCGGCACCATCCTGTTTTGAACAGGTTTTTCTTTATCGACGGCCATCCGGTATTGGCCCATGAATGATTTTCAGCCTGCCGGGACTCGTCTCTCGTATACTTTTCGATCGGCCAGTCATATTTCCCAATCAAGCGGGAGGCCCGCCGGGGAAACACGGTGGTCGGGCCATTTCGGCCAGAGATCTCTTCAGCGATCCATGAATTCAGTCTACAGTCGGCTATCAATCAGCTCAAGTAATATATAATGATTGTATCTATCAATTATATTGATAATGGATCCATGTGAATTATTTCTAGTTCCGGAATATGCCTCAGCGGGTATGCTTCCGGGCACGAGGTTTTTATTTTCATAATCGCCCTCCATTTCACGAACGGGGGCTCCCGAAATAAACAGCGCGCAGGCCAACCCCGGGTTTTCGGCCGGCGGGCTGGAACGGCGGCGCTCTCCAGCGACCGATGAAATGCATGCCCAAGTTGAGGGGCGGTATCATAAGCACGGGCATATCGACGCCGCCAACGACTTGCCAGGGCGCAAGTCAGCCTGCAATCCGGCCGTAGAGATCGCCCAAGGCGACGCCACCGAAAGATCCCCTGCCCAACCCACCCGCCCTCGCGCCATGGCCAACACCGTCACCCCACCCAGCATCGATGCCTTTCTCGACACCTTGTGGCTCGAGGACGGCTTGGCGGACAACACCCTGGCGGCCTACCGGCGCGATCTCGCGGCCTTTGCCCACTGGCTGCGGACCGAGTCGGGGCGGTCCCCGGAATCCGCACGGGTCGAGGACATCCAGTCCTGGTTCGCGGCCCAGCACGCGCACAGCAAGGCCAGCACCGCCAACCGGCGCCTGGCGGCACTGCGCCGCTATTATCTGTGGGCCCTGCGCCGCGGCCTGTGCGCGCAGGACCCCTGTCTGGGCCTGCGCGGCGCGCGCCAGCCCGCCCGTTTTCCCAAGACGCTGTCCGAGGCCCAAGTGGAGGCGCTGCTGGCGGCACCCAACGTCGACAGCACGCTGGGCCTGCGGGACCGCGCCATGATCGAAACCCTGTACGCCACGGGCCTGCGCGTGAGCGAACTGGTCGGCCTGGCCGTCCAGAACACCAGCCTGAGCGACGGCGTGGTGCGCGTGGTCATGGGCAAGGGCGGCAAGGACCGCCTGGTGCCCCTCGGGGAAGAGGCCCTGTACTGGATCGAACAATACCTGGCCCGGGGCCGGCCCGCCCTGCTGGGCGAGCGCCTCTGCGACGCGCTGTTCGTGACGGGGCGCGGCGCGGGCATGAGCCGCCAATCCTTCTGGCTGCTGATCCGCAAATACGCGGCACACGCCGACATCCGCGTGCCCCTGTCGCCCCATGTGCTGCGCCACGCGTTTGCCACGCACCTGCTCAATCACGGCGCCGACCTGCGCGTGGTGCAGATGCTCCTGGGCCATGCCGATATTTCGACGACCCAGATCTATACCCACGTGGCGCGCGAACGCCTCAAGACGCTGCACGCGCAGCACCATCCGCGCGCCTGAGGCCCGTCGCCCCGCCAACACCCTAGAGCCTCGGCATCATGTCCAAAACCAAGCACACCTCGGAAACTCCGGCCACCCATTGGCTGCGCCAACAAAAGATCCCCTTCGGCGAGCATCCCTACGATTATGTGGATCACGGCGGCGCCCGCGAAGCCGCGCGCCAACTGGGGCTGGATCCGCACCAGGTTGCCAAGACGCTCGTCATGGAGGACGAGCACGCCCGGCCGCTGGTCGTCGTCATGCACGGCGACTGCGAGGTCTCGACCAAGAATCTCGCGCGCCAGACCGGCGTCAAAAAAATCGCGCCCTGCACCCCCGACACGGCTCAGCGTCATTCGGGCTACCAGGTGGGCGGCACTTCGCCCTTTGCCACGCGCAAGCGCATGCCAGTGTGGATCGAGGAAACCCTGATGGCATACCCCGCGATCTACGTCAACGGCGGCCGCCGCGGCTATTTGATCAGCGTCGCCCCCGACGCGCTGGCGCGGGCACTGGGCGCGCAACCTGTGCGCGTCGCGCTGGGGCACGACGAGGAGTGAGCCACAGGCCTGGCGTCTCCTGCAGGAATCGAACCTGCAATCTTCCCTTAGGAGGGGAAAGTTATATCCATTTAACTAAGGAGACAAGCCCTCCATTATAAAGGATCGCGACGCGAAACTCTCTTGGCTTGCGCGCCCTATACGACCATGATCGGCGCGCATTGTCTGCGATAATTGCAGGCCGCCCTGCTCTTCAAAAAACGCGTGGACGCGCATGTGAATTCGGCACGGGGTGCCCACGGCAAACTGTGCGCCCGAAGCTCGACGCCCACCCATCCGGAAAACCCGTCATGACTTGCCCTTTCGCCACCCTCGAATCGATGTTGGCCGACGAGTCCGCCACCGCCGCGCTGGCCGAGCGGCTCGCCCATTTGTTGCGCGGCCACGACACCCTGCCTCCAAGCCCGGGAGGCCGTATCCACCTGCGCGGAGACCTGGGCGCAGGGAAAACCACTCTTGCGCGCGCCCTGCTGAGGGCGCTTGGAGTCCAGGGTCGAATTAAAAGTCCAAGCTATGCTCTGCTTGAAAGCTATAACGTTTCTAACTTACACTGCTATCACTTTGATTTTTATAGATTTAGCGATGCCCAGGAATGGCAGGATGCGGGTTTTCGAGAATTGCTCGACGAAAATGCCGTCGTCCTGATCGAATGGCCGGAGCAAGCCGGGACCCAACTGCCGCCCCCGGACCTGGACATTCTGCTGGAATATGCCGGCACCGGCCGCCGCGCATCCATCGCCGCCTACAGCGACAAAGGACGACTATGGCTGAAGCAACTGACCCCGCCCGGCCCCTGAGCCACCAGGCCGATCCGCTGCGGCGCAAGCTGATTTCCGGCGGCGTCGCCCTGTTCCTGCTGCCCGTCATCCCGCGCCTTGCCCACGCCGCCACCATCCTGGCGGTGCGCACCTGGCCGGCTGATGAATACACGCGCGTCACGCTCGAGATGGACTCCGAGCTCAAGGCCGAGCATTTCGTGCTCGACGACCCGTTCCGCCTGGTCGTCGATATCGACGGCCTGAGCATGAACCGCGCCATCAACGAGCTGGTCTCCAAGGTCCGGCCCAACGACCCCTACATCCAGACCGTGCGGGTGGCCCAGAACCGGCCTAACGTCGTGCGCCTGGTATTCGACCTCAAGCAGGACATCGCGCCGCAAGTCTTCACGCTCAAGCCCGTGGGCGAATACAAATACCGCCTGGTGCTCGACCTGTATCCGAAAGTGGCCCAGGATCCCCTGCTGGCCCTGCTCAAGGACGCGCAAAACGATCCACTGGCGGGCATCCTCGACGAGTTGGCGCGCAGCGGCCCCTCCGAGGCACCGATCCCCTCGGTCGAAGGCCAGAAACTGCCGCCACCGGTGGCTCAGCAGGCGCCCGAGCCCACGGCGCCGCCACCCGCGGCGCCGTCCAGGCGCGACCGCCCCATCCTCATCGCCCTGGACCCGGGCCACGGCGGCGAGGATCCGGGCGCCATCGGCCGAGGCGGCACCCGTGAAAAAGACATCGTGCTACAAATCGCCAAGCGCCTCAAAGCCATGATCGACGCGCAACCCAATATGCGCGCCTATCTCACGCGCGACCGCGACTACTTCGTCCCCCTGAATGTGCGCGTGCAAAAGGCCCGCCGCGTCAAGGCCGATTTGTTCATCTCGATCCACGCGGACGCCTGGATCAAGCCCTCGGCGCGCGGATCATCGGTCTGGGCCCTGTCCCAGGGCGGCGCGACCAGCGCCTCGGCCCGCTGGCTGGCCAAGAAGGAAAACGACGCCGATCTGATCGGCGGGGTGAACCTCGGCGCCCACAATCAGCAAGTGGCCAAGGTCCTCCTCGACCTGTCCACCGGCGCGCAGATCAACGACTCGATCAAGGTCGGCACCCGGGTCCTGGGCGAGATCGGCAAGATCAACCGCCTGCACAAGAACCGCATCGAGCGCGCCGGATTCGCCGTGCTCAAGGCGCCCGACATCCCGTCGATCCTGGTCGAAACCGCCTTCATCAGCAACCCCGAAGAAGAGCGCCTGCTGCGCAGCGCCCAGCACCAGCAGCGTATCGCCACGGCGATGCTCGCCGGGGTGAAGGACTATTTCGCGGCCAGCCCCGCGCTGGCGCGCCGGGCGTAGGGCGCGCAGGACACTAGGGCACACCGCCGGGCGGGAATCACTTGCCCGCCGGCGCGCGTCGCAATAATTTCCACAGCACGCCCAGCAGCGCCGGCACCGCGGCGGCGCTCACGCCAATCAACACGATGGTGTTGAGGTGGTCCTTGATGATCGGCACATTGCCGAAAAAATAGCCCAGGGTGATCAAGCCGGCGATCCAGGCCACGGCGCCGATGATGTTGTAGAACTGAAAGCGCACGGCATTCATCGCGGCCACACCGGCCACGAAAGGCGCAAAGGTGCGGAACAGGGGCAGGAAGCGCGACAGCACGATGGTCTTGCCGCCGTGTCTTTCGTAGAACGCATGGGTCTTCAACAAGGCCTTGCGATCAAGGAAGCGATAGTCCTTCTCGAACACCTTGGGCCCGATAGCGCGTCCGACGCCATAGTTGACCGTGTTGCCCAGTATCGCCGCAGCCAGCAGGATCGCGCCCAGCACAACGGGATCGAGCAGCCCCGAGGCGCCAAAGGCCCCGGCGATGAACAGCAGCGAGTCGCCGGGCAGGAAGGGCAGCACCACCAGCCCGGTCTCGCCGAAAATGATGAGCGCCAGGATCAGATAGATCCAGGCGCCGTACTGCTCGACCCAGATGCCCAGGGACTGGTCGATATGCAAGACCAAATGAAAAAACTCCACAATGTCCGCCTCTGAGGTTGCGGCGCGCCGGCGCGCCGCATGCCACTATAGTTCGTTTTTCAAACATCCAGCGCAAACCGTTTAAACTGGCCGGATCATCATGCCCCTGCCGCCCGCCCCGATGTCCGACCGCCGCTCCATCGCCCCCCTGCCCGATACCCTGATCAGCCAGATCGCCGCCGGCGAGGTCATCGAGCGCCCGGCATCGGTCCTCAAGGAACTGCTCGAGAATGCGTTGGACGCCGGCGCGCGCGCCATCGAGATTCGCCTGGACGGCGGCGGCATCCGCCGCATTCTGGTGAGCGACGACGGATCGGGCATCCCGCCCGCCGAACTGCCGCTGGCCGTACAGCGGCACGCGACCAGCAAGATCCGCTCGCTGGCGGAACTGGAATCAGTGGCCTCGATGGGATTCCGCGGCGAGGCCCTGGCCTCGATCGCCTCGGTCGCGCGCCTGACGATCACCTCGCGCACCCCGGACGACACGCAGGCCTGGCGGATCGCGCCCCCCTCGATGACGCCCGAGGCGGCTGCCGGCCCGGCCGGCACGCGGGTCGAGGTGCGCCAGATATTCGACCACATCCCGGCGCGGCGGAAGTTTCTGCGCACCGAGGCCACCGAATACGCGCACTGTCTCGGCGCCATCGAACGCATCGCCCTGGCCCAACCCGAGGTCGCGATGCGGGTGTTCCACAACGACAAACCCCAGCGCAACTGGCCCCGCGCCAGTCCCCAGGAACGGATCCGCGATGTGCTGGGCGACGAGTTCGACGAGCAGAGCCTGCCGGTGTCGGCTATCCAGGGATTGATCGCGCTGGAAGGCCGCATCACCCGCCCGACCTTTGCGCGCAACCGCGCCGACCGCCAATACCTGTATGTGAACGGCCGCTACGTGCGCGACCGCACCGTCGCGCACGCCATCCGCCAGGCCTATGCCGATGTGCTGCACGGCGACCGCCAACCCGCCTACGTGCTGTTCCTGACGCTGGACCCCGCGACGGTGGACGTGAACGTGCACCCGGCCAAGCACGAAGTCCGTTTCCGCGACAGCGGGGCCGTCCACCGCTATGTCGCCCAGGCGCTGGGGCAGGCCCTGGCCCAACGCGGGGGCGCCGCGGTCTCCGGCCCCTCCGAGGCGCCGCCGGCGCCATCGACCGGCGACCCGGCCGCGCCAGCCTGGGACGCCGCCCCGCCAGCGGCCACCGGATACCGTCCCATCCCCCCGGCGCCGCCCCCACACGCCCAAACCCAGCAGCGCTTCAGCCTGAACGAGAGGCCGTCCGCCATCGACTGGCGGCAGCTCTATCAGCCTTTGGAAGGCGGCAAGCGGCCCGCGGCCCCTGCGCCCTTAGCGGCGCCCCATGCGACGGACCCTGGCGAGTTGCCGCTGGGCATGGCCCTGGGTCAACTGCACGGTATCTACATCCTCGCGCAAAACGCCCGAGGCCTGATCCTGGTGGATATGCATGCGGCCCACGAGCGCGTGGTCTACGAGGCCCTGAAGCAGGCGACCGACGGCGCGCCGCTGCCCGCGCAGGAACTGCTGGTGCCCGTGGTGTTCAGCGCCAGTGCCACCGAGGTGGCGCTGGCCGAGGCCGAGTGCGAGACCCTCGATGCCCTGGGCCTGCGCATCCGACCCACCGGCCCGGGTTCCCTGGCGGTGCGCGCTGTGCCCGCCCTGCTGGCGCAAGGCGACATCGAGGCGCTCGCGCGCGGCGTCCTGGCCGATCTCGAGCGCATCGGCCATTCGGCGCGCCTGACCGAGCAGCGCAATGAACTGCTGTCCACGATGGCCTGCCATGGCGCGGTGCGGGCCAACCGGCGCCTGGGGATCGACGAAATGAATGCCCTGCTGCGCCAGATGGAGCGCACCGAACGCGCCGACCAGTGCAACCATGGACGGCCCACCTGGTTTCAATGGAGCATGGGCGACCTGGACAAGCTGTTCATGCGGGGCCAATGAGAAAAACGCCCAGTCCCGTGCTCCCGACGGCACGGGAGGCCGCGGCCCCAGCGCCTGACAGCGTCGCCCCCCCGGCCCGCACCCTGGTCTGCCTGGCCGGCCCCACCGCCTCGGGCAAGTCGGCCACCGCGCTCGCACTCGCGCGGCGCTGGCCCGTCGAAATCATCACGATGGACTCGGCAACCCTCTATCGCGGCATGGACATCGGCACGGCCAAGCCCTCGGCGCAGGAACGCGCGGCGGTGCCCCACCATCTGCTCGACATCCGCGACCCGTCCGAGACCTATTCGGCGGCCGAGTTCGTGCGCGAGGCCGCCGGCCTGGTCCGGGAGATCTCGGACCGCGGACACATCCCGCTGCTATGCGGCGGCACCATGCTGTACTACAAGGCGCTGCGCGAGGGCCTGCACGAACTGCCGCAGGCCGACCCGGTGCTGCGCCGGGCGATCGATCAAGAAGCGAGCGACCGGGGCTGGCCCGCCCTGCACGCCGAGCTTGCCCGCGTGGATCCGCAGACCGCCGCCCGCCTGGCGCCCAGCGACAGCCAGCGTCTGCAGCGCGCACTCGAGATCTGGCGCGGCAGCGGACGCAGCATGACGCAATGGCTGCATGATCGGCCAGCGGCCCCGCTGCCCGGCTGGCGGCACGTCACGCTCAGCCTGGAGCCCGGGGACCGCGCCTGGCTGCACGCCCGCATCGCCCGGCGCTACGGCGCCATGATCGACGCCGGCCTGGTGGACGAGGTGCGCGCCCTGCATGCGCGCGGCGACCTGCATCCCGGCCTGCCCTCGATTCGCTGCGTGGGTTACCGGCAGGTGTGGGATTTCCTGGAAGGGCGCGCCACCCTCGACCAGGCGGTCGAGCGGGCCATCGCCGCCACCCGTCAGTTGGCCAAGCGCCAGCTCACCTGGCTGCGCGGACTGCCCCACCGCCAGGTCATCGACTGTCAGGCGGAGGATGCCGCGGCGCGCGTGGTCGACGCCTTTGCATGCCTGCAAGGCCCCGCCGGGCCCGGCTAGCGCGCGGGTGCCTTCGGCCCGGAACGGGCAAGAGGGCTCAGATCACCACCGTGCGGGCCGCGCCGGGGGCGTGTTCGACGATGGTGCCCAGGGCATAGACGATTTCGCCCTGGGCACGCAGGGTGGCGGCAATGGCGTCGGCCTGCCCGGGATCGGCCACCAGCACCATGCCGATGCCGCAATTGAATACGCGTGCCATTTCCTGATCCTCGACGGCACCCGCGCGCTGCAGCCAGGCAAAGAGCTCGGGCATGGTCCAGGCCTCGCGATGCAGCTCGGCCGCGAGGCCCGCGCGCAGGATGCGGGGCACGTTTTCCAACAGGCCACCACCGGTGATGTGGGCCAGGCCCTTGATGGCGCGGCCGTGCGCGGCCAGCGCGGCCAGCACCGGTTTGACGTAGATGCGGGTGGGTTCCATCACGACGTCGCCCAGCGGACGGCCACCCAGGTCCTGGTCGGGGCGCGCGCCGGCATGGTGGAGGATCTTGCGCAACAGTGAATAACCGTTGGAATGCGCGCCGCTGGAGGCCAGGCCGAGCACGGTGTCGCCGACCTGGATGGCGGCGCCGTCAATGATCTCGGATTTCTCGACCGCACCGACGGCAAAGCCGGCGAGATCGTATTCCCCTTCGGGGTACATGCCAGGCATCTCGGCGGTCTCGCCGCCGATCAGCGCGCAACCCGCCAGCTCGCAGCCGCGTGCGATGCCCCCCACGACCCGCGCCGCCGTGTCTACAGAGAGCTTGCCGCAGGCGAAATAATCCAGGAAATACAGCGGCTCGGCACCCTGCACGAGAATGTCGTTGACGCTCATCGCGACCAGGTCGATGCCGACCGTGTCGTGCCGCTGCCAATCGAAGGCCAGGCGCAGCTTGGTCCCCACGCCGTCGGTGCCTGACACCAGCACGGGCTGGCGCAAATGCGTGGGCAGCTCGAACAGGGCGCCAAAGCCGCCGATACCCGCCATGACGCCGGGACGCATCGTCCGGGCGGCCAGCGGCTTGATGCGATCAACCAGCGCGTCGCCGGCATCGATATCGACCCCGGCATCGCGGTAGGTCATGGGAGCAGAGGATTGATGAGTCATGAGAAAAGCCGCCAGATGTGCAAGAATTGCATGTTTGGACAATCAGAAACCTCGATTTTACGATGAACTTCCCCCTGGCATGACGCAGCAACTGCTACTGGATATCCTGCCGGCGTCGCCACCCACCCTGGACGGTTTCGTGATCGGGGCCAATCGGGCGAGCCTGCGGGCCGTGCGCGAGCTCGCACCCGGACGCGCCCTGTACCTCTGGGGCGGCGCGGGCTCGGGCCGCAGCCACCTGCTGCGCGCGAGCGCCCTGGCCCACGAGGCGCCATATTTCGCAGCGCCGGCCCATGCGGGCGAATTGCGGGCCTTGGCGACCGACGAGGATCGCCGGCTGCTCCTCGTCGCGATCGACGATGTGGGCGAACTCGCCGCCGAGGCGCAGGCCGCGCTCTTTGCCTTGTACAATCGCTGGCGAACGGCGGCGGGCACGCCCGAGGCCTTTGCCCTGCTGCTGGCGGGCGACCGGGCACCCATGGCCATGGCCTTGCGCGAGGATTTGCGCACGCGCCTGGGCTGGGATCTGGTCTACCGCCTCGAACAGCTCTCGGACCAGGATCGCGCGGCGGCCCTGCGCGAGCGCGCCCAGGCGCGCGGCCTGCGGCTGAGCGACGAGGTCCTGGGCTGGATACTGACACACTACGACCGCGACATGGGACGGCTGGCCGCGCTCGTCGACGCGCTGGACCGCTACTCGCTGGCCCGCCATCGTCCCATCACCCTTCCCCTGCTCAAGGACCTTTTGGCCGACGCGCAGCAACTCCCGAGGACGCCATGACCACGACGCCCCAAACCCTGGCCCTGTTCGATCTGGACCACACCCTGCTGCCCTTCGACAGCGACTACCAGTGGGCGGATTTCCTGGCCCGCACCGGCCGCGCCGGCGACCCCGACGCGGCCCGCAGGCGCAACGACGACCTGATGCACCGCTATAACGAAGGCACCCTCAGCGCCCAGGAGGCCGCGGATTTCATGCTGGGTTTGCTGAAGCTGGCGCCGCCCGACGAGCTGGCCCGTTGGCACGAATCGTATATGGCCGAGGTCGTGCACCCCGGCATCCTGCCCGTGGCGCAAGACTTGGTGGCCCGCCATCGCGACGCCGGGGCGCTGTGCGCGATCGTCACCGCCACCAACGAGTTCGTCACCGCTCCCATCGCCCATGCCCTGGGCATCCCCCACCTGATCGCCACCGTGCCCGAACGCGATGCGCGCGGCGGCTATACCGGCCGCATCGCGGGTACGCCCAGCTTCCAGGCAGGCAAGGTGCTGAGGGTGCGCGCATGGCTCCAGGCGCAAGGATTCGAGCTCGAGGGATTCGGCGAATCCTGGTTCTACAGCGACTCGATGAATGATCTGCCGCTGCTCGAGGCAGTCAGCCATCCGGTGGCGACCAACCCCAGTCCCGCCCTGCGGGCGCTGGCCGATACCCGTGGCTGGTGCGTGCTCGACCTGTTCGAGGACATGCGGGATACAAAGTCATAAAATACCGCCCATATGCTCAAGCAGACCATCAAGAAATTCGTATCGCGCCTGCTCGCGGCGCCACCCGGCGGACCCGAACGCCTGGCGCGCGACAAGCACGGGATCGACCGGCGCCTGGTTTCACGGCACGCCATCAAGGTCTGCGAGGTCCTCAACCAGCATGGCTTCGACGCCTACATCGTCGGTGGCGCGGTCCGCGACCTGATCGTCGGGCTCGCGCCCAAGGACTTCGACGTGGCCACCAACGCCACGCCCAACCAGATCCGTCCGCTGTTCCGGCGCGCGCGCATCATCGGCCGCCGCTTCCAGCTCGTGCACGTGGTGTTCGGCCAGGAGGTGATCGAGACCTCGACTTTTCGCGCGCCCTCCTCGGGCAACCAGGAAACCGACGAGCACGGCCGCATCCTGCGTGACAACGAGTTCGGCACCCACGAAGAAGACGCCGCACGGCGCGACTTCACCATCAACGCGCTGTACTACGACCCACTCAAGGAGGAAGTCATCGACTTCCACCAGGGCGTGGCCGACCTCAAGAACCGGGTGATCCGCATGATCGGCGATCCCGAGACCCGCTACCGCGAGGATCCGGTGCGCATGCTGCGCGCGATGCGCTTCGCCGCGAAACTGGGCGCGCGCATCGATCCGCCGACCGAGCAGCCCATTGCGCGCCTGGCCGGCCTGATCGAGCACGTACCCTCCTCGCGCCTGTTCGACGAGACGCTCAAACTCCTGACCTGTGGCCACGCCATGGATTGCCTGCGGCAATTGCGCCGCTCCGGCCTCACTCAGAGTCTGATGCCCCTGATCGATCGGATCTTCGAGGAGCAAGGCGGCGAGGACTTTGTCGAGATCGCGCTTTCGCGCACCGACGCGCGCGTGCGCGCGGGCAAGACCGTCAGCCCCAGTTTCTTGTTCGCCGCGCTCTTGTGGCGCCTGGTGTCCAAGCGCTGGCAGGCCATGGCGGCCGAAGGCATGCAGCGCAACGAGGCGCTGATCCAGGCCGCCGACTCGGTGATCGACGAGCAGACCCACAAGCTCGCCATCCAGAGGCGCTACCAATCCGACATGCGGGAAATCTGGCTCATCCAGGCCCGCTTCGAGCGCGCGACCGTGCGCTCGATCTGGCGGCTCATCGAGCAGCCGCGGTTCCGCGCCGCGGTGGACTTCCTGCAATTGCGCGCCGAAGCCCGCGAGGTCGACAGCGTGCTGGCCCAATGGTGGATGGACCTGGCCGACAGCGGCGACGAGCGCCGCAGCCAGATGATCGACGCCTGGCAGGCCGGCCACTCGGGGGCGCGCAGCGCACCCGCCAGCCGGCGCCGGCGCAAACGCCGACCCCGCACGGGCGAGGGCGCCGGCCAATCCGAACCCCAGGATTGACGCCCCCGCAATAATCGCCCATGGCCGAGCCGACCGACTCCACGCGCGCGCCCCCTGTCGATCTCTATATCGGCCTGGGCGCGAACCTGGGCGATGCCGCCGACGCGGTGCGCCGGGCGGCGGCCCGGCTTGCGCAAACGCCGGGGATCCTGGACCTGCGCCTCTCGCCCCTGTACTGCAGCGCGCCCATCGACTCGTCGGGGCCCGACTACGTCAATGCCGTGGCGCACGCACGCACCACGCTCGACCCGCAGGCCGTGCTGGCCGTCCTGCAGGCCATCGAGCAAGTGCACGGGCGCGAACGCCCCTACCGGAATGCCCCCCGCACCCTGGACCTGGATCTGCTGCTGTACGGTCGCCGGCGGGTGGACACAGCCAATCTGACGGTGCCGCACCCCAGAATGCACGAGCGCGCGTTCGTGCTGAGACCGCTCGCCGACCTGGCCCCGGGCCTGATCCTCGCGCAGGGCCATCTCGAGGATCTGCTGGCCGCCTGCGGCGACCAGGCGATACGGCCACTCGACCAACCCGCCCCCTAGGCCGCCTGCTGGCCGAATGTCGCCGCCGCTTCCCGGATGGCCTCGGGCGCGACATCGCGCACATGCGTGGCGATCGCCCACCTGTGCCCATAGGGATCGACCACCGCGCCGTAACGATCACCCCAGAACATCTCGGCAGGCGGCATCAGCGCGATGGCGCCCGCCTTTACCGCGCGATCGAACGCCGCGTCCGCGTCCTCCACATAGAGATGGAGCGTGACCGGCGTGCCCTTGAGTGTGACGGGACTGCTCGCCTGGCACTCGGACGATTCCTCCATCAGCATCACCGCTGAATCCCCGATCCGCAGGCAGGCGTGGAGCAGGCGCCCTTGAGAGTCGTCCAGACGCACCATCTCGCGGGCCCCGAAGGCCTGCTTATAGAACTCGATCGCCCCCGCAGCGTCCGCGCACACCAGATGGGGCGTCAGTGTGTTCATGTCGGGCGGAACGGGGGTGAGCCGCGAAGCGCCATCGGGCCGCAGATGCATGATTGCCTTGCCCGTCTGAATATCGAAGGGGAAGGAAAAATGCTCATGAGCGATCCGCCAGTGCTTGCCCTCCCGCCGAAACCCGGTGCTCATGCGACTCCAGAACTCGCGCCCGTCGAGGCCACCGGTGCATCCCACCAACCCGTGCGCATAGCCGATATCGCCGCCGGCATTGAGCACCAGATCTTGCATGCGAAAACCTATCCCCGCCTCCGGGCACATATCGAGACAGGCGCGCCAATGCTCGCGATAGGCCTCGCGCCCCACAAAGCGCAAGGCCTGGATGGCGTCATAGGCCACCACATCGGGCGCGTAGCAGGCCATCAGGGCATCCAGGTCGCGCCGCTGCGAGGCCTGGATCCACTCGTCCAGGACCGCGCGCAGGGCCGCTTGGCCCGTATCATCTCGAATAGTCGTCTGCATTTGTGTGTCTCCTTTGGTTCGTCATGCCCGGCGGGCACGGACACAGGACGCGGGATCATCCGCTCCAGAGTCGGACTGTACCGTTATTTAATCCTAAAAAACAACTAAAAAATCATTTATTAGGATTTTATGGTATGCTGTAACACATGGGTACGAAACGAAGCTACGGGGACGGTTGCGCGGCCGCGCACGCGCTGGACCTCATCGGCGAACGCTGGGCTCTGCTGATCGTGCGCGAACTCCTGCTCGGCCCCAAGCGATTCACGGACTTGCGGGCGGGCCTCAAGGGCATCAGCGCCAACGTGCTCTCCCAACGCCTCACGGAACTCGAGGCCGCGCTGGTCGTGACGCGGCGCCGCCAGCCGCCGCCCGCGGCCGTCATGGCCTACGAACTGACCGCATGGGGTCGCGAACTCGAACCCATCCTCCTGCAGTTGCTGCACTGGGGGGTCCGCTCGCCCGCCTTCACGCGCGGCAGCCCCCTCAACACCGATTCCATGGTCCTGTCGTTTCGCGCCCTGTTCGACCCCAAGGCGGCCGCCGGCCGGGATGCCTGCGTGACGCTTGTCCTGGACGGGCAGCCGTTCACCGCCCGCGTCCACGCGGGAACCCTCGATGTCCGCCGCGCACAGCCCGTGGCGCAAACGTCGGCGAGCCTGCGCACCGATCCGACCACGCTGCTGCATCTCGCCTATGGCGCCGCAAGCCTGGACGCAGCGCTGGGCGAGGGCCGGGCCGCCCTCGCCGGCGAACGGCGCGCAGTTGAAAATTTCCTGGGATGCTTCTCGGTGCCGCGCCCCGTGGGCGCCGGCGAGCCAGGGCCCGCCGACGCCGCCGCACCGGCGGAACCGACCGCCGCCCAAGCTCACTGAGCGCACGTCACGCGCCACGCCGGGCGGGAATACAGGCGCGATGGTGGTTTACACTGGCGTCCATCGTTCGCTCTCGAGGACCTCGCATGCCACCACGCCTCATCCGGCTGGTCGTCGCCTACACGGACAATCGCGTGATCGGGCGCGACAACGCCATGCCCTGGCACTTGCCCTCCGATCTGGCACATTTCAAACGCAGCACCCTGGGGTGTCCCATCATCATGGGCCGCAAGACCTGGGCCTCGCTCGGCCGACCGCTGCCAGGACGCAGGAACCTGGTGCTCAGCCGCGAAGCCGGGTTCACGGCACCAGGCGCCGAGGCGATGCCCTCACTCGAGGCCGCCCTGGCCGCTTGCGCGGATGCGCCGGTGGTCTGCATCGTCGGCGGCGAACAGGTCTTTCGCCTGGCCCTGCCCCTGGCCGATGAGCTCGTGGCGACGGAAATCCATGCGGCAATCGAGGGCGACACCTGGTTTCCCGAACTGCCCAAGGCGCAATGGCGCGAAGTCGAGCGCCTGGCACAGCCCGCCGAGAACGGGCTGACCTACGATTTCGTCACCTACCGCAGGGCCTGAGGCCCCGCGCGCCGAGGCGCGCGCGCGGCATCCCTGAAAAACCGCCACAAGCGCGGATGCCCGGAATAGGCCACATTGAAGCGAAACCAGCCCTCGTCGCGGCCCTCCGGATCGAAATAGGCCCCTGGCGCCAGCCAGATGCCGGCCTCGAGCGCGCGGGCCGCCAGCCCGACAGCGCCCTCGGTGCCGGACGGCGGGTGGCGCGACCGGGCCCACAGGAACAGGCCTGCCCCGGGCTCGGCGTAGATCTCGAAATCACTCTGGACCATGGCCTCGCAGACCTGGTCGTGGGCCTGACGCAGGCGCTCGCGCACGCCGCGCATATAGGTGCCGTGACGACCGTCGCGCAGCACGTGATAGACCGCACGCTCCATCATCTCGGCCGAGGTCAGCCCCAGGGACATCTTGGTGCGCGCGCACTGGCCCAGCAATTCCTCCGAGCACAGCAGGTAGCCCACCCGCATCGATGGCATGACGCTCTTGGCAAAGCCCGAGACATACACGACGCGGCCCGTGCCGGCGAGCGCCGCCAACAGGGGCGCGGGCTCGAGCAGCAGGTCGCGCGACACGTCGTCCTCGACCACCACAAAGGCGTGACGCTCGGCCATCTGCAGCAAGCGGAACGCGCCCGCCATCGTGAACGTCGCCCCGGTCGGATTCTGCAGCACCGTGGTCACGAACACGGCCCGGACCGGATGCTCGCGCACCAGGCGCTCGAGGGTCTGCTCACACACTCCCTCCGGGGTGCGCGGCACGCCGTGCACCACGACCCCGCTCAGCGCCAGGATCTGCAAAAGGTTGGCATAGCAGGGCTGCTCGACCGCCACATGATCGCCCGGGCGCAGCAGCGTGCGCACGACGATGTCGAGAGCCTGGGTCGCGCCGTGCGTCAGCAGGATCTGGCCCGCCCCGGCCTCGAGCCCGTGCTCACCCAGCCGATGGGCGATGTGCTCGCGCAAGGGGTGGTAACCCAGGGGATGACCATATGAGGCCATCTGGCTCACGGGAACGCGGCCGAGCTGGCGCAGCGCATGCTGCAAGCCCGCCTCGTTGTGCCAGTCGGGCGGCAGCCAGCCGCAGCCCGCCTTGATTGAGATGGAGTGGTCGGCGAACACATCCGACAGCAGCCAGGTTGGACCGATCCGGGGGGGCACCCAGGTCGCCGGCGGCGCGCCCACCGCGCGCCGCCGGCGCGCGACGCGAAAGTCAGCGCCCGGGCGCGACTGCAGCAGGCCCTGCGCCACCAGTCGGTTGTAGGCGGCCATCACGGTGAACGTGCTCACCCCATGATCCCGGGCAAATTGCCGCACCGAAGGCAACACCATGCCCGGGCGCAGGCGGCGTTCACGGATCGCCCGCTCGAGCGCGCCGGCCGCCTGATCGACCAGCGAAGGCGCGCGTTTACGATCGCGATCGGGCTCGAACAGGATCATTCCGCCCTCTCCGGCCCTGCATTGGTCATTTCCGGCACCCTCTATAAACAATACAGTTACATTATTAGAATCAATACAGTTATCCAGCCATCCTACCACTGTATATGTATTTCCCCCAAGGGGCAGCACAGAATGGGACGACCATTTTTCGTCTCTGTATCCTTCGATCGCGAGGCCCCCATGAGCACCGACACCCTGACCGCCACGGATTTGTCCAATCTGTGGATGCCTTTCACCGCCAACCGCCAGTTCAAGGCGCATCCCCGGATGCTGACTGGCGCCAAGGACATGCACTACACGGCCGCCGACGGCCACCAGGTCCTCGACGGCACCGCCGGCCTGTGGTGCGTGAACGCCGGCCACGCCCGCCGGCCCATCATCGAGGCCCTGACCCGCCAGGCGACCGACCTGGACTACGCGCCCAGCTTCCAGATCGGCCACGAGGATTCCTTCCGGGCCGCTACTGAGGTCGCGGCGCTGATGCCCAAGGGCATGGATCGTATTTTCTTTACCAATTCGGGTTCCGAGTCGGTGGACACCGCCCTCAAGATCGCCCTGGCCTACCACCGGGCGCGCGGCGAAGGCCAGCGCACACGCCTGATCGGCCGCGAGCGCGGCTACCACGGCGTGGGCTTTGGCGGCATCTCGGTCGGCGGGATCTCGCCCAACCGCAAGACCTTCTCGGGCGTGCTGCTGCCGGGCGTGGACCACCTGCCCCACACGCACGACCTGGCCCACAATGCCTGGTCGCGCGGCCAACCAGCATGGGGCGAGCATTTCGCCGATGCCCTCGAGAGCATCATCGCGCTGCACGACGCCTCGACCATTGCCGCCGTCATCGTCGAACCGCTGGCCGGCTCCACCGGCGTGCTGCTGCCCCCCAAGGGCTATCTGGAGAAATTGCGCGCCATCACCGAAAAACACGGCATATTGCTGATCTTCGACGAGGTCATCACCGGCTTCGGACGCCTGGGCGCCGCCACCGCCAGCGACTTCTTCGGTGTCACCCCCGATCTCATCACCATGGCCAAGGGCATCAGCAACGCCGCCGTGCCCGCCGGCGCGGTCGCGGTGCGCCGCGGGATTTACGACGCCATTCTCGAAGCCAGCGCGAGCGGCATCGAGTTCTTCCATGGCTACACCTACTCGGCGCACCCCATGGCCACCGCGGCCGTCATCGCGACCCTGGGCATCTATCGCGACGAAGGGCTGTTCGAGCGCGCGCACGCAATGTCCAAGCCCTTCGAGGACGCGGCGCACGCACTCAAGGGCACCCGCCACGTCATCGACGTCCGCAACCTGGGACTGGTCGCCGGCATCGAGCTCACGCCGCGCGAAGGCGCGCCCGGCGCGCGCGCGGCCGAGGTCTTCTCGAAATGTTTCGACCGCGGTGTCCTGGTGCGTTACACCGGCGACATCATCGCGATCTCACCCCCGCTCATCATCGACGAAGCACAAATCGCGCAGATCTTCGGCACGATCAGCGAGGTCCTGAAGACCGTGGACTAAGCGCCACCGCAGCCCCCCTCACGCGGGGGCGGCCGCTGCCGAAAGCCGGTCCGCGCCACGCGCGGACCGGCTTTCTTTTCAGGCGGGCTCGGTCTGAGCCTGTGCCTCGTCGGCATACTCGGACATCGGCGGGCAGGCGCAGCTCAGATTGCGATCGCCCCAGGCATTGTCCACACGCGAAACCGGGGGCCAGTACTTGCGCTGGGCAAGGCCCGGCACCGGATAGGCGGCCTGCTCACGGGTGTAGGGATGGGTCCACTCGGCCGTCAGCAGGGCTTGCGCGGTATGGGGCGCGTTGCACAACAGGTTGTCCTCGGCGCCATGTTCGCCGCTTTCGACGGCGGCGATCTCTCGCCGGATGGCGATCATCGCCTCGATGAAGCGATCGAGCTCGGCCAAGCCCTCGGATTCGGTCGGCTCGACCATCAAGGTCCCCGCCACCGGGAAGCTCATGGTCGGCGCATGGAAACCATAGTCCATCAAGCGCTTGGCGATGTCCTCGGCGCCCACCCCGCTGGCGTCCTTGATCGGGCGGATGTCCAGAATGCACTCGTGGGCCACCCGGCCATTGGCGCCCGCGTACAGAATGGGATAGTGCGGCGCCAGGCGGCTGGCCAGGTAGTTGGCGTTCAGGATGGCTACCTGAGTGGCGTGGCGCAGGCCCTCGGCGCCCATCATCGCGATGTACATGTACGAGATGGGCAGGATGCTGGCCGATCCGAAAGGCGCGGCCGAGACGGGGCCCGACTGCCCGGCGGGCAGTCGGCCATCGGTGCCGACGATCCCCGGCAGATAGGGCGCCAAGTGTGCCCGGGCCGCGACCGGGCCCACGCCCGGGCCACCGCCGCCGTGGGGTATGCAAAAGGTCTTGTGCAGGTTCAGGTGCGAGACATCCGAGCCAAAGCGCCCGGGGCGCGCCACCCCCACCATCGCGTTCATATTGGCCCCGTCCAGGTAGACCTGGCCGCCGGCGTCGTGGATCAAGGCGCAGATCTCGGTCACCGTGGTCTCGAACACCCCATGGGTGGACGGGTAGGTGATCATCAGCGCCGCCAGGCGGTCGCCAACCTGCGCGATGCGGGCGCGCAGGTCGGCCATGTCGATATTGCCGTTGTCGTCCGAGGCCACGACCACCACATCCATGCCGGCCAATTGAGCCGAGGCCGGATTCGTGCCGTGGGCCGAGGCGGGGATCAGACAGATGTTGCGCTGGAACTCGCCATTGGCCCGATGGTAGCCGCGGATCGCCAGCAGGCCAGCGTACTCGCCTTGGGCGCCGGAGTTCGGCTGCAAACTCACGGCATCGTAGCCGGTGATCTCGCACAGGGCTGCCGACAGGCGGTCGATCAGCTCTTGATAGCCCTGGGCCTGCCCCGCCGGCGCAAAGGGATGCATGTTTCCGAATTCCGGCCAGGTGACGGGAATCATCTCGGCCGTGGCGTTGAGCTTCATCGTGCACGAGCCCAGCGGAATCATGGTGCGGTCCAGGGCGAGGTCCTTGTCCGAGAGTTCGCGCAGATAGCGCAGCATGTCGGTCTCGGAGTGGATGCGCGAAAAGGCCGGATGCGGCAGGATGGGGCCCGTGCGGCGGCAGGTCGACGGGATGCCATCGCCGACCGCCTCGAAATCGGGCGCGGCGCGGGCTACGCCCAGGCCGGTGGCCAGCACGCCGATCAGGATCTCGAGATCCTCGGCCACCACCGTTTCGTCTAGAGAGATCGCCACGCTGATGTCATCGACGGCCCGCAGATTGATGCCGCCGGCCACCGCCGAGTCCAGCACCGCCTGGGTGCGGGCACCGGTTTGCAGGTGCAGGGTATCGAAATAGCCCGCGTTGAGCACCGTCACGCCCATGGCGCGCAGAGCGGTCTCGAGCTGCGCCGTGTGTGCGGCCACGCGGCGCGCGATGCGGGCGATGCCCGCGGGGCCATGCCAGACCGCGTACATGGCGGCCATGATGGCCAGCAGCACCTGCGCGGTACAGATATTCGACGTGGCCTTTTCACGGCGGATGTGCTGTTCGCGCGTCTGCAAGGCCAGGCGCAGCGCTGGCTGGCCGGCCGCATCCTGCGACACCCCGACCAGGCGGCCCGGCAGATTGCGCTTGTAGGCGTCCTTGCAGGCCATGAACCCGGCATGCGGACCACCGTAGCCCATGGGCACACCAAAGCGCTGGGCCGAACCCACCGCGATGTCCGCGCCCCACTCGCCCGGAGGCGACAGCAGCGCAAGGGCCAGCAGGTCGGTGGCCACCGCTACGATGGCCCCCATGCCATGAGCCTGCTCTGCCACCGAGCGATAGTCGGCGACACCGCCCAGGCTATGCGGATACTGCAGCAGCACGCCGAAGCATTCGGGCAGCCCCTCGGTCTCGTCGCCCACGATGAGCTCGATCCCCAGGCCCTCGGCGCGCGTGCGCACGACTTCGAGCGTCTGGGGATGCACGTGGCATGAAACGAAGAAATCCTGGGACTTGGCGCGCGACACCCGCCGCGCCAGAGCCATGGCCTCGGCCGCCGCCGTGCCCTCGTCGAGCAGCGACGCGTTGGCGATGTCCAGGCCGGTGAGATCCGCCACCATGGTCTGGAAGATCAACAGCGCCTCGAGCCGGCCCTGCGAGATCTCGGGCTGATACGGCGTGTACGCCGTGTACCAGGCGGGATTCTCGAGGATGTTGCGCAGGATCACATGCGGCACGTAGGTGCCGTAGTAGCCCTGGCCGATGTAGCTGCGCAACACCTGGTTGCGCTCCGCGACGGCCTTGAGCTCGGCCAAGGCCTCGACCTCGCTGCGCGGGCCCGGGAGATCGAGATACGGCGCCTCGGACAGAATGCTGTCCGGCACCACCTCGCGCACGAGCGCTTCCAGGTTGGAGGCGCCGATGGCCTGCAACATCAGGCGCTGGTCGTCGTCGGAAGGCCCGATGTGGCGGGCGATGAATTCGGAGTGCGTGTCGGTGTCGCGCGACATAATGGACCTCTGGGCTGCGGTTCGAAAAGACGGATCAGACTTGTGCCTGGTAGGCGGCGGCATCCAGCAGGCCATCGACGTCGGCCGCGTTGTCGGGCCGGATCTTGAAGATCCACTGGTCGTAGGCCGCCTCGTTGATCAAGCTGGGCTGATCGGTCAGGGCCTCGTTGAAGGCGACGATCTCGCCGGCCACCGGCGCATAGATGTCGGAGGCGGCCTTGACCGACTCGATCACGGCCGCGGTGTCGCCTGCGGCAAGCGTGGCGCCCACCTGCACGTCGCCGACGAACACCAGGTCGCCGAGCTGGTCCTGTGCATCGTCGGTGATGCCGACTAGGAAGACGTCGCCCTCGGCCTTGACCCATTCGTGCGAGGAGGTGTATTTACGATCGGAAGGAATGGACATGATGTACCCCGTGGTTAGTATTGGTGATGCTGGTTAGGGATGAAACGGGCTGGCGCAACTCAGACCAGGACTTGGCCGTTGCGCACGAAGGGAGGCCGGACGACCTCGGCGGGCAGGTGCTTGCCGCGGATCTCGACCTCGACGCGCTCGCCGGGCTGGACGCCGGCCGGCACCCGGGCCAAGCCTATGGATACTCCCATGGTGGGCGACATGCTGCCACTGGTGATTTCACCATCGCCAGCAGCCGTGCGGACCTTCATGTGGCCACGCATGATGCCGCGCTCGAGCAGTTTCAGGCCGACCAGGTCGCGCGTCTTGTCCGCTGCCTCGAGCGCCGCGCGGCCCACGAAATCGCGGCCAGCATCCTTGAACGACACCGTCCAGGCCAAGCCGGATTCCAGGGGATGGACAGTCTCGTCCATGTCCTGACCATACAGGTTCATGCCCGCCTCCAGGCGCAGCGTATCGCGCGCGCCCAGACCGCAAGGGTGCACGCCGGCGGCCGACAGCGCATTCCAGAAGGCCTCAATACCGGAGGCAGGCAGGACCACCTCAAAGCCATCCTCGCCGGTATAGCCGGTGCGCGCCACCAGGGTACCCTCATCGATGCGCGTGCCGGTGAAGGGCTTGAGTTCCTCGGTCGCGGCCCGCCATTCTGGGCGCACGCGCCACACGATCTCGCGGGCCTGCGGCCCCTGGATGGCGATCATCGCCAGGTCGCGGCGTGGCGCCAGCACCACCTCGGCCTCCCAGGCCGCCGCCTGCTCGCGCATCCAGGCGAGGTCGCCTTCCGCCGTTCCGGCATTGACCACCAGCCGCCAGCTGTCGGTGGCGAAAAAATACACCAGCAGATCGTCGATGACTCCGCCGTCGGGACGCAGCATGCAGGTATACAGAGCCCTGCCCGGCTGGCCGACGATGCGTGCCACGTCATTGGCCAGCAAGCGGCGCAGATAGTCCAGGGCACCCGCGCCGCTCACGTCAATGTTGAGCATGTGCGAGACATCGAACATCCCGGCGGCCTGCCGCACGGCATGGTGCTCCTCGAGTTGGGATCCATAGGACAAGGGCATGTCCCAGCCGCCGAAATCGACCATTTTGGCGCCCAGGGCGACGTGGACTGCGTGCAAAGGGGTGTGCGAAGGCATGGAGGCTCCGGAAAAGAAAACAGGACAGGGCGGCATTGATGCCGGCAGCGCCCTTCTGTCCTTTTGCCTGAGAGTTGCCCCGCTCAATGGGGGTTCACCTTCGGCGCTCGCGTCTCGAACGGCGCGAGTCTCTCCAGAATGCTGCGATGCACGCCCTGGCGAACATCATGCGGATGGTACGGGTGCCTGAGCGATTCTGGGCGAATTGCGCCTTCGGCGGCCGGCGAGGCCGGCGCTCTCCCACCCGCATCGGGTGACAGCAAGCGATAAGCATACCCTGAAACCGGGGCCGGCAACAATCGGCGAACGCCATTTGGCCCCCACATTCCCCTCGGCACCACAGTCTGCCAGGCGGCGTCCCAGCGTCCTGATCGGTTCATCCGTACAGGATGTGCTAGATCAATCCACGATCGCGCCAGGCACGCCGGGTCGCGGCATCCACGCCCAGGCCCGCCAGCACCTCGTCGGTGTGCTGGCCCAGGGCCGGGGCCGGACTGTCGATTCCCCCGGGCGTGGCCGAGAGTTTGGGCACCACACCCGGCACCGCGCAGGGCGTGCCGTCGGGCAGCGCATCCTCGAGGATCATGCCGCGTGCCCGATAGTGCGGGTCGGCGGCGATGTCGGCAATGTCATAGATCCGTCCGGCGGGAACGCCGCCCGCGTTCAGCGCCTCTAGCACGGCCTCCAGGCCATGGGCGGCGGTCCAGCGGCCGATCGCCTCGTCGATGCGGCCCACCTGGGCAACGCGGCCCACATTATTCTCGAGCGCCGGGTCGTCCGCCATATCCGGCTGCCCGATCACCCGCATCAGGCGCTTGAAGATGCTGTCGCCGTTACCGGCGATCAGCACGTACTTGCCGTCCTGGCACAGATAGGCATTGCTGGGGGCGATCCCGGGCAGGCTGCTGCCCGCCGGCTGGCGCACCTCGCCGAACACGGAGTATTCCGGCAAAAGGCTTTCCATCATATTGAACACGGATTCGTACAAGGCCACATCCACCACCTGGCCCACCCCGTCCCGGTCGCGCGCGCGCAAGGCCAGCAAGACGCCAATCACGCCATGCAGGGCCGCCAGGGAGTCGCCGATCGACACCCCCACCCGCACCGGCGGGCGCCCCGGCTCGCCGCTGAGATGGCGCAAGCCGCCCATGGCTTCCGCCACCAGGCCAAAACCGGGCCGGTCGCGATACGGCCCGGTCTGCCCATAGCCCGACACGCGCAGCATGACCAGCCGGGGGTTGATCCGCCGCAGATCCTCCCATCCCAGGCCCCAGTCCTCGAGCGTTCCCGGCTTGAAGTTCTCGACGATCACATCCACCTCGCCCGCCAGGCGGCGCACCAGCGCCTGGATCTCGGGATCGCGCAGATCCAGAGTGACCGACCGTTTATTGCGAGACTGCACCTGCCACCACACCGAGGTGCCCTCGTGCAGCAGGCGCCAGGCCCTCAGGGGATCGCCCCGCCCGGGCGGCTCGATCTTGATGACCTCGGCGCCGAACTCGCCCAGCATCTTGGCGGCGAAAGGGCCGGCGATCAACTGACCCATTTCCAGTACGCGTATCCCAGACAAGGGCTTGCTCATGTGCTCATCCTCCATTCCATTGCCGACGATCGGCCACCCGCAGGCCTCTCGGTACCCGGCGCGACGCGCTCAGGCGGGCAGCAGCGCGCGCCCGCAGGCCATGCCCGAGGCCCAGGCCCACTGGAAGTTATATCCCCCCAGCCAGCCGGTGACATCGACCGCCTCGCCCACGATATACAAGCCCGGACGCCGGCGCGCCTGCATGCTGCGCTGGTCCAGTTCGTCGGTATCCACGCCGCCGCTCATCGCCTCGGCCTTCTTGTAGCCCGAGGTGCCCGTGGGCCACAAGCGCCAATCATGGATCCGACCGGCGAGCGCGCGCAAGTCGCGGTCGCTCGCATCGGCCACCCGAAGGGCGTCCAGGCCGCCGGACTGCGCCAGCCACGATTCCGCCAGGCGGCGCGGCCAGGCCTGCGCCAGCACCGTGGACAGGAGCTGGCGGCCGCCCGCCTTTTGACGCAACAGGTAATCGGCCATGGGCTCGTGCGGCGAGAGATCGACGACGATCGCCTCGCCGGGGCGCCAGTGGCTGGAAATTTGCAGCACCGCCGGCCCCGACAGCCCCCGGTGCGTGAACAGCAGGTCTTCGACGAAGTCGGGTGCGGCATGGCGCCGATGGTGCCGTCCGGCGCCCGGCCCCGGGGCACCCGCCGCCGGATCCGTCCCGGTGGGGACCGCGCGCATGCCGACCTCGAGAGCCACACCCGCCAGGGCGGCAAAGGGCCGCCACTGCTCCGCATCGAAAACCAGCGGCACCAACGCGGGCCGGGGCTCGACGATCCGCAGGCCGAATCCGCGCGCCACGCGCAGCGAAAAATCCGTGGCGCCCATCTGCGGGATCGCCATCCCGCCGGTGGCCAGCACGAGCTGGCGCGCACGCAAACGGCCCTGCGCGGTATCCAGGACATAGACCCCATCCTCGATGGTCACGGCCTGGACCGCGCACGGCATGCGCCAGTGCACGCCGCCGGCGTCGCACTCGCGGCGCAGCACCTCAATGATGGATTCGCTGGAATCATCGCAGAAAAGCTGCCCGCGATGCTTTTCGTGCCAGCGCACGCCGTGGCTCTCGATCAACTCGATGAAGTCGCGCGGGGTGTAGGCCCGCAGGGCCGAACGACAGAAATCCGGGTTGCGCGACAGAAAGTTCGCGGGCGTGGTGCCAATATTGGTGAAGTTGCAGCGCCCGCCGCCGGAAATACGGATCTTTTCCGCGAGGTGCGTCGCATGATCGACCAGCGCCACCCGCAGCCCACGCTGCGCTGCGACGCCGGCCGCCATCATGCCGGCCGCCCCGGCGCCGATCACGACCGCGTCATACGCCGCCGTCACCCGGCCTCGCGAATGCAGTCCACGTAGTAGTGCCGGTGGTCCTGCTCGTCGAGCGTATAGGCCAAGCCGTGCACGTCGGTCTCGAAACCCGGGAAGCGCGTGTTGAAATCCTGCGTGAACTTCAGGTAGTCCACGATGTCGCGATTGAAGCGCTCGCCGGGGACCAGCAAGGGGATGCCCGGCGGATAGGGCGTGAGCAACACGCCGGTCACGCGCCCCTCGAGATCGCCGAGCGCCACGCGCTCGACCTCGCGGTGGGCCATGCGCGCATACGCGTCGGCCGGACGCATGGCAGGCACCATGTCGCTAAGATAGACCTTGGTGGTCAGACGCGCGAAATCATAATAGCGATAGGCCTCGTGGATCTGCTGGCACAGGTCGCGCAGGCCCAGGCGCTCGTAGCGCTTGTGCGAGCGGCTGAACTCGGGCAGCGCGCGCCACAGGGGCTGGTTGCGGTCATAGTCGTCCTTGAACTGCTGCAAGGCGGTGAGCAGCGTGTTCCAACGTCCCTTGGTGATGCCGATCGTGAACAGGATGAAGAACGAGTACAGGCCGGTCTTTTCCACGACCACGCCGTGCTCGACCAGATAGCGCGAAACCAGGGCCGCCGGGATGCCGGTGTCGGCAAACGTGCCCGAGATGTCCAGGCCGGGCGTGACCACCGTAGCCTTGATCGGGTCGAGCATGTTGAAGCCTTCGGCCAGATCGCCGAAGCCGTGCCACTCGTCGCCCGAGGCCAGCAGCCAATCCTCGCGATTGCCGATACCCTCGGCGGCGAGACGGTTGGGCCCCCAGACCTTGAACCACCAGTCGTTCTTGCCGAACTCGGACTCGACCTTGCGCATGGCGCGGCGAAAATCCAGGGCCTCGCGGATGCTCTCCTCGACCAAGGCGGTGCCGCCCGGCGGCTCCATCATGGCCGCGGCCACATCGCACGATGCGATGATCGCATACTGCGGCGAGGTGGACGTATGCATCAGGAACGCCTCATTGAACAGGTTGCGATCCAGCGCGCGCTCCTCGGAGTCCTGCACCACGATCTGCGAGGCCTGCGACAGGCCGGCGAGCAGTTTGTGCGTCGAGTGCGTGGCAAAGATCATGGTGTCCTTGCTGCGCGGCCGGTTCGGCCCGATGGCGTGCATGTCCTCGTAGAACTCGTGAAACGCCGCGTGCGGCAGCCATGCCTCGTCGAAATGCAGGGTGTCGATCTCGGAGCCGAGCTTTTCCTTGATCATCTCGACGTTGTAGGTCACGCCGTCGTAAGTGCTCTGCGTGAGCGTCAAAATGCGGGGACGCTTGTTGGCCGCCTCGCGGGCAAAGGGGTTGGCCTCGATCTTGCGGCGGATATTCTCGGGGTCGAATTCCTCGAGCGGAATCGGCCCGATGATGCCCAGGTGGTTGCGCGTCGGACGCAGGAACACCGGGATCGCCCCGGTCATGGTGATGGCGTGCAGGATGGACTTGTGGCAGTTGCGATCGACCACCACCACGTCTCCCGAGGCCACATTGGCGTGCCAGACGATCTTGTTCGAGGTCGAGGTGCCGTTGGTCACGAAAAAGCAGTGATCCGCATGAAAGATCCGCGCGGCGTTGCGCTCGGACTCGGCCACCGGCCCGGTGTGATCCAGGAGTTGGCCCAGTTCGTCGACCGCGTTGCAGACATCGGCGCGCAGCATGTTCTCGCCAAAGAACTGGTGGAACATCTGGCCCACGGGGCTCTTGAGGAAGGCGACGCCGCCCGAGTGCCCGGGGCAATGCCAGGAGTACGAGCCATCCGAGGCGTATTCCAGCAGCTCGCGAAAGAACGGCGGCGCCAGGCTGTCAAGATAGGCGCGGGCCTCGCGGATGATGTGGCGCGCGACGAATTCGGGCGTATCCTCGAACATGTGGATGAAGCCGTGCAGTTCGCGCAGGATGTCGTTGGGGATGTGCTGCGAGGTGCGGGTCTCGCCGTACAGATAAATGGGGATGTCCTCGTTGCGGAAACGCAGCTCGCCGATGAAGGCGCGCAGGTTCTTGATCGCGTTGGCCACGTCCTCGGGGGAATCCTCGTCGAATTCCTCGTCGTCGATCGACAGGATGAAGGCGCTCGCACGGCTTTGCTGCTGTGCAAAAGAGCTGAGGTCACCATAACTGGTGACCCCCAGGACCTCCACCCCCTCGGCCTCGATCGCCGCCGCCAGCGCCCGGATGCCGAAACCCGAGGCATTCTCGGAGCGATAGTCTTCGTCGATGATGACGATGGGAAAACGAAATTTCATTGCGATTCACCCTGAGGGCCGGACAGCCCTAAGTGCGGGGCAGCGTGACCCCTAGTTGTCCCTGGTACTTGCCGCCCCGGTCGGCGTAGGAGGTCTCGCAGACCTCGTCGCTCTCGAAGAAAAGCATCTGGGCGCACCCCTCGCCGGCGTAGATTTTGGCCGGCAGGGGCGTGGTGTTGGAGAACTCGAGCGTCACGTGGCCTTCCCATTCGGGCTCCAGCGGCGTGACGTTGACGATGATGCCGCAGCGCGCGTAGGTGCTCTTGCCCAGGCAGACCGTCAGCACGCTGCGCGGAATCCGGAAATACTCGACAGTGCGCGCCAGGGCGAAGGAATTGGGCGGGATGATGCACACGTCCCCATGAAAATCCACGAAGGACTTCTCGTCGAAGGCCTTGGGATCGACGATGGTCGAGTTGATGTTGGTGAAGATCTTGAACTCGTCGGCGCAACGCACATCGTAACCATAGCTGCTGGTCCCATAGCTGACGATGCGCTGGCCATCGACCGAACGCACCTGTCCGGGCTCGAACGGGTCAATCATCCCCGCTCGCGCCGCCTGCCGGATCCAGCGATCATTCTTGATGCTCATGGTCACCCCTGTATTCGCGTTGCGGTATTTTATGCGCGTTTTGCCCGGGAGGGTTCCCGCGCACTCAATCCATCGAGAACCACCGATATACCAGGGCAAGACCATTGACTGTGCCGACCGTGAGCTCCGCCCGCAGGCCGCGCATCAGCCGATAGCTCAGGCGCGCCACCGTGCCGGTCTGGGACAGGGCCTGCTCGAGGCTGGCCCGCAGGCCGCTGGACAGCGTCTTGCCCGCCAGGATGAAGCGCTGCTCGATGTCGCTCGCGCCACTGGTGTCCTGGCTGCTGACCACGCTCTGGATGGGCAGAATGCTGCCGGTGCTGCCGAGCTCGCCCGAACGCATGCTCAGCTCGTCCAGGCCGAAACGCTGGTAGAACGGCTCGCCGCCGGACAGGAAGGAGCTGCCCACCGAGAACAGCAGCGCCATGTCGCCCCCACTCTCGTCGGGCCCGTGGCCCAGCAGCAGCCAGGTGAGCTTCTCGGTCTCGCTCACGTCCGGATAGGATACCAGGTCGATGCGCGGGCGGCGCGCGGTACCGGCCACACGCACCCCGGCACGCACCGCCGCGTCCGTGCGCAAGGCCTCGATGCCGATCACCGGATTGGTGATGTCGCCCTGGAACGTGACGGTGCCGCGGCGCAACTGCAAGTGCTGTCCGTAGGCGTCGAGCGACCCGCCGCGCGTGCGCAGTTCGCCAATGCCGGTCAGCTTGCCCGCCGCCATGCGCAGCTTGATCTCGCCCACCAGGCCCGAGTTCACGCCATAGCCGGTGAGGTAAAAGCGCAGCCCCAGGTCCACGGCCAGATCCAGGTCGATGTCCAGGAGCGGCGACGAGTCCTCGGGCGCGGGCGCCTTCTTGCCGGGCTCGAGAATCACCACGTCCCCGTCCAGGGACGGGATGTTGCTGAGCATGTCCAGGTCGAACCAGCCGGCATCGGCCGCGATCCGGCCGCGAATCGCGAGCCGTGGCAGGACACTGTCGATGCGCAGGGCGCCGCTGATCATCGCATAGCGGTCCGCGCGCTGCAGGATGGGATAGCGGTGAAACGCGATGTCGAGGCCCCCGCCCTGCCGGAACAAGTCCCACTCACCCGACAGCGTGAGCGATCCGTTCTGGGCATCGGGCTCCTCGGCGATCCAGGTGGCCGTGCGCCACTCCTTGGGCGTGACGCGGCGCACGGCCGGGAAGCGCAGAGCGTCCAGCGTCACGCGCTCGCCATCGAAATGGGCCTGCAACGTGCCATCGAGCAGCCGCACGCCCTGATCGACGCTCAGCAGCGTGATGTGCTCGCCCCGCAGGGGGCCGCTCAGGCTCCAGCGCCCATCGGGCAGGCTGCGGCCCTGGATATCCGCATGAATCGTGCCGCCCACCTCGAGGCCGCCTTGCAGAAACAAGTTGACCCAGGCGAGATCCTCCGAGACCGCCTCGATGCGCACAGTCTTGGGGTCTTTGGGGTCGATCCCCAGTCCGCCGCCCGCCGACGCATGCAGCGGGCTGCCGGCGCGAATCCGCATTGACCCCATCCGCGTCGTGGCCACCTGCAAGTCGGCCTCGATCTGGCTCAGTCCAGGCGCTCGCCGCCGGATCGCCACGTCCAGGGCGGCCTCGCGCAGGCCCAACTCGATCGGCACATCGCCCGGCACCACCAGATCGCCGCCCGTTCGCGCCAGGCGGATGTCGCCCGCGAGCGCATCGTCGTAGGACAGCGACCAATCCAGGCGCGCCTCCAGCCGGCTGTCGCGGGCCTGCGCGGACAAGGCGGTGCGCACGCCCCCCTCTTCGCGCGCGCCCCGGGCGAGCCAGCCTTGCAGTTGCTCGATGCGCCCTGGCGTCACCACCAGAGGATCAATGTGGCCGCGGGACGACCACTGGCGGCCCGAGCCGCTGGAGGCGGCATGATCCAGCCGCAGCAGATTCTCGCCATCGAGCCCCACCGCCAGGCGTGCGGCGCCCACTTTCCAGGCCCAGGACGGCGTATCCAGCTCCAGGGGTACAGCCGTTTCGCTGCGCAGGGACAAGCCGGCGTGCGAAACGTCCAGCGCGGCGAGGGCGCCCCGCCAGCCCTGGTCCTCCACCCAACCACCGTCCAGGCGCAGGCGGGCATCAATGGGCGCGCGTCCGAGCACCCCCTCCTTTGCATCCTCGGGGTTGTAGCCGGCCTCGAGCATCAGGCGTTGTCGCGCGGCGCTGCCCTCGAGCGTCGCATGCAGCCGTGCACCGCCCGGCAGATCCGGCCACAAGGCGGCCAGGGCCGGCAGGTCGGCCCGCAGTTCCAGAGCCATGCGCTCGAGGCTGAACTCGCCGCGCATGCGCACGCGGTCGCGCCCCAGGGTCACATCGGCATCCAGTCCGGACACGGCCAAGCCCCCCACATCGAAACCCCCGGCCGCCGCGGCGTCAAACAGCGGCCCCGAACGCCTCCCCACGCGGTCCACCGCGATCGCACCGGACAGGGGCTGGCCATTCCAGCGGCTCTTCGGATCGACGCCCAACTTCAGGCTCAGCGCGCGCACGGCATGGGACGCGTCCAGGTCGACGCGCGTCTGTCCCTGAACGGACAATAGGCTCGCGCCCAGTTCCTCAGGCAACCACGGCCTCAGGTCGAAACCACGCATGGCGAACTGCGCCGCCAGCGTCCGGCCCCCGCCCTCGGCGGCCTGCGGCTCGACCTGCAACGAGACCTCGGACCCATCCGGAAAGCTGGCAGACGCCTGGGCGCGCCCCACGGGAAACGGCTGGCCCGGGAACACGTCCGCGTCGGCTTTCAGGGTCAGGCCCTCGCCTTCGGCGCGCAGCGCGGCTGTCAGGCTATCGAGTGATCCCTCGACATGCAGGCCAAGGACGATCCGGCATTCGGGCTCCGGGCCGGGTTCGCCCGCCGCAGCACGGGCGCCCAGGGCCCGCCGCAGGCACAAGGGCGAATCCGCGCTGCGATCTTGTGCGAAACCGTGCAGGTCCAGCACCAGCGGCCAGGGCGAGGCGAGGCCGTTGACCCCCAGGCGGCCGTCCAGCGACAGCAGCATCTGCCCCCAGGCGGCCTGCAGCTGGTCCAGGCGCACGCTCGCGGCATGGCGGTCCAGGGTCAGGGCGGTCGAGACGGACAGCAACTCGACCGGCGGCGCCTCGCCGCCGACCGTCAAGCCCAGGCCACCCAGGGCCAGCCGGTCGATCTGGATGTCGACAGGCAATGCCGGCATCTGGAAGGGGCTGTCTGGCTCGGTCGCCTCGTCGGGGGCCGGATGAAGCGCCACATCGATCCGCAGCGCGGACACATCGTCGATGCGCACCCGGCGCTCGAGCAGCTCGGGCCACAGGATTTTCAGGTGCAGGCCCACGACCCGCACGTCAGCCCCCGGCAGGACGAGCGACAGGCCCTCGACATAGGCACCGTCGCGCAAGGTGCCATGCACCCCCTGCGCGATGCCATCCAACTGCGTGGCCACGGTGCGCAGCAGCCAGCGCGTACCCGAGGCGCTGGCCGCGCACCAATACGCGAAACCCATCGAGAGCAGCAGCGCGGTCACGATGAAGGGCAGCACCCACAAGCCGAAAAACCGCAGGACGCGCAGGATCGTCTTCAAAATGCGATCCCCAGGGAAAAATGCAGCCGCAGCCGCCGGTCCTTCTCGGACCAGGCCAGGTCCACGTAGAACGGCCCGGCCGGCGTACGCACCGCCAGGCCCGTTCCGTACCCCACGTGCCAGTCCATCTGGGAAAATGAAGGCGCCGCGTCGCCTGCATCCACAAAGAGGCTCGCACCCAGCAGATCGGTGAAGTAGTGGACGTACTCAATGCTGGCAACGGCCAGCGAGGGCGCGCCGATGATGGCATCGCCGCTCTCGATGCCGATGCTCTGATAGTGATATCCACGGATGGTGCGCGATCCGCCGGTCCGGAACGAAAAATCCTGCGGCAAGCGATCGGTGTCCGCCCAGACCTGGCCCACCTCGCCACGCACCGTCAGCACGTCGCGCCGGCCGATGGGCCACCACTGCTGGGCCCGCAGGCTGCCGCGATAAAAGGGCTTCCAGTCGTCCAGCGTCGTACCCGCGCCCAGGCCAAACTCGATCAGATTGCCCTCGCGCGGATCGTATTTCGCGTCCACGTCCCGTCGCAGCCATTTCCAGTTCGCCGACCAGCTCGGCACCTCGTATTTTTCCCCACCCGAGATGCGCGTCTTGTCATAGGTCACCAGCCCGCCCCACTGCGTCTCATACTCGACGCGGCTGTCGCCGGCACCTTGGCGCTTCTGGGTGCGGGTCCAGCCCAGGCCGGCGCGGCTGTTCTCCTGGCCTTCGATGTCCGTATGCTCGTAGAGGACGCCGAAACTATCGTGGTAGCCCGCAAGGGTCGGCGGCAGGTGCACGTCGAAGAACGCGCGCTGGCGCTTGGGATCGACGCCCGCGCCGGTCTCGATCCAGACGGGCTGGCCAAAGACGATATTCTGGCGATACAGGCCCTCGACCCGCACACCGTGGTCGCTGT
The DNA here is from genome assembly GCF_040276065.1 of Castellaniella sp. GW247-6E4. NCBI lineage: Bacteria > Pseudomonadati > Pseudomonadota > Betaproteobacteria > Burkholderiales > Alcaligenaceae > Castellaniella > Castellaniella sp. GW247-6E4. Next base: position 14,722 of record NZ_JBELOI010000001.1, on the reverse strand, counting down.
CCACCCCCAGCGAGCCGCTGGCGCGGCGGGCAGGCGCCTCGGTCACCTGGACCCGCACCGGCAGGTCCACCGGTGCATCGCCTGCGGGTCGGGCGGCGGGCGCGGGCAGGGCGGCGCCCGGATCGGCGCCGGCCGGCGTGGCGCCCGGCTCCTCGAGCGTCACGAAGGCGCCGCGAAAGAACGTCGTCGACTGCAAGGCCTGCTGCCAGGCGTCGAGCTGGTCCTGGTCGTAGGGATCGCCCGGCTCGTAGCGCACATAGCGCGCGATCAGGGATTCGGGCACCCGTTTGAGTCCCTCGACATGCAAGGGACCCAGGCGCACCGAGGGGCCGCTGTCGATCGTCACGTCCAGGTCGGCGGCGGCGGCCTCGGGGTCCACGGTCGCGCGGGTGTGCGCATAGCGGGCGAAATAGAACTCCTTGCGACCGACATCGTCCAGCAAGACGGCCTTGGCCGAGCTCCAGTCGTTGTTGATGAAGGGCATCCCCGGGCGCAACGGCCACTGCTCACGCAGCGTCTCGCGGCGCCCCGCGTGGGCCTCGTCGGCGATCACGCCGCGGAAATGCAGACCCAGCATGCGGACCCGCGAGCGCTCGCCCGGCTCGATGGCGATATCCCAGAATTCGCCGCCGTCCGGCGCACCCTCGGTGACGTCGAGCGTCACCACCGGGGCAAAATAGCCCTGGGTCTGCAAGGCCGCGCGCGCCGCATCCCAGGCCCGTCGCCGCAGGCGGGCGATCTCGCGCACGTCCTGGTCCTCGGCCAGGCGCGTAATCGCGCTCACCGCCTCGGTAATTTCTTGCAACACCTCCGGAGGCGCCCCCCCTGGATCAATGATGACCTCGGGTTGCGCGGCATGGACCACCCCCTGCAGTCCCAGCACACCGCAAAGGCACAGTTGCCCGATCCCCCCTCGCATCGGACTCAGGTCTTGCGGGCGACCACCCGCGGACGGCTGCCGGAATCGTCCAGGGGCTGTCCAGCCACATGCACCGCAAGTCGATGCGCGATCTCTTGGTAGAGCTTGGCCGCGGCGCCCTCGGGAGAAGCCACCACGCTGGGGCGCCCGGAATCGGTTTCGCTGCGGATATCGATCTGCAGCGGCAGCGCGCCCAGCCAGGGCAGGTTGTACGCCGCCGCGAGCTGGCGGCCGCCGTCCTGGCCGAAAATAGGCTCGGCGTGCCCGCAATTCGAGCAGATGTGGACGGACATATTTTCAACAATCCCAAGCACAGGCACATCAACCTTCTGAAACATGACCAGGCCCTTGCGGGCATCGGCCAAGGCGAGATCCTGCGGGGTGGTCACGATGACCGCACCCGTCAGAGGGACTTTCTGCGCCATGGTGAGGGCAATATCGCCGGTTCCGGGCGGCATGTCCACAATCATATAATCCAAATCGTGCCAATTCGTAAGGCTTAGCAACTGGGTCAGGGCCTGGGTGACCATCGGGCCGCGCCAGATCGCGGGGCCGTCGTCGTCCATCAGAAAGCCGATGGAGTTGGCCTGCAGGCCATGGCCGATCAGCGGCTCCATGCTCTTGCCGTCGACGCTCTTGGGCTTGCCCGACAGGCCCAGCATGATAGGCACGCTGGGGCCATAGATGTCGGCGTCCAGCAGCCCGACGCGGGCACCCTGCGCATGCAGGGCCAGGGCCAGGTTGACCGCGGTGGTGCTCTTGCCCACCCCGCCCTTGCCCGAGGCCACCGCGATGATATTGCGTACGGAATCCAGCGGCCGCAGGCCCCGCTGCACCGCGTGGGTGCGGATGGCCGAGACGAAATCGACGGCCCCCGCGCGCACGCCCCGGGCCGCCAGCGCGTCGCATATCCGCCCGCGCAACTCGTCCTGCCCATTGAACAAGGGGTAGCCCAGGGTTACAGTGATGTCATAGGCATCGCCTGCGGGCCGAATCTGCAATTCGGATTCGGTCACCGGCAATGTCTTGCGGGTATCGGGGTCAATGACTTTGGACAAGGCCTCGCGGATGTCCAGGATGTTCGCGCTCATGAGGTGATCCGGTAATAAGATAGATGGTCGAAACCGAAAGGATAGCGGATCGATCTTGACATCGCAGGATTGACCCCAATATCGACCACCATGCCGCTATGCTTTTGAGCCCTTCGGGGTGCGAGGAGTCCAACACCCATGAACACCATCCAACAGATTCTGCGCGGCGCCCTGTTCCTGGTCCTGGCCTTCTTCGGCATGATCATGGCGTTCGTCTTCATGGCCTCGACCGCCATCGCGGTCGCCGTGCTCTACGTGGTCGCCCGCATCCAGGGCCGGCCCTTCGGCATGAAGGCCTACTGGGCCGAGCGCCGCCGCCCGGGCGCGCACCCCGGCTTTCCCGGCACACGCCCGCATGCCAGCGGCGCCAAGCCCCAAGAGGTCACCGACATCGAGATGCGTGAAATCCCCTAGAATTGAGGTTTTACGGATTTTTACGTCTCTCCGATGCCGCGCACCCTCTTTGTCACCACCGCCCTCCCCTACGCCAACGGTTCCTTCCACATCGGCCACATCATGGAATACATCCAGGCCGACATCTGGGTGCGCGGCATGCGCATGGCGGGCCACACGGTGCATTTCGTCGGCGCCGACGATGCGCATGGCGCGCCCATCATGCTCAAGGCCGAGGCCGAGGGGATCACGCCACAGGCCCTGGTTGCCCGGTACGCCGACGAACGGCCCCGCTACCTGGATGGATTCCACATCCGCTTCGACCACTGGCACAGTACGGACTCCCCCGAGAACACCGAGCTCTCCCAGGACATCTACCGCGCGCTGAAATCCTCGGACCTGATCTTCAGCCGCCAGATCGAGCAGTTCTTCGATCCCGTGAAGGGCATGTTCCTGCCCGACCGCTACATCAAGGGCGAGTGCCCGCACTGTCACGCCAAGGACCAGTATGGCGACTCCTGCGAGGTCTGCGGCGCGGTGTACACACCCACCGACCTGATCGACCCCTACTCCACGATCACCCAGGCGCGCCCCGTGCTGCGCTCGTCAGAGCATTTCTTCTTCAAGCTGTCCGATCCGCGCTGCGTCGCCTTCCTCCAGGAATGGACCAACGGCACGCGCGCCGACGGCACCCGGCGCCTGCAAACCGAGGTGCTGGCCAAGACCCGTGAATGGCTGGGCACCAGCGAGGGCGCCGAGGCCAATCTCGCCGATTGGGACATCTCCCGCGATGAGCCGTATTTCGGCATCCCCATCCCGGATGCGCCCGGCAAGTATTTCTACGTCTGGCTGGACGCGCCGGTGGGCTACCTCGCCTCGCTCAAGGCCTACTGCCGGATAAAGGGCCTGGACTTCGACACCCTGCTCGATCCGGCCGGCGACACCGAACAGGTTCATTTCATCGGCAAGGACATCGTCTACTTTCACGCGCTGTTCTGGCCGGCGATGCTGAAGTTCTCGGGGCGCAAGACGCCCGACCTGCTGCACGTGCACGGCTTCATCACCGTCAGCGGCGAGAAAATGTCCAAGAGCCGCGGCACGGGGATCTCGCCGCTGCGCTACCTCGAGATCGGCATGGATGCCGAATGGCTGCGCTATTACATCGCGGCCAAGCTCAACGCCCACGTCGAGGACCTGGACTTCAACCCCGATGACTTCGTCGCGCGCGTCAACAGCGACCTGATCGGGAAATACGTCAATATCGCCAGCCGCGCCGCCACCTTCATCACCCGGCACTTCGATGGCGTGCTGGCGTATTCGGACGATGCGCGGGCCATGGGCGCCGAGCTCGCGCACGTGGCCGACGAGGTGCGCGCTGATTTCGAGGCGCGCGAATACGGCCGCGCGATCCGCCGCATCATGGCCCTGGCCGACCGCATCAACCAAGCCTTCGACGCGGCCCAGCCCTGGGTGCTGGCCAAGGGCCTCGGCCAAGCCGATGCGGCACAGAAGGCCGCCTTGCAGGACACCTGCTCACGCGCGCTGGCCGGCTTCAAAGCGCTGTCCGTCATGCTGGCGCCCGTGCTGCCGACCCTGGCCGAGCGCGTGGCGCGCGAGCTCTTTGGCCTGGACCGGGCCTTTGCCTGGACCGACGCGGGCGTGGCCCCGACCCGGATCGCACCCTTCAAACATCTGATGCAGCGCGTCGACCCAAAACTGCTCGATGCGCTCTTCGAGGCACCGGCCGAGCCGGCCGCCCTCCCGGGCGGTGAGCCCATCGCCGAGACCATCGACATCAAGGACTTCGCGCGCCTGGACCTGCGCATTGCGCGCATCGTCGAATGCACCGAGGTCGAGGGCTCGGACAAACTGCTGTGCCTGTCGCTGGACGTCGGCGAGGGGCGCCTGCGACAGGTCTTCTCGGGCATCAAGTCGGCCTACCGTCCCGAGGACCTCGCCGGCAAGCTCACGGTGCTCGTGGCCAACCTCGCGCCGCGCAAGATGCGCTTCGGCGTGTCCGAGGGGATGGTGCTGGCCGCCAGCCACGCCGACCCCACGGTCGACGGCGGGCTCTACCTCCTCGAGCCCTCGGACGGCGCCCAGCCGGGCATGCGGATCAGCTAGGCGGCACCGGGGGTGGTGTAGCCGGCCTGGGAATCTGGCAGCCCAGGGGCCGGACGGCGTTCAGAGCGCCGCGCCGCCCAGGGTCAGGGCCGCGTGCCGGTTGACGTCCTTGTACAAGAGATAGCGGAAGGGGCCTGGGCCGCCGGCGTAGCAGGCCTGCGGGCAGAACGCGCGCAGCCACATGAAGTCACCAGCCTCCACCTCGACCCAGTCCTGGTTCAGTCGATAGACCGCCTTGCCCTCGAGCACGTACAGGCCGTGCTCCATGACGTGCGTCTCGGCAAAGGGAATGACGCCGCCCGGCAGGAAGGTCACGATGTTCACGTGCATGTCGTGGCGCATGTCGGCCATGTCCACGAACCGCGTCGTCACCCAGCGGCCCTCGGTGCCCGGCATGGGGATGGGCTCGACATTCTGCTCGTTGGTAAAGAACGCCTCGGGCGCGGCGATCCCCTCCACGACCTGATAGCGCTTGCGGATCCAGTGGAACCGGGCGGCCACGGGACCGCGGTTGCGCAACGACCATGCCGAGCCGGGCGGGATGAAGGCGTAGCCGCCGGTCGTCAGCGCGTGCACCGCACCCGCCAGGGACACCTCGATCTCGCCCTCGACCACGAACAGCACGCCCTCGGCCTGCGGGTCCTGCTCCGGCCGGTCGCTGCCGCCGCCGGGCTCGACCTCGACGATATACTGGGAAAAGGTTTCGGCGAAGCCCGACAGGGGACGCGCCAGGACCCAGAGCCTCGTCTTTTCCCAGAACGGCAGATAGCTGGTGACGATATCGCGGAATACGCCCTTGGGAATGACGGCGTAGGCTTCGGTGAACATGGCGCGGTCGGTCAGCAACTCGGTTTGAGCGGGATGACCGCCATGGGGCGCGTAGTAGGTCGTGGACACGGAAAACTCCTGAGGTGACATGTTGGGGGCTCGGGCGCGCGCGCGGGGGCCTGGAAAACCGGATCAAGAGGCATCACCATATCCAAGGATTCCAATATTTTCAAACTAAAACTCAAATGACCCTCATGCGGTTTCGAGAATAGACCACCCGCGCGCCGCCGCTCACCTATACTCTCTGGCATGCCTACCTCGTCCGCACCCCTTCCGCCGAGCCCCGAGCGCCACGCGGCCGCCCGGCGCAGCACCTGGGTCAGCGTCTACGTCAACGCCCTGCTGACCGCCGCGCAACTGGTGATCGGCGTGTTCGCGCAGTCCCAGGCGCTGGTGGCCGACGCCATCCACTCGCTCTCGGACCTGGCCTCCGACGGCTTGGTCCTGCTCGCCAACAAGCACAGCTCCAAGGGCCCCGACGCCGACCACAACTACGGGCACCTGCGCTTCGAGACCGCCGCGACGCTCGCCATCGGCGTACTGCTCCTGATCGTGGGCGCCGGCATGCTGTGGCGTAGCTTCGACCGCCTGCAGGACCCCAGCACCATCCCGGTCGTCCACCAGGCCGCGCTCTATGCGGCGCTGTTCGCCCTGCTGTCCAAAGAGTTGCTGTTTCGCTACATGCTGCGGGTCGCCCGGCGCGTGCGCTCGACCCTGCTGGTGGCCAACGCCTGGCACGCGCGCTCGGATGCCGCCTCCTCGCTGATCGTGGCCATGGGGATCGGCGCGAACCTCGCCGGCCTGCCTCTGGCCGATCCGCTCGCCGCCTTGATCGTCGGCCTGTTCATCATACGCATGGGCTGGAAGTTCTCCTGGCACGCATTCAACGACCTGGTCGACCGCGCGGCCGACCAGGATACCGAGCGCGCCATCCGCGAACGGCTCCTGGGGACGCCGGGCGTGCGAGGCATCCACGATCTGCGCACCCGTAAAATGGGCGACATGATTTGGGTCGAGGTCGATATCGAAATGGACGGACAGCTCACCATCGAAGCCGGCCACGCCATCGCCGTCGAGGCGCGCCGCCGCGTCATGGCCGACCTGCCGGTGCTGGACGTGATGACGCACTTCGATCCCGTCTGACCATGGCCCACTCGCACGATCACGACCACGATCACCCGCACGACCATGCGCCAGCGGTGACGGGCGCCAACGAGCGCAAGGTCCTGATCTCGTTCTTCCTGATCTTCATCTTCATGCTGGTGGAGGTGGCCGGCGGCATCCTGTCGGGGTCGCTCACGCTGCTGGCCGATGCCGGCCACATGCTCACCGACGCCGTCGCGCTCGCGCTGGCCTACGCGGCATTCCGCTACGGTCGCCGCGCGGCCGATGACAAGCGCACCTTCGGCTATCTGCGCTTCGAGGTGATCGCCGGCTTCGTCAATGCGATCACTCTGTTCGGCATCGTCCTGTGGATCGCCATCGAGGCGTGGCAGCGCCTCCTGCAGCCGCAGCCGGTGCTGGCCGGCCCCATGTTCGTCGTCGCGCTCGCGGGCCTGCTCATCAACGCCCTGGTCTTCTGGATCCTGACACGCGGCGACAGCGATCACGTCAACATCAAGGGCGCCATGCTGCACGTCCTGGGGGACCTGCTCGGCTCGGTGGGCGCGGTGGGCGCGGCCATCGTCATCTATTTCACGGGCTGGATGCCGATCGACCCAATTTTGTCCGTAGTGGTCTCCCTGCTGATCCTGCGCAGCGCCTGGCACCTGCTCGCCAAGTCGCTGCACATCCTGCTCGAGGGCGCTCCCGACAACGCCAAGCCCGAGATGATCCAGCGTCACTTGCAGGACGCCGTCCCCGGCGTCGCCGAGATCAGCCATGTCCACGTCTGGCTGATCACCTCGGGCCGCGCCCTGGCGACCCTGCACGTGCGCCCGGTCCGCGACGCCGAGGCGCGTCTGGTCGCGCGCGCGGTCGAGCACGAACTCATGGCGCGGTTCGGCATCGAGCACGCCACCGTGGCCATCGACTGGAACGAGGAGGACGCGGCTTCGTGCAGCCTGACAAACGGGCCAATGACACTGGCCGATCCGCACGGCTGCGAGCCCCGGGCCTGACACCTGACACCCGCCTCCCGCCTCCGCGCCCGGTCTCATTCTTCCGGCAGGGCTTCGAACCGCTGGCTCAGATGCTCCAGCAAGGCGCGTACAGCGGGTAGCTGCCCGCGCCGGGAGGCGTAGACGGCGTGAATGATCTCGGGCCGCGGCTGCCAATCCGGCAGCACCCGTGTCAGCGTGCCCTCGCGGACGTCCTCCTGCACGAACATATTGGGCAGCTGTACCACCCCGACGCCCAGCAGGGCCGCAGCACGCAGCGCCAGCATGGATTGCGTCACCAGACGCGGTTGGTGGCGCACCTCGGTACGCGCGGCATCAGGCCCAGACAGCACCCAGCGATGGGTATCCTGCGGCAGGCCCATGTCGAGGCTGGGCCAGTCGGCCAAGTCCATGGGGCCCGCGGGTGTGCCCATGCGCCGCAGCAGCGAGGGACTGGCGACCAGGCATTGCCGGCGCTCGGCCAGCGTGCGCAGCACCAGATCGCTGTCCTGCAGCGGCGGCGGGCGCACGCGTATGGCCAGATCCAGCCCTTCGCCCACCACGTCCACGCGCCTATTCGTCTCATCCACCTGCAGCACCACCCGCGGGTACTGCCGCATGAATTCGCCCAGCATGCCGCCGACACGCGCCGCGAGCAGCGCCACGGGGCAGCTCATCCGCACCACGCCACAAGGCTCGGAATGCGCAAGCGCCACGGATTCTTCCGCGGCTTCGGCCTCGGTGAGCATGGCGCGGCAATGCTGGTAATAGCGCTTGCCCACCTCGGTCACGGCGAAGCTGCGAGTGGAACGCAGCAACAGCCGCGTACCCAAGCGCTCTTCGAGCCGGGCGACGTGGCGGCTGAGCTTGGACTTTGGAATGCCCAGGGCACGGCCCGCGGACGCAAACCCGCCGTGCTCCACCACTTGGGCGAAGTAGTACAACTCATTGAGGTTGGGCAATATCATCGTTTCATAAATAGAACCTTGAAGATGAATATTGTGGACTATTCAATCCGGTGTTCCAAATTCATACTCTAGCCATGTTCAACGCCTGCGGTGCCCGACGGGGCCGCAGGCTCGCCGAAAGGAGAAACCGCATGCTTAAAAAGATCCTGGGTATCTACGAAGCCCCACGCAGCCACTGGGTGGGCGACGGTTTTCCCGTCCGCTCGCTGTTCAGCTACGATAACCATGGCAAGGCCCTGAGCCCCTTTCTGTTGCTGGACCACGCGGGCCCCCAGACCTTCACGCCGACCACATCGCGGCGCGGCGTAGGCACACACCCGCATCGGGGCTTCGAGACCGTGACCATCGTCTACGAGGGCGAGGTGGCCCACCGCGACTCCACCGGCGCGGGCGGCACGATCGGCCCTGGCGACGTGCAGTGGATGACCGCGGCCTCGGGCATCCTGCACGAGGAATACCACTCCGATGCCTTTGCCCAGAGCGGCGGCCCGCTGGAGATGGTGCAGCTATGGGTCAACCTGCCTGCTCGGGACAAGATGTCCGCGCCCGGCTACCAAACCTTGCTGAACGCCGATATCCCGCAGGTGGATCTGCCGGAGGGTGCCGGCCACCTGCGCGTCATTGCCGGCAGCTACGGAGGCAGCCATGGGCCTGCCAGGACCTTCACGCCCATCGACGTCTGGGACCTGCGGCTCGAGGCCGGCGCCTCGGCCGAACTCGAGGCCCGGCCGGGTCACACGCTGGCGCTGGTGGTGCTGCGCGGCACCGTGCTGATCAACGGCCAGGAAATCGCTCGCAACGGCCAATTGGTGCACATGGACCGCGCGGCCGAGACGGTGCACCTGGAAGCCAACAACGACGTCACGCTGCTGTGGCTGTCGGGCGAGCCGATAGACGAGCCCGTCGCCGGCTACGGCCCGTTCGTCATGAACACCCACGAGGAAATCCGGCAGGCGCTGGAGGACTTCAACAGTGGCCGGTTCGGCCGCATCCCGGCGGTCGAGCGCAAAGCGCCCGCCCCCACATCGAACCACTGAGCAGCCCTTTGCTTTCAAGGAGATCACCATGAGCACCAAATCCTACATCCGCCTCGACAAGAACAACGCCGCCGTATTACTGGTAGATCACCAGACCGGCCTGCTGTCCCTGGTGCGCGACATCGACCCGGACAAGTTCAAGAACAATGTGCTGGCCCTGGCCGACATGGCCGACTACTTCAAGCTGCCGACTATTTTGACCACCAGCTTCGAAAACGGTCCCAACGGCCCGCTGGTGCCCGAGCTGAAAGAGAAATTCCCCGACGCGCCCTACATTGCCCGTCCCGGGCAGATCAACGCCTGGGACAACGAGGATTTCGTCAAGGCCGTCAAGGCCACGGGCAAGAAGCAGCTCATCATCGCCGGCGTGGTAACCGAGGTTTGCGTGGCCTTCCCGGTGCTGTCGGCCCTGGAGGAAGGCTTCGAGGTCTTCGTGATCGCCGACGCCTCGGGCACCTTCAACAGCATGACCCAGCAGGCCGCATGGAGCCGCATGGAACAGGCCGGCGCGCAGCTCATGACCTGGTTCGGCGCGGCGTGCGAATTGCACCGCGACTGGCGCAACGATGTCGAGGGCCTGGGCACACTGTTCTCGAACCACATCCCCGACTACCGGAATCTGATCAACAGCTACAACACACTGTCCACGGCACGATAGCAAGCCGCTTGCAGGCGGCTTGCGGCCTAGCGTCCCGCCACCGCGAGCGCGAGCTTCTGGATAGAGAGCGGCGCGCTGCCCTCGGCGTCGTTGCTGACGGTCACATAGGCTGGTTGGCCGGCGCCCGTGATACCACGAATGGCGCGCGCCAACTCGGCACGGGTGTGGGGGTCTTCGCTGGTCAGCGCATCGAATGGCGCATGCTTCTTTTGCGCATCGGCGTAGCCGTACGCGCCAAAGATGCGGTTCAGGTTCCATCGGCAGACCAGCGGCCCCGGCCATAGTGCGCGCAGCACGGGCAACTGCTCCTGGATCGGCGGCATTTTTCCGTGCAGGCCCAGGCAGAACGTAGCGCCATGCGCCTTGAGCGTGTCGACCAGCGCCTGGCCCAGGAGCTCCGGATCCCGGACTTCCACGGCGACGATCGGGGGCGCCTGCGCGGGCAAGGCCTGCCGGACCGCGGCCAGCACGTGGCCGAGCCTGTCCAGCAGCTCGGTGCAGCGACCAAGCCACCCCCAAGGCAATGGGCTCAGTTGAAAGACGAGCACGCCGAGCCTAGTGCCCAAGCCCGCGAGCGTAGGCTGCACGAAGTGTTCGACGGCCAGGCGTGGATCGAGAAAATCCGGATTGGGCTTGAGTGCCTTGCCTTCGTCGCCGCGGACCTGGGCATCGGTGACACTGGCCGGGCATTTGACGACGAAACGGAAGTCGTCGCCGACCTGGCTCACGTAGGCGGCATATTGGCTCGCAGTCAACGGACGCCAGAAGCTGCGGTCCACACACACCGTGCGCAGCAGCGGATGCCGATGGTAGGCGCCCAGGCCGTGCTTGGACAATGTGCCCGGATCGTACTCGCCGTCCCAGACCAGGCCTTCCCAGCCCGGGTAGGACCAGGTGGAAACCCCGAAACGCAACTGCGCGGGAAGCCGCCGCGCCAACTCACGCCAATTCTCCACTGACGCCGCGGGTCGCACCTTGGCGATGCTCCGGCCACCGGAGGACGCCAGGCTCGCGCGAGAGGCCGCGTCGGTCGTCGGTTCGGCCGGCGGCCGGGAAACCGCTGCCCCAAAAAGATCGCCCTGCATGCTTGTCATACCGGCATTGTGACAGACTGAAGGGTACCTCAATGCCGCAAGAATCGGGGCATGGCATGCGCTCTCAATCAGCGTTTCCATCATGCCCAGCAGGCCCCCGGCTGCGACGACGACCCAGCGATAGGGGTGGTACATGACCGACCGGCTCCCGCCTTCAGGTTACGTCAACGACATTGACCATCCAGGGCGTGCCGAAGCGGTCGGTCGCCATCCCAAAACCGGCAGACCAGAACGTGGCCTGAAACGGCATGGTCACCTGACCGTCCCGGGCCAACGCATCGAACACACGCTGCCCCTCGGCCGCGCTGTCCACTCCGATGGAGACCCACATGCCCTGCGGCTTGCGGTAGCCGCCCGCGCAGGCGTCGTCCGCTTGCCCCGGCATCGCCGGTATCGCGTCGGAGGCCATGATGGACTGCGCCCCCACCTGCAGGTGGGCGTGCATGAGGCGACCCAGAGCGGCCTCCGGCAGCGGCGGCATGCCCTCGTGGGGCGGCATCTCGCCAAAGGTGGACTGGTGCACAATGCGGCCACCGAATAGCTCCGCATAGAAAGCCATGGCTTCGGCGCCATCGCCATCGAAGTTCAGATAGGGCGAGAATCGCATGGAGGCCCTCCTTGTATAGGTAGATACGTGGATTGATTCGGTCCGATCCCATCAATTGTGGACATCGTCCACATATATTGAGGGCTAAAATGAACACCGTCCACATCCAAAATGTACATGTTTGTAAACGATGCCTGAGACCGTCAATCGTCAGTCCTCCGCCGCGGCGCCCAGGCCGCGCAAGACGTATCGCCATGGCGACCTGCGCACCGCCCTGATCGAGGCGGGCCTGGCGCTGGCGCGCGAGGGCGGTCCCCAGGCGGTGGTCTTGCGCGAAGCCACACGACGGGCCGGGGTAGCGCCGAATGCGGCGTATCGTCATTTCGCCAACCGCCAGGCGCTATTCGAGGCCGTGCGCGCCGCATCCCTGGGCGCGCTGGCGCGCGCGATCGAGGAGGAGCTGCGCCAGGCCGAGACATTGCCAAACCCGATCGAACGCGCCCGCGCCATGCTGGCCGCCGTGGGGCGCGGCTACCTGGGTTTCGCGCAGGCGGAAACCGGATGGTTCCGCACTGCCTTTGCGTTCGGCGACTTCGATGTCGAGGTGCCCCCGAATCCTGCGCATACCGCCGGCAAAGGACTGAATCCGTTCGAATTATTGAGCTATGCGCTTGACACCCTGGTGCGAGCCGGTGTGCTGGCCGCGGACCAGAGGCCGGGCGCCGAGTTCCTGGCCTGGTCTTCGGTCCATGGCCTGGCGCTGCTCATCATCGACGGCCCATTGCGCCACGCGCCGCCGGAGGTGCGTACGGCGCTGAGCCTGCGGCTGCTGCGGATGGTGGAAAGTGGGCTGTCTGAGCCACCTCAGCCCAGCTCGCAGTTATTGCGCACATGATCGTCGGTGTTGGACCCGTCGCCCGACCGTTGGGGACAAACCCTGATGAAACCGCGCGAGGCGCTGCAGGCCAAGGACGAGAAACCCTCCCCCGTATCCTATCGTCTGATAATGATCTTGCCGTGATGATCTTACATCGCTGACGGTGCCTTCTTGAACAGATCCTGGAAGATGAGCGGCCCCCAGGTCTTGTTCCGTGCATGCACAAGCGCACCACCCTCTTCGAGCTTCCCAAGATTGATAGGTGAAAAACCGAGTCGCTCGGCGAGGGCCGCCACTGTCGCTGCCGCGCCCTCATCGTCGCTCGTCAGGAACACGACTCTTCTACCACCCTGTACGGCCGGGTCTTGGTCAAGGACGGCAGCAGCCAAATGGTTGAAGCCCTTAACCAATCTTCCCCCTGTGAAAGCCTGTGCGACGAGCTTGGAAGACGGCTGTCCTCCCAGTTCCTCAGGGGACACGCCGTAGGTATTGGTCACGTCAATGATGATCTTTCCCCTCCAGGTCAGCAGCGCTTTCGCGACATCCCGGTGCGACTCGTAACGGACAGCCAAAAAGACGAGGTCCGCCTTGACCGCTTCCGCCAGTGTTTTGGGAATGATGTTGGGTCCGATCGCAGCCGCGGTGGATGCAAAGCTTTCCGGGTCGCGTGTGGTTGCAACGGATACTTCGATACCGCTTCGGGCAAAAGCCTTGGCCAGAGCCTGGCCGATCTGGCCGAAGCCAATAATTGCATAGCTCATATATTCTCCTTGGATTTGTGCCAGGCCGCCGGTGATCACGGCGGTTTTTCCATTCAATCTGTTCATGATGTGTCGCCGGGTTGGCGTCCTTTGTTGAAGCTGGAAATCAGTCTAGTCTCCTTGACTCATCAATACAATTGACGAAAAATTGCTTAATTCAATCTACTGTTTAGATATAAATGCTCGATAACGTCACCATCAACCAACTGCGTGCGTTCGTCGCGGTATGCGATCAGGGAAGCTTTTCGGGTGCGGCGCGGAAACTCAGGCGCGCACAGTCAGCCATTAGCCATGCGATCAAGGCGCTGGAAAGCGCATTTGATGTCGAGTTGTTCGAGCGAAACACACGAAAGGCGCAGCTCACCGCGGCGGGGCACAGCCTCTTGCCGGACGCGCGGGCGGTGATCTCACGCACGGAAGAAATGAAGAACCGTGCCAGCTCGATCGCCAGGGCTGGGGCGCCACAGGTTTCAGTTGCGATCGATGCCTACTTCCCGCGTGCCCACCTGATCAACTGCTTGCGGACACTGCAAGAGGAGTTCTGCACCGCAGTGATCGACCTGCGAATCACGACGATGCAAGGCGGCGAGGGCCTGGTGCTCGAAAGGGTGTGTGCCCTGGCTGTCACGATCGGGAACGTGCCAGAGGTGAGCCCGGATGCCATCGAACGCCACTGGCTGTATGAGGCCGAGATGGTGACGGTATCCGCGCCATCCCATCCACTCGCTTCGATACTGGAACCCATCCCGATGGACGAGTTTGGCAGACATGTTCAGATCGTCGTTACAGATAACCAGCCGGGAGCGGAAAAGACCCAACAGGGTGTCGCCGGCAAACGCCAGTGGCTGGTCAATGACCTCGGCGCCAAGCGTGATCTTCTCAAGGCTGGTCTCGGCTGGGGCCACTTGCCCCGGCACCTCGTTGGCGAGGACCTGGCGAGCGGACAGCTTGTTGAACTTGAGCGCCGCGCCTGGCACATCGGTTTGCTTACGTTCATGATCTCGCAACGACGAGGGTATGACCTCTCCCCATGCGAGTCGCGGATGGTCGAACTCCTTGGCGCATCGCCTGCTGCTTATGGGCGAACGCCTATAAAGTAGCTCAACGACAGTCTGTTTTCGGGGATGAGCCATGACGGTGATCCACCATTTTCAGCGATTGCCAGAAGCCGGAACGCTATGCGGCCACGGTCAGCCGCTGCTTTGGGGTGATGCCGCCCATGGCCTTCCTTGGCCGTCCATGGGAAGCGTGGACGACGACAATTATCTTGAGCGGTGGACGACAACTATCTTGAGCGGTTGACGCGCACCGCCGGGACGCGGGATG